>JAHJQV010000025.1 GCA_018819105.1 Gammaproteobacteria bacterium
AATTTATGAATACATTAAGCGACACAATGATAATCCCAAACCATTTACTTGGACGAAATCAGTTGAAACCATCTTAGAGAAAGTAAATCGTGCTCGTCAAAACGCAGCATTTCATGCTGCAGTTTAGGACACTACACTAGCAGCGATCCGGCACGCGAGGTGCGTTCGCGCTTTGCCTCGATCATGGGGCGCACCTATCAGCGGCTAGGGGATTACCTGACCGCGCGGTCGCTGCTGGAAGAGGCACGGGAGCTTGGCAAATTGTCACCTGCCGAACACGTCGTGGTGGAGTTGGAGTTGGCCGACAATCATTTTCTGTCAGGCCGTTTCGAGCAGGCCGAAGCGGCGTACCGCGAACAGCTCGGGCACGACCTTGATGCCACGATACGCGCCCGGGCACTGGCCGGGCTGGCGCGCACGCTGGCGCAGGCCGGTGACGCCGCAGAAGCCATGGAATTGCTCGATGAAAGCATCCGTCTGACGCGTGCCGATCCTGCGGTCGAGCCAAGGCGGCTGGCGCAACGGCTCAACGATGCCGGTTCAGCCCGGTTTCGCCTCGGTGAATACAAGCAGCCGTCGAACTGCTGGATGAAGCCCTGCTGATACGCCGACAACTGGACGCAGCCGATTCCACCCGGCCGGCTGGACCGGCCACGGCCACGTTGCTCAACAATCTGGGCCTGATGCACTACCTGGCCGGCGACCCAGTGCGAGCTGAACCGGCATTGCGCGAAGCGCTGGTGCTGCGGCGTGATCTGCTGGCATCCGATCATCCCGATCTGGCACAAACATTGACCAATTTGGGCCTGATGCTGAAAGACTACGGTGACAGCAATGAGGCGGTGCGGTTGCTGCGAGATGCGCTCAAGGTGCGCGAGACGGCGCTGGAGCCTGATCATTACCGCATTGCCCAGGCACGCCTGAACCTGGCCATCGCTTTGCGCGAAATCGGCGACGTCAGCACGGCCGAGCCGTTGTTTCGCGCGTCACTCAAGCAACTGGTCGAGCAACTGGGTTCCAACCATCCGCAGGTGGCAGTGGTACATACCGAATTGGCGGCATTGCTGCTGGCCACCGAGCGGATCAAGGCCGCCGAGACCGAGTACCGCCGATCGCTGGAAATAAGACGCGCGGCGTTACCGGCCGGCCATCCTCACATCGCCTGGAGTCTGCTCGGGCTGGGCCGTGCTGCACAGGCGCAAGGCCGTCTGGAGGAAGCGCGCGCACTGGTCATCGAAGCCGCTGAAATTCGCCAGGCAGCCTACCCTGAGAACAACCCGTTGCGACGCGAGGCAGAAGAGCTGCTGCTGGAATTAATTGGCGATGATTGAACAGGGGAAAAATTCAGTCTGGTGTTGATCGCTTTAGTTGAACGTCGTGATTAAGACTTGCATTAAGGTGTGGCTATGGTGTATCACGATCGTGGGTGGCCTATCTCCCGATCTCCCGCCTCAATTTGCGGATCGCCAGCGCAGTCAATTTTCCGATTGAACGCAATCGTTATATTGTACCTTTCACTATGCCTTTGATCTCTTCGATAGAGAGGCAGCCACCCCGCATGTGAATAACAGAGTGACAGTTCGGGCAGACAGGACGTAAGTCTTTCACCGGATCGACGACTCGCTCCCCCGTGGTCTCAGCAAGCGGATTCAGGTGATGAACGTGAATGAAACCTGCAGCAAATGATCCGTAGTGTTCTTCGAAGTTGAAGTCGCAGATGACACATGAAGAGCCGTGGGCCTCAATGCATTTCACACGTGCCGCTGTATTTCGTTCATAGGCATTGACGTGAACCTGTTTTGTTGCTCCCTCTTTGAGAAGTCGCACAATAGATGATTCTTCGGCCGATTTGATCTCGCCGATAGCTGGGTCGTATTTCGAAACAATGGCAACTAGATAGGATTTGTTGAAGAGATCCTTGTAATCTGTAGTCTTTAGGGATGGATTTGCGCTGTACAGACAGCAAAACTCAACAATTTCTGAATTGGCGATTTGTCGTGGCTTTCCGGTACTAGGAATGATCCCGATTCCCTTCTTCCGAACTTCAATTTTGAAGGTCTTCCCAGTCATAGTTTCCCAACTATGATTCTGCGCTTCCTTGGCGAATCGCAATAGCTCTTTTGCAGTGAGTTTCATGTGAACTTCCAGTGCGATCTAACGATTTAGCTAGGCGGGACGCGTAAGCGCGTCCAGCAGAGGCCTCACCGGACCAAAGTGATCTTGAGCGACTTGTTATAAGTAGCTCAGGACATCCACCATCCAGATGAGTTATTCTACAACATTTTTTTTCCATAGTTTTCACTTTGTTGGTTGTTGCATGCTGGGGTCTCTCCCTAACAGGTTTCACAAGCGAAGATGTGACAGTATGTTATTGTCGTAAGCAAGAATTTGTTAGCTGTGAAATTCATTCAAAAGTTCGCCATATGCAGAAATGATGGTGCCGACTGCCAGAATAATAAATTCGATAGTGCTGTATAGCCTTCTATTATTTTGCTGAAGAATTTTCACTAATTCGGAGATTTTGTCTGAATTTTCACAGAATTTAGTCGATGCTGCATCATTCACATTATCTAGGGCTGTATGAATTACTCCTTTGATGTCACGCCAAACAACGTAAATCCCATAAACCACCAATAATGCGCCACTCCTCGAAAACCACAGCCAATTACTGCTGATGAGGCTAGGCAATACTCCGGCAATCAATATGATGGATATGGAGAAAAATAGGATTTTCCAATGTGCGTCGATATCATGCAGTCTGGCTAGTGATTCCTTCATGACTCTCTATGGGTCAATATCTGATGTACATATTACACTCTAGAGCTTGAGACAACTACAGAAGAGTGACCAAAGATAGCTGAACTGTCGGCAGAGAGAAGTGGCTGACGACAGCTGACATCATAGCGACTATCCTACAACATTTTCAGCCAATCGTCATAGATTTCTCGGCATCGGTTGCTGCATGCTGGGGTCTGGCTCCAACAGATTTCGCCCTGAATATGCTCCATTCTACCGTGATTTCTGTGCAATCCACGTCTTACAATCACTGAGACAGTCACTGTGTGCGCCGTGCAATATGTGTAGTGAAGATGACTACATTGGCAGCAGTTTTACTGGTCGTCACGACTGTACGATATAATCCGCTGGAGCTCAATCACTCTGCTGTGTGTTTTGCTGATGTGCACGTCAGTGTTGTACGCAGTGGATGAGTCGAAGTCAAATCGGCACTCAAGGAACCGTTGATCAGGCCGCCACCGAGTTTGACAGTATTAGCTGGTCCTGAGCTTTCCTGATTGCTGTTGAAGCATAAGTTAAACGTGTGTACCATAAACTGGTGCTTACTGGTATCCAGAGGTTCAAGATGGCAAGGAACACAAGCATTACATTGGGTGGACACTTTGACGAGTTCATTTCTCAACAGTTGGCGGCAGGCCGCTACGGCTCGGCGAGTGAGGTAGTACGAGCAGCCCTGCGATTGCTTGAGGAACGCGAGGAAAAAGTCCGGGCTTTGCGGCAGGCAGTCAAAGTAGGTGAGGAAAGCGGGTTCGCCAATTACTCACTGGAATCGGTGATCTCCGAACTGGACGAGAACGCGAGTGGCTAAAGAGAAATTCCGGATCTCCCGAGCCGCTCGACAAGATTTGCTCCGAATTGGGCGGTTCACTGAACGCAGATGGGGGAAGGCAAAGAGAAACCACTATCTCGGGCAGCTTGATGAAGCCTTTGCGCTTATTGCTAAAAATCACTCGATCGGTAGCATCTGCGATGAGATTTATCAAGGTTACCGCAAGTTACCAGAAGGATCCCACGTAATCTACTACCGCGTAACTGACATGGTGGAAATCATTCGTATCCTTCATGAGCGTATGGACCCCGATTTACACAGATCATAGCTCCAATGAGTTAACCATTGACAAGAACCCTTGACTATGTCACTCTGAGAGTGGATCTGACCTGGGGCTAGACCTCACAGTAGGATCCACCGGGCCCGTAAGGGCCCTTTCTTTTTCACCTCTCCACGATTCCCTGGGCATGGCTGCGACTGGCCATGGTACAGAGTACTGGATCAAGTCTGCTGAAGTAGTTTCGCGCCCCCTTACGCTGCACGTATCCACATGGTTGGTACTTCTGGAACAGAAAGTACGCGTTCACGTCAGCGAGCTGGATGAAGTAGGAATGCTGAGAGTTTCGATGGACTGCATCCTCGACGATTGTTGTGATCGGTATCGCAATGCTCCTCTGCCCATAAGCGCTTGGAACTGGGTTGTAGCGCCGCATCTTTCGGCTTAGATTTCGAAGCTTCACTTCATCGGTTTGGTCAACGACCAGCAATCCTTTGTCGACGGGATTCTGAGGCCCCGGGAAATTTTTGTGCGACATAGTATTATGAAATCGCTGAATGAGTGTCGTCCACGCCATCTCGAAGATGTCTGTGCCGGGCTGCTTATCCCGCTTATCCACGACCACATTAATGATGCTTATATCGGGGAGCGCTGCCTGAAAATCTATGGCGTCCCGAAGTAGCCGCAAACGTATTGATTTGGGAATTCTCGCCAGTTGTCGCGGGCGATGTATGAAATCGGCTGCGTGTATTTCGTCACGAAGCTTAAAGCCATATTTTTGCTTCAGATCTCGCCTAAGCTCAATGATGGCTTCAAGTGTATTGTGCCACCGAAGTTCGTGGACTACAAAACCGCTTAAACAGAAGAAAGCTGTGGGGCTACCGGCCAGCCCGACATCACCGCTCTCATCTGCGTAGAGGAAATACACCTCAAGTCAACCCAGCAGTGGATTGTGATAAATAACTTGAAAATGTGGGCAAAAACCTCGAGCATTGAATACGGTGGTTAAAACGCTGGTTTTGATGTCGCCGACGCTCAAATTGTGGCGTATCCTGCCGAAAAACCCGGCAATTTCCATAAGGCCTTTCTGCACTATCCGCTTTTTCACGCGAATGGTGTCAACTTTTCCAACCCTCTGTATCGCCATTTTCTGATAGACCTACCTAACCTTCCCTGCTGGGATGATGCAGCAAAAGCGATCATGAGGCAAGTAAGGCATGATCAGGAATGGCCTCAAGCATCATGGCTGTACAACGTGAATTCTCGACAGTTCCAGGCGCAGGCAGGTGATGCATTGACACTGCCATCGGGCAGGGAATATAATGAGAATCACTCTCATTTAAGCTGATTTCGGTGTTATCCATGAACATCTCTTTCGCTAGATTCGGCCGCATCACCCGCTGCGGCACGATGCTGCTGCTGTGTGGTTTGCTGTTGTGCACGTCAGTGCTGCACGCAGCCGATGAAGTCAATGTCTACTCGGCACGCAAGGAGCAGTTGATCAAGCCGCTGCTGGAGCGCTTTACCGAGCAGACCGGCATCGAGGTGAACCTGCTCAGCGCCGAGGCCGGTGCCTTGTTGACGCGTTTGCGCAATGAACAGCGCAACACGCCGGCGGATATGCTGATCACCGTGGATGCCGGCAATCTGCAGCGAGCGGTGGAGGCCGATGTGCTGCAGTCGGTGGACAGCGAGGCGCTGCAGCAGCTGGTGCCGGCTCATCTGCGCCATCCCGACGGCCTGTGGTACGCCCTGTCGGTGCGTTCGCGGGTCATTTTCCGGCACCGTGAGCGCGTGCCCGCCGATGCCATCAACAGCTATGCACAACTGGCCGACCCGGCCTGGCGCGGGCGCATCTGTATCCGCTCGTCCGACAACATCTACAACCAGTCGCTGGTGGCGGCTTTGATCGAGCATCAGGGCGAGGCTGCGACCGAGGCCTGGGCCGCAGGCGTGGTGGCCAATCTGGCGCGTTCGCCGCAGGGTGGCGACACCGATCAGTTGCTGGCTGTGGCGGCCGGTGAGTGCGATCTGGCGGTGGCCAACACCTATTACTATGCACGCATGCTGAATGATCCACAGCAAAAGGCCACGGCGGAGCAACTGGCGGTGGTGTGGCCGGATCAGGATGGTCATGGTGCGCACATCAATATCAGCGGTGCCGCCATCACCCGACATGCGCCACACCCGGAGGCGGCTCGCCAACTGCTGGAGTTTCTGCTCAGCGAATCGTCACAGCAGTGGTATGCCGAGGTCAACAACGAATACCCCGTGCGTGAGGATGTGGCTGCCAGTGAAGTGCTGCGCGCACTGGGTGAGTTCAACATGGATCAGCTCAATCTGTCCGTGCTGGGCAAGAACAATGCCGCCGCTGTCATGCTGATGGATCGCGCTGGCTGGCGTTGATGCTCTGATGCACAACGCCGCCAGCGTGGTGTCGGCTCAACAGCCGCCGATTACAGCACGCAAGCCAGCATTTCGCCACATCCTGCCACGCAATTTGTGGGGCTGGAGCAGTGTTTTGCTGGCGCTGCTGCTGGCAATGCCGGTGCTGGTGATCGCCGGACATGTGCTGCTCGGTGAATCCACCGTCTGGCAGCATCTGCTGGCCACGGTGCTGCCGGGCTATCTGCGCAATTCCCTGTGGCTGGCCCTGCTGGTGGGCAGCGCCACCGTGCTCATTGGCACCGTGTGCGCCTGGCTGACGGTGATGGTCGAGTTCCCCGGTCGCCGCCAGTTCAGCTGGTTGCTGCTGCTTCCGCTGGCATTGCCGGCTTACATCACCGCCTACGCTTATGCGGGCATGCTGGATTTTGCCGGCCCGCTGCAGAGCGCCCTGCGCAGCTGGACCGGCTGGCAGGCCGGCGATTATTTCTTTCCCGGCATTCGCAATCTGCCGGGTGCTGCACTGGTGCTGGCGCTGGTGCTGTATCCGTATGTCTATCTGCTGGCGCGTGCGGCATTTGCCCAGCAGTCGGCCAATGCGCTGAACGTGGCCCGCAGTCTGGGACTGCGGCCGTTGGCGGTGTTCTGGCGCGTAGGCGTGCCATTGGCGCGACCGGCCATCATCGCCGGGCTGGCGCTGGTGCTGATGGAAACCCTGGCCGACTATGGCACGGTCAAGTATTTTGGCGTGCAGACCTTTACCACCGGCATCTTCCGCACCTGGTTTGGCATGGGTGATCGCGTCGCAGCGGCACAGCTGGCGTCGGTGCTGCTGCTGCTGATTCTGAGTCTGATTGTGCTGGAACGCTGGTCGCGTGGCCGCCGCCGCTTTGCCAGTGGCGGCTCGCGCTATCAGCAGATTGCCCGCTATCGGCCGTCATCGGGTTTGCGCTGGCTGGCCGTGCTTGCCTGTGCGCTGCCGGTGATGCTGGGTTTTGTGCTGCCGGCCGGACAGCTTGCCTGGTGGACTCTGAGCCAGGGGTTGGGGCAGTTTGATCGCGACTTTGCTGGCCTGCTGTGGAACAGTTTCAGTCTGGCCGGCATGACCGCAGTGCTGGCGGTGGCGTTGGCGGTGCTGCTGGCGTTTGCTGCCAGGATGCACCGCGCACTGGTGGTGCAGGCAGCCACGCGCATCGCTGGTATGGGCTATGCCATTCCCGGCACGGTGATTGCGGTGGGTGTGATCATTCCGCTGGCCTTGCTGGACAATCAGCTCGATAGTCTGTTGCGTGCCCGCTTTGGGGTGTCCAGCGGGCTGCTGCTGAGCGGTACGCTGGTGGCACTGGTGTTTGCCTATCTGGTGAGGTTTTTGTCGGTGTCGCTGCAAAGTGTCGAATCGGGCCTGGCCAAGATCAGCCCGGCCATGGATGTCAGCGCGGCCGGACTGGGTTGCCGGCCCTGGCAGATGCTGCGCCGGGTGCACCTGCCGCTGTTGCGTGGCACCATGGTGACTGCCCTGCTGCTGGTGTTTGTCGATGTGCTCAAGGAATTGCCGGCGACGCTGATTCTGCGCCCGTTCAATTTCAATACGCTGGCGGTGCGCGCGTATGAGCTGGCCGATGACGAAATGCTGATCGCCGCAGCACCCAGTGCACTGTGCATTGCGCTGGTGGGGCTGCTGCCGGTGTTGTTGCTGAGCCGGTCACTGGAGCGCAGGACTGTCAGCACAGCCGCACCACAAGTGCCTGGAACAGCCGCATGACGACTTTGCTCGAAACCCGACAATTGAGCGTGCAGTTTGATCACATCGCTGCCGTGCGACAGGTCGATCTGCGCCTGGGTGAAGGCAGCATCGGCAGCATCATCGGCCCCAGTGGCTGTGGCAAGACCACACTGCTGCGAGCCATCGCCGGCTTCGTGCAGCCCAGTGCTGGCGAGATTCTGCTGCACGACCGGATCGTCAGCAGTGCCGCACACAT
Source organism: Gammaproteobacteria bacterium (assembly GCA_018819105.1). Taxonomy (GTDB): domain Bacteria; phylum Pseudomonadota; class Gammaproteobacteria; order Xanthomonadales; family Wenzhouxiangellaceae; genus JAHJQV01. The sequence continues at coordinate 8,207 of JAHJQV010000025.1, forward strand.
GCTGCCACCGGAGCAGCGCCGAATCGGCTATGTGATGCAGGATCTGGCGCTGTTTCCGCACCTGGACGTGAGTCAGAACATCGGCTTCGGTCTGCAGCGACTGTCCCGGCAACAGCGTCGTCAACGCATCGGCGAGTTGCTCGATCTGATCGGCTTGCCGGACAAGGCACAGGCGTTTCCGCATGAGTTGTCCGGGGGGCAGCAGCAGCGTGTCGCCATCGCCAGATCCATGGCGCCACGGCCCGGACTGCTGCTGCTGGACGAGCCGTTCTCGGATCTGGACCCGCAACTGCGGGTGGAGTTGCCGCGTGAGTTGCGACGGATCTTTCGTGAGGACGGCGTCACCGTCCTGCTGGTGACCCATGATCAGCACGAGGCCTTTGCCATGTGTGACGAAATCGGTGTTATGCACGCCGGCCGGCTGCTGCAATGGGACAGCGCCTACACCATCTATCATGAGCCGGTCAGTCAGCTGGTGGCGGATTTTGTCGGCGAGGGACGGCTGCTCAGCGGGCAGGTGACGGATGCTCGGCATGTCATGTGTGCACTGGGCCGACTGTGCAGTGCCAGCAGCCTGCCGCAGGTCAACGGCGCGGCCGTGGAAGTGCTGTTTCGCCCCGACGACGTTATCATCGACGCCGACTCACCGGTGCGCGCCCGCGTCATCGAGCGCACTTTCCGTGGCAGTCATTACATGTACACGCTGCAGATGGATGCCGAACAGCTGCTCTGTCTTGCCCCCAGCCATCAGGTGCATGAACCCGGCGAACTGATCGGCATCCGTGCCGTGCCCGAGCATGTGGTGACGTTTCCTTCAGCTACAGCGTAATGCATGGAGCTGGTGTGACCAATGATATTCAGGCATTGCCATCGGACAAACCACTGGCAATAAACTCGATCCGCGCTGCTGCGCCATAGAGTTCAGATGCATCACCACTGACCTGCGGTGGCGGGATCAGCCCCGGCCACAATGGCCGCAGGCCGTTGAGCAGAGTCAGCGCACGCTGTATGGCCTGCTGCACTTCGGCGTCGCTGTGGTCGCTGGACTGCAGCAGTGATCGGGCGTGATCGGTAAAGCCCCAGGCGTCCTGATACTCATGCACGTTGTCGACCTTGCCGGCCACGATACCGATGGCGTACTCGTCGGCTGCGGTGCGCAGCAGCTGCGTCACCCGCTGCAGCAGCATGGCCGGAGCGCGGGCGTCGTTCACAGCGCTTTCGTGTTCGCGCATGGCCTGCTGCAGGTCGGCGTAGGCCTGCCGCGCGGCTGCGACATCCTCACCGCCGGCCATGGCGTTGGCCAGTGCCTCAAGCTCTGGCGAGAAACCGGGCAGGTTGCGGCTGGAAAATGCGGCTTCGAGCTGACTGTAGAGCTCGTCGCCGGGGTGTTTCATGTGTGTTCTGGCGGCCTCCAGACTGCCCTGTTCGAACAGCTTCATGCCCACCAGCAAATGTCCGCTGATCAGATCCAGCTGGCCGAGATAGGCGGCATCGTTGATGCGCAGATGATCCTCAAGATCAACCGCCATGCGGCCTTCGCCTTCGCCCTCAGCCTCACCTTCGCCGCTGGCAGTGGGTGGTGCCGCAGTCGGTCCGGATGCCGTCTCAGCTGCCGCTTGCTGATTCTGCGCACTGGTGTCGCTGGCGGCGTCATCACTGGACTGGCAGCCGCTGAGCAGGGAAGCACCGGCGATGGTGCAGACACTCATGCTGTGCCACAATCTGGTTCGTTTTAACATGTGCATGGCCTCTCGGGTAATAATAGGAATACTACAACGCAAATGATAACAGTTATCATTGCCAAAGATGCCGTCAGCAACATACGGATCGCCAAAAACCGCCATGCATCTTGCCATCACCAACATCCTGCCACGCGACCGGCTGACTGCTCTGCAGTCGCTGCTGGCCGAGCCGGACATCTTTATTGCCGGTGACAGCACCGCCGGCAGTGCTGCGGCGGCGGTCAAGCATAATCAGCAGGCCGCACCGCAGCACCCCGAAGTCAAGGGTGCGCTGCAGCTGATTGAACAGCTGCTGGCTCGGCACAGCGTGTTTCAGGCGGCGGCACGACCGGCCCGTTTCGCGCGGCTGCAGTTCAGCCGCTATGGCGTCGGCATGGCGTATGGCCTGCACAACGACGGTGCGCTCATCGACGGTGTACGCACGGATCTGTCGTTCACGCTGTTTCTGTCTGCGCCCGACAGCTATGACGGCGGCGCTCTGCTGTTGCATGATGCCGCCGGGGTGGAGTCGGTGAAGCTGGCGGCAGGTGATCTGATCCTTTACCCCAGTGGCTGTCTGCACGAGGTCAATCGGGTCACGCGCGGGGTGCGTCTGGCCGTGGTCGGCTGGCTGCAAAGTCGCATCCGGCGCGCCGATCAGCGCGAGTTGCTGTTCAACCTGGACAGCGTGCTGAGCCAGTTGCCGGAAAGCAATGACAACACCGACTGCAGGCTGCGTCTGCAGCAGGTGCGCGGCGGTCTGCTGCGCATGTGGCTGGATTGATGGTTCAGCCGGCGCGTACCAACCGGCGCCGATCCGGCAGCAGGCGGTTGACAATGTCCAGCGTGGCACCGGCGCGGTTCAGGGTATAGAAATGCAGGCCGGGGGCGCCGCCCTGCAGCAGACGCTCACACAACCGACAGACAAAATCGGTACCGAACTCACGCAAAGATTGCGGGTCGTCGAAACTCTGCAGCCGCTTGCCCAGCCAGCGAGGAATTTCTGCACCGCACATGGAGGAAAAGCGTGCCAGCCGCTGATAGTTGGTGATCGGCATGATGCCTGGCGTGATGGGGACATCGATGCCCGCTGCCGCGCAGTCATCAAGCAGCTGGAAGTAGGCATCGGCATTGAAAAAGTACTGCGTGATGGCGGCGCAGGCACCGGCATCGATCTTGCGTTTGAGATATTTCAGTTCGGCCTGGGCACAGCTGGATTCCGGATGCAGTTCCGGATAACAGCCCACTTCGATGGCGAACTGATCACCGTAGCGTTGCCGCACATGGCGCACCAGGTCTTCGGCGTAGTGAAACGGCCCGGTGTGCTCGTGCTCATCGGCGCGATCGCCGCGCAGCAGCACCAGCCGGTCAATGCCATGCTGCAGATACTCATCGAGCATGCGATTGACGCTGTCGGCGTCCGGTACCATGCAGCTGACGTGTGGCACCGCAGCCAGGCCATGCTGCTGGCGCAGTTTCAGTACGGTGCTGCGTGTGCGATCCAGTGTAGAACCGCCAGCGCCAAAAGTGACCGAGACATACTCCGGCTGCAGGCTGGCGAGCTGCTGCAGGCACTGTTCCAGGGTCGCCTGTTGCGCATCATCACGCGGTGGGAAAATCTCCAGTGACAGGTGCATGTCGCAGGCTTCAGCGGCGGCACACCGCCCCGGTGGGGCGGCGGCTGGCGTTGATCAGCCGTGCTGAGCGGTGCTCAGTAGCGGTAATGATCAGGCTTGTATGGACCATGCTTGTCCACGTTGATGTAGGCGGCCTGTTTCTCGCTCAGCTCGGTCAGATTGGCACCGATTTTTTGCAGGTGCAGACGAGCCACTTTCTCATCCAGATGCTTGGGCAGCACATAAACCTTGCTGTCGTACTCGTCACCGTTGCGCCACAACTCCATCTGCGCCAGCACCTGATTGGTGAACGAGGCAGACATGACAAAGCTGGGATGGCCGGTGCCGCAGCCCAGATTGACCAGACGGCCACGGGCCAGCAGGATGATGCGCTTGCCGTCCGGGAAGATCACATGATCGACCTGCGGCTTGATGTTTTCCCACTCATATTGTTCCAGGCCGGCGACATCGATCTCGTTGTCGAAATGGCCGATGTTGCAGACAATGGCCTGATGCTTCATCCGCGCCACCTGCTCGGCGCTGATGACATGGTAATTGCCGGTGGCGGTGACAAAGATGTCGGCCTTGTCGATGACATCGTCCAGGCGCACCACGCGATAGCCTTCCATCGCCGCCTGCAGCGCACAGATCGGATCAATCTCGGTGACCCAGACGGTGGCACCGAGACCGCGCAGTGACTGCGCGCTGCCTTTGCCAACATCACCAAAACCGCAGACCACGGCAATTTTTCCGGCCACCATGACATCGGTGGCGCGCTTGATCGCGTCCACCAGCGACTCGCGGCAGCCGTACAGATTGTCGAACTTGGATTTGGTCACCGAGTCGTTGACGTTGATGGCCGGGAACGGGACCTCGTTGGTTTTCTGCAACTGGTACAGGCGTGCGACACCGGTGGTGGTTTCTTCGGTCACGCCCTGGATGTTGCCCAGCACCTTGCTGTACCAGCCATGGCGGCTGGCCAGGCGTTTGCGGATGGCACTGAACAGTGCCACTTCCTCTTCGCTGCCCGGGTTGTCCAGCACGCTGGGATCCTGCTCGGCCTTGGCACCGAGGGTGATCAGCAGGGTGGCGTCGCCGCCGTCGTCCAGAATCAGATTGGCGGTATGATCGTTGTCCCAGTCAAAAATGCGATGGGTATACTCCCAGTATTCGTCCAGGGTTTCGCCCTTGTAGGCAAACACCGGTACGCCGCTGGCGGCGATGGCGGCGGCGGCGTGATCCTGTGTCGAGTAGATGTTGCAGGAAGCCCAGCGCACCTCGGCACCCAGCTGAGTCAGGGTTTCGATCAGCACTGCAGTCTGAATGGTCATGTGCAGCGAACCGGCGATGCGTGCGCCCTTCAGCGGCTGCGCGTCGGCGTACTCTTCGCGCAGTGCCATCAGACCCGGCATTTCGGTTTCGGCGATGGCGATCTCGCGACGACCGAAGTCGGCCAGGCTGATGTCGGCGACGTGGTAATCGGGCTTGTTCTTCTCTATCGGTACTGCATTGCTCATGTCATTCTCCGTTAAGCTGTGTTCAATGTTCAATCAATGGTTGAGTATGTGGGTTCGCAGCCGCGTCGCTTGCCGATGAGGCATCAGCGCCAATCAGGCAAGCAGGCGGTGGCGCATCGGTGCATCAGTCCAGCGCAGCCTGCAGCGGCTTCACCATGTCGGTGCGTTCCCAGCTGACCCCCAGATCTTCGCGTCCCATGTGGCCATAGGCTGCAGTCGGCTGGTAAATCGGCCGGATCAGATCCAGCATTTTCATGATGCCCCAGGGGCGCAGATCAAAATGCTCCCGGATCAGTTTTTCAATGACGCTGTCCGGGACCTTGCCGGTGCCGAAGGTTTCGACCGAAATCGAGGTGGGCTCGGCCACGCCGATGGCATAGGAAACCTGCACCTCGCACTTGTCCGCCAGACCGGCGGCGACAATGTTCTTGGCCACATAGCGACAGGCATAGGCGGCCGAGCGATCGACCTTGGACGGATCCTTGCCGGAAAACGCACCGCCACCATGGCGGGCCATGCCGCCGTAAGTATCGACGATGATCTTGCGACCGGTCAGGCCGGCATCGCCCACCGGGCCGCCGATGACAAACTTGCCAGTCGGGTTGATGTGGTATTTGGTGTTGTCATCCAGCCACTTCGCCGGCAGTACTTTTTTGATCACGGTTTCCATCAGCAACTCATGCAGCGCCGATTGCTCGATGTCGGGATGATGCTGTGAGGACAGCACCACGGCATCGATGCCGACCGGCTTGCCATCCTGATAGCGGAAGGTCACCTGGCTTTTCGCATCCGGGCGCAGAAACTGCTTGCCGTCGTCGCTGTCGCGACGCACTCTGGAGTGCTGTTTGACCAGTTCATGGGCATAAAAGATCGGTGCCGGCATCAGCACCGGGGTTTCATTGTTGGCATAGCCGAACATCAGACCCTGATCGCCAGCGCCCTGATGTTCCGCGATCTCGCGATCCACACCCTGGGCAATGTCGGAGGATTGCTTGCCGATGATATTGATGACGCCGCAGGTGTTGCCGTCAAAGCCGACCTCGGAGGAGTCATAGCCGACTTCGACAATGACCTTGCGGATGAGGTCTTCCAGATCGACCCAGGCCGAGGTGGTGATTTCACCGCCGACGATGGCCACCCCGGTCTTGACGAAGGTTTCGCAGGCCACCCTGGCGTGGCTGTCCTCGCGCAGAATCGCATCCAGAATGGCGTCGGAGATCTGATCTGCGAGTTTGTCTGGATGGCCTTCGCTGACCGACTCCGAAGTGAACAGATAGCTGCCGTTGTTGCTGTCGGCCATGTATATATCCTTCAATCCGTATAGAAAGATATATAGTTTACCCGAAGCCGATACTGATTGCTATAACACGTTGCAGCCTGCGCCAGCAGACAGCCACTGAACCCCGCAGCAGGAATTATTCTGCATGGGCAGATAAAAATGATTATCATTAGCGTGTGGAGAGAGGAGAGCTTCTCGCACCGGACTGATTTAACCGAAATATTCATCACGAGGACACACCATGAATCCATTTCAGGCCATTTGTGCCACCCTGCTTGCCGGATTGCTTCTGGTTTGCGCAGAAGCCCTGCATGGGGATGATCGCATTGATCATTTTCAGCCGTTGCCATCTGCCACGCTGGCTGATGCCATGAACAATCTTAACAGTCACACAGCTGAGCTGCAGCAGCTGTTGCAGCAAGATCGTTTGCAGCCTGCTGATCTGCACAAGATTCATCAGCTTTCCTACACCCTGGAGGCGGCCGTCAACAGATTGCAGGTGAGCTCTGCAGTCATGGCAGTGGATATTGTCGCCATGCATGAAGCGTCTGAAACCGGTGATGCAGCGGTCACGCGCGAACGCGGACAACGCTATCTGGATGCGGTGCAGCAGTTGTTGTCCGTATCGGCGGATCAGCGCTGAACAGCAGTAGTTTATTGCGCTGAGTACTCTGCCCTGCTGCCAGTGATCAGCGTCCAGTCGTCATCACGGCCATCGCTTGACGTTACCGGCGCAACGATCAGCGTCTCGGAGCACGGCTGTTATCCGCCAGCCAGCAGCCGGGTTGTTTGCCAAACTGCCGCTGCCCGATAACAGGCACAGCCACGATTGGCAATGCGCCACGGTACTGGCAGCAAAGTCTGCCAGCGGCTACAATTCGCTCTGGCTTCAGTTCAGACCAGGCGCATGAATCGCAGCATCCCGCAAGCCCTCATCGGCAACTTCCTCGGCAATGCCTCAAACTGGTACAAGATCACCATCATTGCGTTTCTGCTGATCAATCCGGTCATCTGGCAGATCAGTCATTTCCTCGCCGGCTGGGTGCTGGTGGCAGAGTTCATTTTCACGCTGGCCATGGCGCTGCGCTGCTATCCGTTGCAGCCGGGCGGCCTGCTGGCGCTGGAAGCGGTGGTGCTTGGCATGACCAGTTCCGCCACCGTGTACATGGAGGTGGCGAACAATCTGGAGGTCATTCTCCTGCTGATCTTCATGGTCGCCGGCATATTCTTCCTCAAGGACATGCTGCTGTTCGTGTTCACCAAGATTCTGCTTGGCGTGCGCTCGAAAATCATGCTCTCAGTGCTGTTTGCTGCGGTGTCTGCATTGTTGTCGGCCTTTCTGGACGCGCTGACGGTGACGGCGGTGGTGATTGCGGTGGCAATGGGTTTTTATGGCGTCTACCACCGGGTCAGCTCCGGCAAGGGCTTTGATGACGACCATGACCACGCCGACGATTCCGGCGTAGGCAATGAAACCCGTGATGATCTGGAGCAGTTCCGCGCCTTTCTGCGCAACCTGATGATGCATGCGGCTATCGGCACCGCCCTGGGTGGTGTTATGACGCTGGTTGGTGAGCCGCAGAACCTGCTCATCGCCACGATCGCCGCATGGGACTTTCAGGAGTTTTTCCTGCGCATGGCGCATGTCACCATTCCGGTGTTTGTGGCCGGCATCAGCACCACGGTAATGGTGGAAAAATTCGCCATGTTCGGTTATGGACAGCAGTTGCCGGATGCCGCACGGCGCATTCTGGAAGAGTACGATCGCATCGAGACTGAAAAACGCACGCCGGAACAAAAAGCCAAAATTCTGGTGCAGGCGGCGGTGGCGGTGTTTCTGGTCATCGCACTGGCGCTGCATTTGGCAGCGGTCGGCATCATCGGTCTCACCGTGATCGTGCTGGCCACCGCGTTCACCGGTGTCATCGAAGAGCACCGGCTTGGCCATGCGTTTGAAGAGGCACTGCCGTTCACCGCGCTGCTGGTGGTGTTTTTCGGCATTGTCGGGGTGATTCATGACCAGCATCTATTCTCGCCCATCATCAACTATGTGTTCTCGCTGCCGATGGAATCTCAGGGACCGGTGTTCTATCTCGCCAACGGTGTGTTGTCGATGATCAGCGACAACGTGTTCGTCGCCACGGTGTACATCAATGAGATCAAGGCGGCGCTGGATGCCGGCACCATCACCCGCGAGCACTTCGATGTGCTGGCGGTGGCGGTGAACACCGGCACCAACATTCCCAGCGTGGCCACACCAAACGGCCAGGCGGCGTTTCTGTTCCTGCTGACCTCGGCGCTGGCGCCGCTGATCCGACTCTCTTATGTGCGCATGGTGGTGCTGGCCTTGCCGTACACCATCGTCATGAGCATCACCGGCCTGCTGGCCACGATCTATCTGACCTGACATGGCCACAGAGAAATCAACGGACGACGAGCAGCAGGCTGCACTGCAACCCGACGGCGAGCATCACGGTGACAAGCAGAGTCTGCTGGTGCACATGGTCGTTCTGCAGTTGAAGCTGATTGCCGATGGCCTGCGCGATGCCATGCTGATACCGGTGTCGCTGATCGCGGCAATCGGTGGTCTGCTGTTGCGCACAGAGGATCCCTGGCTCTGGTACCGTGAAGTGCTGCTGTGGGGACGTGCCTCGGATCACTGGATTGACCTGTTCGACAGCTATCGCCACCAGGCCGATCCCGATTTTGATGCGCTGCTGCAGGCAACCCGCAGCCGCGTGCAACAGGATCAGGCGCGTAATCAGAACCAGGCCGACGCCACCACAGACCACGATGACGACGCCCCTGAAAGTCGCTGATCTGCCCGATGGCAAAGCCGTTGCCGTGGCCAACGGTGAGCAGGACGATGGCCTGATCGTCATGCGTCAGGCCGAGCGGGTGCATGCCTGGCTGAATGTCTGTCCGCATAAGGGCCGCATGCTGAATTTCGCCCCCGGCAGATTGCTGCAGACCGATGACGGCAACATCATGTGTGCCGCCCATGGTGCCGTGTTCGATCGGCACAGTGGTGCCTGCATCGCCGGCCCCTGCAAGGGCGATCGGCTGCGCGCGGTGGCGGTGACGACCGATGCTGATGGCAGCTTACACTTTCACAGCCACAACGACAGCGCTGGCGCAGTCCGGCAGCACGCAACGGAGAACCAGTCATGAGCGGATTTGGCAGTCAGTTTGCACCATCGGTGATGCGCGCTGACCATGTCGATGGTCGCTGGAGCGAGCCAATGTCAGTGGCCAGTGACCAACTGGTGCTGCATCCCGCCAGCCATGTGCTGCATTATGCCAGCAGCTGTTTCGAGGGGCTGAAGGCGTTTCGCGGCGCCAGCGGTGGTGCACACCTGTTCCGGCCCGACATGCACATCCAGCGCCTGCAGAACAGCGCCCGTTACCTGTGCCTGCCGGTGCCCGACGCCGACATGGTCATGGCCATGCTCAGACAGGTGGTGAGCGAGCACGAGAATCTGCTGCCCGAATATCCCGGAGCCCTGTACCTGAGACCGCTGCTGTTTGCCTCCGACATCAACATCGGCAGCGCCGGCCACGCTTCCAGCAATGCGATCCTGCTGGTGATGGCGTCCCCGGTCGGCGATTATTTTGGTGGCCAGGACAAAACACTGCGTCTGTTCGTGGAAACCGAGCATGCCCGCACCACGCCGGATTTCGGTCAGGTCAAGACCGGCGGCAACTACGCCGCAGCGCTGCAGCATGTGTTGCGCGCCCGTCGCGAACAGGCATGTGACCAGGTGCTGTTCTGCCCAAACGATGATGTGCAGGAAACCGGAGCAGCCAATTTTTTCCTGCTGCATGACCGCACCCTGATCACCAAGCATCTGGATGGCAGCATACTTCCCGGCGTCACCCGCGACAGTCTTTTGCAGGTGGCCGCCGATTTGGGTCTACAGGTGGAGCAGCGGGCACTGAGCGTGGCCGAACTGCTGGAGAAAGCGCCCGAAGGTGAAGCGTTTCTGTCCGGCACCGCAGCCGTGATCACCGCAGTCGGCGAACTGGTTAGCCACGGCGACACCATAGTCGTCGGCAACGGCGGCGTCGGTGGCCAGACGCGCAGCCTGCGCGAGACGCTGGTGCAGATTCAGTCTGGCTGCAGCGATGCACACCGTGCCTGGCTGGTTGAGTGCTGCACGAACTAAATAACCGCTGACGCCGGTGTGCATGCTGGAGGCGTCATGTCGTCATCCTGCAGGCTTCACCTTTTTATTAAAATGAACTGACTTTGATTTGCAAAAGCCTTGATTTTAAAATTAAAGGCTTTGGCCATTTGATCAATGGCTTTGGAAGAGTTCCACTGCATTAACCCGGAAATGGTGGACTGATCCGCTTTGTAATAGCGAGCCATTTCCATAAAGTATTTGTCGGTATTTGGATCGAGTCGCTCGGCATTTGCTATATCAAACCATATTCGACCACCTTTTGTGAGAACCCGGTCAAACTCACTGAAATACCAGTAGATATCGAACAGGTTCAAGTGAATGAAAACGGCGAGAGAATAAATCGCAGTTATCGAATTGCTTTCAATGCAAGACAGATCCAATGGCTTGATATGATGAAATTCAGCATTACCAATATCCCGACATTCGTTTTTGGCAAAATCAAGATACGAAGAGCTGATATCACAGCAATGCAAATGCTTGACATTTTGTGCAATCCAGTAGGAGAGAAAGCCACAGCCTGATCCCAGCTCCAATACGTTATCACGTTCTGTCAATTTGAGCTTTCTACTGATGGAATCGGCCATGGATTTTTTGCTGTGACGAATCTCATCCAGGCAGTTTTCCGGTGTCGGACCAAAATCGTAACCAATCAGTCCGACCAGCATGTCATGGATGTTTTTATGTTCCCAGCGATTCATAATGTAGACTCTTTGACCAAAAGAAGTAAACAGTGCGATAGTTTACATGCTCGACTGATTGGGCAGGTAGCGATTTGCTGATTACTGAAGCCGTCCGGTCATCTCAACATCTTTGCCATTCACCCGCAGATGCCCGCCGCTGTGGCTGAGCGGATCATGCCCTTGCTTGCCAGAGAAGCGGATGTCCTGGCTCTGTCGGATGCATCACACTGAACTGCTGTACTTGATCTGATCAGCGATCCTGTACCCCCGTTCGGAAGTCTACCAGCAGAGCAGTTTGACTTTTCTTCTACAGCCGATGGATGATGACATGCCATTTGTTGCCGAGTTGCCGCCATGAGATGCATGTTCCTGTTGCTGAGTTTACTGTTCATACCCGCCGCGTACAGTGGTCCAGCAAGCACAGACAAGCAAAGCGCCGACCAGCGCCTGCACCGATTTCTTGACGAAGTGTTCGAACGCCAGGTGGCAGCGAGCCCGATGTGGGAGTCGCAGCTCGGACGCAAGACCGAGCGACAGGGACAGTGGGATGATTTCTCGGATACCGCAGCCCAGCGCCGGCTGCAATCACGTCAGGCCGATCTGGCGCGAATGCAGCAGCAGTTTGATCGCGATCAGCTCGGTGCGCAGGCCAGGATCAGCTACGACCTGTTTGCCTATGAGACGCAACGCGCGGTGGCCAATCATGCCTTTCGCGACCACTTCTACGTTGTGGATCAGTTCAATGGCCAGCTGTCGGAGCTGATCACGCTGCTCAAGAACAACCATGCCATCGATACGCTGCAGGATGCCGAGGACTACATCTCGCGCCTGCGCGGATTGGAAACGGTGCTGACGGAATTCACCGCCCAGCTCAATGCGCGCGCTGCATCCGGTGTGCTGCCGCCGGCGTTTGCCTTTCCCGACGTCATCGCCGATGCCACGGCGATGGCTTCCGGCGCGCCCATTGATGACGGCAAGGACAACGCTGTGTTCGCCGATTTCAGCGCCAAGCTGGCCAGGCTGGAGGTGCCGGAGAGCGACAAGGCGCGGCTGCTCGACGCCGCCGCAGCGGCACTCAAGGGGCCGTATCAGCGCGGCTTTACCGGGCTGCTCGATGCCCTGAAGCGTCTGCAGGGCAGGGCCAGACACAACCATGGCGTCTGGTCATTGCCGCGTGGTGAAGCCTTCTATGCCAACCGGGTGGCGCAGCACACCACGCTTGGGATCAGCGCCGATGAAGTGCATCGCATCGGACTGGCCGAGATCGAGCGGCTGCATGATGCCATGGGCGAGATTATGCTGCAGGTTGAATTTGACGGTGACCTGCAGGCATTTTTCGAGTTTGTGCGCAAGGATCCGAACAACTACTACGCCGATTCGGATGCTGGTCGGGCGGCTTTTCTCAGCGATGCCCGCAAGCTCGTGGCAGACATCCAGCAGGTGGCCGGACGGTATTTCAACAGGCTGCCGAAGGCGGGGCTGGAAGTGCGCCGGGTTGAGCCCTGGCGTGAGAACTCGGTCAGCATTGCGTTCTACAACAGCCCCTCTCAGGATGGCCAGCGCCCCGGCATCTACTATGCCAATCTCGCCGACATGGCCAGTGTGCAGAAGTATGTGTTCACTGCCATCACCTACCACGAATCGGTGCCTGGGCACCATTTCCAGATCGCGCTGGCACAGGAAATGGATGACCTGCCGCTGTTCCGTCGTTTTGGCGGGCACGGTGCCTACGTCGAAGGCTGGGCGCTGTATGGTGAAAAACTGGCCAAGGAGATGGGTTTTTACGCCGAGCCGCTGCACGATTTCGGTCGCTTGCAGAACGAATTGTGGCGTGCCGTGCGGCTGGTGGTGGACACCGGCATCCATGCCAAGCGCTGGACCCGGCAGCAGGCCATTGATTATTTCCGCGCCAACACGCCGCTGTCTGAAGGCAACATTGTCACCGAAGTCGAGCGCTTCTTCGTCAACCCCGGGCAGGCGCTGAGCTACAAAATGGGCATGAACCAGATTCTTGCGCTGCGCCAGCGCGCACAGAACGCGCTGGGTGATGATTTCGACATCCGTGCATTTCACGACGTGATGCTGGGATCGGGTTCGGTGCCCCTGACCATGCTGGAGCAATTGCTGGACGCGTATCTGGCTGAGCAGGAAAACAAACTGCCCACTGGCAACAACATTGGTGCGCTACCTCAAGCTGAACTCTGATCAGGATTTTCAAGCAATCTTGATACTGTGTCTATGGGCAGAAACAGCTTGCGTGATTGGCCGGGCAGTGAGATGAAACCAAATTGTCGATAGAACCCGACGGCAGGATCGTTTAATGCATCCACGATGATGGCATATATGGCCATCACCTGACTCGCCTGCATTGCTCGTTGCATGGCATTGACCAGCATTATGCCGCCAATGCCTTGGCCTTGTTGGTCTGTTGCGACCGCCAGTCGACCCAGCAACACAGTCGGAACAGGATATCTGGGCAGTCGCTGCTGCAACCGTTCGGGAAGTGAGGCAGCCACCAGAGTGCTGGCGCTGAGGCTGTAGTAGCCATAGATCAATTCAGGATCATCGCTGGGTGAAACAACAAATACCCTGTTCAACTGACGTTGGATGTCCTGCCTGGCGAAGCGCTTCAGATACTGATTGAGCGAGTCCTCACCACAGTCGAACGAATGTCGATTGTGCTGCTTACCCAGCGGCGTGATCAGCAGTTGCAAATCTTCTCAGCCTCAATCACGCACAAGTTGCTGATGGGTGCGCACGGCCTTTTTTAGCCTGGTATTGGCAGCCGGCGGGTTTTCCAGTGCAGCGAGAAATATGTCCAGGTCAGCGCGATTCATGATCAGGCTCTCCTGCGCGTTGATAACCTCATCGGCGACTTGTAACGCCGGTTCCAGGACAAACTCGGCAACGCTTTTGTGGGCATAGGCTGCCGCCCGTTCCAGCTTCTGCTTGGATGAGGCATCGATGCGGATGTGCATTCGTGCTTGCTTGATCGCGTTGCTGCTGCTCATGGATGTTCACTCTGATTCATAGAGTTCATATTGTGCGCCATTTGTACGCACATTACAAGTGCGGCTCGGTGATGGACCATGCGCAGTCAGACGCCATGAAAGCATCCTGATAGGAAACTTCACTGTTGCGCACAGAGCGCGACATCAACGCCATCGCAGTGCTTCAAATGTCATTACAGATTGCCTGAAACGGGCACGTCAGGCATGGCCACATAAGCGACACGGTTGTCACGCGCCCACCTCTCGATTGGCTGCAGCTGCTCGCTGACGATCTGCTGCAGGCGGCTGCGCAGTTCAGCCCATTGCGCCTGCAGGTCGGCCAGCCGCTGCAGACTGCCAGCGGTGACCGGTGCGCCGCTGGATTCGATCACATCGAGCAGAAAACGCACCTGGCCGGCCAGCCGCGTCTCCCAGGCGTCTTCGTCTTCCAGCGTTTCATGCAGGGGCTGGATGATGCGATGATCCCAGGCGTCGATGCTGGCAAGCGCCGCCGTCGCCATGGTCTGCAGGTCGGCGGCTTCGGGATGGGCCTGCTGCAGTTGCGCGACCTGGGCGCGGGCCTGGCGTAGTTCGTCCAGTCGCAGCAGCATGTCTCTGAGCAGGGCAGAGACATCATCCAGCCGTGCCGACCAGTCGGCCATGTCGGATGCGTCCGTCTGCATGCGGGGATCTGCTGCGGTGTCGAAGGTCACGCTGCGGCTGGCACCATCGACCTCGATGCTGGCACGGTAGCGTCCGGGCGGCACTTTGGCACCGTGCAAGCCAGCGAACAGGGTGATGTCGCGCACGCAGGGGAAGTGCTCACGACGGCCGTCCCAGTGCCAGACGTTCAGCCCGGCAGCGATGGCCGGATACTCGGCATCATAGGGGCTGCGCGGGTCTTCGTTGTGTTCCAGACAGCGCTCCAGTTCACTTTCGCTACTGGCATAGCTGCGCACCAGTTCACCAGCTGCATCATGGATGTCGATGCGGATGGCCTGCTCGGGCTGTTCCGGCAGGTAGTAATACAGGGCCACGCCCGACTTCGGGTTGGCACCTTCGAACGCTTCGCTGTTCCAGCCGCGCCGTTGCCACAGCAGGGTTTTGTCTGCGGCCAGTAGCCTGAGTTCGTCGTTGCTTTCCCAGTCAGCGGCCTGGCGCACCACGAACAGGTCATCCAGCAGCCAGAAGCCACGGCCCTGGGTGGCCACTACCAGCGTGTCCTGGCGGATGTCCACATCAGTGATCGGCACCGGCGGCAGATTCAGCGCCAGCGATGCCCAACTGTCGCCGCCATCGTAGGAGACAAACATGCCGGATTCGGTGCCGGCATACAGCAGTCCGGGGCGTTTGGGGTCCTCACGCACCACGCGCACGAAGGTGTTTTCCGGCAGTCCGTCATCGATGCGGGTCCAGCGTTTGCCGTGGTCTGTGGTCTTGTAGATGTAGGGGCTGAAGTCGTTGAGCTTGTAGGCGTTGACGGCCAGCCAGGCGGTGCCGTCGGCATGCGGGCTGAGCTCTATGGCATTAATTTGTGCTTCCCCGCGATGGGGTGGTGAGACGTCCTCCCAGTTGTCACCGCCGTCGCGGGTTAGATGCACCAGGCCATCATCGCTGCCGACCCAGATGTGGCCGGGTTCACGCGCTGATTCGACGATGTAGAAAATCGTGTTGTAGAACTCGGCACCGACGTTTTCCGGCGTCAGCGGGCCACCGTTGCGGCCCTGTTTTTCTGCATCGTTGCGGGTCAGGTCCGGGCTGATCTCGGTCCAGTTCATGCCGCGATCGGTGCTTTTGAGCAGGTATTGCGTGCCGTAGTAGATCACCGCCGGATCGTGCGGGGACAGCGCCACCGGTGCGTTCCAGTTGGCGCGATAGCGCAGGTCGCGGGAATCCTTGCCCCAGACCACTTCCGGGTAGGGAATGATGGCCCGTTCCAGTCCAAAGCGGTGATCGTATTCGGTCAGCGTGCCGTTGATGGTGGTGGCGTAGATCAGGCCAGGGTCATCCGGATCGAGCCCGATGTGCGCGCTTTCGCCACCGCCGACATCAAAGTAATCCTCCACCCCGATGCCGGCGTACAGGCTGCGGCTGGCAATGCCAACCGTGGTGTTGTCCTGCTGACCACCGTAGACGCGAAAGGGCAGCTGGTTGTCAGTGCTGACACGGTAGAACTGCGCGGTGGGCTGGTTGTTGAGCGTCGACCAGGTCTTGCCGCCATCGAAGGTAATGGTGGCGCCGCCGTCGTTGCCGTTGATCATGTTGCGCGAGTCATCGGGGTTGATCCAGTGGTCGTGATGATCGCTGTGCGGAGTGTCCACGATGGACCAGTTTTTGCCGCCGTCGATGGACTTGAGCATGGGCACATTGAGCACGTAGACGGTGTTTTCGTCATTGGGATCGGCAGCGATGTGGGTGTAGTACCAGGCGCGGGTGTGCAGCACGCGATGGCCATTGATCAGTTTCCAGCTTGCGCCGCCATCTTCGCTGCGCCACAGACCGCCCTGTTGGGGTTCGGCTTCGACGATGGCATACACGCGCTGCGCATTGTCGGCCGATACGGCGATGCCGATCTTGCCGATCATCTGCGGCAGACCGCCGCCCAGCTTGTTCCAGCTCTCACCGCCATCGGTGGACTTGAAGATGCCACCGTCGGTGCCACCGGACTGGATGAACCAGGGCTTGCGGCCATGGTGCCACATGGCAGCATACAGGGTGCGTGGATTGCCTGGATCGAGGACCAGATCGGTGGCACCAGTGGACGGGCCGACCTTGAGCACATGCTGCCAGCTCTGGCCGCCATCGCTGGTCTTGAACACGCCACGCTGTTCATTGGGCCCCCAGATCTGTCCCTGTACCGCCACCCAGGCGGTGTCGGCATCGTCGGGGTGGATCTGGATGCGGGCAATCTGTCCGCTTGCGGGCAGCCCGATGTGCTGCCAGCTGGCGCCGCCATCGGTGGATTTCCACACGCCATCGCCGTGGCTGGTGGTGACCCCGCGAATCGGTGCCTCGCCGGTGCCGACATAGATCACCTTGTGATCGGACGCAGCCACGGCGATGGCGCCGATGGTACCGACCTTGAAGTAAGCGTCGGACAGATTCTCCCAACTGGCACCGGCATTGTGGGTTTTCCACACACCGCCGCCGGCTGCGCCCATGTAATACACCTGCGGCTGACCCGGCACGCCGGTTACCGCAGTCACCCGTCCACCGCGCCAGGGCCCGATGTTGCGGTATTTCAAGCCTTCAAGCTGACTGGTTTCGGTGGCGGCAGCGAGCGCCGCAGACGGCAGCAGCACAAGTTGCGCAAACAGGATCAAGGGCATAACAAGACGGCTGAACATGGTTGACTCCGGGCTGGTAATCTTTGCATCTAGTGTACCCCAGTGATCTAGAGACCAGAGCGGGTTAGTCTTCCTGGGGGAGATTACGATTAAACACTGAATGCTCGGGGGAAAGCAGTCGTGCAGTGCGATGACACTTGATGTTGCAGAATTATGCATGCATAATGCATGCAATGTAATTCGCATTCTTTCGGGGTATCGCATGCCAAATTTGCAGATCAGGGATTTGCCACAGGACCTCTATGAGGCGCTCAAGACCGATGCCAAAATGGAACAGCGCAGCCTGACACAACAAGCCATCGTGGCACTGCGCGAAGCCAGGGACAAGCGCCGCTGTGATCAACGTAAAGAGCTGTTGCAGACGCTCAGACAAAGTGGTCGGCGTTTCAGTTTTACCGATGACGCGCCTGAAACACTGGTGAATGAAGACCGCAAGCGCTGATGAGCACTGTAGTGCTGGATGCATCTGCGGCACTGCGGGTGGTGTTGTCGCCAGCCGACCACGCGACGCTGATGACGCAGATAGAGTTGGCATCCGAGGTTCTGGCACCGCAGCTGTTCGCTGCAGAAACAGCCAATGCCCTGTGGAAATACCAACGAGCGGGGCGCCTGGAGGGCAGCGCCATGCGTAACCACCACACTCAAACCATGGCCCTGGTCAGTGTTTGGGTTCCAGACATGGGTCTTTTTCCTGAAGCATTGAGTCTGGCGTCAAGACTTGGTCATCCCGTCTATGACTGTCTTTATCTGGTGGCGGCCCGGCGTTTTGATGCCCGGCTGTTGACGGCCGATCGTCGATTAGAGGCCTTGTTTGCGGAAATTACCTGATGCAGCTGGAAACAACCTGGTAATACTACTCTGCAGTGCCCCGCCGATGGATTGTGCAGCCGACATCGTCTGCAGTCGACTGGCGTGGTAAAACGATGACCAACCAGTTAAGACATGGGGTATGATGCACGCACAGCCGGGTGACCATCGTTGCCTGATTACAACAATGACATGATCAGCAGTTAGCGATCAGGAAGATCAATTCCACACCTGAATGGAGCCTTGTTGCCCGTTTGGTGTCGGGCCAGGGATGCAGTCGTCGATCATGCCATAGCAGGATGGAGACAGCATCATGACCTTGCCTCGACCCAGCAAGCTGGCCCACGTGGTCTATCGCACCCGCCGTTTTGCCGACATGCTGGCCTGGTACGGCAATGTCTTCGGTGCCCGCGTGCAGCATCAGAATCCGGCCATGGCCTTTCTCACCTTTGACGATGAGCATCATCGCTTTGCCTTTCTTGACCTGGCAGTGATTGACCCCCAGGGTGCAGATCAGCCGGGCACAGCGTGGGTCGGCGTCGACCACCTGGCCTGGAGTCATGCCTCACTGGATGACCTGTTCGCCCATTACAGCCATTGCAAGGCCAACGGCATCAAGCCCTACTGGTGCATCCATCACGGACTGACGATCTCGATGTACTACTCAGACCCCGACGGCAACCAGATGGAATTCCAGGTCAACGCCTTCGACAGCGACGAACAATGCAATGCCTACATTTCCGGCCCGTCTTTCGAGGCCAACCCGGTCGGTGTCGAGTTCGATCCCGAAGCATGGCTGGCGGCCGTGCATGACGGTGCTGTGCTGGAGGATTTCCGGATTCGCAGTGTGCATGAGCCGGTCTCACCGATCCGCGGTGCCATCAGCGCTTTACTGTGAGATGGACCCGGTTTCCATCCAGCCCGCAGCTTTTCAGGGAGCACACCCGTGATGAATAACGCAAACCAGGGCGGCGATGATCGCGCGCAGATCACAGCGCTGATGCAAAGCTATATTGATGCTGGCCGCAGCGGCAGCATTGCGACCCTGCGCCCGATCTTCCACGAACTGGCGACGATCTGCGGCTACGTTGGTCCCGATCTTTTCGCCGGCCCGATAGAGATGTTCTTCGACTGGCATGCCGACAACGGCCCCGCCGCCAACCTGGTGGCCGGAGACATGCGGATCGACGTCGAAGGCAGCGCCGCCAGCGTTCGCATCGAGCTCGACAACTGGACCGGGCACCGCTTCAGCGACTTCTTCACGCTGGTGAAGATCGACAACAGATGGCAGATCATGAGCAAGGTTTTCTACCTGCATCCGGAGTGATCCGGAGCTGCCAGTTCATTGATTAAATCATCATTCAATGCCAGAAGAATCGAGAAGCCATCATGAGAGCGATTTCTGCAGCACTTTCACTCGCCGCGCTGGTCAGCCTGGCGACGGGCGGGTTTGCCCAATCGAACTCAGAGACAGCAGCAGTGGATGGTCAGTCCGAGCCCCTGGATGGCGGGGTCATCAAGGCAGAGAAGCGATCGCTGGACGCCATCCCCGTGGAAGTTCTCGCGCCCGGCATCACACGTCAGGTCGTGCATGGAACTCAGAGCACCTTTTCGCGCTGGCAACTCAGCGCCGGAAGTTCGGTGCCGCTGCATCATCATGTCAATGAGCAGATGACCTGGATCATTTCTGGTCGGGCCGAAGTTCTTTCCAGAGGGATCAAGTATGAACTTCTAGCAGGCGAGATCATGGTGTTTGCCCCCACCGTCGAGCACGCATTCGACATTCTGGAAGATACCGTCGCCATTGACTTTTTTTCGCCCGCAAGACAGGACTGGATCGTGGGCACCGCTGCTGGGGCCGAGAATGAAATTCGCGCCGCGATCGCCGACTGGGTTGCAATCTACAACCGCAACGACTGGTCGGCGCTTGCAAACCAGTTTACGGAAGATGCCATGATGATGCCACCGAATACGCCGGCGGTGACCGGGCGCGCGGCCATCTCGGCATGGGAGGCGGCGAATGAATCCGGCTTTCGGATTGCTCTCCGGCCGGACGATATTTCGATCGTTGGCGACCGCGCGATCATCCATGGCCGGTCATGCGTATTGATTCCCCTGGAGGACGGCGCGATCGGCGTGGATGTCGGCAAGTTTCTGGAGGTCAGGCGCCGCCAGCCCGATGGGCGCTGGCTCGTGGCGCAGGACGTGTTCAACTCCGATCTCGCCACCGGTGCCGAACTGGAGAAGGCGTGTCCGTTCCAGATCGGGGGCGATACGCAATGATTCTGCGCCGCGTCGCGCAACACGTAAAAGACCAGAACTGGTTCGCCGTCGGCATTGATTTCCTGATTGTCGTGGTCGGGGTGTTCATTGGTATTCAGGTCGCGAACTGGAACGAGACACAGGCGGATCGCGCCCGTGAACTGATGCTGCTGGGCGAATTGCGTGCCGAACTTGCCAACTCGGTCCGCCAGACCGACATCAAGCTGCGCGCGTTCGAGCAGATCAGTCGATCCGGGCAGCGGGCGCTGGCACTTCTCGACAGCGACGCATCCTGTGCGGATGATTGCTGGGATGAACTGGTGGATTTCTTCCATGCCTCGCAATGGCAGCGACTGCTGTTCGAATTGCCAACCTATGACGAAATGCGTCGCAATGGCTGGCCTCGCAACAGAGCCATCGTCGAGGCGGTCGAGGCTTTTCGCCGTCAGGCAGTGCAGATCGCCATACCGCTGGAAGACGCGCCCGCTTATCGCACCCTGGTCCGTGGCCTGATACCACTCGCAGCGCATCAGCCTTACTGGCAGAACTGCTTCCAGCTTGTCGATGGCGAAGAGACCTATCTGGAAACCTGCCCACCGGGGGTGCCCCCCGCCGTTTCTGCAGCTGCGATCCGCGCCATCCGTGCACATCCTGAGATCAGGCCGACGTTGACGCAATGGGCTGGTTTTGCTGGTGGCTACACGCAAAGCCTGAATGGCCAGAACAGCGCTGCACAACGCGCACTGGAACTCATCGATGCGGAACTGGCAACGCGGCAATGAAGCACAAGTCGAACCATCGCCCGATGCCAGAGCAAACGATCATTGAAACATCAGCCAGCGCCAGCATGCCGCACGTACCTTCAACTCAGCAAGCCGACCGCCTGAACCGCTGGCTGACGCTGGGTGCGAATCTTGGCGTCATCGTGGGTCTACTCATCCTGATCGTCGAAGTGCGTCAGAACGCGGACCTGACCCGCGCGCAGATGGAGTCGGGAAGGAACAACCTGCTGGCGCAGATCGAGCTGAGCCTGGCGCAACCGGAAATCGCTTCTGCGTGGGTCAAGTCGATTCGCGCACCCGAGAACATGACCGACGTCGAAGTCCGAACAGTCGAGTCGCATCTGGTGGCCGTGATGCTGCAGCTCGATCACATGTTCAATATGGAGAAGATCGGCCTGGTATCGCGGGACAGGGTGCGGCAGCATGTCCAGAATGTCGTGCCTTACTATTTCGGCAGCCGTCACGGCAAGAACTGGTGGCGCTGGCAGGAAGGCGGCTGGGCCGGCACGCCGATGATGGAAGTAGCCGGGCCGATCGTGAGCGGCCTGGACGAGAACTTCATGCTGCGCTACCTGCAAGAATCCCGGGTGGGCGCAGCTGCAGAAGAGGCCGACCAACTGGCCGAAGCAGAGCGCGAGGCGAGGCGCTTCATGCAGCAATACGGGGAAGACCTTCGAAACCATGACCGGGCAGCGATTGCCGCGCGCTACGACCGTGACGGCGCGACAGTGATCTTCAACGGCGAGCGGCATGTACGCAGCTTTGCGGAAATCCAGACGCGCTACCGCGAGCAATGGACCGGCCCTGCTAGCTTCACCTGGAGAAATCTTGCTTACGAGGTTCTCAACCCGAACTCAGTCATCGTGACCGGCGAGTTCGACTGGGGCGCGCCGAACGGCATCGAGAAATATTCCTACTCAGCTATCCTGCAACGCCAGGATGGTGAGTTCAGAATCCGGATGGAAGTCGAATCCCTGCTGCCGGACGCGCCGGGCGGACAGCCATGATCTTTCACAAAATCCCGGAGCAGCGGCACACGCGCGCCGTTGACCTGCATGGCCGCCTGGTGTTCGCTCCACTTGATTCCACCAGCGCAAAGAAATACCATATTGATACCAAAATGGTTTCGAGGTATTGTCTTCATGAGCACATCCATCACCCTGAAAAACATCCCCGACCCGATCTACCAGCGCATCAAGCAGGCAGCGAAGCGCCACCACCGCAGCATGAACAACGAAATCATCGCCTGCCTGGAGCAGGCCCTGGCACCTCGGCCTGTCGATATCGAAGCGCGACTGGACCAGGCTCGCAGGCTGCGCGAGCGCTACACCGGTCCGGCACTGGAGCTGCACGACATCTCCCGTGCCATCGAGCGGGATCGGGAATGATTGTTGTCGACACCAACGTGATCGCCTACCTGTACCTGCCGGGCGACCGCACGGCGGCGGCCGAAGCCCTTTGCCGCGAGGATTCGGAGTGGTTCGCGCCCCTGCTGTGGCGCAGCGAAATGTGCAACGTGCTGGCCACCCGGATTCGTGTTGGCCATATCCAGCTGGACGGCGCGCAATCGATCCTGACCGAGGCGGAGCAGTTGCTTCACGGGCGCGAATTTGCCGTCGATTCAGCAGAGGTGCTGCACCTGGCCGCCGAATCCGGCTGCTCGGCCTACGATTGTGAATTTGTCACCCTCGCCAACTATCTCGACGTGCCGCTGTACAGCGCGGACCGGCGGCTGGTCGAGCGCTTTCCACATCGCGCGCGCCTTTTGGGCGAGTGAAGCCTAATGATCCTGCGCAGCATCACCAAACATGTGCGCGACCAGAACTGGTTTGCCGTCGGCATCGACTTCCTCATCGTCATCGTTGGCGTGTTCATCGGTATCCAGGTGGCGAACTGGAATGAGGCTCGCCTCGAAGCGCGGGAGGAAGTGCTTCTGGTCGAACGGATTCGAGCCGACTTCGAGCGCATCGAGGAGGATGCGGAACGAAGCCTTGCCTATCATCGGGAACGTGCTGCTGACCTCGAGGTCCTGGTGCGCTCGCTGCGCCGCGGATCGCTGACCGTCGAGGACCGGCTGGCTGTCGAGCGAGCCCTGTTTCTGGGGCCCGCGTTCCAGACCAGCGCGGACAATTCCGGCACCTTCAGAGAGCTTCTCTCGTCGGGGCGTGCGAATCTGCTGCGCGACAAGGTGCTGCTGAACGAACTGGTCGCTTATGAGGATTTCCTGGAGCGTTTTGATGTCGCGCTGGCCTATTTCATGGACATGGCTTCCGGCGTTCAACAAGCTTTCACATCGCGCTTCGAGTACGACATCGAGGCGTCCTTCTTCGACAACGACCTGCAATTAAAGCTGGAGCAGCCCGCCATTTCGAGCTTCGATTTCGATGCCATGGTTGCGGATGCGGCATTTCACAACGCGGCTGAACAACTGGTCTTCGTGCACAGTCTCTTTTCGTTGTGGCGCCTTCGGATCAGCGATCGGGTCGAGCGGATTCAGCAGATGCTGGGTGAGGCGTCGAGGTGATCCTGCGCAGCGTCACCAGACACGTACGCGAGCAGAACTGGTTCGCCGTCGGCATCGACTTCTTCATCGTCATCGTTGGCGTGTTCATCGGTATCCAGGTGGCGAACTGGAATGATGCCCAGCGCGAACGCAGTCGCGCGGCCGAGTATGCAGAGAGCCTGAAGCTCGATCTGCGCGCCGAGCTCGAATACAGTGAAGGCCTGATCGACTATTACCAAACGACACTGTCATCGGGTGAGATCGCCTATGCCGGACTGACTCAGGCTGGCAGCCACAGCGACGAGGTCACCTTGATCAACGCCTACCGGGCAAGCCAGTTCAATTTCTATGAACGCCGTCGTTCGACCTTTGATGAGATCGTCAACGCCGGCATGCTGAATCTGATCACGGATCCGGAGCTGCGCGAGGTGGCCATTCTGATCTATGCCACGCAGGTTTTCGACGTCCTTCAGGAGGAAGGGCAGAATTCGCGCTTTCGCGAGCTGTTCCGCATGACCGTCGAACCGGCGTTGCAGACGCACCTGGGCCAGCAGTGCGGCGACCGGCTGCTCCAGTCGAGAAACGGTGCCGCCGGCCTGTTGAGTCTGGATTATCTATGCGAGCTGGCCGCCAGCCCGACCGAGATCGCCGCCGCCGTCGCCGCGCTGCGTGAAGACAACGATGTGATCCGCTCGCTTAGGCTGCGCAATGTTCAGGTCGCCGGACGCATCGGCGATCTCGAACTGACGATTCAAACCCTGGGCCTCTCCGGTTTGTTCTCCGACCGGGAAACGCCCAAATGATCCTGCGCCGCCTCGCCACAGCATTGCGCCAGCAGGACTGGTTCACAGTGATGGTGGAAATCCTCATCGTCGTGCTTGGCGTGTTCATTGGTTTGCAGGTCGACAACTGGAACAAGGCACGTGCAGACCGGCAACTGGGCGCAGAATACACCGTCCGACTCATCGCGGATCTGGAGCAGGATCTTTCTGCCGCGCGCACGCTGGCCAGTTATTATGACGACGTCACCGAGGCCATAACAGACGCCGACCGGTTGCTCTCGCAAGCGGATCCCGACCCGAAGGTACTGCTGGTTGCCGCCTACCGGGCAAGTGAGTACAGCGCCGGTCCTGCAAACCGGGCGACCTGGGACCAAATCGTCTCATCGGGTCATCTGGGACTTCTTGCGGACGCTGCTCTGGAAAGTGGACTGTCGGACTATTACAGGTATACGGGCAGCGTCGAAGAGACGCTTGCGCGGTTGCAGGATACGCCATACAGACGAGCGGTCCGAGCGCTCATACCGTTGACCGTGCAGCTCGCGATTCGTGAAGGTTGCAGCGATGTGCGTGACAGCAGGCAGATTATCGTCGGCTTCGTAACCGACTGCCATCTGGACCTCGACAGCGCCGTGATAAGCGAAACGGCGCAGGCGCTGATGAGCTCGGCCGACATTCGCAAATGGCTTCGCTATCAATACTCCATGGTCGGCACGGTTCAGGGCAACAATTACGCCAATGTGCTGTCGCTGGAGCAACTGCTAGCAACCCTCACTGATAAGCAGGTTGATGAATGATCCTGCGCCGCCTCGCCACAGCATTGCGCCAACAGGACTGGTTCACGGTGATGGTGGAGATACTTATCGTCGTGCTTGGCGTGTTCATTGGCATTCAGGTGGCCAATTGGAACGATGCGCGCATCGAGCGCATTCAGGAGACGGCGATCCTCGAGCGACTCGCCATCGAGGTCGAGGCGCTGGTCGAGATTCAGCGCGAGGAGCTGGCCGACAACGAAGCACGAGCGCGGAAGGTGATATCGATCTACCCGGTGCTGTTCGGCCAGGAGCCGCTGCGGGCCCTGACCCCGGACGAGTGCTTTACCGTGACGTCTTCGCACGTCTACCGGCGACCGACGGACGAGATCCCGATTCTCGACGAATTGCAGGAAACCGGTCGATTCGATCTGATCCGCGATCGAACCGTCAAGGTCAGGTTGCGAGACTACATCCTGCTGCGCGAGCGGGCGCGCGGTCATTATCAGGAAATCACCAACGAACTGTTCCGGCTCCACAGCCGCCATCCCCAGACACTTCGGATCGAACGCGTGTCGGTCGAGCATGCCTCGTCCAGCGGTTGGAATTCCTTCAGCGGAGAAGGCTTCCATTGGCAGTCGGTCTGTGACACCGCGGCCATGCGCGCAAACCAGCAGTTCCTCAATGAGTTCGTGGACAACGCCTCTCGGCGCGAGACGCAGATTCGTTTCTACAGGCAACGACTCGACGCCTTGCTCGCCATCAGCGAGGCGCTGGACCCTGGCGCGGGGCCGGCGCCGGAGCACGAGGTCGCTCGATGATCCTTCGCCGCCTCGCCTCCGCCTTTCGCCGGCAAGACTGGTCCACGGTTGCCGTCGAGATCATGATCGTCGTGCTGGGCGTGTTCATCGGCATCCAGGTGGCCAACTGGAACGATGTGCGCATCGATGCAGGCAGGGCGGTGGCGTATCTGGATCGAATCGATCAGGACCTAGATGCGGACCTGGCGACACTGGCCGATCGCAAGGATTTCTGGCGCCAGGTTTCGCGCTATGGCGAGACGGGGCTGCGTTATGCGCAGACGGGGATGGCAGACGAGGCTTCGCACTGGAACGTGCTGCTCGCCTATTTTCAAGCCAGTCAGGTCGCCGAGTTCGTCACCACGCAGGCAACCTATGACGAGTTGCGCAGCGCCGGCGATCTCGAACTGATCAGCAACCTGGATGTGCGCAACGAGCTGGCCAGTTATTACAACTTCGGCGCCGCGCCCACGGTGGTCGAGCGTCCGGCTTATCGCGAACATGTACGCGGCATCATTCCGATGGACATCCAGAGCTATATCTGGGACTCCTGCTACGAGTCGAACGACACAGGCCAGCTGATGTTCGAGTGTGCGGCACCGGTCGACGATCAAACGGCGCGTGCAGTGATCAACATGCTGGCCGACAATGCATTGCTGATCGAGGAGTTGCGCTACTGGATGTCGACCATGCACGTCGCGCAGCTCATCGCGAACGATCGGGTCGCTGCAGCCACCGCGCTGAAACGCATGATTGCCGCCGAGGGCATCGCTGCACGGGGTCGCTAGCGCCAATGATCCGGTGCATCTGATCGAAGACCCGGCCACCGGGGTTATGCCTCGGCGCGCAGCCTGCGTTGATCGTCAGTCCTCGAACCCGCTGAAGAACACCACGTCGCGCGTGCCGCGCAGTTCGATGAAGCGAGCGCCCTCGGGTTCGTTGCTGTCCAGCCGAAGCTCAGCCTGGCTTACGCCGGTTGCCGATGGCGCGAAGCGGACAATGAATCCGCAGGCATCACCGGGCTCGACGGCCACGCCGCTGCAGCCGTCCTGACTGACGTCGAGCTCGAAGTCGGCTGCCGCCGCGCCGCTCAAACTCAGCGCATCGACTTCGAGGTCGAAATCTCCGCTGTTGCCCAGCGTGACGATCCGGTCGATCGGCGGCTGACCGATCGGCAGCTCGCCGAAGTCGATCGCGCCAGGGTCGAAGTCCGCGACCGGGCGCGTCACATTGCCCCAGAGTTCGACCGCGCCAAGCGTGTTCTCGAGCTGTGCGGCCACCGCGAGATCGCGGATTTCCGGTGCGGCATCGACCGGCATGAATCGCAGGGCCAGCGTGCAGGCACTGGCCGGCGCCAGCTCGAACGGCGGCAGCGGGCAGTCTCCGCCGGCGACCATGAACGGGGCGTCGGGCTGCTCGATCGACAGCACGTTAAGCGGCAGGTTGCCGGTGCTGGAAATCGTCAACAACTGCGGGGCGCTGACCTGGCCGGGCATGACCGGACCGAAGTCGATCACACTGGGTGATACCGTGGCGGCAGCAGCAATGCCGCGTTCGAATGCGCCGATGTCGCAGGCCGATCCGCCCTGGGGCCGGTCGAGGTTGCGCAGGTCGGTGGCGATACAAGGCGCGGTGAGCGCATCCACCGCCGGGCTGTCGGCGCGCGGCTCCAGCACGATGCGGCCGTTGTCCAGCACCACGGCCGGTTCCAGGCGCGGGTCGATGTCGACCAGGTCGCCAGCCTCCGGCGTGAAAGGACAGCCTTCGCGATCGTCGTTGATCACGTTGCCGCCGGCCGACACCAGCTGATTCAGGCAACCGCCGCCGCCAGGGTTCACCGCCGTATTGCCGCTCAGGATGGTGTTCTCCAGGGTCGCCATTGGCTGGCCCGAGAAATCATCGAACAGGGCAGCACCGATCGAGCGGGCGGTGTTGCCGGTGATCGTGACGTGCAGCAACGACAGGCTAGCCCCGGCAGCGGCGTTGCTCGAAATCGCACCGCCGCTGCTGGCATTGTTGGCAAACAGCAGGCTGTTTTCGATGACCGCAGAACCGCTATTGGAAATCGCCCCACCGCTGGCACCGCCCAGACTGGCCACGTTCTGTGTGAACGTGGATCGCCGCACGACCAAGGATCCGGTGGAGTAGATCGCACCGCCGTTCGAGGCATCGCCGTTCTGCAGCAACGCGTCCTCGATGATCAGCTCGCCGTCGTTGCGAATCAGGCCACCGACGCCACCGACATACTCATCGCCGGACAGGGTCACCCCGATCAGGACCAAGCGACCGCCCGGGGCGACATCGAACAGGCGCTGGGCACCGTCGGCCACGATCTCGCTCAGGCCGACACCCAGGCCGATCAGAGTCAGGTCACCGGTGACCGGCACACTGCCCTGATCCAGCCGGAACAGTCCGTCCGGCAACGCAACGATGCGCGATCCGCCGAGTGCGTTGGCCTCCTCGATCGCCGCGCGCAAGGTGCAGCGTTCGCCTTCGTCTTCGCAGAACCCATCGCCGGGGTTGGCGTCGGCCGAGTCGTCCTGCAACGGATCCACAGTCAGGTCGCCATCCGCGACCAGCACGCGCTCGAAGGTGGCCGACACATTTGTGTTGCGGTTGATTGGGTCGGCAAACATGCGGGCGCGGGAGGCCAGCCGCGTACCGAGCGGCAGCCCCGGGTCGGCAATCGCATTGATCGTTACCTGGCGATCGATCGGCGGCGTGCCATCGCTTTCGCCGCGCGGAATCGACAACAGGTCCGGGATCGTGCAGACGCGCCTGTTACCGTCCTCGACGCAGCTCGCGCCACTGATGCCGAGCACGCTCAGGCGCGGATCCAGATCGACTTCGAGCGTCACGCCGGTGGCCGGAATGCCGGCACCACCCTCACCCTGAAAGTTTGAAAGGCCAATCTGGTAGCTGATCGGCTGACCAATCGGAATCGCCCGCGGCGCATCGCGCTCGAACACCGCCAGGTCGGTCATCGGGACCACGTCAATGGAGATGGTGCTGCAGGTCTGCACCGGGGCGCTGTCGGTCACGCAGGTCTGCACCGAGCGCTGGCCGCCGGAACTGTAGACATGGCGGGCGTGGACCATGCCTTCGCCGCCGGCGTTGAAGTCCAGCAGCGGCCCGGTGATGGTGCCGTCGTTCAGAATCTCGCCTTCCGCCTCGGCCGTGCCGTCGCCCCAGGCCACCAGCATGTTGTGCGCATCGCCTGGATCGGGATCGAACACGCCGATGTTGAGTTCCCACGGGTAGCCGATGCCGGCGATGAGGTCCGCCGGATCGCTGGCCGGGGTCAGCTCCGGTGGGTCGTTGACCGGCAGCACCTCGATCGTCACTGTCTCCGGTGCCGAGATTGCGATGCCGTCGGTCACCGCGAACTCGAAGGCATCGCTGCCGTTGTAATCGGGGCTAGGGGTGTAGGTGGCGGTCAGACCAGAGATGCTGACCTGGCCGCGCGCCGGCGGGGTGATCAGCACGGCCGACAGGCTTTGCAGCGGCTCCCACGGGTAGGTATCGCCGATGTCCGGGTCGCTGCCGTCGAGCAGGATGCCGGTGGCCTGGTCTTCGATCACCTGGGCGGTGATGCCGACGGTTGCGAACGGCAGACGCTGGTTCTGCGCAACGTCGACCGTGGCCGAGGCGATGTTGCTGCGTACCAGTTCGCCGTCGACGCGCAAGCCGTCGCTGGCGAACCAGTCGAAGCTATCGAGGCCAATGAAGTTGTTGTTCGAGCGGTAGGTCACGAAGCCCGTGTCCGGACCTGTCATCGTGACCGGGTCGGCGGTAAAGATGTGCAGAATGTCCGTGTTGGAATCAAGGACGAAGAAGCTGGTCGAGTTGACCGTGACATCCTCGGCCACGCCGAACTCGCCGATCACGAAGCAGTTCACCGCATCGCAATCCGAGATCGCCTGGCCGGCAAAGAAACCTTCGGGCGTAAAGCGCTGGATGCGGTTGTTGCCTCGATCGGCCACGTACAGGATGTCGTTCGGATCGATCGCAAAGCCCTGCGGGCGGCTGAACTGACTCGGCAGGTCGCCTGCGGTCTGAGTCGCGCCGCAGGTCGAGTCGGTGCACGAATAGCCGATGCTGCGCTGGCGGGCAAGGTCGCACACGGCGGCATCACCTGGCGCATTGTCGCTGTCGCAGCGACCCAGCCAGCCGATGAATTCGCCGGTGGTAAAGACCGCGGGCGACACGCTGCGATCGATCGTCGAGGCACCGAACTTGTAAATCCGGCTGTTGCCCCAGTCGCTGATATACAGCGCGTCCATGGAATCGATGTCCATGTCCCAGGCCCGGCCATAACTTCCGGTACCGGAACTGAGCGGCGCACCGATGCGATCGAGGAAGGCCAGCGCATTACTTGAATCGCGCTCGAGGAAATCGAAGGCGTAGATTCGTCGGGTGTCGGTCACATAGGCAACCCCTTGCAAATCGATCACGGCATCGACCGGATCGCCCTGGGCAGGCGTGCCGGACGGCAGAAAGTCGATGACGATCACCTCGATGCTGCCGTTCAGTTCAGCATCGAGCGTGATCAGTCGGTCGGTGGCGGGGCTGACCCAATACATGAACGGGTCGGGATAGCCGGGCAGCCCGCCCGGATGAAACGACAGCCGCTCGACCTGATCTGCGGCGCTGCCAGAGCCCAGATCGAACTCGGCCAGTAGCTCACCGTCGGGGCCGAATCGGGCGATGCGGCTATTGCTCGTGTTGATTCCGCTGCCGCTGCTCGTACATTTGACGATCCGGTCAATGACGTAAGTGATGCCGTCGTCGTTGGTCGTCACGTAGCGCGGGTCCCAGACGTAGTCCTGCGGCGGCAGCGTCCCTCCGCCCAGACACAGCGGGCCTGGATCGAACTGAGCCTGCACACGCAGATCATCGACGAAGGTCGGCAGCAGCGGTGCGACGAAGAAACCCTCGTCGGGTTGGCGGTCGATGTAGAAGTACAGTTCATCGCCGTCCATGTCGCTGGCGCTCAATGGAATATCGACCTCTTCGAAGGACACCGCATCGGTCTCCGCATCGGCGGCCACCGGCGTGTTGTTGCTGCCGCTCAGCTTGACGTTGATGGTCTGCTCGACCCACGGCGACACGTTGCCCGAGGCGTCG
The DNA here is from genome assembly GCA_018819105.1 of Gammaproteobacteria bacterium. GTDB lineage: Bacteria > Pseudomonadota > Gammaproteobacteria > Xanthomonadales > Wenzhouxiangellaceae > JAHJQV01. The sequence goes on from JAHJQV010000025.1 coordinate 39,356, forward strand.
ATCGCACGCCAGAACACGCTGGTGACGCCGAACGGAAAGGTCAGCGGGCCGTCGAACTCGATGGTCGGTTCCAGATCGGCGACGTCGAACACCTGCGGCGAGCCGGTGGCGACGAACACCGGCGCGGTATTGGATTCGACCACGACCGACGGCGGCGGTGCGATCTGCGGCGGCTGGGTGTCCTCGACGATGATGGTCTGCATCAGGGTCGAGGTGTTGAATCCACCGCCGGGTGCGGGACCGGCGTCGCGCGCCGTCCAGGTTAGCGGATGGCTGCCCAGCGGCAGGAACGAGGGCAGCGGCGCGTTGACCTGCGGCGTGCGATTGCATGCGTCGGTGGCAACGATCGAATCCCGCAGCGTGTTAAGGAACGCGCGCGTCGATTGTCCGCCCGGCTCCTGGGCCTCGACCCGGAAGGTCGCCAGCGCCGGATCGGCGAACTGCATGACCGGCGCGGTGGTATCAAGCACGTTGACCGACTGGTTGGCCAGCGTGACCACGCCGGTCGGGTAACTTTCCAGGAAGGAACCCGCTGCCATATCGCGCACGGCCTCGTAGATGCCTTTCAGGATTTCCTTGGCGGCTTCCTTCTTCGACCCCGGCGGTTTGCCGGGCACATAGATCGGCGGCAGGGTATCGAGTAGGCCGACGCTGGTCTCGGCCCGCCAGGTGATCGTATGCCGGCCCACCGGAAGCTGCAGCGTGCGGTTGAAGTCGATTGGACAAGGCCCGCCGTCGTTGTTCAGCGGCACGCTGCCATCCAAGGCGCAGCCGATGGCATTGAAGATGTCGTTCTGCGGCGCGCGGATGCCGAACGGCCCGATCTCGGCGACGAACTCCGGATCCGGAGTTTCTTCGAGATAGCCGGGCGGTGCCTCGCCCGGCAAGACCATGCGCACGTCGACGCCGGTGTTGTAGTGGAACACACCGGGCGTGCCGAAGCCGCGCGAGTCCGGCGTGCGGGTGAACGTCCAGTCACCGAGAAACCTGTACGGTACGCCCATGAAATCCTCGCGGCCGCCGGCGATGATCGGCTGGCTGAAGTCGTAGGCGCAGTTCGGCCCGTCGGCGGTATCCACGTTCGGCTCGACCTCGAAATCACCCGGCGCTTCGAGCACTGCCGGGCAGAACTTCAGACCGAGATTGGCTGCATAGGCCGGCAGTTGGCCGAGCAGGTAGTCCCAGGGCGGATTCGGCACCAGGCCGATGCCGAAGGCCGTGGCGAAGGGGATCGTGAACGCGCCGATGCAGAGCAGATTCCGGTCGTTGCCGGTCAGGGCACCGGTCTCCAGTCGCGCTTCGACCCCTGCCAGCGCGTATTCCAGTTCCGGCAGATTCAAGGCCCGCAAATTGTCCAGTGCCTGGTGCATTTCCGCCTCTGAGCCCGGAGTCTTGTGCGGGGTTGGAATCTCGACCCTGGATTGGGCCAGGGCCACACCGGGATGGACGAGGAAGCTTGCCGCCAGATACGCCACAGGCAGCAGCAAAGACAGGGATCGAACGGTGAGTTGGCTCATTGGTCGGCACGCGTTTGGTCAAAGATGTATTGAACACTGCGCCCTTTTCTGCATAATCGAATCATCCGATCGCCCACGAGCGCCCATGGCCGACTTCTACGCATCTGCCGACGACCCGCCGTTGACCGAGCTGCTGCGTCGTTGCGCAGACGGGGACCGGGTTGCCAGGGAGCGGGTCTGGACCGCTGTCCACGGCCAGCTGCGTGTCCTGGCCCGCAATCGACTCGCACGCGAGGCGCCCGTTACCTGCCAACCCACCGAACTGGTCCATGAAGCCTTCCTGAAGCTGTCCGACCCGGCGTTCGCGGTGCGCGACCGCAATCACTTCCTGGCCATTGCCGCGGTCGCGATGCGCCAGGTGCTGGTCGAACAGGCGCGCCGTCGTAACCGCCACAAGCGCGGCGGTGGTGCACGGCCGCTGACGCTCGACACACGCAACGCCGGTGGCGATTTCACGGCCGCCAAAAGCATCGATGTGCTCGATCTGCACGCCGCGATCGACGAACTGGCCGAAGCCGATCCGCGCAAGGCCGAAGCCGTGGTGCTGAGCTATTTCGGCGGGCTGACCGACAGCGAGGTGGCTGCCGTGTTCGATATTTCGACGGCAACCGCGAAGCGTGATCTGCGCACCGCGCGCGCCTGGCTGGGCAGCATGCTTGGATCCGGACGATGAAGCACGATGAATTCCGTCGCCTGGAAGCCTGGTTCCAGCGCGCCGTGGATGCCGACGATCGGGTAACGGTCATCGAAGCCTGTCGCGCCGAGGATCCAGCGCTGGTCGAGCAGCTCGAGGCCATGCTGATCGCCGACGATCAGCAGGCGCACGACCGCGATCACCTGCGGCAAGTGATCGCAGCGGAGGCCGCTGCGCATTCCGACAACGTCCTGCCCGAGCGAATCGGGCCGTTTGAGGTGGTGCGGCGGCTCGGTGCCGGCGGCATGGGCGTGGTCTACCTTTGCCGCCGCTCGGGGCCTGACTTCGATCAACTGGTCGCCGTCAAGCGCCTGCCGACGACCGGCGATTCGGATTTTGCCCGCCAGCGGCTGAAGCTGGAGCGCCGGGTACTGGCCGGACTGCGTCATCCCAATATCGCCCAGCTGGTCGACGGCGGTGAAGAGGCCGACGGCACGCCCTGGGTCGCGATGGAGTACGTCGACGGGCAGCCGATAGACCAATGGGCGAAGGACCAGGCCCTCGACCGCCGCCAGCGCGTGCAGCGCTTTCTGTCGCTGTGCGACGCGGTGCAGTTCGCGCACCGCAACCTGGTTGTGCATCGCGACATCAAGGCATCCAACGTATTGATCGATGCCCATGGGCAGCTCAAACTGCTCGACTTCGGTATCGCCAAACTGATCGGTGACGTCGAGGGCGACCATGCCGGAATGACTGTGGCTTCGACGATGACGCCGCACTACGCCAGCCCGGAACAGGTGCGCGGCGAGCCGGTCACGCAGGCCTCGGACGTTTATTCTCTGGGCGTATTGTTGTATGAGTTACTGGCCGGCCACCGTCCTTACGACTTCGCCACGCGACGACCCTCGGAGATCGAGCGCATTGTCTGCGAGGCCGAGCCGCCAGCGCTGGGCGAACGCAACAGCACCGATCTGGACTGCATCATTGCGCGTGCCATGCACAAGGATCCCTTCAGGCGCTATGCAAGCCCGAGAGAACTGGGCGACGACCTGCGGCGCTGGCTGGCGTCCCGGCCGGTCGAGGCGCGACCGGACAGCGCCGCCTACCGCACACTGCGATTCATACGGCGACACCCGGTCGGCGCAACCGCCACGGCGCTGATCGCGGTGCTGGTGCTTGGCTTTGGCAGTACGATGGCCTGGCAGGCGCGCCAGCTGGCACTTCAGCGCGACGCTGCCCAGCGCGAGGCAAACATCGCCAGGGAAACCAGTGAGTTCCTGATCGATCTGTTCGCCGTGTCCGATCCGCGCGAGTCCAATCCGGCCGACGTAAGCGCCCGCGATCTGCTCGATCGGGCGGCCGAGCAGCTGCCGTCGCAGCTCGACAGCGACCCGCTGGCTCGAGCCCGGCTAATGCACGTCATCGGTCTGGCCTTCTCCAACCTCGGCGATGCCGAGCGCGGAATTTCCCTGCTCGACCGGGCGATGATGCTGCGGATCGAACATGCCGGCGACGACAGTGCCGAAACCGCCGATTCCCGCAACCGGCTCGGCAACATTCTTCGCCGCTTCGGTCGCATGGTGGAGGCCGAGCCGCTGCTGGTCCGTGCGCTGGTGTGGCGCGAACAAAACGGTGCGGTCGATGAAGATCTTGCCGACTCCTACAACAACGTCGGTCTGCTGCAAAACGAGCTCGGCTACTACGAGACGGCCGAGGTCACGCTGCGCCACGCCATCGCCGTGCATCGGCAGATTGATGGCCAGGATACCCGCGCCGCCGCTTCACCGCTGCACAACCTGGCGCTTGCATTGCGTAATCAGCAACGTTTCGACGCCGCCGCCGCTGCGGCCGCCGAGTCGATCGCGATCAAGCGCGCGGCGGGGGACTGGAGCCTGTCGTCGCTGGCCGCCACGCTGGCCGTGCTCGCCAACATCGAACGCCAGCGGGGTGATCTGAAGGCGGCATGGACGCATTCCACCGAGTCGCTTGGTCTGCGTGAGCAGGTCTTCGGGCGCGACAACGTGCTGATCGCCAGTGGCCTGGTGACCCACGCCAACATCGTCGCAGCGATGGGCGACCTGGAACAGGCCGAGCAACTGATGCGGGAGTCGGTGGCATTGTTCGAGGCAGATGGCAGCACCGACAGCCTCCGTGCCGCCAATTCGCAACTGGGTCTCGGTCTTTTGCTTCTCGACCAGGGCCGCAGCGACGAAGCCCGTCCGTTGCTCGAACGTGCGGCCGCCAGTGCCCGACGCGAACTGCCGGCGGACAGTCCGGAACTGGAGCGCTTCGAGTCTGCACTGACGCGACTTGAAGACACAGCCTGACGCCGCCTCGTCCTGGTCCGAGGTTTTGGCATTGTCGTCCAGCTCAGGATGTGCGTCCAGCGATCACCGGGGACTCGTTTGATCAGCAGGTCGATTGGTGCGCAGTGCCATGATCTGTTTACTTTTTTGCACCCAGCCCCGCACGAGCGCAGACGAGTGACCGATCCGATCACTTCGATCAGCCGGCATCGAACCGGTATACAAGGGGCGCGAACATGAGCGCCACGAGCAAGCGCGGCACATCGGCCACACGGTCACCGCTGCGCGCATGCGGTTTATCGCTGCGAACAGCAGCCTGCGTTGCGGCGACAGTGGCGGCGCTGCCCGGAATTCAGTAGAGTGTCGACGACGACCGCATGAGACACACCCTTGGCCAAGTTGACACGACTGCTGGTGCCGACGCTTGCTGCTTCGACGATGCTCGTGGCTGCGGCATTCGCAGCGGCCGCCGTGACCGTCGAGCCACTCCCTGGCGAGCCACCCGTCCGCACTTTCTCGATGGCAGAGTACAACAGCAACGTCCAGAACTGGGGCGCGGCACTTGGGCCAGACGGGCTGATGTACATCGGCGGCGGCATGGGTTTGCTGGAGTACGACGGTGTACGCTGGACTCGGCACGACACGCCAAACAACTCCCGCGTTCGCGTACTGCACATCCAGGAACTCGACGCCGCGCCCGCCCGTTTCTGGATCGGCTCGACCAACGAATTCGGCTACTTCCAGCGCGATGCAACAGGCGCGATGGCCTATCACTCGATCAGCGAGCAGCTGCCCGAAAACCAGCGCGAGTTTGGTGACATCCGTGGCATCGTGGAGGTTGATGGTGCGCTGTACTTCCACTCCATTCCGACGCTGTTCCGGTGGGACGGCGAGCAACTTCGTCAGCTTGCCCAGTGGGACGGCATCTTCCGGCTCATGCTGGCGGTCGACGAGAGAGTCTACATCGCAGTGCGCGACCGGCTCCACGAGGTCACCGATTTTGACAACCCGGAGCCGCCGACGATCGAGCGCTGGCGCTGGGATTCGCTCAGCGAAGACCCCATTGCGGTCACCTTTCTCGAGCCCTGGCCCGATGGGCGCATGCTGCTGGGCACCTATGCCGATGGTCTCTACTGGCTGGGAGACGGCGCACCCGAACGCTTCGCGCTGGACGTGGATGTCAGCGACACCTGGCCCTACATCGTCCACCGCCGCGACGACGGCACAATTCTGCTCGCGACCCGCAACGCCGGGCTGTTTCACCTGACCGGTAGCGGCCGCCTGATCGAACACGTCAGCAGCAACAACGGCCTGCCCAAGGATGTGATCAATGGCCTGGCCGAGGACGGACAGGGCGGTGTCTGGCTGCCGCAGGATGGAGTGATTACCCGCGTCGCGCTGGACGCTCCGATGCGGACCTGGGGCGCCGAGTCCGGCATCGAAAGCGCCGCCGGTCTGACCAGGCACGCCGGCCATGCATTGATCGCCGGCATGGGCGCAGGTGTGCTGCGCCTGGAGGCTGCCGCGTCCGATCGCGGCCGCGCCAGGTCACTGGATGCCAGCGCGCTGGACTTTCCGTTGACTTCGACCTGGGATCTGCGCTCGATCGAAGACCAGCTGCTGTGGGCCGGGTATCGGGGTGTGCGCCGGCTTGATCTGGATCCTGACGGTACCCGGATCGTCGGCCAGGAGCGGCTGCTCAATGATCACTACGCCTACCGACTGACACCGTCGCGACTGCGTGCGGTGGTCTACGCCGAACTGGAGTCCGGCCTGGGCCTGCTGACACGCAACGACGAAGGCCGCTGGGTCGCCGCTGGCGGAGACAGCGAGGACGGCAAGGTTGCCGGCATCGACGTCCGCCCCCACCACGTCGCCGAGGCCGCCGATGGCCGCGTCTGGGTCGGCACCGTACTGGGCCGGCTGTTCGTGCTCGAATGGCGGGACTCTGAGCTGGTACTGGTCGCTGAACTCGGCGCGGACGAAGGGGTGCCGCAAGGCTATGCCTGGCCGTTCGTGCTCGGTCAGCGACTCGTTCTCGGCACCTTCGACGGCGGCTACCGTCCGCGACTCGACGCCGACGGGGATGTGGTTGGCGTCGAACCCGACCCGGACTTTGATAACGAGACTCTGGGCGAGCCTCGCGGCATCTACAAGATGGCCAGCCCCGATGGCATGCGCGTGCTGGCCGGGGTCGGCGACGGCGGGGCATTGCGGTTTGGCCGCATCGACCAGCGTGGCGTGTTCACCTGGCAGCCACATCCGGTGCCCGGCATCGAGATCGGCCAGAACGACTTCATCCACGCCGACGATGATGCTGCCTGGATCGGCCGCGCACCAGGCCTGGTGCGGCTGACCTGGCCTGAAGTCGAGCCGGCTGGCCAGGCACCGCAGCTCGTTGTCACCCGCGCCGGCTACCCGGACGCCAGCGAAGGGCCGCAATGGTTGCGCGGCGGACCGGGCGCTGCAGCCGCACTGGCCGAGGCCGCCCTGCCGTTTCGCAAGGACTCGCTGCGCTTCGAATATGCTCTGGCAAAGTTCGACCAGCCGCAGGCCAACCGCTACCGTGTCCGGCTGGACGGTCTGGATCGCGACTGGTCGCAGTGGTCGGCCGAGACCCGCCGCGATTACACCAACCTGCCCGGCGGCGACTACGTGTTCCGGGTTCAGGCGCGCGACGGGCAGGGCCGTCTGTCCGAATCCGCGCCGCTGTTGTTCTCGATCGCCCCGCCGTGGTTCCTCGGCACGCCGATGCTGCTCGTCTACGCCGCCGCGGTTCTGCTGCTGTTGTGGCTCACCGCCCGCTACGGCCAGCAGCGTCGCGAGGAGCAATTGCTGGCGCGCCAGAACGAGCTCGAACTGCAGGTCGCCGAGCGCACCCGCAAGATCCGCCGTCAGGCGCGTGAGATCCGCGAGATGAGCGACGCCCGCGCCGCGTTCTTCGCCAATGTGTCGCACGAACTGCGCACCCCGCTGACGCTGACCCGCGCGCCACTGGAAGAGCTGGCCCGTGACACCATCCAGTTCACCCCCACACAGCGCCAGCATCTCGACATGGCCTTGCGCAACACCGCTGCTATGCAGTCACTGATCGGTCAGGTGCTGGACCTGCACCGGCTTGATGCCGGGGGCATGCCGTTCCACCCGCTACGTGCAGACCTGTGTGTGGCGGTTACCGCCATCGTCGAGCGTTTCAAGGTTCACGCGAAGTGCAATGGCGTCGGCCTGATCGTCGAGGGCGCGGAGGCTCCCATGCTGGCCACATTCGACGCCGAGCACCTGGCGACGATCGTCTCCAACCTGGTTTCCAACGCTGTTAAGGTCGCGCCGGAGGGTTCGCTCGTGACGGTGCGGTTGGCCGCGCAGCATGACGGCCACATCGTTGAAGTGCTCGACACCGGACCCGGCGTGGCCGGGGCCGACCGCGAACGCATCTTCGAGCGCTACCAGCAGGCCGCCGACGCACCGCATGGCGGAACGGGGATCGGTCTGGCGCTGGTCCGCGAACTGGTCGAGCTACACCAAGGCCGGGTCGAGGTTGGCGACAATCCCGGCGGTGGCGCATGCTTCCGTATCTGGCTGCCACCGCGTCCCGACCTGCCGACCACTGGTGAGCAGCCTGTCACTGATTGGCCGGAACAGCCGGCAGCCGGGTATCCCGATGCCGAAGAAGCGGAAAATGGTGCAGGGGATCGTCCGACCGTGCTGATCGTAGACGACAACGCCGAGTTGAGAGGCTTTCTTCGACTGCGGCTGGGCCGCGCGTACCACATCGTCGAGGCTGGCGACGGCAAGCAGGGCTTGCTGAAGGCCCGCGAGACCCTACCCGACGCAATCGTCACCGACGGCATGATGCCCGAGCTGGATGGCTTGAGCATGACGTCCCGGCTCAAGTCCGATCCCGAAACCGACTACATCCCGGTTCTCATGCTCACCGCTCGTGGTGGCCCCGATGCTGTCATCCGCGGCATGCAGGCTGGTGCCGACGACTATCTGGCCAAGCCTTTTGACACCGCCGAGCTCGCCGCGCGCATCGCCGGTCTGATTGCTTCGAGACGGCGTCTGCGCGATCGGCTGGCCAGGCAGACCGTGCAACCCGAGCCCAGCGAAGACCCGTTCGTTACCAGGGCCCGCAGCGTCGCGAGCGAGCACCTTGGCGAACCGGGCTTCTCCGTTCGCGACTGGGCTGCGCTGCTGCACATGGACCGCACCACATTGTTCCGGAAGTTCAAAGCGGCAGTGGACCGGTCTCCGGAAGAGGAGTTGCGAGAGATGCGTCTGCAGTGCGCAGCGAAATTGTTGCGGGCGCAGGCGGGGAACGTGGCCGAGGTGGCGGACGCGGTGGGGTTTGCCAGCGTCAGCGCGTTTTCGAGAAGGTTCAGAGAGCGGTTCGGGGAGACTCCGGCGCGCCACAGAAATGACCTGCACTCTGATTCGACATAGAATCCATCACCGCGAGTTGTGCCACCCAGGCGTCGCCTGAATGGGCCTGACCACCGCGCCGTCACCCTCAAAGATCTGCTGCCAGGGACGTTTCCGGCTGATTGCAACCAGCGGGCATAAATCTGCAACCGCCGGCCATTCACGTGCTGACAGCTTTGCGTCAAGCTGTGCGGGACGTTTGCACCGGAGCCTGACCGTGGGCCGAAAAGATCTGATCCAATTCCGCTGGACACACATTGCCCTGATCATTCTGCTGGCCGAGTCATGCGCCGTGCAGGCGCGAAATTTGCCACCGGTGCTGCAGCCGCTGGTCGATGTGCCCGCACGGGCGGTCTGGGTCGATCTTGCCGGTGACGGCGCCGACTCCGGGCGCGCCACGAGCGGTTCGCCGGTGTTCACACGCGCCTCGCTGGAGACCCTGCCGTTCGCACAGGGGCGGATCCGGATCGACTCCACCGCGCACACGCTGGAGCTCACCGAGCCGTTGTCGGAGTTGGTGATTCAGGTTGATATCGAACGCGCGGACGCAGTGATCGAAATGGTCGCATTGCGCGGCGAGCACCCTATTGGATCGCTGCTGTTTGGCTTCGATGGCAGCAAACGCCAGGGCCTGTTCGACGCGGTCGATGGTCGGATCGGGATGCGCACGCGCGAGTCGTTCGACCGTGTCGAATTGCGAACGGCGCACGCGCCGGCAGGCGCAACGGGGTTCACCATCGAGTCGGCCTGGGCCGGTTCGGGCTCCGCCAGCCGCGCCAACCGCGGCGGCACCGGCAACGACTTCGCAACGTTCTGCCAGGTGCCGCTGGGCATTGCCCATAACGTGGCCTTTGGCGCATCACTGGTGCCCGGTGCCGGCGTGCTGGCCCAGGGCACGGCGTATGCCACCAACCTGGCGCTGAAGTGGTGCCTGACCTTCATCGAGCCGCCGCCGGACCGGGTCATCCGAGTTCCGGCCGGCGTCTGCGAGGCCACCTTCGAGCAGCCGCACATGGTCTCGACCTACGAGAACGCGCTCGGGGTCAGTCTGGGCTACAACAGCAACTGGGGCGAGCTGGGCTCGCCGACGGTGTTCCACCACAACACCGAGGTCGACGTCGTGCTGCTGTACAACACCTCGACGCCCGCGATCGCGCCGAGTCTGGACCTGGGCTTCTGGGCCGAGACCGGCTCGTTCGAAGCCACCGACCGGATCTACGAGGACTGCCGCGCCGACGGTTCGGTGCGGTTCAGCCAGCTCGACGGCACCGGGCCGATGTATGAGTGCCCCTACGTCGAAGGCCGCGAGCTGTCGTTCCCGGTCGGCGAACGGTTGCTGCGCTGGCGGGTCAATGCGCGGATGTCGGCGCTGGACCTGTTCGCACCGCTGATCCCGGGCATACCGCCTGGCGCCAAGGGGCAGCCATGGAAGGGCCTGCTGATCAACGCGATCCGTGAGGCGATCCTGATCGCCAATGACGCGGTGTTCTTCTCTGGCTGGCGGATTGACAATCACCGCGACGTGTTCCAGTTGATCCGGGTCTACGACGAGATCCCGCCTAGCATTACGCCGCAGCCCTTCTCCGACGATCGGATTACCGCTGTGCTGGTCGGTGCCCCGCCGAACCAGACCATCGAAGTGACGATCGAGGCCGACGAGGCCGGCGGTGTCTCGCGTCTGCGTTTCGAGCCCCTGCTGCGCTCCATGTATGCACTGGCCGACGCCTGCGGGCGCAATGTCTCGTTCTCGGCCAGCTATCCACAAGAAGCACTTCGGTCCTTCTGGCCGGTCAGCACGAGCGGCCAGCCCAACGCCTTCGACATCACCTGGACGGCCCGCGATCCGGGACCCAACCTGGCGCTGCAGCAAAATGAAGTCTCGACCACGATGCGGGTCGAGGTGGTCGATACCCGCCCGCCGGTGATCGTGCCGCCCGACGACATCGTCGAGGTGGACAGCGGTGCGGTCAGCGCGCTCGGCCAGCCGCTGGTGTTCGATTTCGTCGACCTGAACCCGATCGTGAGCAACGACGCGGTGCTGCCGATCGGCTTAGGGCTGACGCTGGTGAACTGGACCGTCACCGATGCGTCCGGCAACAGCGACTCGGCGGTGCAGATCGTCAACGTCAAGGCATCCAACCTCCCGCCGAGCCCGATCGCACAGACCGGTGCGAACCGGGTCGATGCGGTGTCGTTCGAGCCCACACCCATCCGGCTGCAGGCCACCGACCCGGACGGCGATCCGCTGCGCTTCTTCATCGACCAGGCGCCCGCCGACGGCTTCTTCATCGCGCCGCTGTACCCCTACTTCGTCGAGGACTTCCGCGTCGAGCAGAGTCTGACCGACGCGCAAGTGCTGGCGATCTGCACCAATGGGCAGGGCAGCGACCGAAATTTCCACCTCGACTTCCCGTCCGAACCGCGCCACCTGAGCAGCACCGACGACGGTCGCACCTACGTGGTCGACCGTGGCTACATCGACTGTCGTGGCGGCGCGCCGGTGAGCTTCGAGCGCGAAGGCCGGATCGCGGTGTTCGGCAACGACGGCGCTTACATCGACGGCGTGCCGGTCAACGACAACGAACTGCGCGACGTGGTGCTGGACGTCAACCAGGGCCGGCTGTTCCTGACCTCGCATGCCAGCGGCGGTCAGTCCTCGCTGCGGGTCTATGATCTGGACCTGAACCTGCAGGTCAGCTACCGGCTGGCCAACCTGCGCGACCGCGACGGCAACCCCGTGAGCCTGCTGCAACCCGGCGGTGGCAGCACGCTGGACGATGCCAACAGCGGCGGGGTCGACGCCAACGGACTGCTGTACGTGATGAGCCGGTACTCGGTGATCCATGTGCTCGACGGCACGCTGCCGCCGGGCTTCGACTGTTCGGTCAACTGCACCCACACCCCTGCCTACATCGGCGCCTTGAACGATGACGGCCTGGCCTTCGAAGGCTCGGGCAGGGAGCTGCAGCTTGATGCCGACGGCCGCATCGTCGCCGGTCGCCGCAGCCGGCTGTATCGCTACACGCCGTCTTATATCGCTGCCGACGGCTTGGCCTACCCGGGCACGCTCGAGGGCTGGCTCGGCCGCTGCGATATCGACCTCGCTGTAGGCGATCAGGCCGTTTGTGACGTCGGCAACCGGCGCACGCTGGGCTTCTCGTGTACCGATGCCACCTGCGCGGTCGACGAGGCCTTCAACCCCGAGGAGCAGGTGATCTGCGGCGCTTCTGGCATCGGTGGTCAGCCCACCTGGGGCTGCCGACCGGGGCAGTTCCGCGGTGTGCCGGCGCTGGACATCGACCCACGTGGCACCATCTATGTCGCCGATTCTGGCAATGCGCGCATCCAGCGCTACTCCACCGACGGCTTCTTTGCCGGCCAGGCCGAGTCGACCTGCGACGGCAGCTGCTTCGTGCTTGGCGATTTCGGCAACCCGCAGAACGTGACCGTCAACTCCAGCCGATTCTTCGTCCTCGACCCGGCCACCAACCTGCTGCACATTTCGCTGCTGACGCCGTTCGTCGAGATCGGCCCCGACTATGCTGATCTCGAGTACCAGTCGAACAACGACTTTGCCTGCGTCAATCCAGCCGACTGCATCGACGGTTTCAGCTTCCAGATCAGCGACGGCGTACGTGACCCGGTCACCGGGCGGACGATCCGCTCGGCACCCGCCGGGGTCGAGATCGGCGTGGTGCGCAATTTCCGCCCGCCATTCGCCACGCCCGGGATTGCCGTGGTGCTCGACGAGGACACCCCGAACGCCATCACGCTGGACGGCAGCGACCCGGACCCGCTGGACAGCCTGGTCTTCAACGTCGTCGATCCGCCCGCCAACGGCACCTTATCGATCGTGGCCAACCAGGCCACCTATACCCCGGATCCGGACTTCTTTGGCGAAGATGAATTCACCTTCATCGCCGATGACGGCGTGTTCGCCTCCGCACCCGAGGACGTCCGGGTGACCGTGGCCGAGGTCAACGATCCGGCCGAGGTCCGCGTGCCCGAGCCGGCGACGGTCGGCGTCGGGTTTGTCTATCGGATGAACGCGGAGTTCGTCGATCCCGATCCCGACGAGCAGCATCGGCTGCGCATCGACTGGGGTGACGGCACGGTCGAATTCGAGACCGCCACCGACGGCGGCGGACCCGAAGTCGGCCAGTCCGGCAACGGTGTCGGCACTCTGACGGCTGAGCACATCTACTCCGCGCCGGGCACGTACATCGTAGAACTATGCCTCGACGACCGCGTCGTCGGTGACGACGGCAGCGAGACGCCGACGTCCGAGACGCTGACCGGGTGCAACAGCTTCCCGGTCACCGCGATCGATGGCCTCGACCTGGTGATGTCGGCAGTGCCGTCGACCGAGCGGGCGCTGCCAAACCAGTTGATCAGTATCCTGTTCCGCGCACTGAACGCCCCCCCGACTGCCGGGCCGCCGACCACTGCGACCGGTGTTGAGCTGAACGTCGACCTGCCCGAGGGGCTGGCGCCCGGATCGATCACGGTCTCCGGCACGGGCTGTGTGCTGAACGGTCTGCAGGTGAGCTGCGACGTCGGCACGCTGAATCCGGGCTTCTCCGGCAGTGTCGAGATCACCGCCCAGGTCGACGGTTTGGCCGCACCGGGCACGCTGTTGGCGTTCACCGCGCGTGCTTCTGCCAACCAGACCGACGTCAACCCGGACAACGAGGTCTCGCACGTGATAAGCGTGGTGCCGCCAGCCGACATCTACGTCGATGCACTCGCCGATGCCTTCCTCGACAAGTCCGACACCGATCCCGGCGACGGCCTCTGCCGGAGCGAGGACGGCGTGTGCACCCTGCGCGCGGCGATAGAGGAAGCCAACGCCCAGCCCGGTTTGCGGGTGGTGTCGATCGGCACCGGCGTCTATACTCTGGACCCAGGAACCGACATCCAGGTCACCGATGACCTTGTGCTGATCGGCACCGGGGCGGCCAACAGCATCATCGACGGCAGCGACGGTGGGACGGCGTTGAGCGTTGGCGACGTCGACGTGACCCTGCGCATCGAAAACCTGACCGTGTCGCGCGGCCGCGTGAGGGCGTGGCCGGGCGACCTGGTCGTGCGTCGATCCCGGTTCACCGGCGGTGTGGCCGACGGCTTCGTCGGCGGCGCGATCATCGCCAACAACGGGATCGATATCCGCGACACCGTGTTCGACAACAATCGCGCAGTCAGCGGCGGTGCGATCTGGGCGCAGGCGTCCAGCAGCGGCATCTTCGAGAACGTGACCGTGACCGGCAACCAGGGCGGCGGGCTGTATCTGGGGGGCTCCGACTACACGCTCAACCACGTCACGATCACCGGCAACTCGGGCGACACCGGCGGCGCCAGCGGCGTCTCCGGCGGTGCACTGACCGTTCGCAACGGCGCCCAGGTCACGATCACCGGTTCCGTGCTGGCCGGCAATTATCGACCGCCGGGGCCTCCGGTACTGCTGGACGTCCCGATCAACTGCGCCGTCGAAGCGCCGGGGCAGCTGATCTCCGGTGGCGACAACCTTTTCGGCGACCTGACCGGGTGCGGACTGACCCCAACGGCTGCTGACATCGTGATCGCCGATCGCGACGCCGAGCTGCAGCCGATCCGCTTCGCAGGCTCCTCGCTGCCGTTCATCGCGCCATTTGCCAACTCGCCGGTGGTCGACGCGATGCTCGGGCCCGACTGTCCGCCGGTCGACGCGATCGGCACGGTGCGGCCGGTCGACGGCAACAACGACGGCTTCGCCGATTGCGACATCGGCGCGATCGAACTGGTGCCGGATCTTGCCCCGCCCGAGCTCAATGTTTCGACCACCGCTATCGACTTCGGCGAAGTCGCGCCGGGAGCTTCATCGTCAACTCGCACGGTCACATTGAGCAACATCGGCGAGCAGGATCTGACCATCGACGTGATTGTTGTGCGCGGCCCGGCGGCGGCCGATTACAGCCTGCCTGCGACAAATAACAGCTGCGGCGGTGCAACCCTCGCCGCCGGCCAGTCATGTGGATTCGAGCTCGTCTTTACGCCGCAGCAGAGCGGGGTCAGGAACGCGAGCGTGGAGATCCGCTCCAGCAACCCGGGCGGGCCGCGTGTCATCGAGCTCACAGGCACCAGCGGCGTGCTGTTCTTCGACGGGTTCGAGGACTGACTGTCGATCTGATCACGGGGCGGCGATGTCGCATGTCAGGATCGGGCAGGGTCAGTCGTCGGTGAGCCTCCATGCTGCGATCACACCTTGCGCTGGTTCGACTCCGTGGCTGCGGCTTGACTACATAGCGAACCGCATTGGGTGGGGCTCGTGTGTATCGCCTGATGCCATACAGTGATCTGCATGGCGGTGGTTTCGGAGACCAACTGCGTCGTCAGGGCGCTAACAAAATGTGGTCAGACTAGCGCTCAACCAGTTCAACGCGGCGGTTTTTCGCCTTGCCACCATCGCTGGCATTGGAGAACACCGGCACCAGCGGGCCGACGCCATGTGCCTCCAGCCGGTCGGGTGCAATCGCATAATCCTGGATCAAGGCTGTGCGCACGGCCATGGCGCGATCTGTGGAGAGCTTGTCGTTGTAGGCGAATGTACCCACCGAGTCGGTGTGGCCGACGACGAAGAAACGCTTGTCGTTGGCATTGAGGTAGCTGGCAATTTCATCCAGTGCGCCTTTCGATGCCGGCATCAGGATGGCCTTGTCGTGTTCGAACATCAGTCCGTCCAGCACGGTGCGGCCCAGCTCTTCGATGTCTTTGCCCATGGCCTCGGCGTTGGCAATCACCAGACCGGATTCGGCTGCTTTGGTTTCCACCACGGTGATCAGTGTGGCAACTTCATCCTTGGAGTGCTGTTCCAGCGACACCAGCACATAAATGGTGTCATCGGCACGTTGTTTTTTGCCGAACACCACGCCGGTGCCGCCGGATGACGAGGTGCCGGAAACCAGCTTGCCCACCGCGCCGGGTTTACCGAAAGGATTTTTTGTGTAGTACACACCCAGCCAGCTGCCACCACCGATTTCGCTGCTTACGTTGCGTTCCGGCAGCATGCCTTCGGCAATGATCTCGAAACCGGCGGCCAGCAGTGCCTCCTGATAATTTTTCCAAACTTCCGGATGGGTGCGGTCGTCTTTCAGCGAGTAGAAATTACGGGTCACGCGACCTTCGGTTTCCACCCATTCGCTGATGGCGCGGTAGCCGGTCACCGGCCCCACAGGTATGGAATAGGGCAAATAATTGTCGGTCTTGCACCATTCAATGACACTGCCGGGATAGCGCGTGATGGCCGGATGATCGGCACAGTTGTCGGCGTCGGCTGCATGCAGGCTGAAGCTTAGCAAAACCAGTACCGCGAGCGTGATAGCTGGCAGGCTGCGCTGCTTGCTGAACAATGCTTGACTCTGACGATAGATCATTGATTTTCCCCATGGACTTGTGCGGAAGTTTCCAAGTATAGCGAATCATGGCTTATTCAATAAGCTCGGCCAGCAATGCGTAAGGATTGATCATCGCCTTAAAGGCGGCCACCTCTGTGGCAATCACCTATGTCGCAGCAAAGCCAGACGCGCAAAACCCCAACAAGAGGCGACCAGCGGCCTGTTGCAGGTGAAGGCCAGAGCATGGATGTCCTGCACCTCTTTGCTGCACCTCTGTGGTTGCACCTCTGTGGTCACCCGGTGCGGGCGTCGGCGAATAATTGTGAAATAACCGACAACGCGATATACTCAAACAGCATCTGGCTCTGTGCCCTGAATTTGAGCGCCGTGCAAGCAGGTCTGGATAATTCGCCGATCCGATCATCGGCAGCGAACTCAATTGACGTGTCGCGACGACGGGAAGACGCATGGCCATCCATTTGTCGAACAATCGCTCACGATTCAGCCGAACGCTGGGAGAATTGAGACGCAGACACGTGTTCCGCGTCCTCGGCGTTTACGCGATTGCGGCCTGGGGCATCCTGCAGGTCGCCGACATCGTTCTGCCGGCGCTGCTGATCCCGTCGTGGGTCATGTCGTATCTGGTGGTATTGGCAATCGTCGGTTTTCCAGTGACCGCCGTGCTGGCCTGGGTCTACGACATCACTTCCGACGGCGTGGTGCGCACGCCTGAAAATGAATTCTCGCCCGACACCGTAGGCACCGCCGCTGCGCAGTGGACCTGGAACTGGCGCTGGCTGGACTACCTGATCATCGCCGGGCTGCTGACGATACTCGCCTTCGTGCTCGTGAGCGGGCCCGACGGCAACTCACGCGATCTGCCCGAGCGCTCGATCGCCGTACTGCCGTTCGCCGACCTCAGTCCCCAGCAGGATACCGGCTATTTCTGCGACGGCATGGCCGAAGCCATCCTCGATGCGCTGGCGCCGCTGGCCGGGCTGCAGGTGGCGGCGCGTACCTCGTCGTTTGCCTTCAGGGGCAGCGACACCGACGTGCGCGAACTTGCCCGCAAGCTCGGCGTCGGCACCCTGCTCGAGGGCAGCGTGCGCAAGGACGGTGACCGGATCCGCGTCACCGCTCGGCTGGTCGACGGCCGCACCGGCCACCAACTCTGGAGCGAGACCTACGACCGGATGCTCGAAGACGTCTTCGCCGTCCAGGACAGCATTTCGCGGGCCATCGTCGACGTGCTGCGGGTCCAGGTGCTGGATGAAGTTAAACTTGTCGAAGTGCCCACCGACGATCAGCGCGCCTATGAGGAATACCTGCGCGGGCGCGATCAGCTCAGGAACGGGAATACCGTCGAAGACTACGCGCAGGCGATCGAGCGATTCGAGCGCGCGCTGGTTATCGACAGCGCCTTCGGCCTGCCCCGGGCGGGCATCTGCACCGCCTACTGGCAGCAGTACGAACTGGTCGGCGACAGCGCGCTGGCCGATCGGGCCATTGCCGCCTGTCGCGAAGCCGAAGCCTTTAGCGACCGGGCCGAAACCCTGGTCGCACTCGGCAACGTGTACCGCGAAACCGGTCGGGTGGCCGAATCGCGCGAGCTGCTTGAGCGTGCGCTGGAATCCGAACCCAACAACGCCAACGCCCACGCCGCGCTGGCCCAGGCGATGCGCATCGATGGCGAACTGGAGGCGGCCGAGCACCACCTCGGGCAGGCCATCGAAATGGATCCGGCCTACTGGCGCCACCATATGGCGTTGGCGCGCGTCATGTACGAACAGGGCCGAATCGACGACACCATCAGCCAACTGCAGCAGGCCATCCGGCTGGCGCCGGATAACCCCGTGCCGTATGCCAGCCTGGGCGCAATCCATTACTACGAGGGCAACTACCTGACCGCTGCGGAGATCAACCGCCAGTCGCTGGAGCGCAATCCGACGCCGCGGGCCTACTCCAATGCCGGCAGCTACTATTACTACGCCGGTGAATACGCCGAGGCCGAGGCGATGTACCGGCGCGCGCTGGAACTGTTCTCGCCGGGCGATTTCCGCTGGCACGGCTTCCTTGCCGAAGCGCTTGAAATGCAAGCCGAAAATGACCCACAGGAAATCGCCTCGCAGTATCAAGCCGCCGTACGCTTGGGCTACGAACGACTGGAGGTCAACCCTGACGACCACGCTGCGCGAAGCTTGGTGGCCAGCTACCTGGCCAGGATCGGCAGGACCGAGCAGGCTCGGACCGAGCTAGAACGCCTTGAGCAGATTGAGGATCTGGACATGCTGGCGCACCGCGCGATGGGCTTTGCCTACCTGGACATAAAGGCACACGAGCAGGCCGTCGGCCACTTCGAATCCACAGTGGCAAAGGGCTTTCCGGCCCAAATTCTGGCCGACGACCCTCGTCTGCAGCCGCTGCGCAGGGACGCAAATTTCAAGGCGCTGGTCTCCGACCACGTCGACTCCACGACCAACCCAGAGGAAAATTCGCAATGAAACGCTTTATCCAGATCTTGTCAAACTCACGCCGGGGCCTGCTGCTGCTCGCCATGGTCCTGTTCGTAGGCCTGGGGCTGACGGCTTGCAAGGACACCGTCGACCAACCGCCACCGCCGCAGGACACGCCACCGCCGCCGCCGCCTCCGCCGCCTCCGCCACCGCCGCCACCGCCGCCACCGCCGCCACCGCCGCCACCGCCGCCGCCTCCGCCTCCGCCGATGCAGGACTCGCTGACCGTGACGCTGCCGGCCGATCCGGGCGCCCCGCCGACGGTATCCAACGCGGTGTTCAGGGCCAGAGCCGGGGCCAGCGTCGAGATCGATCTGGTCGATCAGTCCAATCGACCCGCACAGCGCGCCACCGTGCTCCGGTTTCAGGAAGCCGCATTCCAGAATCCCGGCGGCCAGCCGATGAAGACCGTACCGCTCACGCCCGGCAGGAACGTCTTCACCGTCCGAAACTATGCCGACGGCGTATGCCGGGAAGAACAGGGCGGCTGCAAGTACGACGTCGTCAACACTGGCGAGCCGGGCCGCCCGGTGCTTGACCCGCACGTCATCATCTGGCAGTAGCAGCCAGGCGCGAAACCCCACCGGCGACCCCTCGGTCGCCGGTGGTATCTTTATTCCTTACCCTGGAATGGTCAGCTCGGCAGCTCGGGAAACCCATCGCCATTGACGCGAACAAGACCGCTGTCAGCCTGACTCTGTGTCATGTTTCCGTAACACCGAACACAATACAGCTGTGAATAAACGATCAGCGGCCAGTTGCAGGTGAAGGCCAGAACATGGCCGCAAGGCCGCCGCAGCCGCCGGCGAGACCTGGTCGCTGACATGCGGCGACAGCGGCCCCGGAGTCGTCACCCCGGCCGGCGACGGCGTCATCCTGATCCAGGGCGGGGCTCGGAGCTGGCCGAACGGTTTTTCAGGAACGGATTCGAGGTGCGCTAGAACAGCTCTGAAAAGCGACTTGACGATCTATTTCCAGTCTCACACAGGGGAATCCGGTGAAAGCGATGGTGGCCTGTCCCGTGGCCCGGGCAGCGCTTGTTCAACCAGCACTTCCGCCGCGTGGCGGGCGATTCGGGCGCAGTCGGGGTTTTCCGACACCTGGGCGGTGACGGTCGAGCCTTCGAGCAGGATGGAAAGCGCCGCGGCCACTTGCTTGGGCCGCTCGAGCCCGGCGTCCTGGGCCAGCTCCTCGATATAAGCCAGCATCTGGCGCTTGAAATTCTTGCAGGCGGCTCGGATCGCGGTGTCGGGCTCAGCATATTCCCCGACCGCGTTGATGAACATGCAGCCGTAGAACTTGTTGTCGGAAAACCACGCCTGAGCGACGTCGAACACAGCCAGGAGCCGCTCGCGCGGGGTATCGGCCGCGGCCTCCACCGCCTTCATGAAGTTATTGCGGAAAAGGCTGTCACGGTGCTTCAGCGCGGCCAGGATCAGCTCTTCCTTGGAGCGGAAGTGGTGGTACATGGTTTTCTTGGAAACATGGGCCGCCTCGGCAATGCGGTCGATGCCCACGCCGTGAAAGCCGTGAGCGTAGAACAGCTCGATAGCCGTGTCCACCAGTTGTTGGCGCTTTTTTGAAGTCATGTAAACCTTTCTGTTGCCTCTTCGTCGCTTTCCATATATCAATTTTATTCCTATTTTTCAATAAAGTAAACAGATCCGTCTCGAGATTTCCATATTATTTCCGTTTTTTGTGCTTGACATTCTATACAGATCGGTTTACATTTGCGTTTCCGATGTAAACAGATCGGTTTACTTTTTTTTAACCAAGGAGATCATCATGAGTAATATCCAACCCCTGACCAGTGACGTTGCCGGCCCCGCCGGCGAACTGCTTGACAGCATCAAGAAGAAGCTTGGCGTGGTGCCGAATATCTTCGCCACCTTCGCTCACTCCCCGGCGGTGCTGGAAGGCTACCTTGCCTTCAGCGAGGCGTTGGCGGGCGGCGTGCTGCCCGCGAGCCTGCGCGAGCAAATCGCAATTGCGGTGGCCGGCGAGAACTCATGCGATTACTGCGCATCGGCGCATACCGCGCTGGCCAGGGGCGCCGGCGTGAGCGCTGAGGAAGCGGCCCTTAACCTGGAAGGGAAAGCCAGCGATTCCAGGGTTGCCAAAATCCTGGCCTTCGCCAGGTCGATGGTGGAAAAGCGCGGCTGGCTCGATGAGAGCGAACTCGCGCAACTGCGTTCGGCCGGTGTCAGCGACGAAGAGTTCGTCGAGATCCTGGCCCACGTCGGGCTCAACCTGTTCACCAATTACTTCAATCACATCGCCGACACGGAAGTCGATTTTCCCCTGATCCGTACCGGCGGCAAACGCTATGCGGCTTGAATCAAGCTGAACCGACAAAGGAGCATCATCATGAGCAAGTTACTACCCACGATTGCACTTGTTACCCTGCTGGGTCTGAGCCTCAGCGCCCTGGCGGGTGACTACACCCACAGTGCCCCGGCCGTGAGCGGCTACGACGTGGTCTCGTACCAGACGGAAAAGCGCCCGCTGCGCGGTAACGGCCATTTCGTGGCCACCCACGACGGCGCGACCTACCTGTTTGTCAACCAGGACAACCTCGACGCCTTCAAGGCCGACCCCGAGCGGTATGTGCCGGCCTACGGCGGTTATTGCGCCTTCGGCGTGTCGGTGGGCAAGAAGTTCGTCGGCGATCCGGAAGTTTGGCGCGTGGTCGGGGGTAAGCTGTACCTCAACCTCGACGCCAACATCCAGGCCGATTGGCTGAAGGACGTGCCCGGCCGTATCGCAAAGGCCAACGCCAGGTGGGATGAAATCAAGGACGAGAACCCCGCTTCACTGTAAGTTCCCACCTTCGCGGCCGCCACCTTCGGTGTGGCGGCCGTTCATTGACAAATCGGAACTTCCCCTTTCCCATCCCGATTGCCTAACATGATACGGCTTTGAATCTGCGACCAGCGGCCGGTTGCAGGTGAAGTCAGAGCATCGGGGTTCTGTGCCTCAACCTCACTGCACATCAACTCGGGCATTGGCCATCCGGGCTGCCGAGAACATGATCGAGGCTACCCGCAAGGGAGAAATATGAGATAGCAAAGCGCCCCCAGAGAAATGTCTGCACTGTGAAACCAATCGCAAGAACAGCGCTGGTTCTGTTCCAGGATGAGCTCAGCTTGCGTATGCATGATCAGTTTGCCACTCACGTCTTTGCCGCACGGGCTGACGCTGGACTTCGCCCAGGCAACGAGTCAATATGACCAACAGATCAATTTGTAACGAGGAAGCAATCATGCGTCTGATTCCATTCTTTGCGCTGGTGGGCGCAATGCTTTTGCCAGGCACTTCAGGCTATGCACAGTCGGCAGCAGATGCCGAGCCACGTGGCGAATATCGTGTGACCATGCTGCGCGCAGCGCCGGGTAAATGGGTGGCAATGAAAGCGCTGATCGAAGGCCAGGGCGAGGCCGGTGTGGCAGATCAGAACGGCCGCATCGCCAGCTACCGCATGCGTCATGCCCAGGGCGCACAATGGGATTTCATGCTGATCCAGCCGATCGAAGGACTGCACCCGTATTTCAGCGCCGAGGTCCAGGCGCTGGAGGCGGATTTTCGCCATGCCATCGCCGAACTGGCCGATTTCGAGGAGGACTGGTTCGTAGAAGGCCCGGCGCACGCAACGCTGAAGCAAGCCTACCAGGCCGCCGGTGCGTTTTTGATTGAGATGTTCCGCGCCCGCGCCGGCATGCAGCAGGCCCTGTTCGACAGCCGGGTGAAGGAAAACCGGTTCCTGGCCAAAATCGACACGCCGACCAACTTCGTCTTCAGCGGCCACATCGGTGCCGACTGGGACGTGATGACGATTGGCTTCTACCGTGATTTTGCCCACTGGGGTACTGCCGGC
This sequence comes from Gammaproteobacteria bacterium, assembly GCA_018819105.1. GTDB lineage: Bacteria > Pseudomonadota > Gammaproteobacteria > Xanthomonadales > Wenzhouxiangellaceae > JAHJQV01. The sequence goes on from JAHJQV010000025.1 coordinate 61,992, forward strand.
AACGAGCACACGGCCGCAGCCCAGGAGCAGGCCGCGCGTGATGTTGGCTTCAGCGGTGTTGCCGAGCTGGCTCCGGGCCTGCGCGAGCTGCTGACCCAGCACCAGGACACCCTGGCCTCGGCGATGGACTAAACCGCAACGCCGGGGTACGATCTACGCGCGATGGGGGCAATTGACTACATGTATTCACTCAACTACAATTGCTTCCAAATGGAATGGAAATGACCGAAAAATGCCGACAACCATCCGACTTAAACCGGAAATCGAGGCTCGGCTGGACTTGCTGGCCAGGGAAACCAACCGGAGCAAGACTTTTTACCTGCGCCGGCTGATCGAGGACAATCTAGACGATCTGGAAGACATCTACCTGGCTGAAAAACGTCTGGAGAACTTGCGCGCCGGAATCTCGTCCACAGTGAACGCGGACGAGGTCTGGGGTGACTTGGACGATTGAGTTCGAGCGCGCTGCGGCGAAAGAATTTCGCAAGCTCGAATCGCAAGCACAGCGACGTATTCGCAACTTTCTAGAACAACGCATCCTAACCGGCGAGAGCCCAAGGATTGCCGGCAGCCCGCTGCACGGTACGCATTCCAGTTTGTGGCGATACAGGGTCGGACCATTCCGAGTGATCGTCGACATCCAGGATGATCGGATGATTGTCCTCGTGGTTCGAGTTGCACACCGGCGAGACATCTATAACTAGCCCGCATTATTCATGAACCTGACTACTGCGATGCTTCCAGCCCGCGCATCTGCGGCGTTTTGCTCGGTCACGAATCCTCAACGTACTGTCAAGTACGCCTGCGGTTCGTTCGGTCGCAAAACACCACAGCTACACGTTCTGGCAGCATCTCGCTACGTCGACTCATGAATAATGCGGGCTAGTGTACCCCCATCAGTGGCTGGCCGAGGCGGCAATCGCTTGCACAAAACGGCAAGCCGGCTATGCAGTAAACGAGACCTGAGGCTGGGGCCGCATAACCCCTGGTGGTGATGTGTGTCCTGCACCGCAGTCCAGGCGGCGATACACTGAGCACACCTGCGAATGCTTACCGCATAATGCCTGCATGACCGAGAAAGCCGACACCCAAGCCATCACCATTCTGCTGCAACGCAGCCGCGCCGGCGACCAGGCGGCGGTGGATGAGTTGATGACTGCCGTGTACGACGATCTCAAGCGCATTGCCCGCGGCCAGCTGGGTCGCTGGCATCACGGCCACACCATCAACACCACCGCGCTGGTGCATGAAAGCTATCTCAAGCTGGCCAGCAGCAGTGATCTGGATTGGCAGGATCGCGGCCACTATTTTGCCGTTGCCGCGCGCGCCATGCGCTTCATCATCGTGGACTACGCGCGCAGCCGGCTCAGTGACAAGCGCAAAGGACAGCTGGCCGACATTGAACTGTCGAGCCTGCCGGATGACAACCAGTTGCAGATTGAGCAGGTGGTGGCCGTGGACCAGCTGCTGGGACGGCTGGAATCGCTGGATGAGGACATGGCGCGCATCGTTGAGTGCCGCTTTTTTGCCGCCTACACGCTGGACGAAACCGCCACCGCCCTGAACATGTCCCGGCGCACCGTGCAGCGCAAGTGGCAGCGCGCCCGTGCCTGGCTGGCCACGCTGGGCGGTCTCGAATAAGCCCTTAATTGATCCGCCCGGTCAACACTTCGGGCACCTTTCCCAAGCACTGCAGCAAATCATCTGTTGCCGCCAGGCAAAATGGTCTGTCCAACTTTCCCCCTGTTTGCCGATATCCACAGGAGAGTCATGAATCTTCGCATCGACAGCGGAAACAGCAGCCATCAGGCCTGTTTCTGACCCGGTCGGCAGCGGCCGGGCACATCCATAAAGACACAGATGAGGATAACGTCTGGTCAATAACAGCGGGACGCGGATGCGGAGATTTGCAGTTGCTGATCCGGTCATGAGGCCAGATCAGCGCTTTTTACAACCATCCGTCAGAGGTAAACAGAGATGAAACATCCAGGTTGTGCAGTGCTTGTGTTTATGGTTTTGGTCAGTGCATCTGTGCTGGCGACCACGTTGGCTGAGCCGGTTGCGAATCGGGCGCAAAGTCAGCGCGGCGGAGGCACCGTGCGCACGGTCGGGCCAGATGCAGCGTGCCAGTTTAGCAGTGTCCAGGCTGCGATCAACGCGGCTAGTGATGGCGACACAATTCGGGTCATGACCGGGATCTACAACGAGAGCCTGTCGATTCTGTCGAAGGATCTGCAGCTCATCGGCGGTTTTGCCGATTGCACTTCCACCACCGCCAGCGGACGCTCCACGCTGGATCAGCAGGGCACGGGGCTGGGCGTCGACATATTCTATCCCGCCGCTGTGGGCGATCCGCTGCGGGAAGTTGTGCTGCAGAACTGGCGCATACGCAACGGTGGCGGCACTGGCGACTTCGTCGGCGGGGTAGTGGTTGAAGGGCGACCGGGACGGCTGGCGGTTGAACTCAACAACGTCGAGATTCGCGACAACATCAAGACCGGCACCAGCGACAATGGCGCGGGCCTGCGCATTCAGGTCAGTGGCGATGCTGCCGACACCGGCGGCCTGCCGTTCGGGCCGTTGGTGCAGATCGACAACGACAGTGCGATCATCAGCAACAGCACCGGCGGCCAGGGCGGTGGCATTTTCTGCCAGTCGAGTTTCGATGTTGGATTCCGCGGCGTGTTGCGGTTGGGCTCGGTACTGGTGTTCGACAACGAGGCCGATGACGGTGGTGGTCTGGCGGTAAACGGTTGCAAGAATGTGCGCATGTTCAGCGGTGGCCCGTTCGTGCTGATTGTACCGACCGGTGGGATCATCGGCAACACCGCCACCGGCAATGGTGGTGGCGTCTATGTCGACAACGGTGGCGAAGTGTTCATCGAAGGGCGTGCGCTTTCCCAGGTCGGCGATCCCGACGAGGCCGGGCTGATCTCCGGCAACCAGGCCTCCAGCGGTGGCGCTGCAGCCATCAGCGGCGACGGCTCCCTGCTGCAACTGCGCGATACCTATGTGACGGGCAACACGGCCGACGTATTTGGCGGTGCGTTTCGCGTGATCAATGACGGCAGGCTTGATATCGGACGCCAGCCAGGCTCCGGTGTGTGCCGCGAAGCCGAAGTTGGCGGCGGCGTGCTGAGCCGACCTCCGTGCATGATCATCGAAGACAATGTTGCCGGTAATCGTGGTGGCGTATTCAGCCTGTCGGGCACGGCCACTGCCGTGGTCGAAAGCACAATCATTCGCAACAATGATGCGACCACGGGATCGATCGCCACCGTCGGCAACCTGACCATTGACACTGGCCCGCCGTCACGCCTGACCATGCGCAGCGTGCTGCTCGACAGCAACACCGGTGGCACCAAAATGGAGGCGCAGTCCAGCGGCGAGATCGAGCTGCGCTATGCGACCGTGGTCGATCATCTGGGTGGTTTTGCCAGGGCATCTGCTGTGGCCGACCGCAGCGCCAGCATCGAGGTCTCCGGCACCATCTTTGATGGCAATTCGAGCCTGTTTTCCTCTCTTGGTGACGGCACCACCTCGATCACCGGTCGCTGCATCATCAGTGATATTGAACTGGCCAGCAGTGGCTTCGACAGCGCCGATTTCTACAGTGTGATCGACCCGCAGTTCATCGACCGTGCCAATGCTGACTTCCACCTCGGTGCGCAGTCTCCGGCACTTGATTACTGCGACAATTCCGGTGCACCATTGCGAGATCTCGATCAGATCACGCGCGGTGCGGTGTGGAACGGTCCGCCGCGACCGGTTGCACCCAATGCCGTGCCGGGCGACTTCGATCTCGGTGCCTACGCCGGTCAGTTCGAGCCGCTGAACGCCGATCTCGCAATGGCCACCGATCCGCCCGGACAGCAGCGCCTGTTCATCAACAACGGCGACTCGATAGCCATCAGCATGACGCTGACCAACAACGGCCCCAATACTGCCTTCGGACCGATCGACGTGATCGACGACTTCAGCGCCGGCGCGGTCAGCAACGAGAGCTGGAGCTGCACACCGCCAGCAGGCGTGACCTGCACCCCGGCTGCGGGCACGGGCGATATCCAGACCGAAATCAGCGGGCTGCAGCCGGGTCAGCAGGTGGCCTTCAGCCGCAGTGCCGATCTTGCCCAGCCGGGTATCGATCAGAGTTTTGCCTATGTCATACTGGTCACTGAATCCCAGTTCAATCTCGATAGCAACAGCAACAACAACTCGCTGGAACTGGATCTGGAGACCGGTCTGTTTGCCGACGGGTTTGAGTAGCCGCTGACAAGTCAGCAAGGTCTGGCTAGTCATCAGTCGCTGGCAAACACGCCTGCAGCGGCCTTGACGACGTAGACAGATGCGTGCGTCAGGGCTCAATCGCCACCGCAGCCAGCCGCAGTGATGTACAGCGCAACTTGTAGTCATGAAACAGCAGTCAGAGCATGAATTGAACGATCTGCAGGCACTGGATGCATGGCTGCAGGCGCGCCTGGATGGTGCTGACAGCCCACCTCCAGCCGGTATGGAGGCGCTGGCCTGGTCGCTGCTGCAGGCGGCCGAAACAGCCGATGACAGCAGGCCCTGGTCGCCGCTGCAGAACGACGAGTTCCGTGACAATCTGGCCGCAGCCCTGGAGCAGCCAGAGCGCCTTAAGCCCGGCACCCGCATCGGTGCGTTCAGCTTGCAGCACGAACTGGGAGCCGGTGGCATGGGGGTGGTCTACCTGGCCGAGCGCAGCGAGGGCGGCTTTACCCAACAGGTCGCGCTGAAGCTGTTGTCAGACCACTTTTCCCGCGCCGAGCACATCCGCCAGTTCAATCGCGAGCGGCAACTGCTGGCGCGTCTGGAGCACCCCGGCATTGCCAGGCTGATTGATGGTGGCATTACCACAGAGGGCCAGCCCTGGTTTGCCATGGAATATGTCGAGGGTGTGCCGCTGGATGTCTATGCGCGGGAACACCGGCTGAACATCCGGCAGCGACTGGATCTGATCCTGCAGTTGTGTCAGGCGCTGGACTATGCGCACAGTAAACTGGTGCTGCATCGGGATATCAAACCCAACAACATTCTGGTCGATGGCAGTGGCAGGCTCAAACTGCTGGATTTTGGTCTGGGCCGTGCCCGTGATGCAGACAGTGACAACGACAACACCGTGACCCAGGTGGCCTGGCGCTGGCTGACGCCGGACTACGCCAGTCCGGAGCAGGTGCGCGGTGAGCCAATCACACTGACTTCGGAAATCTATCAGGTCGGTCTGGTCATGTATCGCCTGCTGAGCCTGCATGCGCCATATGCCATCCGCGAGACCAGTCCGGCGGCCATGGTCCAGGCCATCTGCGACACCGTCCCGCAGATGCCCAGCCACCAGTGGCAGCAGGACGACGATGCCGAGTTGCCTGAGCGTGCCCTGCAACTGGAGAGCACCCCTGATGCCGTGCGCAGGAACCTGCGCGGCGACCTGGACAACATCATCATGATGGCGCTGGCGAAAAAACCGGACGAGCGCTACCGCAATCTGGGTGAGCTGATGGAGGACATCCGCCGTCACCTGGACAATCAGCCCGTGCGTGCGCGTGCTGCCACCACCGGATACCGGCTGCAGAAATTCCTGTTGCGCTATCGCGCCGGGGTCACCAGTGCTGCGATCGTGTTTCTGCTGATCTCAGCGGCGCTGGTGGTCATTACCCTGCAGTCTGTACAGCTGGCAGAACAGCGCGACAGCGCCCAACTGGCCGAGCAGCGTGCCCTGACCGAAGCGGCCAAAGCCAGACAGGTGCGCGATTACCTGACCGGTCTGTTTGAACAGGCCTCGCCACGCAACGATGGCGGGCGTGATCTCACCGCCTATGACTTACTGCAGCAGGGGGCCAAAGACCTGGATGAACTTGCCATGACGCCACTGATCCAGGCCGAGATGATGCTGGCGCTGGCCACTGCAAACCGCAATCTGCTGGATTTCGAGCAGGCAGCAGCGCTGCTGGATAAGGCGCTGACGGTGCTGCAGGCCACCGCCGAAACTGGTCCACAGGATCTTGCCGAGGTGCTGATCGAACGCGCCCGGGTGTACCAGCAGACCAACGATCACCCGGTAGCCCGGCAGCGGCTGCAGCGTGCCCAGGAACTGCTGGAGCCTGCATTCACCAGTGACAATCTGTATGCCTCGCTGCTGCGGCATCTGGCCATCACCGCAGCCAACCTGCGTGAATTCGAGCAGGCCGAAAATCTGATGCTGCGCGCGATTGACCTGTATGCCCGACTCGGCAATGACGAGGACAGGTTCTGGACCATCAACGATCTGGCGGCATTCTACATTTTTACCGAGCAGCCGGCCCAGGCCCAGCCGCTGTTCCAGGCACTGGTGGATCGTCGCACCCGGCTTTACGGTGCCGATGATGCCAGAACCTTGCACTCGAAACGCAATCTGGCGGCGGCGTGGATGGAATCAGGCCAGCTGCAGCAGGCCAAACAGGTCTATCTGACCCTGCGTGAGCAATATGCCGAGCTGTATGGTGCAGAAAGCCAGGAACTGGGCGCAGTGCTGTACCGGCTGGGACGCATCGCGCTGGAACAGGATGAGCTGGACAACAGTGCCGCGTTGCTGGCCGAGGCCAATCGATTGCGCCTGCACAATCGCGGCCCCAAAGATGCCAACCTGGCCACGGTGATGTCGTGGCAGGCAGAAGTTGCCCGGCACCAGGACAAGCCGGCGGAGGCCATCGCACACCTGCAGTCGGCACTGGCCATCTACGAGCAGATCAGCAGCGATCCGCATCCGCGCAAGCTGGAACTGCGGCTGTCACTGGCCAGACTGTTCACCGAAACACAGCAGTTGCCAGCAGCGCAGCAGGTGTATGCCAAGACGGCTGAATCGCTGCAGACGCTGGACGATCGCTTTCGCGCTGAAGCACTGGATGGCATGCTGGCGCTGATCACAGCCACTGCCGACAGCGATGCCACCCTGGCCAGGCAGACACTGGTCAATGCCGGTACGGTGCTGGCAGCCGCCCGCGACTCCGAGCAGTTCAGTGATTACCGGGCACGCATTGAACGGTTGCAGGCGAGCATGTCGACAGACTGATCCAGCCCCTGCGTCACCCCACTGCGTCGCCCCACTGCGTCGCCCCACTGTGTCGAGCGACTGCAGCAGTCAGCGCGAGCCCTCAATTAATTGCCGTCGGCTTCGTCCTCGACATCGTCGGCGGCATCTTCGACAGCGTCACCGGCATCCTCCACGGCCTCATCAATTTCTTCACCGGCTTGTTCAGCTGGTCCCTGATCCTCGCATGCGCTCAAGCCGGCGCCAGCGCCGACGGCAAGCAGCAGTAACAGCAATGTGCGCATGCAGCGGCGGCCAAAGGTCATGGCATTGTCGGGCTTTACTGGCTGATCGGGCATTTTGGTCATCGGATGGTCAATGTCTGATTCGTTCATGCTCAATATCTCCTGAAAGTGTTGAATAGGGAAAAGTTGTTCAGGTCAGCATAGACCGCAGCGGCTCACCCCGCATTAACCTGTGTTATCGCGCTCCAGCACTCATCACCCTATGGTTATGGACCTACAAACACCTAGGAGACAACATGATTAGTTGGGCACTGACATTTTTGATTATCGGCCTGATCGCCGGGGTGCTGGGCCTCAGCGGCATCGCCGGTGCTGCCACCAACATTGCCTGGATCCTGTTTGTGGTAGGTCTGATTCTGGCGCTGATCTTCTTTCTTACCGGCCGCCGTCCACCAATGTAGACTGGGCACAGCCTGAGGCTGCAGCAATGGCTCTAAGCGGCAGGGTTGAGTGGCTGCGTGCGTGCCCAACCGGCATCGACTTGCAGATAGGCGCGCTCAAACCCGCCAAATTCAATCAACGCTTCAAGATCCATGATGCGGATGCAGGCCTGGTCCTTGCTGATCAGGCCCAACTCGCACAACTGCTGGAATGTGCGGCTCACATGCACCGCTGACAGGCTCAAGGCGTCGCCGATGGCGCTCTGCGTCATCGGCAACTCGATGACATCGCCCTTGCTGTGCAGGCGTGCTTTGATCTCGACGAGAAAGTGCGCCAGCCGCTCGGCAGCATTGCGGCGTCCGATGTTGATGACACGTTCGACCAGCATCGACTGCTCACGCGCCAGCACCAGAAACAGCAAATCACCCAGGCGCGGTACCTGATCAAAAATTACGTTCAGTTGCTTGCGCGGAAACGGGCAGGCCACGACCGGTGTCAGTGCACGAAAGTCGCACAGGTTGCTGTGAAAGGTGATCTCGCGCAGGCCCGCGATCTGTCCCGGTGTAAACAGATCCAGGACCTGACAACGGCCATCCTCCAGCGTGCGCTCGGCGCAGACCCAGCCTTCGACGATGGTAAAGAAATACTCGGACCGAAGCCCGGCTTCTGCCAGCAGATCGCCCGCCGCATAGGTTACTGGCGACTGTTCCAACTCCTGCAGCAGCGCCTTCTCAGCCCCATTGAGCTCTGCAAACTGCTGAAACTGCGAGACAATACAGCTTCGCTTTGAATCATCCATATCCGGCTCCGGCCATACCCTGATTTGAATCTACCGGAATACTACCCGCACCACAAGCGGACAGCGGTCAGTCAAAGCCACCAGAGAACAGTTCACAACCAGGACAATGGCACGGGTGCAGCCGTCCAGTTGGAGTTTAGAGCAGGCGAGGCTCGGTGTATGGCGGACGGCGCAGGTACTGCATACCGCCTGCATGAAGACCGGTTATTCATGGCTGAGCGGTTTTGCATGATTGTTCTGATGTCTGCCGTGTGCGTTACACAAGCGGTATCAAGTGGCCTGCGCGGTACACCAGGCAGGGCAAGGGCGCTGCGGATTGCACAGCAAGTCGATATTCATTATGGTAGATTTCGTTACGTTCAACACTGGAATGCCATGTCGCAGACCGCCAAGATCAGCAGCAAGGGCCAAGTCACCGTGCCCATCGCGATACGCAAGGCGCTGAACGCCAATCCCGGTGATTGTCTCATCTGGGATGTGTCAGACTCAGGCAGTGTGGTCGTTCGTCATGCCAGAGAGGTTGATGTCAGCTATCTGAGTGCTGTGTCAGGCACCCTGTCCGAATGGAACAGCGACGAGGACGAAGAGACTTTTGCTGACTTATAAGCCATTTTCCGTTCTCAAGGTACCGTTCCCGTTTACTGACCGACAAGCGCACAAAACCCGCCCCGCGCTGGTTTTTTCGAGCACGGATTTCAGCACGTAAAGCGGCCATTGCCTGATGGCCATGATCACTTCCGCTCGGCTCTTAATCTGCGAACATGAGGAGATACGAGTTAAGGCAAAAGTTTTCCTCGTAGCTCAAGGTTTCTATCTCCTTGATCGATCCAGTTCTTGATGATGTCTATCAATTCGGATTGTGAAATTTTATTAGGACCTTTTATGGCGCACTCCCAGACAGTCAAGCACCGCCAGCCTGCAGCTGAGTATTCTGAAATCCGCATCTTGTCTCTGCGAATATTAGCATATATTTTATCTTGCCAAAACTTTCTATTTGTTTTCGGCCATTTATTAATACTTGCATAAATAAAGCCTCATAAGTTATACTATGCAGCATGATGGGACGAAGCAAGATTGATGCGCGCAAGCTGCCCCCTAAGGCGCAGGAGTTGCTCCGGCGCTCGGCCATGAAGCGGGTCGACGCGGG
>JAHJQV010000026.1 GCA_018819105.1 Gammaproteobacteria bacterium
ACCCTTGAGCGCTTCAAGGCCGATCTTTGCCTTGAAAGCCGGGGGGTAGGACTTGCGTCTCTTTGTCTCACTCATTCTTCTGCTCCTCAAACCTCGGAACGTAGCTTAAACTACTGTCCAGAATCTGGGGTCCACTTTACCATAAAGGATATCGAGAACCGCATACGTTATATTGAGAACGATCTTACAGCCAAACTGGATGCAAAACGCGCGGATCGAGATGATATTGCCCGTTCGATCTTTGAGGCAAAAACTAAGGTGCGGGCATTCTATGAAGCGCTGAAATCCAGTGTTGAGGAGCGCTTGGAATCTGTTCGATCCGACGAATTCGAAGTGACCATAGATGCTTCGTTTGTTTCAATGCACGAGTTCCCCGAGCAGTTTTTTGATCTTGTAAACCAAGCTTCGAGCGGTCCGTTTCGCGGAACGGCCCAAGGTGAGGCCGAACTAGAGTCGCGGATGGCGGAAACGGATTGGAACGATGTTGAAAGCGTTCTTGTTTTTGCCAAAAGTATCATCGAAGACATACAAACTGAAGATGTCGGCAAGCAAGTCAAAGACATTAAGCGCCTATACGATCTACTGTTTTCTTTAGAATATTTTGATGCGCGCTATGAGTTGCGACTGGGCGGCAAGAATCTAAACCAGTTATCTCCTGGCGAGAAAGGCCTGCTCCTTTTGGTGTTTTATCTTCATTTAGATAAGGAGAAGACACCGCTCATCATAGATCAGCCCGAGGATAACCTCGATAACGACAGCATTTTCAGCGTTCTCGCTAGATGCATCAGACAGGCGAAAAAGAGCCGTCAGGTCATATTGGTAACACATAATCCGAACCTTGCCGTTGGCGCGGATGCTGAGCAAATCCTTTACGTTTCATTAGATAAGGCTGCTGGCTACAAATTCTCATATGAATCGGGATCGATTGAGAATCCGAGAATTAATGACGTGATAGTCAAGATTCTTGAAGGATCAAAACCTGCTTTTGTGCAGAGACGCCTGAAATACCAAATCAAGTAAATTGGCGCATCCCGCTGGATCGGGCTCTCGTGAACCGAGCCAGCAAGCTGTCTCGGCCATTCGGCTTCGATCCCTTGCGCATCATCTGACAGCCCTGAAGGGCTGAATTCCTTTTCTTTTCGTTTCGAGGGCCTGCGGCCCCGTCCTCCGTCAAGACCAAGCCCTTCGCTCGTGCTTCGGGCGAAAGCCATGGCCCGTGGCTCGGCTGCGCCTGCGCCCGCACCTTTTCCATGTCTTTCGGTCTGGACGGCCGTCCCCCCGCTCATCGGCGCGGGCCTAGTCCGGTTGCATGCGCAACCGACTACCCAAGAAAGGGGACAAAGATGAAAATCGACATTTATGAAAGGGTTACCAACAAGATCATTGCCGACCTTGAGCAAGGCGCACTGACATGGCTGAAGCCGTGGAGCGCTGGCAACATGGAAGGCAAGATCACCAAGCCACTGCGTCATAACGGCGTGCCCTATAACGGCATCAATATCCTGATGCTGTGGGGCGCGGCCATAGAGAGCGGGTTTCTCTCACCGTACTGGATGACCTTCAAGCAGGCCAAAGAGCTAGGCGCGCATGTTCGCAAAGGTGAGCGCGGCAATCTGGTTGTCTACGCGAACACGATCACCAAGACCGAGGAACAGGAAGACGGCAGCGAAGAGGAACGCAAAATCCCGTATCTGAAGGGATACAGCGTCTTCAACGTCGAGCAGATCGAAGGCTTGCCCGAGCACTGTTACACCAAGCCGAAAGCGATCATCGATCCCACGCGGCGCATTCAGCATGCGGAAAGTTTCTTTGCGAGCACGGGCGCAGACATTCGCCATGGCGGCAACTCTGCCCATTACAGCGGCGGCAGTGATCACGTGCAAATGCCGTTCTTTGAGGCCTTCAGAAGCCCGCAAGCCTACTGTGCGACATTGGCGCATGAGCTGACCCACTGGACCAAACACCCCAAGCGGCTTGACCGTGAATTCGGACGCAAGCGTTGGGGCGATGAAGGCTATGCCCGCGAAGAGCTTGTTGCCGAACTCGGCGCAGCATTCCTGTGCGCCGACCTTGAACTAGCGCCCGAACCGCGTGCGGATCATGCGGCCTATATTCAGAGCTGGCTCAAGGTTCTGCAAAACGACAAGCGCGCGATCTTCAGCGCCGCCGCTCATGCACAGCGCGCCGCAGATTTCCTGCATGGGCTTCAGCCTGTCTGATCAGTACGATGGGTTGAGAACACAATCTGATCGGATAAGGTGTGCGCTGGCGAATGCCAATCAAGTCGATGAACTATTCGCGCGGATCGATCTTGCCTAGCAATCCAACAAGACTTTCAGCTTGCTTGTCAGTCAAGTGTACGCCAACCGCTTTTTGAATTGCGCGTGAGTATGTCGGCCACATCGCTTTACGGACGTCAATTCCTTTGCGGGTTATCGTGGCTACTTGGCCACGTCTATCGCCTGGACATTTTTTTCGCTCGATCAACCCGCTTTCCTCAAGTCGAGCGGTCAGCCGCGACACCCCATACTGTTTGAGAAGCAATCTTTCTTCCAGCTCAATCAAGCGTAGGCCAGCCTCTTCTGCGCGCTCCAACTCCAAGAGAACATCATACCACTGAAGCGGAGGAAAATTCGCTTCTTTCAATGCTGACTCGACCGTGCCCATGGCGGCTTGGTGAGCTTTTACCAGGGCAATCCACGCTGACACGGCATTAGGGCTAGGGCGATCTGACATAGGGACACTCTAACACTTCATGCATCTGCATGGAAGTTGACTTTGCATGCAGATGCATGTATATTTTTTAGAAACGAAAGGATGCCCTTTATGGATCAAGACGACCTCAACGCAACCGCAATTTTTCTGCTTCGTGTCGCACTCGGAACAATGTTCATAGCACACAGTCTTTGGCTGAAACTGTTTATTTTCACGCTCGCCGGCACTGCAAGCTTCTTCGAATCAATCGGTTTGCCCGGATCGTTCGCGTACGTTGTTTTTACCGCAGAAGCAGTGGGTGGCATCCTCTTAGTTCTTGGTGTTCAGGCCCGTTGGGTGGCGCTTATGCTGGCCCCAATACTGGCGGGAGCGACTTGGGCTCACTGGGGCAATGGATGGATGTTCGGATACGAGAATGGCGGATGGGAGTATCCTGCATATCTTACACTCTTGGCGATTGTTCAGTTCATGCTCGGCGATGGACGTTGGGCGCTTGTTCGGTCACGACCGCTACCTGTTTTATCCAGCAACAATGGAGCGGTAACATGAGCGAGAAGTTGATCTTAGTTTCGCACCATTTATGCCCGTATGTGCAGCGCGCAGCCATATCGTTGGCGGAGAAGAACGTAGAATTTGAGCGCTCTTATGTAGATCTGTCGAACAAGCCAGATTGGTTCTTGGCGATTTCTCCTCTGGGCAAAACGCCGGTACTGAGAGTCGGTGATTCAAGTGTTTTTGAGTCGGCAGTTATCTTAGAATATCTTGAGGAAACGCAGTCAAACAATCTTCATCCATCCGATCCCCTCAAACGCGCGGAGCATCGTTCTTGGATAGAATTTAGTTCAGCAATCCTAAACGATATCGCCGGTTTTTATAACGCTAAAGACAAGGACGCATTTGAGAAGAAAATCGACGACCTTGTTACGAAGTTCTCACGACTCGACGAAAGATTGGTGGGGACTCCCTGGTTTGACGGAAATGATTTCAGTCTTGTTGATGCGGCTATGGGGCCAGTTTTCCGTTACTTTGACGTTTTTGATCAGATTGGTTCATTCGTCGCTATGGAGGAATCTGACAATCTGACCGCTTGGCGGCAAAGATTGTCCGAACGCCCCTCAATCCGAGATGCGGTTCCAATTGACTATGAGGCTCGCCTTGAAGAATTCTTGCTGCGCCGAAATTCATACATCAGCAGATTGATCGAGGCAAAGCGGCCTGCGAGTTCTCTAGAGAACGATCCAGGCATGTGAAAATTTACTCGATCTGTGCCTGTGAGCACGAAGCTCCGAATGTGCTTCACGGCAACGATTCGCGGCTGGCCATCTGGCCAGCCGCGTTGATGGCCTCAAAGACCTGGCGGGCGAACCGCCAGTTCGGCCTCGATATTGTGCAGTGATGCCAGAGCATTGCTGCGTTCGATCGATCCGCGAGGAGCGGAAGCAAAGGCGTTGAAAGCCTCGCGTAAAAGAGCATGCAGTTCGGCTGTGCTGCGCGATGCTGCATCGAAGCGTGTGATGAGTCTCATCGTCACCTCCTGTTGATTGTCAGGAGGCCCCGAACCGTTCAGGGCCTTTCGGCCCTCGCACACATCATCCATGGCCCAGAGAAGGCGCTGATGGATCGGGGTAACGCACTAGAAATCAAACGGAAGGTGGCGCTGAAAAACGCGTGAACAGGCATTCGGTGTCGGGAGTTAGCGCAGCATGAACGGACCTTTGCCCGCGCACGGCTTGCAGCAATTCGCCTTTCCCCTGACCAAACGCGGATCGCGCATCAATATCCTGCCCGCACCAGTTCGGCGGAGGCCTCACCCGTGTTGGACATGACGCGGCGATCCTTTGCCTTCGGTCTCATCGGGGGGCGTTAGCAAGCCAACCCGAACAAAGGAGATCAATCATGGCACGCAACAAAACCCAAACCGCGCAAGAGCGCACACGCGAGTTCCGCGCACCGGAGTATCTGGCGTGGCACGTCACCCAGAACGGCGACAAATCCTTCTGGAACAAAGTCGGCGCAGCCTGGATGCACAAGGACGCCAAAGGCTACACGCTTCAACTCGAATCCCTGCCTGTCGGCGGTCGGATCGTCTTGCGCGAGCCGCTAGAAGACACGGCTTCACCTGCAAACGACACGGGGCGCTCATGAGCGCCCCAGTCACCAGTCAGATCGATTGGCGCGGTGTCGCGATAAGCGTCAGCTATCATCGGCATCAGTGGTCGGAGTTCGACCACATCGAAGTCAACGTCATCGGCGATGGGATAATACCCATCACCGAGACAGGCTATCGCTCGCACTATCTGCACAGCGATGTCACGGACGAATATGGCGGGGCTGTTGCCTACGTGCTCGCGTGGCTTGAGCACGAAGCGCAGACTCCGCAATGGAAGAAGCGCGAAGAAGCCGCGCGTCAGCTTTCATTGTTCTAGCGATTTCTATCGGTCGAGATCAGGACCGTCATACGACGGTCCTTCTCTTTTTTGCTCGCGCAGTTTGCGCAGGCGATCTTGCGCCGACGTAGTGGAACGGGTCTGGCGCTCGGGCTTACGCTCCTTGAGCTTGTCGAAACGTGGACGTTCAGGCTGCTTTTTCGGTTCGGCTCGCAGCGTATCCAAACGTTCGAAGACTGTCTTCGCCTTGGGTTCTTCGCCACGACGCATCAGGCGATAATTTGCAGCATCGTGATGTAGGGCGCGCAAGGCTTGGGCATGTTTGGTGCGCGCAGCATTTATTTCCTTTTGAAGATCACCGCGCTCGTGCAGTTGCTCATTGATCGTCATTTGCCGCTGATCCTGATCGCGGCGCAGCGCCCACATCACTTCAAGCTGGTTCTGCTTTTCTAGCTGAGCCCGCTTGCCTGTCAGACGATCCCACAGGCCCATCATGCCTTTGCGGAAGCGATCCGCTCTTGTGCGGGCTTCAGCTTGAAACCGCGCCTTCTGGCCTGCGTCCAGCTTTGCGCGTTCATCAGCGTGCGCCTTGGCCATCTCCACGCGGCGCGCATTCAGTTGATCAAGTTCGGCACGGGCGGACGCGCGCGCTTCATCGACATGCGATTTGATGCGCGGAAGAATATCTTCAGCAATGCGCTTGCGGGTCTCTTCAACGCTGTTCAATGCGTCGGGCTTTCCAAGACGGGCGTGCAGCTCTTTCGCTTTCTTGCCCGTCGCCCGTGAGACCGAAATGACCTCGCCTTCGAAGGTGACAGCCACATGGCCGCGCCGATCCCCGCGCGCCAAATAGAAGCCGCGTTCTTCGAGAGCATGCGCGAAGGTGCGCGCTGAGTCCGAAGTCGCCCAGGCTTCCTGTATCAGTTCTTTCAATTCGCCCGCATGCCGACCGACCCGCTTGGCCTGCTGCCATTCATCAAGCGAGAAGTTTCGGGGATCGCGGTCCTTCGGATCGATCAGGCCGCGCGGCATCTGCCAACCGTTCTCAACATAGAGCTGGCGCGATACCTCCCGCAGCTTGTTCTTGTAGAACGACATCGGCTTGGCGGTCATCGTCTCGGGGTCGATCCGGCTCCATACCGCATGACAGTGCCGCCGTCCTTCCTTTTCGTGGAAAACAACGACGCGCGGCTGGCCCGTCAGGCCGTTTTTCTCTTCGATGGCTTCCAGTGCTTTTTCGAAGGTGCGAACGTGGACACGCTCGTTCTCAGGCGGATTCAGAGACACCGAAAACATGAACTGTCGGCACTTTGTGCCCTTTGCGATGGCCTCGGCTTCTCGGAGCGCGCCGACGACATCATCGGACATGAAGCCGCGAATATCGTGCAGTTCGACATGTTCGTTTACTTCGGTCTTGAGGAGATGCAGCCCGAGCTGCTTTGCGCCGCTTCGTTGTGATCCTTTCAGGATCATGACGGCTCCACATCGGTACGATGGCCGAGCGCGCGAAGAAGCTCCCGCCGCATCAGCGCCACGTCGGCGCATGCGCGCCGAATGTCGCGTTCCGTATCGGGGAGAACGGGAAGCGTACCGAGATTTGCCATCTTGGCGAGCTGGTTCAGATTATTGGCGATCCTCGATTGGCCAAGCATGGCCAGTACCTGCGCAAGCTTCTGCTCATCCTTGATCGGGCGGCGAGACCGAGCCCGTGCACGTTTCTTCTTGAGCCCCTGACCGTCGAAGACCTTGCGGCGGATGTACGCCCCAAGCGGCATGTCGCCAGCCAGCTCTTCAAGCCTAGCGCGTTCTTCAAAAGTCAGTCTGAGGGAAAAGGGAGGTGTCTTTGTCGTCATCGCGCCACCCCGCAAATGTCCCGTTCGGGGGCATTTGCAGGGATTTGGATTACGCTAAGCACCTGATTCCATTGAGCGAGAATGTCGAACAAGGTGTTCGAACTTTCTCCGCTTAGGTGCGCCATCCCTCTGCCAAGCCGGTAAACAAAGCTCACTGCAGGTGCTTGCCTACAGCCAAGTAGGCCGGATAAGCGCAGCGCATCCGGCAATGCTCATCGCACTTAATACTGCCGGATGCGCTGCGCTTATCCGGCCTACAATGCTGCTAAACAAAGCTCATTGTAGGAGACTGCTTGCAGGCGAACCTAATCAGCCGGCTTGCCATCTGCCGGCACAAAGCGCTCGGCCAGGCGTTCCCACGCAGAGCATGGGAACGAGCGTCAATCGATGCCAGCATACAAGCTGGCACCGCAGTCACAACTTTACTTGCGCTGCATCTCGATCTGCATGGTCCTGATTTCCTGACCATCGTGCATTTCGTACATGGTCATGACTTCCTTGCCTTCTTCAGGCGTTGTCAACACAGACCGCGTGGTCACCTTCTGCTTGCTCATCGGATCAACGTAGTCGCCATGAAAGGTGAACGTCTCCGCATCTGCATCGTAATCGCCATACATGATCATCACTGCGGTGGACATGTTGTCGGTCCAGGTGCTCCAGTAGCGACCGGTGACGTTGTCGTAGCCGGTGCGGCCAATGCCGGTAAACGGCTGCCCCATCATGCTGCCCTGCCAGTATTCCTCGACCACGCGACCATTGAGTTCCAGCTTGCGGGTGACCTCTGCCGAGCTGACCTCAGGCGGTGCCGAGGGATCCATCCACATGCTCACGGTGGCACTCCAGTCACCGACCGATTCCGCCAGCATGGCGTGCTGCGGACCGGGTTTGGCCGCCTGCTCGAAGGCCTCCATCATTGCCTGCATTTCCGGCGGCATGGCCATGCCGGCCTCATCGCCGGCCTGCTCGACGGACTGTGCCGAGGCAAGCAGGCAGAACATGCCCGCAGCCAGCCCGAACAAAGTATTGCTGAGTGTTGTTTGCATTGTTATGTCTCCAGTTTTTTATCCCCTGACTTGTTTAGACAGGCCGGTCATGGCGATACCGTGACTGGTTTGCGCAGCACCAGCATATTGCCAGCGCATTGATTATAGCGATTCCGACCAAACTACGAAAGCTGCCGTTATTGCAAAGAGATACCCGGCAGATCCAGCCCCTGTTCCCGCGCACAGGCCCTGGCCTGGTCATAGCCGGCGTCGGCATGGCGCATGACGCCGGTGGCGGGATCGTTCCACAGCACGCGCCCGATGCGGCGAGCGGCGGCCTCGCTGCCGTCGCAGCAGATCACCACACCGGCATGCTGCGAGTAGCCCATGCCGACACCGCCACCGTGGTGGATGGACACCCAGGTGGCACCGGAGGCACAGTTCAGCAGTGCGTTCAGCAGCGGCCAGTCGGACACGGCATCGGAGCCATCCAGCATGGCCTCGGTTTCGCGGTTGGGCGAGGCCACCGAGCCGGAATCAAGATGGTCCCGACCGATCACCACCGGGGCCGACAACTCACCGCTTGCGACCATCTCATTGAAGGCCAGACCCAGGCGATGGCGATCACCCAGCCCGACCCAGCAGATGCGCGCCGGCAGTCCCTGAAAGGCAATGCGCTCGCGCGCCATGTCCAGCCAGTTGTGCAGATGCCGGTCATCGGGCAGCAGTTCCTTGACCCTCTGGTCGGTCTTGTAGATGTCTTCGGGATCGCCGGACAGGGCCACCCAGCGAAACGGCCCGATGCCGCGACAGAACAGCGGTCGCACATAGGCCGGAACAAAGCCGGGAAAATCAAACGCCTGGCGCAGGCCCTGATCCAGCGCCACCTGGCGGATGTTGTTGCCGTAATCGACGGTGGGAATGCCGGCCGCGTGAAAGCCCAGCATGGCCTCGACCTGCACCCGCATGGAGGCACTGGCCGCGGCGATCACCGCCTGTGGATCGTCGCTTTGCTGCTGTCGCCAATGCTCAAGACTCCAGCCCTGCGGCAGATAGCCATGCACCGGATCGTGGGCCGAGGTCTGGTCGGTGACCAGATGCGGACGGATGCCGCGTTCCAGCAGGGCCGGATAAACGTCGGCGGCATTGCCCTGCAGGGCGACTGATTTTGCCTCACCAGCGGCGGTCCATTGTTCGATCATGGCCAGCGCCTCATCCAGCGAGGCGGTCGCGGCATCCACATAGCGCGTGCGCTGGCGAAAAGCGATGCGCTCGGGGTCGCACTCCACCGCCAGACAGCAGGCACCGGCCATCACCGCTGCCAGCGGCTGCGCGCCGCCCATGCCGCCGAGACCGGCGGTGAGAATCCACTTGCCGCGCCAGTCGCCCTGGTAATGCTGGCGACCGGCTTCCATGAAGGTTTCGTAGGTGCCCTGCACGATGCCCTGCGAACCGATGTAGATCCACGAACCGGCAGTCATCTGGCCGTACATCATCAGGCCCTTGCGATCCAGTTCGTTGAAGTGAGACCAGTTGGCCCAGGCCGGCACCAGATTGGAATTGGCGATCAGCACGCGCGGTGCATCGGCATGTGTGGTGAACACGCCCACCGGCCTGCCGGACTGGATCAGCAGCGTCTGGTCCTCGCGCAAGCGCTTGAGGGTGGCGACGATGGCATCGAAATCCTGCCAGCTGCGTGCCGCCTTGCCGATGCCACCATAAACAATCAGCTGCTGCGGATTTTCCGCCACCTCCGGGTCCAGATTGTTCATCAGCATGCGCAGCGGTGCCTCGGTGGTCCACTGCAGCGCCTGCAGCTGAATGCCCCGCGCCGCGCGGATTGTGCGTTGGGATTGCTGATCGGCCATGGTGTGTTCCGCTTTGGGGATGGCCATCATTCTAACGCTGAATGGCATGCCCGGCGACTGGCCTGCCGAGCCGACCAGCGATGCCAGCGGGGACGCTGGCGCTCCAGGGCGATGTTATGCACAGCAGGCCAGTGCCGGCAGGCAACGGCGTTCAGCGCTGCAGCCACGACAGTGCCTGCTGCAGGATCTCGCGCAGAATCGGACGCAGTCTGTCGGCTTTGGCGGCATCGTAATGCCACGGTGGCTGCTCCTGCATGTAGGCGCGTTGTGCCAGTTCCAGCTGCAGGGCATGCACACCGGCAGCCGGCTGACCATGATGGCGGGTGGTGTAACCGCCACGAAAGCGGCCATTGACGACGTGGTCAAAGTCGCATGCACTGCTAGGCTGTTCCGTTCTGGACTGACCAGCTTGCGCACACACGGCAGCGACCATGGCGGTGAGCTGCGGAGCGCAGGAGCGATCATCAAAACTGCCGACGTTGAACACCGGCAGGCGGCCCTCGAACAAGGCCGGAATGTGCGAACGGATGGAATGGCAATCGAACACCAGCACTTTGCGGTGGCGCTGCTGCAGGCGGCGGATCTGGGCCGCTATGGCAGCATGATAGGGTCGGTGCCAGCGCTGCAGTCGGTCCCGGATTTCTGCTGCATCGGGGGTCTGGCCGGGCTGGTACAGTGGCTGGCCGTCGAAGTCGGTCAGCGGGCACAGGCCGGTGCCATGACTGCCGGGATACATCGGCGTGTTGTCCGGCGGACGGTTGACATCGATGACATAGCGATGCACCGGAGTGCGCACGATGCTGGCCTCTGGCAGCAGGCCGGCATACAGGCGCGGTATGTGCCAGTCGGTGTCGCTGAGCGCCAGCGCCTGTGGCCGCAGTCTGCGCTGCAGCGCGGTCGGCAGCCAGGTGCCGGCATGTGGCTGGGTGAGCACGATCGGCAGATCACCCTGAATCACTTCAATGGGGATCACATCATTGGCGGGCGGCGTCTCGTTGCGCATGCCTGCGCTGCCTGGCAGACCGCTCAATCCGCTGTCAGCGTTGGCAGACCGACCTGGGCACCGGTATGCAGCAGCATGCCGGATTTGAGCAGCTGGCGTGCCTGCTCGATGTCGGCGGACATGAAGCGGTCCTGGTGCAGGCTGCTGACGCGGCTGCGCAGCCCATCGATGGCGGTCTGCAGCACCGGACTGGTGGTCAGCGGCTGGCGCATCTCCACGCCCTGGGCCGCGATCAGCCATTCGATGGCAAGAATGCCGGCCAGGTTGTCGTTCATTGCCAGCAACCGGTACGCGGCATGACAGGCCATGGAGACATGGTCCTCCTGGTTGGCGCTGGTGGGAATCGAGTCGGTGGAACATGGCGTGCTGCGCTGCTTGTTTTCCGACATCAGTGCCGCCGAGGTGACCTCGGCAATCATGAAGCCCGAATGCAGCCCCGGATCCGGGGTCAGAAATGCCGGCAGGCCATAGTTCATCGCCGGGTCGATCAGCATGGCAATGCGGCGCTGGGCGATGGAACCGATCTCGGCGATTGCCAGCGCGATCTGGTCGGCGGCGAAGGCAACCGGTTCGGCATGAAAATTGCCACCCGAATAGATGGCGCCGGACTCGATGTCCAGCAGCGGGTTGTCGGTGACGGCACAGGCCTCAATCTGCAGCACTTCGGCTGCCTGCCGCAGCAGTTGCAGACAGGCCCCCATCACCTGTGGCTGACAGCGCAGGCAGTACGGGTCCTGCACCCGCTCGTCGCCTTCCACGTGTGATTGCCGGATCACCGATGCCTGCAACAGCTCACGCAGGCTGGCGGCACAGTCGATCTGCGCCGGATGACCGCGCAGCTCGTGCACCACCGCCATGAACGGTGCCGATGAGCCCATGCCGGCGTCGGTGGACAGGGCTCCGGTGACCAGCGCCGAGCAAAGCAGGTCATGGGTCTCGAACAATGCCACCAGCGCCAGCGCGGTGGACACCTGGGTGCCATTGATCATGGCCAGGCCTTCCTTGGCGGCAAACTGCAGCGGCTCAAGCCCGGCCTGCTGCAGGGCCTGCATCGCCTGCAGTTCCTGGCCCTGATAGAGCATGCGGCCATGCCCCATCATGGCGGCGGCGACATGCGCCAGCGGTGCCAGATCGCCGGAAGCGCCGACCGAGCCCTGCGCCGGCACCAGTGGCAACAGATCGCGCTGCAGCATCTGCTCCAGCAGGTCGGTGAGCTGCAGCCGCACGCCGGAGGCACCGCGCGCAAACGAGGCCAGTTTCAGCAGCAGGATCAGCCGCACCACGCCGGCATCTAGCGCCGGACCGATGCCGGCGGCATGGGAAAGGATCAGATTGCTTTGCAGTTGCGCCAGCTGGCTGGCATCAATGCGCACGC
Organism: Gammaproteobacteria bacterium; assembly: GCA_018819105.1. Lineage (GTDB taxonomy): Bacteria > Pseudomonadota > Gammaproteobacteria > Xanthomonadales > Wenzhouxiangellaceae > JAHJQV01. Next base: position 12,185 of record JAHJQV010000026.1, read on the forward strand.
TGGCCAGCTTGCCAAAACCGGTGTTGACGCCGTACACCGCCGCCTCGCCATTGGCCGCTGCCGCCAGCATGACCGCAGATTGCTGCACGCGTGATCTTGCCTGCTCATGCAGCCGCAGTGCCGGCAGGGTGTCGGCGGAGGCCCGCGCGACCTGTCGGCACAGCGCCAGACTCAGTTCACCGGGGCGCAGTTCGATCGTTGCTGGGGATGGCTGGTTCATACTGGCCAGCATGATAGCGCCGATGCAGCCGATTGACACCCACCAGATAAGACAGCTCCTCGGGATGATCCAGATTCCACAGCGCCAGATCGGCCCATTTGCCGACCTCGATGCTGCCGGTTTCTGTGCCCAGACCAAGCGCCCTGGCCGCATTTAGCGTGGTGCCGGCCAGCGCCTGTTCCGGGGTCATGCGGAACAGCGTGCAGGCCATGTTCATGGCCAGCAGAATGGAGGTCAGCGGCGCGGTGCCGGGGTTACTGTCGGTGGCCACGGCCACCGGCACACCGGCCTGCAGCAGCTGTGTCACCGGCGGCAGGCGGGTCTCGCGCAGGGTGTAAAACGCGGCCGGCAGCATCACCGCCACCGTGTTGCTGGCCGCCAGTGCGGCGATGCCGGCGTTATCCAGATACTCCAGATGATCGACCGACAGCGCCCCATGACGGGCTGCCAGCGCCGCACCATGCTGATTGCTGAGCTGCTCGGCGTGCAGCTTGATGTCCAGGCCATGCGCGGTGGCGGCAGCAAACAGACGCTCGACCTGCGCCGGGCTGAAGGCAATGTGCTCACAGTAGGCATCCACGGCTTCGGCCAGACCTGCTTGCGCCACCGCAGGAATGAGTTCGTCGCAACTGTAATCGACATAGTCGTCAGCACGACCGGCAAATTCGGGTGCCAGTTTGTGCAGCGCCAGCAAGGTGGCCTTGATGCGCAATGGCCGGGCCGCCCGGATGCGCGCAATCACGCGCAGCTGTTTCAGTTCATGCTCCAGGGTCAACCCATAACCGGATTTGATTTCCAGCGTGGTCACGCCGCAGGCCAGCATGTCGTCGACCCGCTGCAGTGCCAGCTGCAGCAGCTCATCTTCAGTGGCTGCCCGGGTGGCATGCACCGTGCTCATGATGCCGCCACCGTTGGCGGCGATGTCGCTGTATTCCACCCCATGCAGCAATTGAGCGAATTCATCGGCACGGGTGCCGGCGGCGACGATGTGGGTGTGGCAGTCAATCAGCCCCGGCGTGAGCAGACGCCCGCCACAATCGTACTGCGGCAGTTGCTGATACCGCTGCGGCAGCCGGTCATCCGCACCGCACCAGTCGATGCGGCCAGCAGACATGACCACGGCCGCATCGCGCAGATGCAGGCTGGCGGCCGTGCCGGGCGAGTACAGATGGGCATGTCGCAGCACGCTGCCCGACGCTGGATCGACTTGTTCCTCTGTCATGGTGAATCCTGTCAGCTGAGCCAGGCGCAGGTGACTGTGGTGACCTGATCAGCAATAATGTCTGTGTTCATCCCCAGCGTCCATGCGCCATAAGCATTATGCCACTGCACCAGAGTCGTCGAATTTATGCGGACCATGCCTTGCTGACGGACGGCTGGCATGCCCAGGTCGTGGTCGATATCAATGCCGATGGCATGATCAGCGCGGTGCACAGCAACGTCGACCCGGCCCAGCGCCGGCAACAGCCCTGCGACTGGTCCTGTCGCCACCTGGTGCCCGCCATCTGCAACCTGCACAGCCACGCTTTCCAGCGCGCCATGGCCGGCTGCAGTGAACGTCTGGACAGCGCTGACAAGCGCAATTTCTGGGGTTGGCGGGAGCACATGTACCGGCTCGCCAATGCGCTCACACCCGACAGCCTCAGCGCCATCAGCCGGCTGGCGTATATGGAAATGCTGGAAGCAGGATTCGCCGCCGTGGCCGAATTCCACTACGTGCATCATGCCGCTGACGGCAGCCATTACCAGCCGCTGGAACAGATGGCGCAGGGCATACTGGCCGCCGCCGCCGACAGCGGCATCGGCCTGTGCCTGTTGCCGGTGCTGTATACCCAGGCCGATGCCGATGGTAGGGCGCTGGCAGCGCAGCAACTGCGCTTCGGCAACAGCGTGGATGACTATCTGCGCCTGCTGCAGGCAATCAATGGCTGTCTGGATCATCACGCCGCTGACACGCAACTGGGCATGGCGGCACATTCACTGCGCGCCGTCAGTCCGGCCCAACTGCAGTGTCTGCTGCAACAACTGCAGCCGCAGCAGCCCCTGCATATTCATGTCGCCGAACAGCGCGCGGAAGTCACCTCGGTGCAGCAGCATCTGGGGCTGCCGCCGCTGCAGTGGCTGCTGGAAAACACCAACATCGATCAGCGCTGGTGCCTGGTCCACGCCACCCATGCCACAACGGCGGAGCTCAAGGCGCTGCAGCAGACCGGCTGCAGCATTGGCCTGTGTCCGCAGACCGAGGCCAATCTTGGTGACGGCGTGTTTGCCCTGCCCGACTGGCTGGCCATGGGCGGACACAGCGGCATCGGCACAGACGCAAACATCCGCATCAGCGTGACCGAGGAGCTGCGCCTGCTGGAATACACCCAGCGTCTGCTGCAGCAGCGACGCCAGGTGCTGCAGCCTGGCGACATCGCCGACAACATCGACGCCCAAGGCGAGGCCCTGTACCGGCATGCCCTGCGCGGCGGAGCGCAGGCATTGCAACGCCGCAGCGGGGTGATTGCCAGCGGCCACTGGGCGGATCTGCTGCATCTGGACGGCAGTGTCTGCGGCATGGACCACCTCAATCGCAGCAACCTCATCGACGGCTGGCTGTTCGCTGCCGGGTCGGACATGGTGCGCGATGTGTGGTCGGCTGGTCGCCACGTGGTGGTCAATGGAAGGCATGTGCAGCGGCAGCAGATTTGCAGCGATTACGCCGCAGCCATGCGCAATATCCAGCACAGCCTGACTTGAACCTGACACTTTGTGCCAGCAGAATAGCGTCATGACTGATCCTCAGGCCACCGGGGCAACCACCAGCAAGGCTGATTCCAGCGCGCTTGACGGGGCCTGGAACCGGCTCGCGGAGGCCGAACTCGCTACCCACGCGGACGAACTGGTGGCTGCCTGGCAAGCGGTGCGACAGGCTTCGCTGCAACGGGTGGCCGGTCTGGATGCGGAAGACCTGAACCTGCAGGGTGCGGCATTTGCCTCCCCGGCCAAGTGGCATCTGGCCCACACCACCTGGTTTTTTGAGACCTTTCTGCTGGCCGGGGAGCCAGGTTACGCCTGGCATCATCCTGCCTATTGCGAGCTGTTCAATTCCTACTACAACGGCATCGGTCAGCAGTACAGCCGACCGCAGCGGCACATGCTGAGCCGCCCCACGGTGGCCGAGGTCATCGACTACCGTGAAACCATTGACCAACGTCTGGCTGCGCTGCTTGATCGGCATGGTCACGCCTCCGACAGCAGGCAGCTGGCGCGGCTGCTGGCCTTGCTGCGGCTGGGCATGAACCATGAACAACAGCATCAGGAGTTGCTGCTCACCGATCTGCTGCATGCCTTCAGCCACAATCCGCTGGCACCAGCACTGGGTCAGCCACTGCCGCCACCGTTGCCTTGTGGCGAACTGCAATGGATCGATTTTCCGGCCGGCATGACCAGCATCGGGGCAGCGGCCAGCGACGGCTTTTGCTTCGACAACGAGACCCCACGCCACCGGCAGCTGCTGCACGGTGATTACGCGCTCGCCAGCCGTCCAGTGAGCAACGGCGAGTATCTGCGCTTCATCAACGACGATGGCTATACCCGGGCGGAACACTGGCACAGCGATGGCTGGGCCTGGTTGCAGCAGGCGTCGATCACCGCCCCGTGCTACTGGCGACGGCATGACGGACAGTGGCAGCAGTACACCCTGGCCGGTCTGCAGCCGCTACAGGAACACGCCCCGGTAAGCCATCTGAGCTGGTATGAGGCCAGCGCTTACGCCAGCTGGTGCCAGGCACGCCTGCCCACCGAAGCGGAATGGGAACATGCCGCGCAATCGCCATGTGGACAGCACGGACTGGGCGGACAGCGCGGGCAATTCGCCGAATCAGGGATCTGGCAGGCTGCCATGCCCGCCAGCGGCAATGCTGCACTGGCCGGCATGTTCGGCCACGTCTGGGAGTGGACCGCCAGCAGCTACAGTCCGTATCCGGGCTTTAGCCCGGCAGCAGGTGCCATCGGCGAGTACAATGGCAAATTCATGGCCAATCAGTATGTGCTTAAGGGCGGCTCATGTGCCACGCCGGAAAGTCACATCCGCAGCAGCTATCGCAATTTTTTCTACCCACAGGACCGCTGGCAATTCAGTGGAGTGCGCCTGGCGCGTGATGTCTGATCACCGCACAGGCTGGCGCTGCCGCCTGTGCACCGACCCATGCCGCTGAGCAAGCCAGCAAGCAGGTACAAGGAAACCAAGCAATGAACCAGACCGCCGAGCAGCAGCGCTTTCTGCAGGATGTGATTGACGGGCTCAGTCAGCCGCAACCGGAAATCCCCAGCAAATATCTCTACGACGAGCTTGGCTCGGCGCTGTTTGAAGCCATCTGCGTGACGCCGGAATATTACATCACCCGCTGCGACATCGAGATCCATCAGCAGCACGCCGCTGCCATCAGCCGTTTCCTCGGCACCCATGTGCATCTGATCGAATTTGGTTCCGGTGCCGGCATCAAGACCCGATTGCTGCTGGAGTCGCTGCAACAGCCACAGGCGTACACCCCGATTGAGATTTCCGCCGCGGCACTGCAGGCTGCCGCCGACGTGCTGCGCTACCAGTTCCCGCATCTGCTGGTGCAGCCGCTGCAGGCTGACTACACCCAGCCGATCAATCTGCAGGCGCTGGACATCTGCCCGCGCTGCAGGCGGCGCGTGGTGTATTTTCCCGGCTCCACCATCGGCAATTTCACCCACGCCGAGGCGCGCGGGTTTCTCTCCCGCATCCACGACATCTGCTCGGCGGCGCGCGATGGCGTGCACGCCGGACTGCTGATCGGCTTTGACCTGCTCAAATCCACCGACATCATGATTCCGGCCTATGCCGATGCAGCCGGGGTCACTGCCGCGTTCAACAAAAACCTGCTGGCGCGGATCAACCGCGAACTGGGTGCCGATTTCGACCTGGCACAATGGCATCATGAGGCGCGTTTCAACCCGGTAGAACAGCGCATGGAAAGTTATCTGGTCAGCGCAGTGGCCCAGCAGGTCAGCATCGCCGGACGCCGCTTCGCGTTCGCCACCGGTGACGACATTCACACCGAGAATTCACACAAATACACGCTGGCGGATTTTGAGGCCATGGCGGCCGAGGCCGGGCTCAAGCTGCAGCAATACTGGATGGACGCCAAGGGCTGGTTTGTGACGGCGTATTTTGAGCTGAAGTAGAGCTTGCAGACAGAACGCAGTGGCACAGCCCAACGCCGGATGCGCTGCGCTTATCCGGCCTGATATGAATTGCGTTGCAACTTATTGTGCCAAATGGATTTTTTTTGGCGCAATAATTGTCCAATCCGCAAGACTTCATGGATTGCATCGCAAGACGCGAAGCTGCGCTTGCGATGCAATCCATGGGGTCTACGTGCCTACCTGCATTGCTTGATTGCTGGCCGGTTGCGTCGTGCCCAATCTGTGTCATCTGCGAAATCTGTGGATTAACCTGAGAATTTAATGATCCACAGATTACACCGATTACACAGAGGTGAACCACTCAGGTGTTGCCGGATGCGCTGCGCTTATCCATCCTGATATGGATTGCATTGCAACTTATTGTGCCAAATGGATTTTTTTTGGCGCAATAATTGTCCAATCATCAAGACTTCATGGATTGCATCGCAACACGCGAAGCTGCGCTTGCAATGCAATCCATGGGGTCTACAAAACCAGGCTCGTCTTAAGCCGGATAAGCGCAGCGAATCCGGCACACTGACGCTATTTGCCCAGCAGCATACTGACGCTATTCGTCCAGCAGGATCACATCCACGCGGCGGTTCTGGCTGCGGCCTTCGGCGGTGTCGTTGCTGGCGATCGGAAAATCTTCACCCAGGCCGACCACGGTGATGCGATCAGGCGCGACCCCGGCATTGACCAGGGCATTGCGCACTGCCTGGGCGCGCTGTTCCGACAGCTGCAGGTTGAAGCCGGCATCGCCCGAACTGTCGGTATGTCCTTCGATGCGGATGCGCTTGTCCGGCTCGGCGGCAAGCAGGTCGACCACATCGGTGACATTTTGCGCGGCGGCATCCTTGAGCTCGCTTTCACCACTGGCAAACAGCACATCACCGAGGGTGACCACCACGCCGCGATCGGTTTCGCGCAGTTGCATGTGTTCCAGCCTCCGGCGCAGTGATTCGGCCTGCTGACTGGCCAGTTCGGCTTCGCGCTTGGCCAGTTCGGCTTCCTGCGCCCTGGCTGCGGCCAGCTTGCGCGCGGTTTCGGCTTCCTGCTGGGCCAGCTTGGCGCGCTCGGACGCCGACAACTGCGCTTCGCGCGCCGATTCGGCCTCATTGCGGGCGCGGGCGGCATCTTCGGCCTGCGCCGAACTCAGCAGGCGTGCCTGCTCGGCTTCCATGCGCGCCTGCTCGGCCTGCATTCTGCTGATGGTCACGCGCAATTCGGCGGCCTGCTCCTGCCAGTGACGGGTTCCGGTCTGCGCCTGTTTGCGCTGCACTTCAGCCACCGCCAGTTCGATGCGACGCTCGGCCAGATAGGCCAGATGATTGCGCAGATCAACGCCTTTGCCTGCGGCCTCGAGCTGGCGCACGGCGCGTTCGGCGTCACTGATCATCAATGGTGCCAGCAGCTCCGCCTCGCTGTCGGCTTTCAGCGCCGCCAGCTGGTCACGCAGACGATCCAGACGCAGGTCGCGCTGCGGCTGGCTGGCACAGGCGGTCAGCAGCACCAGCACGGTGATGACGATGAGGCGCTTCATTGCAGTTCTCCCGGCAGCGCATCGGCACCATAGGCATCGATGATGTTGGCACGCAGGCGATCAACTTCGGCCTTGGCCGCCGCCTCGCTCTCCCGCGCCATGAAGGTCTGGGCCTTGACATAGGCCAGCTGCGCATCCAGCTGCGCCTCCGCCAGACGCCAGCTGGCGAGCTCATAATCCTCGTTCGGCATGGCCGTGTTTTTGACAAACTCCAGCCGCTCGCGGGCAAACCGCAATTCCACCGGAGCGGACTGCTCGGCACCGGCATTGACGGCACGCTGGATGGCCGCCTCGGTGTCGTTGAACAGCGATGGATCGGGCGGTGATGTCGTGGCGCAGGCAGCCAGCAGCAAGGCGGCGATTAAGCTGAGCAGAACTTTGCAGGGCATGTCGTTTCCTCGGATCATCCGGTTGCGAATGTCAGTATGGGCCTGAATTTTATGTGAGTACGGCAACTGAAACCAGACCCGCACAATGGGTACAGGTTCCATGAATATCTCTGTGGCATGCGTCTTTGGCTCGCGACGCCGACCAGAGTCAGATTGTGCCACGTTCAGGCGGCATCGGGTTGCTGTTCGGGTGCGGCGCGCTGAAATGCCGGGTGTGCATCGCAGGAAGCGATGATCTGCCTGATCAGCGGATAACACTCCCATTCACAGGCAAACCGCCGCGCGTTGTAAATCTGTGCCGCCAGACAACAGTCGGCCAGACCTGGCTGCTCGCCATCACAGAACGCTGCCGCACGACCATAACGGGTCAGCAATGCCTCCACCGTGCGCAAGCCCTGGCTCATCCAGTGTTGGTACCAGCTGGATTTTGCAGCATCGCTGACAGCAAGCTCGCCGCTGAGATATTGCAGCACGCGCAGATTGTTGAGCGGGTGCAGGTCGCAGGCGATGACCTGGGCCAGTGTGCGCACCTGCGCCCGTCGCAATGGCTCGGCCGGAAGCAGCGCCGGCTGCGGCCAGGTCTCGTCCAGATACTCAATGATCGCCAGCGACTGCGTCAGCACGCTCTCGCCATGCACCAGGGTTGGCACCAGCTGTTGCGGGTTCAGCGCGGCATACACCGGCTGGCGCTGCTCGCCACCATCGCGCACCAGATGAACACTGCGCTGTTCATACGCCAGTCCTTTCAGCTGCAGCGCAATGCGCACGCGGTAAGCGGCGGTGCTGCGCCAGTAGTCGTACAGCAGCAGATCGGTACCGCTGACGGCGTTCATGCCTGTGCCGCGATCACTTGCTGATCAATGGCCCCGAAAATCGACTCTCCGGCGGCGTTGAACATCTCGATGCGCATGCGATCACCGAACTTGAGAAACGCGGTGCTCGGTTTGCCCTCGGCAATGATTTCCAGCATGCGTTTTTCTGCCAGACAGGAAGCGCCGCGTGCGGTGTCCTGATTGGCCACGGTGCCGGAACCGACAATGCTGCCGGCCACCAGCGGGCGGGTTTTCGCCGCGTGCGCAATCAGCTCGGCAAAGGAAAACTGCATGTCCTCACCGGCCTCGGGCTGACCGAACAGCTCACCGTTGAGATGGGAAACCAGTGGCCGGTGCAGTTTGCTGTCGCGCCAGTCACTGCCAAGCTCATCCGGGGTCACCAGCACCGGCGACAACGCCGAGCGCGGTTTGGACTGCAGAAAACCGAAGCCCTTGGCCAGTTCGCCGGGAATCAGGTTGCGCAGCGAGACATCGTTGACCAGACCGATCAGCTGAATGTGTCCAGCGGCGTCGGCGGCGCTCACGCCCATCGGCACATCGTCGGTGACGACGATGATTTCCGCCTCCAGATCGATGCCCCAGGCCTCATCGCCCACCGGAATGTCGTCGGTGGGGCCGTAAAAACCGGCTGCGGTGGCCTGGTACATGAGCGGATCGGTGTAGAAGCTTTCCGGCACTTCGGCACCGCGCGCCTTGCGCACGCGCTCGACATGCGGCAGGTAGGCACTGCCGTCAAGAAACTCATAGGCGCGCGGCAGCGGCGCGGCCAGTTGCTGTGGCTGCAGCGGCTGTGCCTGGGCAGTGCCGTCGTGCAGGCTCTCATACAGACTGTTCAGGCGCGGCGCGTGCTGATCCCAGCGCTCCAGCGCCTGCTGCAGCGTGGCGACGACAGCGGTGGCCTCGACATAGTGTTGCAGGTTACGGCTGACCACGATCAGCGTGCCGTCGCGGCCGCCCTGTTTCAGTGTTGCCAGTTTCATCAATCAGTCTCCTTGTGGTTGCTGCCAGGACGCCGCATAGCCGTCCCATTCGACCTGTTCGGCGGCGCTGCCGGCATTGAGGGCATCGCGGGTATCGATCATCACCGCCACTTCGTTGGTGCCTGCAGCCGATTGCTGCAGCATGTTGTTCAGCGCTTTCGGATGCGGGCCGTGGGTGAAGCCGCAGGGATGCCAGGTGAGCATGCCGGGGTGAATGTTGTCGCGCGAGAAGAACTCGCCGGCATGATAGAAAATCACTTCGTCAAAGTCGTCGTTGTTGTGGAAAAACGGCACCTTGATGGCATCGGCATCGGTCTCGAACGGCCGCGGCACAAAGGTGCAGACGACAAAGCGACCGGCGACAAAGGTGGTGTGTGCCGACGGTGGCAGGTGGTAGCGATGGCTCATCAGCGGCCGGATATCGCGCCAGTTGATGCGCACTGGCATGAGGTCGCCGTGCCAGCCGATGGCATCCAGCGGGTTGTAAGGATAATGCATGGTGGTGAGCTGCTGCTGGCGTTTGATCAGCACCCGGGTGTCGCCATCGGCCTGCGCCCGGAAAGCATCATCCAGCGCCGGCACATCCAGCATGGCCGGATCGAAAATCGCATGCGGGCCAAGCAGCCCCTTGTCCGGCAGCATGTAGCTGGTGTTGGTGGCCTCGATCAGCAATGCCTGGATCGGCGCGGTGTGCTCCAGCCGCCACATGGTGCTGCGCGGCAGCATCAGGTAATCGCCCTCGCGCAGGCTCATATGGCCATAATCGCAGTACAGTTCGGCACTGCCTGCGTGCAGAAACAGCAGCTCGTCGCCATCGGCATTGCGCACCAGATGATCCATGGATGCGTTGGCCTGCCAGAAGCGCACGCGACAGTGGTTGTTGCTGAGCAGCTCGGCCGCCTGCCACGGTGAGTCGCCGGCCGCCGTGAGCAGATTGGCGTCAAACGCACGCGGAGACAACGGGCCCTCGAAACGCACCCAGCCGGTGGGCGGGCGCGGATGGTACATGTGCGTGGCCGGACCGAAAAAGCCCTCCTTGCCCAGCTCTCGCTCGTAGCTGCCGGCGGGCAGATTGCAGTGCGCCTGGCGTCCGGTGTCTCCTTCAGTGTGTCGGATCGGAATGTATTGTCTGGCCATGCTGTTGCTCCTGCGTCGGCGTCAAAGCACGCCGCGTTGTTGCTGATCGCGCTCGATGGCTTCGAACAGGGCGGTGAAGTTGCCTTCACCAAAGCCCTTGTTGCCCTTGCGCTGGATGATCTCGAAAAAGATCGGACCGATGTTGGTCTCGGTGAAGATCTGCAGCAGCTGCTTGCTGGAATCATCCGGCTCGGCATCGATCAGAATGGAGTTTTCGCGCATGCGATCGACGTCTTCACCATGCTCGGGGATGCGCTGGTCTATCACCTGGTAATAGGTGTCCGGGGTGTCCAGAAACTTGACCGCGTGCGCATGCATGGCTTCAACGGTCTGGTAGATGTTGTCGGTGTAGAGGGCAATGTGCTGCACGCCTTCGCCGTGATACTGATCGATGTATTCGTTGATCTGCGACTTGGGATCGGACGACTCGTTGATGGGTATGCTGATGCAACCGTCGGGGGCCGTCATCGCCTGCGAGCGCAGGCCGGTCTGCTGACCCTTGATGTCAAAATACTTGACCTCGTAGAAGTTGAACAGCCGGCTGTAGAAATCCGCCCACTGACCCATGTTGCCATCGATGACGTTGTGGGTCAGGTGGTCGATGAAACTCAGCCCGAAACCGCGCGGATGCGGATCAACGCCATCAAGAAACTCGAACTGCGAGGTGAACACGGTGCCGTCGCGATGATCGCAAAGATACAGAATGCTGCCACCGATACCCTCCAGCGCCGGTGCGCGGATGGCCAGTTCGGCCGCCGCCGGATGTGCCTGCGCGGCACGCTGCAGACAATGCTGATAGGCAGCTGCCGCATCGTCCACACGCAGCGCAAAGCCGGTGCAGCAGGGACCATGGGCGGCGACAAAGTCGCGCACAAAACCGCTCGCCTGCTGATGCACGACAAAATTGACATCGCCCTGACGGTACAGCGCCAGCGGTGCGGTGCGGTGATTGGCCACATGGGTGAAACCCATGCGTGTGAACAGGCTGTCCAGCTGCGCCGGATCGGGCGCGGCAAATTCGACAAACTCGAAGCCGCTCAGCCCCAGCGGGTTGTCACGTGCTTGCGGATCCGGTGAAACTGACGATGCGGATGCGTTCATGGGACTCTCCGGTTGGTGGTTTTCTGGTGGCTGGATCGCAACATGATCCACGCCGTGAATCGTTCGTAGTATTATGGCACAAACGGCCAGTTAGTTACATATGAAACCATCTACCCACACCGCCGGCCAGCCGCCAGACAGTGCGCAGCAAGCCAGTCACGAACAGGGCGCGCAGACGGCCAGCGCCATCGACCTGGAGCGCTTTCTGCCCTATCGGCTGATCCGGCTCAGCGCCGCCATCAGCCGCGGCATCGCCGCCGAGTATCAGCAGCAGTTCGGCCTCAGCATTGCCGAATGGCGGGTGCTGGCGGTGATCGCCCGCTTTCCCGCCAGCAGCGCCAGCGAACTCGGCGAGCACACCGGCATGGACAAGGTGTCGATGCATCGCGCCGTGCGTGCCCTGCAACAGCAGGGGCTGATCGCCAGCGATCAGTCCACCCGCGACCGCCGCCGCCAGCACCTGCGGCTGAGTCGCAGCGGTCAGCAACTGCATGACCAGATCGCCCCGCGCGTGCTGGAATTCGAGCAGCGCCTGCTGGCACCGCTGGGCAGCGTCCGCAGTGGACAGTTGCACGCCCTGCTGGAAGCACTGCAACACAGCATCGATGCCCTCGACAACAGCCAGCACGAAGCACCCCGGCATGAGTACTGACCAGCTTGCCGGTGATGCCCGGCTGCAGTCGCTGCTGCACTGGGCCAGCGCTCAAACCGGCTGCAGCTGGCAGCCCGAAGCGGTGGCCGGAGACGCCAGCGCGCGGCGCTATTTTCGCCTGCAGCGCAACGATACGCAGGCTGCAGACAGTCTGGTGCTGATGGATGCGGCACCGCTGGATGCGGCCGCGATTGATGAGTTCCGCCGCTTTCTGGATGTCACCGCACGGCTGCACCGCGCCGGTCTGCACGCACCGCAGATCCATGCCAGCAATGCCGGACTGGGTGCCATGCTACTGGAGGATCTCGGCGACAGGCTCTATCGCGACGCGGTCACCAGCGACAACGCCGATGCGCTGTACGGCGACATATTTGTGCTGCTGCAGCGACTGGCGCTGGAGGTCGATGCCAGCGGCCTGCCCGACTATGACCAGGCCAGCCTGCAGCAGGAAATGGACCTGCTGCCGCAGTGGTATGCCGACGCCTGGCTGCAGCAGCCGTTCAGCGACGCCGAGCGGCGCGACTGGCATCAGGTCTGTGACTGGCTGTGTCAGCAGGCACTGCAGCAGCCGCAGGTGTTTGTGCACCGTGATCTGCACAGCTGCAACCTGCTGCAGACCAGCGACAACAACCCCGGCATCATCGATTATCAGGATGCCGTGCGCGGACCGATCAGCTATGACCTGATCTCCTGGCTGGTGGACCGCTACATCCAGTGGCCACGTCAGCGTCTGGTGAACTGGTACGAACAGCACCGCCAAAGTCTGCAACTGCAGGTGCAACCGCAACAATGGCTGCAGTGGTGCGACGCCATGAGCATGCAGCGCAAACTGAAAGTGCTGGGCATTTTTGCCCGCCTAGCACTGCGCGACCACAAGCCGCAGTATCTTGCGCTGCAGCCCGGTTTTTACCGTCATCTGCTGCATACCGCAGCGCTGTACCCTGCCACGCAGCCTTTGCTTGGCCTGCTCGGCAAGCGTCCGCCCGCAACCCATGAGCCGGCACCGTGATCACCCAGGCGCTGATTCTGGCCGCCGGTCGTGGTGAGCGACTGCGCCCGCTGACCGATCACTGTCCCAAGGCTCTGGTCGAGGTCGGTGGTCGCACCCTGCTGGACTGGCATCTGCTGAAGCTGGCGCAGGCCGGCATCGAACAGCTTGTCATCAACACGCACCACCTGGCAGCACAGCTGCATGCCCATGTGGCAAACGCTGCCAACCACGGCATGCGCATCCGCTTTTCCGATGAGCAGCCGCAGGCACTGGAAACCCTGGGCGGCATCGTGCATGCCCGCAGACTGCTGCGCGACGAGCCGTTCGTGCTGGTCAATGCCGATGTGCATGTGGCCTGCGATTACCGGCAACTGGTGCAGGCGTCACTGCAAGCCAGCGGCCCGCAGGCCCTGTTGCTGCTGGTGCCCAATCCGGCGCATCATCTGCGCGGTGATTTCAGCCTGCACGACGGCCTGCTGCAGACGGCCCATGCAGCACCCACCTACACCTATAGCGGCCTGGCCGCGATGCACCCGGCACTGCTGGCAGGCATACCCGATGACGGCCAGCCCCGACCGCTGGCACCGCTACTGCAAAGCAAGGCCAAACAGCAACTGATTGCCGCCGAACTGCTCCAGGGAGGCTGGCACGATGTGGGCACACCGGCGCGACTGGCTGCTTGCCGGGAACATTTGCGCGCAGCCTGCTGATAGTTTATCTTTGATTTGAAGGATTAAACCAAGGGCTTACAACCGTGCTTGAAAATTTCAGACATTACCTGATTTTGGCGATATGCTGTTTTTACAGCCTGCTGCCGATGCGCCTTTTTGCTGAAGATCATGCGCTGTGCAAAACACTCGATCAGGATGTTGCCATCGTTGAGCGGCAACAACCCGCTTTCCCCTACTTTGCTGCACTTTATTGTGTCGAAGGCTGGGTGCGGCTTGAATTCACCATCAATACCATTGGCCGCGCAGAAGACATCACGGTGCTGGACAGTTCGGCTCCCGGCGTGTTTGATTCTGTCACCAACGCCGTCGAACACTGGAAATTCCTGCCACGCTGCGTTGAGGGAGAACCGGTAAAGCAAACAGCAACGCAAGTCATTGACTTTGCACTGGCATCCTACAACGTTGAACAGTGCCAGACTGCGATCCCTGAGCAATTGCTTGACACCCTGATCAATCTCGCATCGATCAGAACTGAACTGACTGAAAAGGTCAATAATAATCAGTCAATTGATGACTATTTGCCGCTTACAGCCGTCGGCAGCGATGAGCTTGGGCAACTGGAGCAGATCCATCTTGATCACATGGCCAAGTTGTTGGAAATGCGTGTGCAGTGGTACCAACTGTACTCTGAGAACAACGACATTGATGCGCTGATTCCATTGCTATCACCAGCCTACCTGGAGGCTGACGTTGATTTCAACGATGCTCAGCAATTGGTCAGCTCTGTGCAGCAATCCATCGTCTCCCGCTGGCAGACCTATCTGCAGCTCAACGCCCAGTTCAGGCAAACACTGCATGAAGTCGCAACAGAACTTTCAGATCTCGACACCGCTTCACGAGCCATTCTCATTGACAATAGCATCACTTCCCAGCTGGCCGAAGTCGAACAGGTGAAACAAATACAGCAAACCGAGCTGGACATCGCGCAACGTTATCATGATCTCAGTCTCTGGTTGCATCTGAACAGGCGATCGTGGCAATCCGAAGACGGCCAACTCCAGTTCAAAGATGTGGCCGACGCGGATTACTACGCCGATCAATTGCAGAAACTCGAAGATCAAATCAGCCATTTGCAGAACAAGCTGTATCTACCAATCAGCATTGCCGCCAAAGCACTCTGATCCTCCTGCGGACAGATTCTCCCATGGCTCAGTCATGTTGGTTGCGATCCGGCATCCTGTCTCAACTGCAGACAGGTAGACCTTGTTGGCAGCATCCAGCCATGCATCCACACCGCGTGCAGATTACAATGATGGTCTTGTCCACAGTCAGGGAATCTGTTCATGGCCACAATCGCCATTCTCAAGGAACATGGCAGCGGTGAGCGGCGCGTGGCGCTGGATCCGCCCAGCTGTCGCAAGCTGATCGATCAGGGCCACACGCTGCAGGTGCAGCGCGATGCCGGTGCCGAGGCCGGTTTCAGCAACCAGGCCTATGCGGACGCCGGTGCCAAGCTGCTCGACGATGCCCAATCCACGATGCAGGGCTGTGATGTCCTGCTGTGGATCAATCCTCCGACACACGAAACCCTCAAACCTCTGGAATCAGGCCGTACCCTGATCGGCCAGATGCTGCCGGGCCTGCACGATCATCTGCTCGACGATCTGCGTCAGGGCCAGCATCTGGCGCTGGGCATGGAGCTGGTGCCACGCATCACCCGCGCCCAGAGCATGGACGTGCTGTCATCCCAGGCCACCATCGCCGGTTACCAGGCGGCGCTGATTGCGGCCGATCTGTGCCCGCGGGTGTTTCCCATGCTCACCACCGCCGCCGGTACCTTGCGTCCGGCCAAGGTGGTCATCATCGGCGCCGGTGTCGCCGGCCTGCAGGCGATCGCCACCTGTCGTCGGCTGGGTGCCCAGGTGGAAGCCTATGACATCCGTGCGGCCGCACGCGAGCAGGTGCAGTCACTGGGGGCACGCATGATTGATACCGGCGTCGACGCCGAGACCGAGGGTGGCTATGCCCGCGACCTCACCGAGGCAGAAAGACAGCAACAGGCCGACGTGCTGGCCGAGCATCTGGCCAAAGCAGACGTGGTCATCAGCACCGCTGCCATCCCCGGTCGGCCGGCACCGAAGATCATCACCAAAGCCATGGTCGAGGGCATGCAGTCTGGTGCGGTGATCGTTGATCTGGCCGCCGAGACCGGCGGCAACTGTGAGCTAACCCAGCGTGGCGAAACCATCAACGTCAATGGCGTCATCGTTGCCGGGGTGGTCAACATGCCCAGCCGCGCGCCGCTGCACGCCAGCGAAATGTACGCCCGCAATCTGCTGGAACTGCTGAAACTGGTGTTTGACGAGCAAGCACAGGTGGCACCGGATTTTGATGACGAAGTCATCGCCGGCTGCGTGCTGAGCCGGGACGGTCGCATCGTGCACAAACTCTACGCCGACAAGGAGTAACGAAAATGGAAGGTTTTCTGACCCTGTATGTGATCATGCTCGCCGCCGTGGCCGGCTTCGAGCTGATCTCGAAAGTGCCGGCGGTGCTGCACACGCCGCTGATGTCGGGCTCCAACTTCATCCATGGCATTGTGCTGGTCGGTGCCATGGTGGCGCTGGGCCAGGCGGAAACCACCATGGAACAGGTCATCGGCTTCGTCGCCGTGTTCCTCGGCGCTGGCAACGTGGTCGGCGGTTACGTGGTCACCGAGCGCATGCTGCAGATGTTCAAGCGCAGTGACCAGCAGGAGCAGCGCGCCGAGCGTGCTGCCGAGGAGACCTCGTCATGATGCCCGAGTGGATGAACCAGTTCGTCATTCCCGCGGCGTATTTTGTCGCTGCGTTGGTGCTGATTCTGGGACTGCGCGCGATGAGCAGCCCGGTCACCGCCCGCCGCGGCATTGTGCTGGCCGGCCTGGGCATGGCGCTGGCGGTGCTGGTCAGCTTTGTGCATCCGGAAGTGATGGGCAATTACCTGCTGATGATCATTGCCATTGCCGTCAGCGGCGTGCTGGCGCTGGTCAGCGCGCGGCGGGTGCCGATGACCGACATGCCGCAAATGATCGCGCTATACAACGGCATGGGTGGCGGCTCGGCCGCTGCCATTGCTGCGGTCGAACTGTTGCGCATCCAGGGCGGCCACGATGCCGGTCTGCTGCTGGCGGTGATCGCCGGAAGCGGTGCGCTGATCGGCGCGGTGGCGTTTTCCGGTTCGCTGATCGCATTCGCCAAACTGCAGGGCTGGATGAAGCGCAACTGGCGCTTTCCCGGCCAGCAGTGGGTCAATCTGCTGCTGTTTGCTGCCACCCTGGTGTCCGGCTTCATGGTGGTGGCCGGCATCCACACCGATGGCTTGTCGGCGGGCACGCTGATGCTGGCGTTTTTCACCCTAGCGCTGGTGTTTGGCGTGCTCATGACGCTGCCGATCGGCGGTGCCGACATGCCGGTGGTGATCTCGCTGTACAACGCACTGACCGGACTGGCGGTGGGCCTGGAAGGTTATGTGCTGGACATACCGGCGATGATGATTGCCGGCGTGGTGGTCGGCGCGGCCGGCACCATGCTCACACAACTGATGGCGAAAGCCATGAACCGGCCATTGTCCAACGTGCTGTTCGCCGGCTTTGGCACCGGCGATGATGGTGCCGCTGCCGCCGGTGGCGACGGCAGCATGACCGCCATTGAGGCAGTCGATGGTGCCATTCTCATGGCCTATGCCGAGACCGTGATCATTGTGCCCGGATACGGCATGGCGGTGGCTCAGGCACAGCACAAGATCTGGGAATTGACGCAGATCCTGCGCAAACGCGGTGTGCGCGTGAAATTTGCCATTCATCCGGTGGCCGGACGCATGCCGGGTCACATGAATGTGCTGCTGGCCGAGGCCGGGGTGCCGTACGACCTGATCGAGGATATGGAAGACATCAACGACTCCTTCAGCCAGGCCGATGTGGCGCTGGTGATCGGAGCCAACGATGTGGTCAATCCGGCCGCCCGCGATGACACCGCCAGCCCGATCTACGGCATGCCGATTCTCAATGTCGATCAGGCAAAGAATGTGATTGTGATCAAACGTGGTCGCGGCACCGGCTTTGCCGGCATCGAGAACGCACTGTTCGTGGCCGACAACACCAAGATGCTGTTCGGTGACGCACAGAAGATGGCACAGGAACTGATTGCCGGAGTGAAAACGCTGTAGCTTGCACTGTTGGTTCCCATGCTGGCTTGTGGTAGCGGCTTACCATGTGCATGCAGCCAGGAACATGGCAAGACAATGCGGTCATGACGACGTCACAGTCAGCCATCATCATGACCTATGGCACAGTCACTGACTGTTGAAAAAAACCAAACAGGTGTTATAGTGTTGTAAAACACTAGAGGATAAAACCATGTCGACAACTCGCCTAATCACTGTATTGACCGCCGCGCTGCTGCTGGCAGGCTGTGGCAAGGATAAGCCTGAAAGTGCCAGCGATCCCTATGCCAGGGTACCGGCCGATACCGCCTATTTCTTCACCAATCTGGAAAACGTTGATGCGGAATTGCAGGCCTTCATCTGGGAACAGATGGTCATGCCGCTCAATGATACCTTGCAGAATCTGTCCAGCGAGCCGCTGTACCTGCCAGAGCTGGATGACGAAGATGCCGCGCATGTGTTGCGGCTGCAGGAAAAACTGCTGGCGTTTCTTGCCGATGTGGACTCACCGCAGCAATGGGCTGAGAAAACCGGACTGGCCACCGAGGGCCAGAGCATGATGTATGCGCTGGAGCTGTTCCCGGTGATCACCCAGCCTGTGGCCGATCAGGCCAGACTGGACGCGCTGATACTCGATGCCGTGGATGAACTGCGACTGACCGCCGATGTGGTCGATGTCGATGGCCAGCCGGTCAACGCCGTGCACGGCGACAAAGACGACGCGCCGATCAGTCTGTACTGGCGCAGCAGCAGTGATCGACTGACCACGGCCATACTGCCGGATGCCACCGCCGCCGCCCTGTTGCCAATGGTGTTCGGCGAGCAGCTCCCCACCCTGCCGATGAGCGCGGCGACGATACGACAAATGAACGAAAAGCACGGCTTCTCCGACATCGGCAGCGGTTTCATCAAGCCGGCGTCGATGTTTCAGGTGCTGGCCGACGACGGCAGTCAGACCCACGGCATGCTGTCTGCCCTGGCCGCCAGCAGTGGCGACGATGACCTGCAGGAAATGCTGGACTTCACACAGGATCCGCAATGCGTGAGCGAAATGAACGACCTGCTCAGCCGCATGCCGCAAATCAGCATCGGCTTGACCGAATTGAGCAGGCAGGCCTACAGCACCCGTGTGGTCACCGCGCTGGATCAGCGCACCCAGGCGCTGGTGCAATCCATGCTGGGGGATGCCCCGATTGGCAACGATCCGGGCGGTCTGTTCAACATGGCCATGAACATCAGTGTGGGCAACAGCATCAAGGCCATGCGCAGCCTGGCGGAGACCGCACTGGCCGATCCGTTCCAGTGTGCAGCACTGGAGGATCTGAACGCCACCGCGCAGCAGCTGCTGGACGCTGCCAATGCACCGATTCCACCGTTCATCGGCAATCTGACCGGCTTCGCCATGCAGATTGCAGACATCGGCAGCGTCAATTTCTCCGCGGAGGATTTTGATCTCGCCGCCATGCTCGATAAACTGGACAGCAGTTTCGTCCTGTATACCGACAACGCCGAAATGCTGCTCGGCATGGGGCAGATGTTTCTGCCGCAGCTCAATGGCGTGGAACTTGAACCAGGTGCCGAGCCGCAGCCGATTGATGTGCCGGACATGGGCATGCTGAACCAGCCTGTGTATGCCGCGTTGACCGAGAAAGCCATCGGCATCAGTTACGGTGCCAACTCCACGGCGGGTCTGAGCGATCTGCTGCAGGGCAGCAAGGTCATGCCTGATGCACTGCTGACTGCTGGCATTGATGCAAAACGCTACAACCAGATCATCAATGACACCATGCAGCAGGCATTGTCCATGGAATCCATCGACGAATCCGACGATCCGGAAGCCTACCGCGATCTGCAGCGCACCAGGGAAATGATCGAGAACAACCTCAAATACAGTGACAACCTGGGCCAGAACTTCACCACGCTGCGCATCACAGCCGATGGTCTGGTGCTGGACACTCGCCAGGAGTACGATCTGGACTGAACACCTGATCCAGCCCGGGCGGCACTGCCGCTCGGGAGCCTGTCGCGCCGCTGCATTGATGGGCAAGCCTGTAAGCACCATCCAGTTTATGTTCGCCTGCAAGCAGGCTCCTACCCGGCTTACGGCAGCTGGATGGTTAGCCTGCAGGCTGGCTCCAAGCATGCAATGGCTTGAATTGTAGGAGCCTGCTGGCAGGCGAACCATATAGATCCCAAGAGCAGCAAGCCGAGCTGATTACGGGATATCGACATCAATCCGGCAGCGGATACTTCAGACCGGTGGCACAGTTGAACAGCACCACATCCTCACCCGGCTGAATCCAGCCGCAGTCTGCCAGCTGCTGTGCCGCCGCCAGCGTGGCGGGCTCATCCATGCATATATGCACGCTCATAATGACCCAGACCTGTTTATTTAAAAAGCGAATTGACAAGCACATCGCTCAATGCTAGCCTGATATTCATAAAAAGGGGGGAAAGGGTTGAATCAGAGACATGGAATGTTACTGATCAAAGATAATGGAGATTCGTTATGAACACAGTTCCCCCCAACACCCCGAGTGTATCAGCACAATTACTACTGAAGTTTAGCAGCATAGCGCTGACTGCGCTGCTGGCACAATCTGTATACGCCGGTAGCACCAACACCACCTGTGAGATGATCAACCCCAATCCACCACGCGAGTTCGTCTGTGACACTTTTGGCGATGGTGCCACACTGGTATCACAGACCTGGTCGCTGACAAGTGCAGGAACCATCCTGGGCCAGACCACCGGCCTGCTGGCTGTAAGATGCGGTGGTGGCTCGAGCGTTGGCTACCAATTTATCGCTTCGCTGTCAGATGGCATGACTGATACTGGCTCTGGCAGCCTTCCCTGTGGAAACGGTGGTGGATCAGATTTTCCTGGACCTGTCGAACAATGTATTCCAGTCAATGGCCCATGCCCGGAGCCAGAGAGCATTCCTGTTCCTGATTCCTGAACAGATCAGTCATAATCGACCTAAACAGGATATTCATTTTTTAATTATCGATGAGTTGAAGATGTCAATATCTCATAAATTTAATTTACTAATACTGCTGTTGCTGAGTTTCTCAGCAACAGCCCAGTTTGGCGTTAATGACGGTTTTGTCAATACTAATGCAGTGCAATCCCTGCATTTGCTTGTGAGCCGTGCCGACAATGCCTACCAGAAGCAGAATTACAAAACTGCATTCAATTTTTATCAGATTCTATCCAAACAAGCCTGGGATCAATTCTCGCAGTATCGCATAGCTTACATGTATGCCAACGGTCAACATGTCAGGCAAAACTATATCATGGCTTATGCCTGGTCTACTCTAGCGGCAGAAACCGGCATTCCTGAGTTTAAACAATATAACTTACTTATCACTAATAAGATTGATGATAAAGACCTTGCAAAAGCTAAGGACATTGCAAACCGTTTGATAAGAGAATATGGCGTATTTCAGCAGGCCATGGCAAGCAGCAAGATGCTGCGAAAGGAAAAATTCAGCTGCACTGGATCTCGTGTTGGGAATAGCTGTTCAAGAATAAGCTCCAGCGGTCCATCTTGCAGCATTGCGGCCGATCGTCCGCCGCCGCCGAAATGTCTACGCATGGGGCGCCTAGGGCTGAACTCTGTAGCAGGTAATTTTCCATTACGTCTAAAAAGAGCTGAGCAACATTTGGAATTACTCATGCAGGAGTTCAACCCCGGCAGAGTGGAACTGCGTGATTTAGAGTTGTTTGAGGATGAAGTCAACGACGATGATGATTCCGAATAGAAGGTTCCCGAGCTTATTGCTGAGGCACCCAGTGGTACTGATCGTGATCATTAGATAGAGGGTAAATTATGTACAGGCCAAATTTCGTATTGATGATCATTTTATTGACCATGCATGCTCCTGCAGCAAGGTCACAACTCGGTAACAGTGGTTCTGCCAATACCAATGCCGTTCAGGCATTACAGGAAATCGTCTTACAGGCAGATCAAGCTTATGAAAATCAGGACTTCAACAAAGCGTTCAAGCTTTACCAGCGACTGGCAAAAGATGCGGGTGACGAGTTTTCCCAGTACCGTTTGGCTGTCATGCACTATCTTGGTCAGCATGTCGAACAAGATGTAGTCAGTGCCTATGCATGGTCGGCGCTCGCTGCCGAATCCGGCATTGAACAGTTCAGTCAATTCAATCGCAAGATGGCGTCAGCATTAAAACATGAGCAGTTGGAAGCGGGAACGCGCATGGCTCAAGATCTGATTCAGCAATACGGTATTTTTCAGCAAGCCTGGAAAACGCGCAAGTTGCTTCGTCAGGAGAAGTTTTCTTGCACCGGATCGCGTGTTGGCAACACCTGTGCAAGCGTCAGCACACAGGACTTTTCATGCTCCATTGGTGCAGAGCGTACGCCATCTGAGCGATGTCTGCGCATCGGCCGTATGGGCCTGAGTGCTGTGGCTGGCGCATTTCCACTCGAAGTCAAACAGGCTGAACAGGCATTGGAGGCGCTGATGGATCGCTACAATCCCGGCAAGGTGACGATGGGAGAGCTTCAGTTGCTGGAAGATCATGAAGATCACCAGGCACAGGAATAAAAGACACATTGCTCTGCTGCAGAGAAACAAGTCATCTGCTGTTCTGCATCGCAGTGATGCCCATCACCATTCGGTGTCATGAGGTGATGGCACAGGGCGAAATGATGCGTTTGGCAACGATGTCGAAACGGAACTCGGCAGTTGAGGCTGACGTTTCCCTAATCCCGCAATCTTTTCAATCCGGCAGCGGATACTTCAGACCGGTGGCACAGTTGAACAGCACCACATCCTCACCCGGCTGAATCCAGCCGCAGTCTGCCAGCTGCTGTGCCGCCGCCAGCGTGGCGGCACCTTCCGGGCACAACAACAGACCTTCATCGCGTGCCAGCTGCTTCCAGGCGGCAACAATGTCGTCGTCGCTGACCGCCCTGGCGGTACCGTTGGATTCACGCAAGGTCTGCAACATGAGCCGGTCGCCCACCGCGGCGGGTACCCGAATGCCCGCCGCCAGCGTGTCGGCGTGCTCCCAGCGCTTGGCTTCCTCGGCACCTTCGTCAAAGGCGCGCACGATCGGCGCGCAGCCACTGGCCTGCACCGCGACCATGCGCGGCAGTTGTTCCTGCTCCAGCCAACCCAGTGCCTTAAGCTCCTGAAACGCTTTCCACATGCCGATCAGCCCGGTGCCGCCACCGGTCGGGTAGACAATCACATCGGGCAACTTCCAGCCATACTGCTCGGCCAGCTCCAGCCCCATGGTTTTCTTGCCTTCCAGCCGGTACGGTTCCTTCAGCGTGGAAACATCGAACCAGTCACTGCCGGCAATCAGTTCGCGCACGCGTTTGCCGCAGTCGTCAATCATGCCGTCCAGCAGTTCCAGCTCGGCACCCTGCATGCGGATTTCATCAATGTTCATCTGCGGTGTGTTGTCGGCCGGGCATACCACCAGCGAGCGCATGCCACAGCGGCTGGCATACGCCGCCAGTGCCGCACCGGCATTGCCGTTGCTGGGCATGGCCAGCTTGTCGATGCCCAATTCACGCGCCCGCGCCACCGCCAGCGCCAACCCGCGCGCCTTGAACGAGCCGGTGGGCAGGCGGCCTTCATCCTTGATGGTCAAGCGCATGTGCGGATGGGCAACGCGGATCAATGGCGTCCGGATCTCGCCGAGCCGTGGCACGCGGGCATAATCCTGGCACGGCAACAGCTCTTCATAATTCCAGAAACCACCGTTGCGCCGGGCGAACACATCACGATCCACCTCGGCACGGATGCGCGCCAGATCGTAGCGACACAGCAAGGGCCGGCCGGCCGGTGACAGCTGCTGGATACGATCGGCCGGAAACAGCTCGCCGCTGAGGCTGCACTGCAGCTGTTGCAGATAGGACATCAGGGTCTGACTCCGGTAATGCGCGTGGCGGTCAAGGGTTCGACCAGCTTGCCGCGGGCCTGCAGAAAACGAAACGGTATCGACTCCAGCCGCATGCCGGCATTGACCTGAATGGCAAAGTGCAGATGCGGGCCGGAAGAGAAGCCGGTGTTGCCGGAACGGGCAATGGTTTCGCCAGCCAGTACCACATCACCGGGCTGCACCAGCGCCCCCTCCACATCCAGATGCGCGTAGATCGCCATGCTGCCGTCGGCATGATGGATGCGGATGGCATTGGCGCGGGCACCAAAGCGCTCGCGATCCTGACCGGCCCCGTAGTAATCCTGCTGCACTTCCATCACCACGCCTTCGCGGGTGGCCACAATCGGCGTACCCACTGGCATCGGAATGTCCACCGCATAGATGGCGTCCGGGCTGTTGTGGGTGGTCTGGCCATGAAAACCCTGGCTGATGATGAACTGCTGGCCGGCTGGCCACGGCGGCAGGTAGCGATGATCGCGATCGACCTGCACATTCGGCATGCCCGGCACAAACCGCGAAGTCACCTGATAACTCCAGCTGCGGTCCTTGCGCTGAGGCAGGTAGCGCACCAGTTCGCCGCTGTAGCCGCGCTCCAGAACAAAGCGGCGCGGCAGCGGCGGCTCGGTGCGCACGTTGTCGGATTCGGTCAGCCGCAGTTCAATCTGCACCGGGCCGTGCATGAGGTTGTCGATGATCTGTTGTCGGCGACCGCCAATGGTCTCGGTGCGCATGCGTATGGCCGAGGCCGTGTCGACCCGCACGCGGCGCGTTTCCACCTCGACATCGGCTTCCGGGGGCCGGTCGGTATAGTGGACAATGCCGTTTTCGTCGGTGTATTTGTAGATGGTTTTACCGACGGCCGTCAGCGGCAGCCACAACAACGCTGCGGCCAGCAGACAGCGTGTCGGAATATGCCAGTGGGTTGCCTTCATCGCCACAATGCTACCGCAATACCCGGCTGATCAACAAAAAAACCGTCCACGCCCAGCGCCCGATAAAACCGCAGTTCGGCGGCCAGATCGCCACTGGCAGCCGGATCTGCACTGCTTTGCAATGCGCCGGGCAAAAACACGTTTTCCGCGCGGAATGTCCAGGCATGCACACACAGGCCCGCAGCGTGCGCAGCGGCCACCATGGTGCTGGCGTTGGCTGCCTGCAGTGCGCCGTCAGTATCGGCGCGCGCGATGATGTGCTTGTCCACACCCACCGCGTCGGCATGGTCGCTGATCTGACGCAAGCCCGCCGCCGTTGCCATGGCGGCATAGCTGTGCAGCCTGCTGGCGTCATCGGGCTGCTGCTGCAGATCTGCGGGTATCCCGTCGGCAGCAATCAGCTGCACCAGCCGCAGCTCAGTCAGTTTCCGCAGCCGTCTGAGTGACTGCGGCTCAAACGACTGCAACCAGACGGGATCGCTGCGCTGGCGATAGCCGGCAGCATGCAAGGTGTCCACCAGTGCCTGCTCCATGTCCAGCTCAAGGTCACGAAAATGCTGTGGATGCTTGAGTTCAGGATACAGCCCGATGGAGCGACCGGTAAGCCGCTGCAGCGACTGCACCAGCTCGATGATCGCGGCCAGACTGGGCACCCCAAACTGATCATCGAACCCGGCGTTGACCGAACGCAAGTGCGGAATGCGCTCACGTGCCCGCAACTGGTGCAGTTCAGCCAGCGTGAAATCCTCGCTGAACCAGCCATGCAGCAGCTCACCGTCAACCCTTTTGCTGCGCTGGCGATCGGCAAATTGCGGCAGCTCGGCGACGTTGGTGGTCAGCTCCAGACGATTGTCATGCCGCGCCACCAGTTCACCATCCCGGCTCATGACCAGATCCGGCTCAATCACATCTGCACCCTGAAACACTGCCAGCGCGTAGGCGGCCAGAGTGTGCTCGGGCAGGTGGCCACTGGCACCGCGATGGGCAATGATCAGCGGCACAGATTCAGTCATGCCACAGTCGGGCTGAGCAGCGGCCGTGTGCGACCATGCTGCTGGCAGCAGCGTCAGCAAGGTCGTCAGCAGCATCAACAGCAGCTGCGCTGCCGCACGGCGCTGGTGCCGTTGCCACAAGCTCGCCATACTCCGCATCAGACTGCTGCATGGGCCTGCATGCAGCCACTCGAACGCGCTATCATCTGCACACTGTTTACCTGCGAGATGCCGTGATGAAGCAAGCCGATGACCAGCAAAACGTATTTGGCGAACCACTGCACGAATGCAGCTGCAGACCGATGACCGGCTGGCTGCGCGATGGCCGCTGTGTCAGCGATGCCACCGATCTGGGCCTGCACATAGTCTGTGCGCGCATGACGGCAGAATTTCTGCAGTTTTCCGCCGCACGCGGCAACGACCTGAGCACGCCAAGGGAGGAGTTCGGCTTCCCTGGTCTGAAGCCCGGCGACGACTGGTGTCTGTGTGCCCTGCGCTGGCAGGAAGCGCTGGAGGCCGGCGTGGCGCCACAGGTGCGACTGCAATCCACCAGCGCGGCGGCACTGGAAGTGCTGGACATTGCCGATCTGCGCAGACATGCCCTGGATCTGATGTAAGCCCGGATCATTCATGTCCCGCTGCAGCTCTTGCTCAGGCCCTGAGCATGCAGGGGTGTCTGTGCGGACTGACGATCATCACATGCCCGGCGGCAGCATGCCCTTGGGCAGCCGTCCCTGCATTTTCTTCATCATCTTGGCCATGCCACCGCCGCCCATCTTGCGGAACATTTTCTGCATCTGCGCATACTGCTTGATCAGCCGATTGATGTCCTGCACCTGGGTGCCGGAGCCAGCCGCGATGCGCCGCTTGCGTGAGCCACGAATGATGTCGGGGAAATGGCGCTCCTGGCGGGTCATCGAATTGATGATGGCGATCATGCGCTTGCTGTCACTGCCCGCTGCCGCCTGCTTGCGCACGGCTTCCGGCAGCTGGCCCATGCCCGGCAGTTTGTCCATCAGCGATGCCATGCCGCCCATGTTTTCCATCTGCAGCAGTTGCTGACGAAAATCCTCCAGGGTGAACTTGCGGCCGCTCTGCACCTTGCGCGCCAGCTGCTCGGCCTGCTTGCGATCGACCTTGCGCTCGACCTCCTCGACCAGGCTGAGCACATCGCCCATGCCGAGTATGCGTGATGCCAGCCGGTCCGGATGAAACGGTTCCATGGCATCGGTTTTTTCGCCCATGCCGATGAATTTGATCGGCTTGCCGGTGATGGCTCGCACCGACAGTGCGGCACCGCCCCTGGCATCACCATCGGCCTTGGTCAGTACCACCCCGGTCAACGGCAGAGCCTCGTTGAAGGCGCGTGCGGTGTTGGCCGCATCCTGACCGGTCATGGCATCGACCACAAACAGTGTTTCGTGCGGACCGATGGCCCGATGAATGGCCTTGACCTCGTCCATCATGTCGGCATCAATGTGCAGTCGACCGGCGGTGTCCACCAGCAGCACATCAAAATGCTGTTGTCGGGCATGTGCCTGCGCCTGCTCGGCGATCTGCTGCGGTTTGCCGATGGCCTGGCCATCGAAGTAATCGGCACCGACCTGCGCGGCCAGCAGACGCAGCTGTTCCATCGCCGCCGGGCGATAGATGTCACAACTGGTCACCAGCACGCGTTTCTTTTCACGTTCACGCAGATAGCGCGCCAGCTTGCCCACCGAAGTGGTCTTGCCCGCGCCCTGCAAACCCGCCACCAGCACGGTGACCGGTGGCCGCGCCTGCAGATCCAGCGGTGCCACCTGTTCCCCCATCAGCGCCACCAGCTGCTGATGCACCAGTTTGACCAGTGCCTGGCCTGGCTGCAGGCTGGCATGTATCTCCTGCCCGACGGCGCGTTCGCGGATGGCGCTGATGAAGTCCTTCACCACCGGCAAAGCCACATCGGCTTCGAGCAGCGCCACGCGCACCTCGCGCAGGGTCTCGCGAATGTTGTCCTCGCTGAGCCTGGTCTGGCCGCGAAGCTTCTGCAGGGTGGCGTTTAGACGATCACTGAGATTTTCAAACATGTTGCTGGTTTACCTTGCTGATTGGCCCGCAGCCGGGCGCACCGGACACTGATCCACGGCCTCCAATGATGCATTATAACGGCGACCATGTGATAATCATTCCCGGTTTCCATGCATTGATTGTGTTTCATGTCCCTGACCCTGCCACTGGCCATAGTGCTGTACCTGTCTGCCGGATTTCTGGAAATCCGCCAGCGCGGCATGGCGCAGATGACACAGCTGATGCGCTGGCTGCCAAAGCTGCTGCTGCTGGTTGCAATTTGCGCCCATGCCGCAGCGCTGGGCGGGTATCTGTTCAGCGATCAGACCACACTGAATGTGCACATACTGCATCTGTTCGGGCTGCTGGCACTGCTGGTCGCCATGCTGTCATTGAGTTTTTCCGTGAGCAAACCCAGCGCGATGCTGGACCTGAGCATCTATCCGGTGGCCATTCTGTCGCTGCTGCTGTTGCTGCTGCCGCATGGCGGCATTTTCATCGATCATTACGACCAGCGCATGGGTGCGCACATCATCAGCTCACTGCTGGCTTACGCGCTGCTGTCGATCTGCGCCCTGCTGGCGATCCAGATTGCCGTGCAGGACACGCTGATCCGGCGCGGGCGCATCATCTGGCCGTTTCAGCATCTGTCCATCATGAGCCAGGAAAAGCTGCTGTTCCGGCTGATGACCTTCGGCGTGCTGCTGCTCACCGTGTCACTGGTCACCGGTCTGCTGTTTGTGGACAATCTGTTCGCCCAGCATCTGGCCCACAAGACCGTGCTGTCGATCATGTCGTGGCTGGTGTTCACCGGCCTGCTGCTGGGGCGCTGGCGTTTCGGCTGGCGCGGACGGCTGGCCATTCGGCTGACGCTGGCGGGCATGCTGCTGTTGCTGCTGGCCTATTTCGGCAGCAAGTTCGTGCTTGAGGTCATGCTGCATGAAAGCTGGTCGAACTGACATCCCGATGACAGCCGCACCGCATTAGGCCAGGTCTATGGAGTCGATCTCCACCACCACGCTGGCGATTGTGCTGGTGTTTCTTATTGTCATATCGGCGTTTTTTTCCAGCTCCGAAACCGGACTGATCGCGCTCAACCGTTATCGGCTCAAACACCGCGCCGATCGCGGCCACAAGGCAGCCATGCGCGCTGAGCTGCTGTTGCGACGACCGGACCGGCTGATTGGCCTGATACTGCTCGGCAACAATCTGGTCAACATTCTGGCCGCCTCGATTTCCTCGCTGATTGCCATCCGTCTGCTCGGCGAAAGTGGCATCTGGGCCTCGACCGTGGTGCTGACGATCGTCATTCTGATCTTTGCCGAACTGGCACCAAAAACCATGGCTGTGCAGCATCCCGAACGCATCGCCTTTCCGGCGTCCTACGTGTTGACGCCGATGCTGAAGCTGCTGTATCCGCTGGTGGTACTGATCAATATGGCGGCCAACTCGGTGTTGCGGCTGTTTCGCATCCGGCCGCAGGAAGGTGCCATGCACCAGCTCACCCGTGACGAATTACGCAGCATTGTCTCGGACAAGCACCGCGACCTGTCCAGCGATCATCAGCAGATGCTGCTGAACATCCTCGATCTGGAACACGGCCGGGTCGAGGACGTGATGGTACCGCGGCAGGAAATCACCGGGCTCGACATCAGTCAGTCCTGGGAGCAGATTCTGCAAAGCATCTCGCAATCGCTGTACACCAGACTGCCGGTGTACCGGGATGATCTTGACAATCTGGTGGGCTTTCTGCACATCCGCACCATCATCACCAAGCTGGCGCAGGGCCGGCTAACTTTTGCCGATGTCAAAAAATCCGTGCGCAAGCCTTACTTCATACCCGAGGGCACGCCATTGACGCGGCAACTGCTGGAGTTTCAGCGGCTGGAGCGGCGTGTCGGCATGGTGGTGGACGAATACGGCGACATTCAGGGTATGGTGACGCTGGATGACATTCTGGAGGAAATCGTCGGCGATTACACCAGCGATGCGCGCATCGGACCGCACAAGCAGATCCGGCGCATGGACGATGGTGCCTGGCTGATCGATGCCAGCATCAACCTGCGTCAGCTCAACCGGCAGTTCGACTGGGAGCTGCCCACCGACGGTGCCGCCACCCTCAATGGCCTGATTCTGGAAACTCTGGAATCGATTCCCGAAGGCAAAGTGGCCCTGCGCATCGGCGAGCAGATCTTCACCATCGCCGATCTAGGTGAGAACGGCATCCGCAAGGTGCTGGTCAAACCAGGCCAGGACTGATTCCGGCCTGTCACTGCGGCAGCCAACACCAGGTAAACAACGAGTCGGCCGATAAGCCGGGTTCTGTCGTGGACAGTCATTCATCTGCGACCGCCGTCACCGGCAGCCTGTAGCGACCTACCCGAAGGCGACGCGGGCCACGCCAAGCCTTCCTATTTGGTCTTGCTCCGGGTGGGGTTTACCCTGCCACAACTGTTGCCAGTTGCGCGGTGCGCTCTTACCGCACCATTTCACCCTTACCACCGTTACCGGTGGCGGTATATTTTCTGTGGCACTTTCCGTAGGCTCGCGCCTCCCAGGCGTTACCTGGCACCCTGCCCTGTGGAGCCCGGACTTTCCTCTGTCAGGCCTGGGCCCGGCAGCGACTGTCTGGCCGACTCGTGTCGCCATTATCACCGATTGGCCGCTGCACAACAATCTGAACCAGGCGCTTGCCCGCTCAGTCGTGCAAGGGTACCGTCACGGTGAATGCGCCGCGCAGCTCTCCGACTTCGAAATCACGCGCCTGGTCCTGTGGATAGCCGGCATCAATGGTCGCAGCCACTGGTGTAGCGATGTTGCTGCCATGGCAATTCAGACAGAGTGGCTGCATGGGAATGGCACGCATCCAGCGACCGCTACGCGCACCGTTGTCGTTGTGCACGGCAAACACCTCAATCTGGCTGGCCGGCTCACCGGCAGCCAGTCGCGCCTGCATGAGCTCCAGCATGCGTTGCTCACAGGCATCGGGCTGATTGTCTGGATTGCGCACGCGCAAGGCAGTACGGCCAACCTGCATGGCATGTGCGGTGGAAACCTGGTCAGCAATCTCCGGTGCCTGCAGGCGACAGAATGCAACCGCCGCCACCGGCCCCTCAGCCTGGATGGACTGTTGCAGTGTGCTGACCAGGTTCCGGCCCAGTTCCGCAGCGCCCTGCCTGGCTTCGGTAACCCAATTTGGCGGTGCCTCCTCGCCACCGGCAGCCAGCGGCAGAATCAGCACACCGGCCAGCAGCCATGCTGTGTGGCGACCGCTCATTTGAATGCCGCGCCCGGTCGCTGTCCCATCGTCTTCAGTACTCTGGCGAGTGGGCAGAATCCGGTGAAGGCCGCCTGCATGAGATTGACACCCATCAGCGCGGCCAGCCACAGCCACTGCCAACTGAACAGCCAGCCCAGCGCAACGCTCAACAGTATCATGCCACCGGCAAATGCCATAACGATTCGATCTATGTTCATTACAAGCTCCTGTGTGTGGTGACCCGGACAGACCCGGTGACGCTTGCTGACAGTGACACCAGGGCCTGCTTGCGGGCTTGCATAGTTAATCTGCAAGTACTAATATAAGATTATTCTAATTTATAGTCAAGCCAGCGGCAATCACCGAGGTCAGGTTCATGTCATACCCTTCCATGCTGGATAAACTGGCACATCGCAGCACTGCTTTCGCGCTGCGTCGTGCCGGACTGATCAGCCTGAGCCTGCTGCTTTCCACGCTGTTGCTGGTGGCGCTGGCAGCTCTGCCCAGTCTGTGGCCACAGCAGTTTCCCGGTCTGCATGCACTGAGCATTGATACCGACCCGGAGAACATGCTGGCCGCAGATGAGCCGGTGCGACAGTTTCACGATCAGGCCACTGCCGATTTCGCCATTCATGACCTGCTGGTGATCGGCATCATCAACCGTAGCGATCCCGACGGCGTGTTCAACCCGGCGTCGCTGGCGCGCATTCATGCGCTGAGCGAATATGCCGTAGGGCTGAGCTATCCCGCTACCGCTGATGGCTCCGGTGCCCGACAAACCGAGCGCGTCATCGGTGTCGACATCCTGTCACCCGGCAACGTCGACGACATACGCCAGGACGGCCCGGGGCAGGTTACATTTTCCTGGCTGATGCCTGAGCCACCGGACACGCGCAAACAGGCGCGGGCGGTGCGGGAGAGGGCTCTGCGCATCCCCATGCTGGCCGGCACCATGCTCGGTCGCGACCACAGCACGCTGGCCCTGTACCTGCCATTGAGCAGCAAGACGATCTCATGGAATGTGCGCCGTGACCTGTTGGCATTTGTCGCCGACTGGCCGGCGGACGACGAACTGCACATCACCGGACTGCCGGTGGCAGAAGACACCTTTGGTGTGGAGATGTTCTACCAGATGGCCATCTCGGCACCACTGGCGATGCTGGTGATCTTTCTGCTGATGTGGTGGTTCTTTGGTCATCTGCTGCTGGTGATCTCACCCATGATCGTGGCGCTGGTCAGCGCGCTGTCTACCATGGCGCTGCTGATCATCAGCGGCAACACCATCCACATCATGAGTTCGATGATCCCGATCTTCATCATGCCGATCGCGGTACTGGACGCGGTGCACATTCTGTCAGCAGCGTTCGACAGCCATCATCAGCATGAAACTCGCGCCGACACCATGCAGGCGGTGATGACCGAACTGTTTCGGCCCATGCTGTTCACCACGCTGACCACCAGCGCCGGCTTTGCCTCACTGGCATTGACACCAATCCCGCCCGTGCAGGTGTTCGGCATATTCGTCGCCATCGGTGTGCTGCTGGCCTGGCTGTTTAGCATCACCTTTATCCCCGCCTACTTCATGCTGATTCCGGAGCAGCGGCTGCAATCCTTTGGACATGCCACCAGCGCCGGCAACGATCGCGGCAGCTGGCTGGTTCGATCAATGCAGCTGTGCGCCCGACTGGCGACCACACAACATCGCCTGATCATGCTGGCGGCACTGCTGATGCTGCTGTTGTCTGTCTGGGGCATCAGCCGCATCCAGATCAATGACAACCCGATCAAGTGGTTTGAATCCTCCCACCTGATTCGCGTCGCCGACCAGGTTCTCAATGATCAGCTCGCGGGCACCTACATGGCCTATCTGCAAATTGAGGCCGATGCCAGCGACGATCTGCCGGCGCTGCGCCAGCAACTGATCAATGCCCTCAAACAACAGGCGCAGGACATGCCTGCCAGCGATGCTGCGGTCATGCAGGCGGCAATGCAGGTGATCCGGTCCGAGCCAGCTGACGAGCTCAATGACTGGTATCAGGCCATCCAGCAACAGCTTAGCGACCAGGCCGATCATAGCGACCAGCCACTGCTGTGGGAGGACGCCTGGCAGCTGGTTGACCGTTCGCGTGCACTGCAGGAAAGCTTCAAGCAGCCAGCCATGCTGGCATGGCAGCTGCAGTTGCAGCAGGCGCTGCAGGCCAGTGAGCAGGTGGGCAAGATCAATGCCTTGACCGACATCGTGCAGACGGTCTACCGCGAGTTGCTGGGCGGTGATGACTCAGCCTATCGTTTGCCGGAAAGCTCTGCGGCCGTGGCCCAGACGCTGCTCACCTATCAGAACAGCCACCGCCCCCAGGATCTGTGGCACTTTGTCACCCCGGATTTCCGCCGCAGCAATCTGTGGGTGCAGCTCAACAGCGGTGACAACCGCGACATGGAGCAGGTTATTGCCAGCCTGGAGCGGTTTTTGCAATCCCATCCACCACCTCAGCCGGTCAGCGCAAAATGGTTTGGACTCACCTACATCAATGTGGTGTGGCAGGACAAGATGGTGCACGGCATGCTGCTGGCGTTTCTCGGCTCATTCCTGATCGTGCTGCTGATGATGAGCCTGCTGTTCCGTTCGCTGTTGTGGGGTCTGCTGGCGATGCTGCCGCTGACGCTGACCGTGGCGCTGATCTATGCCGTGATCGGCTTTATCGGCAAGGATTATGACATGCCGGTGGCGGTGCTCAGCGCGCTGAGCCTGGGCCTGGCGGTGGACTTCGCCATTCACCTGCTCACGCGCACGCGCCAGTTTTATCGCCAGCATGGCAGCTGGGCGAAGACCGTGCCCCAGGTGTTCGGCGAGCCGGCGCGGGCGATCTCGCGCAATATCATTGTGCTTGGTGCCGGATTCCTGCCGCTGCTGGCGGCACCACTGGTGCCGTATCAGACGGTGGGCATATTCATTGCCGCCATCATATTCGCTGCCGGCATGATCACGCTGTTGCTGTTGCCCGCAGTGATCCAGGCTTTGCAACGACCATTGTTTGACCGGCTCAGTCGCCGGCAGGAGGACTCAACATGAACATCATCACCATGATCAGCCGTGTCCTGATCGCTGTGGCGGCACTGCTGTGGTGTTTGCCGACAGCGGCCACTGACAACAGCGCGCTCAACGTGGAAGAGATCGTGCATCGGGCCAATCTGATTGCCTATTATCAGGGCAAGGATGGCCGCGCCGAGGTGCAGATGACCATCACCGACCAGCAGGGACGCGAACGAGAACGGCGCATGATCATCCTGCGTCGGGACGATGCAGACAGCGATGCACTGGCTGCACATGCCTATCTCAGTGCACAGCAGTATTATGTGTATTTTCAGCGACCGGCCGACCTGAACCGCACCGTGTTCATGGTATGGAAACAGCTGGACAGCGAAGATGATCGCTGGCTGTATCTGCCATCACTGGATCTGGTGCGGCGCATTGCCGCCACCGACAAGCGCAACAGTTTTGTCGGTTCGGACTTCTACTATGAAGATGTTTCAGGTCGTCAGCTGGACCTGGATGAACATGCACTGATCACTGAAACCGAGCAGTATTATGTGCTCAGATCCACGCCCAAACAGGCCGATCAGGTGGAGTTTGACTGGTATGTCAGCCATGTCCACAAAAGCACTTTCATCCCGGTGCAGATCAGTTATTACCGCAATGACCCCAACAAACCGGAAGGCCACAAGTACCGGGAGGCCACCGTACTGCAGGTCGAAACCATACAGGGCCGTCCAACCGTGACCCGCGCGCGCATGCAGTCACTGGATGCGGGCACCGAGACGGTGATGAGCTATCGCCGAGTCGAATACGACGTCGGTCTGCCTGCGGACATCTTCAGTGAGCGTCATCTGCGCTCGGCACCCAGACAGTATCTGCGCTGAGTCACTGTTGTGCGTGCTGCAACCTGGTTGATTGTGCTGGCTCTGATTGCCGGCAGTGCACCTTCGTTGTGGGCACAGGACAACAGCGCAGAGTCTGGGCAGGCAACCGACATCCCACCTCTGCCGCCGGGACTCCAGGATCCGCCACCGACAGATAGCAATGCAGAAATCGATGCGCGGACCAGTACAGAGACACCGCCTTTGCCGCAGGGTCTGGGTGACACCACACTAGCGTCAAAACCAGCACACAGCGATGCGGTCAACTCAGCTTTTGACAGCGGCGTGCATGGTTTCTGGGAAGTCAGGCTGGGCAGTCGCCTGCGCAGCGATCCCGATCAGCGCAGTCTGAGCATGGCAGAAACCCGCTTGCAGTTGCGCCGTGATCAGTCGCTGGGTGCGGTATTGCTGCGGGTCAACGCCGATCTGCTGTATGACGGCATCGCTGAAACGCAGAACATCGATCTGCGCGCAGGCCGCGGATGGCTGGATCTGCGTCAGGCCTATGTCTCGACACCGCTCGGTCAGTACCTGGATCTGCGCGCTGGCCGGCAGATACTTACCTGGGGCGTCGGCGATCTGCTGTTTCTTAATGACCTGTTTCCAAAAGACTGGAATGCTTTTTTCATTGGCCGTGATCTGGAGTATCTGAAGGCGCCGTCTGATGCCATCAAGCTGTCGGCATACACTGACGCATTCAACGTGGACCTGGTCTACACACCCCGCTTTGATCCAGACAGATTTGTCGACAACAGCAGATTGTCATTTTTTGATTCGCGCAGCAACAGTGTGATCGGTAGCAGCACTGTGTTCGAGCCGGTGTTGCCGGATCG
Source organism: Gammaproteobacteria bacterium (assembly GCA_018819105.1). Classification (GTDB taxonomy): domain Bacteria; phylum Pseudomonadota; class Gammaproteobacteria; order Xanthomonadales; family Wenzhouxiangellaceae; genus JAHJQV01. The sequence goes on from JAHJQV010000026.1 coordinate 48,002, forward strand.
CTGGTTCCGGGACGACGAATGGTCGATGCGCGCGCATCGTGTGCTGGGAGCGTGGGAGTTCGCCGGCTATGGCTACCGTGGTTACTGGAAAAGCCCGAATGGTTTTCGCCTGGCTGCTGACCACGACATGTCAGCGTCGTTGCAAGTGGTGTTCCCACGCTTGCATGCCTGGGGTGCAAGTCTGCGCGGCCCCATCTTCAACGGCATTGTGTCGATGGAAACCTCTCGCTATGACTCCCGCGATGACCCGACTGGCAGTGATCCACTGCTGCCCAATGATCAGTGGCGTTTTCTGCTTGGCTACGAGCAGGAACTGGTCGCCGATCTGACTCTGGGTCTGCAGTACTATCAGGAGCGCACACTGGATTACGATGCATTGCTGGCCTCGTTGCCGGATGGCATTGCAGCACCCGATCTTCGTCGTCACCTGCTGACTGGCAGAATAAATCTGCTAACCCATAACCAGAACGTGAACTGGACACTGTTTCTGTTTGCCTCACCGTCTGATGAGGACTTGTATCTGCGTGCCAGCTGGCAATGGCAGATGACGGATCGCTGGCAGACCGGGATCGGCTTCAACGTGTTTGCCGGAAGACAGCGGAACAGCTTTTTTGGCCAGTTCACAGACAACACCAATGTCCATGCCAGTCTGCGCTATGGCTTCTAGTCTGCCGGTAAGGATTTATCAGGGCATTAGCCACCGCTTACGTATGGAATCCAGCAAGCTCAAGTGACTCAACTTACATGATCAGTGCCTTCACCTGCAGCGAAGGCGGAAGGTGAATGACGATACACTGCCAGGCCATAGGCATTCGTATCCTGTGCATAAAAAAACCCCGACAAAACGAAGTGTATCGGGGTTTTGCTTGTAGATGCCTGGCAGTGACCCGGCTGCGCGGCCGTAACCGCGACAATGCATAGGCGGACTTCGCCGCTCCGTATGGCCCGTCAGGGCCTTCACCTGCAGCGAAGGCGAAAGGTGAATGACGATACACTGCCAGGCCATAATATTAGAATCCTGTGCAAAAAAAACCCCGACACAGCGATGTGTATCGGGGTTTTGCTTGTAGATGCCTGGCAGTGACCCGGCTGCGCGGCCGTAACCGCGTCAATGCATAGGCGGACTTCGCCACTCCGTATGGCCCGTCAGGGCCTTCACCTGCAGCGAAGGCGAAAGGTGAATGACGATACACTGCCAGGCCATAATATTAGAATCCTGTGCATAAAAAAACCCCGACACAGCGATGTGTATCGGGGTTTTGCTTGTAGATGCCT
>JAHJQV010000027.1 GCA_018819105.1 Gammaproteobacteria bacterium
AGCGCTTAGCCGCAAGGCATGGCTCGCAGGTCATGGCCATTCCATGGCCAAGAGCCATAACACAGCGGATGAGTGCTTTCCGCCTCGCCCTGTGGGAGCGCCCCTGAGGCTGCATTACGGCGTTGCAATCCTTGTCAAGGACCTGCCATTGACTGCCCAGACACTACGATTCGCGTCTGTACTGCAGCCTCAGGCATGCTCTGAATGTCACAGTATTTCCGGCGGGGTACACCAGCCCGCACAAATTTGTCCGTTTAAATCCGGTCGCGACAGCTTCCTACACAAAAACGGGCGCTTTGCCGATGGCCTGATGCCGTATGCCGGCGCATGCTGGCAGCATGCAAGCACAAGTCATGAATGCTGCGGCAGTGGCTTATCGGCTGCTGGCTTATCTGCTGGATCAGCGCAGCCTGCTGGCAATGCTCGCTGGCATGCTCAGCCTGCTGCTGTGGCCGCGACTGACACCGTCCCTGCTGTGGCTGTTGCTGAGCACCGGTGGGTTGTGCCTGCTCAGTTCGCATTGTCGTCGTGGCGGACTGCTGCTGCTGGCCGCAGCCTGGGCAGTGGCTTGTGCGCATGCCCACATCAGCGCGCTGCATGCCATCGATTGGCAATCCCCACAGCCGGTGCAGGCGGTGGTGGTTGGCATACCGCAACAGTCGCCGGACCTGCTGCGCATGCAGCTGATCCTGCAGCAACCGGCAGAGCTGCGTGGCAGGCGTGTGGCGGCCAACTGGTTTCGCCCGCCGGGGCCAGTGCAAGACCTGCCAGCTGCCGGCGAGCAATGGTCGTTCACCGCTCGCCTGCGTCCGCCCTACGGCATGGTCAACCGGCATGGCTTTGATTATGCCCGCTGGCTGATTGGCAGCGGCATGCATGCCACCGCCAGCATCGCATCGGGACAGCGACTGACGCAAACGGCGGGGCGCGGTATAACTGCCTGGCCGGCGCAGATCAGCGCATCGCGTGCTTCGATCAGCGCGTGGATCGACAAGGTACTGGCCGGCACCCAGGCCGCGCTGGCGCGTGCCCTGCTGGTGGGTGACCGCAGCCAGCTTGCTGCCGGCACGCGGGATCTGCTCGCTGCCACCGGCACCAGCCACCTGCTGGCGATATCCGGTCTGCACATTGGCCTGGTGGCCTTGCTGGGCGCGATTATGCTGCGCGGCCTGATCGCCGCGCTGCTGGTGCTGCCCATTCCGGGCATGCAATATCGTCTGCAGGGGCTGCGGCTGCAGCAGCTGGCCATCGCATGCGGACTGGTGCTGGCGGTGATCTATGCCATGCTGTCCGGCTTTCTGGTCAGCACGCAGCGTGCCATGATCATGCTGCTGATCGCGGCACTGGCGTTGCTGAGCAGACGGCAACAGTTGTCCGGCCGCAGTCTGTTGCTGGCTGCGGTACTGATTGTGGCCAGCAATCCGCTGCAGCTGCTGAATGCCGGATTCTGGTTGTCATTTGTTGCCGTGTTCAGTCTCTGGCTGGTGTTCGCCCATCGTCCCAGCCTTGGCAAGCTACAGAGTCTGCTGCTTGCCCAACTGGCACTGAGCGCGACCATGCTGATGGTGCAACTGGCCTTGCTGCAGCAGTTCAGCCTGCTGATGCTGCCGGTGAACCTGATCGCCATCCCGCTGGTGAGTGTGGTCATCATGCCCTGTCTGTTGCTGGCGCTGTGTCTGCATCTGCTGCGTATGGATCTGGCCGATGCCTGTCTGCGGCTTGGCGGGCAGCTGCTGCAATGGCTGTTCGAAATGCTGCAGTTGGCGCAGCAGTGGGCACCACTGACCGGTGGCTGGCTGCTACGGCTGGCCATCGATCATCCTGGCTGGTTGCTGCCGGCAGTTCTGGCCGGATTCTGGCTGGTGTTGCCGCGTGGCATGCCACTGCGATGGCTGGCTCTGTGCTGCTGGATTCCGCTGTTGTGGCCAGAGCGCCCGTCACTGCCGCCGGGTGCCTGGCAGGCGGAGGTGCTGGATGTGGGGCAGGGTACCGCAGTGCTGCTTCGCACCGCCGGTCACACCCTGTTGTATGACACCGGCCCCGGCGACAATCGCGGGCGCGACCGCATCGCCGATGTCGTGCCGCCATTGCTGCAGCAGTGGGGGTTGCCATTGCATCGGATCATTGTCAGCCATGGTGATCTGGATCATGCCGGCGGGTTGTTCACGTTGCGTCAGGCCTGGCCAGAAGCGCAGGTCATCAGCAGTGATGAGCGCCTGGGTGACGGCTGTGTCGCTGGTCAGCACTGGCGCTGGGATGGTGTCGATTTCACCATGCTGCATCCGGGGCGGCATCTGCCATACCTGCGCAACAACAGTTCCTGCGTGTTGCTGGTGGCCTCCGCCGCCGGCCGCATGCTGCTGCCCGGGGACATCGATGACAAAATCGAACGCAGGCTGCTGCAGCAGTGGAAAGGGCCGGCGGTGGACGTGCTGCTGGTGCCGCATCATGGCAGCAGTTATTCCTCATCTGCGGAATGGTTGCAGGCCGTTGCGCCACACACTGCGCTGGTGACCGCCGGTCAATGGAACCGCTTTGCGTTTCCGCGTCCAGAAGTGGTACAGCGTTATCGGCAGCAGAACGTGGACCTGCTCGGCACGGCCGCATGTGGCGCGGTAAGCATCAGCGCCGGGGTGGACGCAGGCGACATCCGCATTCGCAGTCTGCGCCGACAGCGCCCACGCTGGTGGCGACAGGTCATACCCTTGCGCTGCGATCTGGCGAGCAATTAACGCGATGATGATGACCCGGATGGGACAATGGCTGTGAAAATCGGTCACAATCGACCATAATACGGCACATAATTATTACTGCGCTGATCAGGCGCACACAGCAAACCCAGGAGCAGACTTGAAAGACATCATCATTTCCGGCGGCTGGATCATGTTGCCCATCCTGTTGTGTTCAGTGATCGCGCTGGCGATCATACTCGAACGCTTCTGGAATCTGCGGCGCAGCAGGGTGTTTCCCGCCAGCCTGCTCAGTGACCTCAACAGTTACGTGCATTCCGGCAAACTCGAGCAGAAACACATTGACCGCTTGCGCAAGTCATCCCCGGCCGGGGAGATCATGGCTGCGGCGCTGGATCATCGTGATCGCAAACGCGAGATCATGAAGGAAGCGGTACAGGACACCGGTCGCCATGTGGTGCATGATCTGGAGCGCTTTCTGAATACCCTGGGCACCATTGCCGGCATCACGCCACTGCTGGGCCTGCTGGGTACAGTGATCGGCATGATCAACGTGTTTGCCGCCATCATCAATTACGGCGTCGGTGATCCGAGCAAACTGGCCAGCGGCATCTCTCAGGCGCTGATCACGACCGCAGCAGGTCTCACTGTGGCCATCCCGGCATATGCTTTTTTCCGCTATTTCCAGGGCCGTGTGAGTGCCTATGTGGTGGACATCGAGCGCATGGCCATCAGTCTGATTGAAACCATGGAACGTCAGCCGCAGGCGGGGTCGGGGCGCTGACATGCAATTGCGCCAGCGTGGCACCGAGCAACCGGACATCAATCTGACTTCACTGATTGATGTGGTGTTTCTGTTGCTGATTTTCTTCATGATCACCACCACCTTCCAGCACAGCACAGCATTGAAGGTCGCCTTGCCCGAGGCAGACAGCGCTGATGAGGCGCAGACGCCGGACACGGTCCTGCTGACCATCAGCGTGGATGGCCAGTTTGCCATCGACGACGACATCCTCGGCAGCAATGATCTGGACACCGTGCGTGCGGCGCTGGCCAGCCGCTGGCAGCAGGCGGAGGGGGCAACGCTGGTCATCCATGCCGATGCCGACTCGGCGCACAGGCATGTGGTCACGGCGATGGATGCTGCCACTGCGGTTGGCATCAGCAGCCTGTCGATTGCCGCCGAGCGAACGGATCCCGCGTCCGGGCGAGTCGCCGATGACACCAACCAGCACTAATCCGCATGATTCATGATACCGACTACTGCGATGCCCCCAGTACCCGCATCTGTGGTGTTGCGTTAGGTCGCGAAACACCACATACACAGGCACTGGCAGCATCTCGCGACGTCGACTCATGAATAATGCGGGCTAGTACTCCTTCAAGGTGATATTGCCCTATGGCTCTCGATGACCATGAGCAGCCGGCGGTGTGGCGGCGTCTGCTGGCCAGACTGAAACCCTACTGGGCCTGGTTCATTCTCGCTGTACTGGGACTGCTGCTGGATTCACTGGCCCAGTCCGGTTTCATTTATCTGTTAAGGCCGCTGATCGATGAGGGTTTCAGTGCCGAATCGGCGGTTGGGCAATGGCTTCCGCTGGCCATGTTTGGTCTCATCCTTATGCGTGTGTTTGGCAATTTCGTTGGCATCTACACCACCGTCTGGATCGGGCGCAAGGTGGTCAACCGGCTGCGTGCGGACCTGTTCGGTCATTATCTGCTGTTGCCGCAACGGTTCTTTGATCAGCACAGCGCCGGTGATCTGGTCTCCCGCGTGACCTACAACACCGACCAGGTGGCTCAGGCCGCCACCAACGGCATGATCACTGCGGTGCGCGATTCTCTTACCGTGCTGGGGCTGATCACGGTGATGCTGCTGCAAAGTCTGGTATTGAGTCTGAGTCTGGCTCTGCTGCTGCCGGTGGTGGTGCTGGTGGTCGGCGTCATCAGCCGGCGTTTTCGCCGACTCAGCCGACGCATCCAGGAATCCATGGGAGATCTGACCCATGTCACCGAAGAGACCGTGCGTGGTCACCAGGTGGTGAAAATGTACGCCGGCGAAGCCTATGAGCGGCAGCGTTTTGATGCCCACAGCGAACGCAACCGGCAACTGCATCAACGTCTGATTGGTACCCAGTTGCTCAGCTCCTCGCTGGTCCAGCTGTTTGCCGGGCTGGCCCTGTTGCTGCTGCTGTATCTGGCCACGCAGAAAAGTTTCGATCTGGACATCAGCGCCGGTGTGTTCATCTCCGTACTGGGAGCGATGGTGGCGATGATCGCACCAATGAAACGGTTGACCAATGTGCATGCACAACTGCAGAAAGCGCTGGCCGCCGCAGACAGCGTGTTTGCGGTCATCGATCTGGCCAGCGAGGATGAAGAGCAGGCGCAGGCACTGCGAAGCCGGATCCCTGCGGAGCGCACTGTTGCAGAGCCTCCGGCACGCAGCAGCGGGCGCATTGAGCTGCGTCAGGTCGGCTTTCGTTATCCGCAGCGTGAGCATGCCGCCCTGGAGCAGGTCAGCCTGCAGCTGCAGCCGGGCACTGTAACCGCGCTGGTTGGACGCTCAGGCAGCGGCAAAACCACGCTGGCAAGCATGCTGGCCCGCTTTCATCTGCCGGATCAAGGCGAAATCCTGCTGGATGGCATCCCTCTGCAGGATTGGTCACTGCCGCATCTGCGCCGACAGATCGCCTATGTCGGTCAGGATGTGGTGCTGTTCAACGACACGCTGTACAACAACATTGCCTATGGCGGCATGGCGGATGCGACACGCGATCAGGTGCTCGCGGCCATTGCCGCTGCGCACGTCGATGAATTCGCCTCGCGGCTGCCGCAGGGTCTGGATACGCCCATCGGCGATCGCGGTCATCTGCTGTCCGGCGGGCAACGACAGCGGCTGGCGCTGGCGCGAGCGCTGCTCAAGGATGCACCAATCCTGATTCTGGATGAGGCCACTTCATCGCTGGACAACGTTTCGCAGCAGTACATTCAGGATGCGCTGCAGCTGCTGCAAACCGACCGCACCGTGTTGATCATTGCCCACCGGCTGCAAACCATTGAACACGCAGACAGCATTGTGCTGCTGGAGGCGGGCCGGGTGCTGGCCCAGGGCCGTCATGCGACGTTGCTGGATGAATGCCCGGCGTATCAGCGCTTGCAACAGCAGGCGGTCAGCGAAACCGACAGCGGCTGCGTCGACAGCGAATCCTGAGCCGGCATGAGTACGATGTCGCAACGCCTGCAGCAGATCTGGTATGGCCAGCGGAAACCACCCTGGCCGTTGCGGGGTCTGGCGCGGCTGTATGCGCTGTGGCTGCAACTGCGCCCGCAGACGCGTGTCCGGGCGCAGGCGCTGCCACTGCTGGTGATTGGCAATCTGGTCGTCGGCGGCAGCGGCAAAACACCTCTGGTGTTGCATCTGGCCAGCTTTCTGGCACAGCGGGGCTTGCGCGTGGCAGTCATTGCACGCGTGTATCAGGGCAGTGCGCGGCATGTGCATGTGCTCAGCGAACACAGCACTGCAGCCCAGGTTGGCGATGAGCCGCTGGTGTTGTTTCAACAGCTGGACTGCCCTGTGGTTGTTTCTAGAAAAAGGCGCTATGCCTATGATTATATAGTTAATAATATGCCAGACATAGAGTTGATTATCAGCGATGATGGCTTGCAGCATGGTCATTTCAATGCCGACATCGGCATCGGTGTGGTGGCCGCTGGGCGCGGTTTTGGTAACGCCAGACTGCTGCCGGCTGGTCCGTTGCGGGAACCGCTGTCGCGACTCGCGAAACTGGATTATCTGGTGATCAAGTCGGCGCACACCGCGGCGGCTGAGCAGCAATGCATCTTGCCGGGATACGCTGCATCGCTGCCATCACAGGCGGTAACGATGTCGATTGAGTTGCGCCAGGCCATGCGCCTGCGCGACGGTTGTCGGCAACCGCTGAGCGCGTTTACGCAACAGGCGGTGAATGCTGTCGCCGCGATCGCTGACCCGGAGAGTTTCTTTGCCGGCCTGCGCGCGCAGGGGCTTAAGGTCACCGGCCACGGCCTGCCGGATCACGGGCAAATGCCAGCCAGCCTGTGGCGGGCGTTGCCGGCAGATCGTCCACTGCTGATCACTGAAAAGGATGCAGTGAAGCTGTCGCCTGAGCGCATCAATGCCGCAGCACCGGAAATCTGGAGCGTCAGGCTGCACACCAGCTTGCCGCAGCGCTTTCTGGATGATCTTTATCAGCACTGCAAAAGCCTGACATGTCGCGCAGCCTGATCATCATTCCCGCCCGCCTGGCCGCCATCCGTCTGCCCGGCAAACTGCTGCTGGACATTGCCGGCAAGACCATGCTGCAGCACTGCTGGGAGCTGGCGGTTTCTGCTGACATCGGTGAAGTGCACATTGCCACCGAGGACGACGCCATCGAGCAGGCAGCGCTGGGCTTTGGTGCCAGCGTCCTGCGCACCGCAACACACACCTCCGGCACCGCACGCATCGCTGCGGCTGTTGGCGAGCTGCAGCTGGCTGACAGCGATCTGGTGATCAACCTGCAGGGCGATGAGCCCTTGTTGCCGGTGGCGCTGATTCGGCAGTTGCACGATTTCGCCAGGCGCGACCTGGAGCGTACCGCGACCAAGCCCGCCGCCGCGTTCAGTGTCTGCACGCCGTTGCAGGAGCATGCCCAGTTGCTCGATCCCAATCAGGTCAAGGTGGTGCTCGATCATGCCCAGCGCGCACTGCTGTTCACACGTGCAGCCATCCCCTGGGTGGCCACGCCGGAATCGACCGCTACCGCGCACGCCTCAGCTGCCACGCAGCGCATCATCGAGCAAGAGGTGGTGTATCTGCATCATGGTCTGTATGCCTATCCGGCGGCGACCCTGCGCCAGTGGCACACATTGCCGCCCGGACGTCTGGAGCAACTCGAATCGCTGGAGCAGTTGCGCTTGCTGGAAAACGGTCGCGCCATTGCCATGCTGGTGTCGACCATGGACGCGGTGACGCTGACCCGTCTGCGCGGGGTTGACTCGGCAGCGGATCTTCAGCGTGTGCGCGCACTGATGTCGGAGTTCATGCCGTCGTCTCCGCACAGGACTGGACAACACTAAGCTACTGCATGCGCTGTCTCATCACTGCAGGGTGCAGGGTGCAACGTGCAATGATAATGATTCACCAGTCACGGCAATGTTATGACATCGCATGCAATTCTGTTGCTGCGGCACTACCGGTTACACCGGTTTCGTGAAGTCGGCTTTGGCTGATGCAGAGTCATCCCAGCGATCAGCAGCATGGTCAATGCCATCAGGCCGATGCCGACGGGAGAAAGCAGCGGAACACCGATGGCTGCCGCCACAGCCAAGGTGTTGGTGAAGGTACAGGTCACGCTCTCACCGGCTTGCAGGTCGATCGCCGCCACCGGTGAACCGTCGCTGCATTCGGCGCTGTCCAGTTGCCAGCCGGACTGGATATTCTCGCTAACCAGATAGATTCCAGGTGGGCGTGTTTCGAGAATAAACTCGCCGTGCTGCAGGCTGAATGTACCTAGATCACCGCCGAAATCAAACGCTTCACCGCTGTCGCTTGGATTGGCCTGTTTCAGTATCGTGATGGTGCCATCTTCTGCGCCCAACTCGGTATTGATGAACACACAGGTCACCGTTTCTCCCGCAGCGAGAACAAAATTTGCGGTCGCACTGCCGATGTCGCCGCTGCTGTCGCTGTCATCGCAGACAATGCTGGTTAATGTCCAGCCGGGCAGGGTGGACTCGATTGAGCTGTAATTGCCAGGCGACAGATTGGTCACGACGATCTGTCCGTCGTCGACCACGGTGCCAGCAGCATCACCACTGAATGTGAAGCTCTGCAGGCTGCCTTGAGGATTGGTCTGCTTTTCCACCACAATACTGCCCGGACATGGATCCGGAACAATGATGGAGCTGTTGGCAGTGGTCACAGTCGAACCAAACGCCAGTGCGCGCCCCAGCAACGATGCTGAATCGCCCAGCGTGATACTGAGACCATCGGCAGTGCCGCGAAACACCGTGCCGATGATGGCGGCATTGGCACCGATCGTGGTGCCGCCGTCCGGCGTCCAGAAGACGTTGTCTGCACAAGCTCCGTCGGCGATGATGACTGAGGAATCGGCCGCCGGATCTAGCGCACCACCAGGTCTGAACAGAAAAACACCGTCGCCGCTCAATGTGATGGAGGTGCCTGTGGTGATGCTCATGGCACCAGTGCTCGAGTAACACCCTGGCGGATACACACCAGGCGGCCCACCGCCGATACTGATACTGTCCAGCGCCACAGCAGCACCGATGTTGACACAGGTTTGTCCATCAAGCTCGGCGCGTACGGTGCTCTGGTCTATTCCGGTCAATGGCGGGCACGGTGTCACTTGCGTACCGGTAACCACTGGTGCAACCGCAGGTCCGGTGGTGAAGCAGACGTCGCCATCGGCGAGGGTTCCTGCACTGGTGTTGCTGAAGGTCTCGGCAACCACAGCAAATGCATCTGTGCTGCCCAGATCCGGGGCGATCTGGCCGAATGTAGGAGTTGCCAGTGCCAGCAGAAGCGCTGCTGCTGCCAAAGTAAAGCCCTGAGAGCGTTTGTGCGGCAACGGCGTTGCCCGATGAAATGGCTGCGCTGCGCACCAGTGATATGACATCCGTAATAATGTCCAGGTCATGAAAAACTCTCCATGTTGCCGATTGAAATTTGCGCAGTAAGCATAGTTGTTTGCTGCCTGTTGATCGGTACGTTGGCGCACATACCGTTGCAGCCGGTAACTGTGAAGTTGCACACATTTTGCGGAGAGGATGAGCATGCGTACAGCTCGACAGGCTTGGAAGCAGTCGCGTTGCAGGCGATGATCAGCGCGGCGCGTCACCGGATTGGATGCGCAGAGCCAGAGGCTCTGCGGTTGCGTATGCTTATACTCGAGTGAGCCCCAGAGTGACGGTCAATGCTTTAAGTGCTGACCGTACCATTCATGGCATTGAGGTTGATCTGGGCGATAGCAGGCAGACTCTTGCGCCCTTCGGAGGTGCTGTCGTCACCGAAATTGGCCGCCTGGACCTGAGTGTCCAGGGCGTCATACAGGGCCTGGCCAATGTCATCGAGCGGGTCGTTGGGGTCGCTGATGATCGGGTCAATCATGATGTTCTGGTCATCGTCATTGTAGAACTGCACCGAGGCCTGGACAAAGTTGATGGTCGGGGTGGCATCTGCCACTTTGAGAAAGCCGACGATAAGTATGATGTGGTCATCACCGATGCCGTTGGCGAAATCAATCTTGCAGGAAACCACCAGGCCCAGATCGGTGGGGTAGGTGGACGATTCCGGACTCCAGCTGCGATAGTTGAATCCGTTTCTGCTGTAACTCAGCAACTGATTGAGGCTGCCGGCAGTGCCTGTCCACTGGGTCCAGTTGGATGCACCGCCGTCGATGCTGATGCCGTCTGTGGCATTCAGCTGGCTGGCGAAGCTGCTGCGCGAGAAGCTCATGCTGGGTGTAACCGGGTTGTTGCCGGCAACCTCGATTGCCGACAGCGCGCGCGCCAGCGTGTGGGTGCCGACTGCAGCCAGATAAAAGCGGCCGTCGTTGGACTCGGACAGCTTGTAGAGACCGTTGCTGACCTTGTTGAACACATTACAGAATGTGTCAAATGCTTCGATGAAGCTGTTTGCTGCCTCTTCCGAAATGCCGGCTGTCTCCAGTGCGCCCACCGCGCCCAGCACTTCGGCGGAAACATCCACCGCCTTGATCACCGAATCGGGTATCTGCACCGCACCGCCCTGTTCGTATTCGTAGGTGATCTGCTCCATCGCGCCCTGCGGATCGACCTGCAGATCCAGATTCACTTTGTCGTTGTGACCCGCCAGTTCATAGTCGATGCGAAACGACAGCGTCATGCTGCTGCTGGTGAAACTGACGGCGGTGATGCGGATGTCGTAGCTGCAATCCTGGCTGGTGTAGCGATAGTAGGGGCCGCTGCTGTCATACCAGAGTGCGCTGTTCGGATAGGCAGCGAAAAACTTATCCTGATCAAAACCCAGGTTCCAGGTGGCATCCGGAGGGCTGGCATGCAGTTTGAAGCTTTGCATCTGGTTGTTCCAGTCACCATCCGGCAGGCGCATGACATTGTTCAGGTCAGGCAACTCGCTGTTGGGTTTTACCCGCAGGTAGTCGCCGGAATAACCGGTGTCGTTCCAGATCTCCAGATAGGCCGAAGTGCCGGTGGCGAGTGCTGAAATGTTGTCTTTCATATCGCGGTTGCTGTCGGTCGGATAGAGCACGCTGTTGAGATCGGATTTGTCGGTTTCGGCGGTAACCGTTGCCGCATCGGCAAAAAAATCCTGATCCGAACAGAACATGGCCTGGCTTGCAGCCAGATTCAGATCATCGGACGGCGGCGCACTGCCATCATTCCACCACCTTGGCTGGCTGGCATAGAGAACGAAGGATTTGATCTGGTTTTTCCAGTCCCCGTCATTGCCGCGATCGGTTTTGTTCAGATCCGAATTGCTGGCATTGGGGCCGAACTTGAGATACTGGCCGCTGCAGTCAGATTGATCCCAGACCACCAGCCAGCTGTTGCTACCGGTCTTCAGTGAATCCCAGGCTTCGGAAGTGGTGTAAGTGCGACGCTGGGCACTGCTGAAGCCGCTGGAAATGCCGCCATAATTGTTGTTGTTCCAGAAAGTGACTGATGTCATGGTTCTACTCCATTAGATATTGAGATTGTTGTATTTTTTCTACTGCTTGCTGCTTGCAGGCAGAGGGGGCCAAGACGCAGCTTGCGGACAGGCCCATCGCACAGTCCATGCTGCACAGTGGCTAGGTGGGTGCAGCTTGAACCTGCCAGTCACTGTTCAACACAGTGCCAAAAGACCAGGTATGACCGGGTTTATGCTGCGCTGACGACTCCCTGAACAACTACTGACGCAAGCCGCAGACATCTCTCACTGCGCTGCGTGCGCAGTTTCCCGGCCGCTGACCTGCCGGTTCGAATCGATATGCCGGAGCGTTCCTGCTACATTATTGCCATGACTGAAAGTTATCGCATTCTCTGTGTCTGCATGGGCAACATCTGCCGCTCGCCGACCGCGCGTGCCCTGCTGCTGCGGCAGTTGCATCAGCATGGCCTGCACGAGCGCGTGGCGGTGTATTCGGCCGGCACCCACGACTACCACGTTGGCAAGCCGCCGGATCGACGCGCCAGCCTGGCTCTGCGTGCGCACAAGCTGGACATCAGCGGCGATCTGGCACGCCAGGTGGTGGTGGAGGATTTTCATCAGCACGATGAACTGCTGGCCATGGATGCCGGCAATCTGCGTCATCTGCGCCAGTTGCAGCCGGTCGACAGCCGCGCCAAGCTGCGTCTGATCATGCAGGATCTGCCGGATTACGGCCTCAGCGAAGTGCCTGATCCGTACTATGGCGGTGAGCAGGGTTTTGTCCAGGTGGTGGACATGCTGGATCAGGCCGCAGCGGCCATTTGCCGGCGATTGCTGAACCACTTCGATGCCGCAGCCGGGCACAACTGAGCTGGCTGCATCGTGGTGAACGAGTCTGTCGCAGCGCCGCCATCAGGCGATGATTTTGATGGCGTGAAACTGGCGCGTCGGTTGAGCACTGAGCCGGGTGTCTATCTGTTTCGTGATGCGCGCGGCAAGCTGCTGTATGTCGGCAAGGCGCGCAACCTGCGCAAGCGCGTGCGCAGCTATTTTGAACGCCAGCATGATGATCGCCGCCTGCAGCGCATGGTCAGCCAGATCCGCCGCATCGACACGCAACTGGTGCGCACCGAAAGTGAGGCACTGTTGCTGGAGAATGAGTGGATCAAGACGCTCAGGCCGCGATTCAACATCCGCCTGCGTGATGACAAGAGTTATCCCTGGATCCACCTGAGCAGCGGGCATGACTATCCGCGTGCCAGCTTTTACCGTGGTGCGCGCAATCGCGGTGGCGAGTATTTCGGGCCTTATCCCAGTGCATCGGCGACGCGGGAAACGCTGAATCTCATCTACCGCGCGTTCAAGATACGCAGCTGCCGGGATTCCGTGTTCGAGCATCGCAGCCGGCCCTGTCTGCAATACCAGATCAAGCGCTGCAGTGCGCCGTGCGTGGGCTACATCAGCCGCAGCGATTATGCCCGTGATCTGCATGCTGCGCGGCTGTTGCTGGCCGGTAAAAGCAGCAGGTTGCGGGCCCAGCTGACCGAACGCATGCAGCAGGCCAGCGCCGATCTGCAGTTCGAACAGGCGGCGCAGTTGCGTGATCAGCTGCAGACCCTGAGCAGGGCTGAATCGCAGCAGTTTGTCATGGCCGATGCCGGTGACATGGACTACATAGCGCTGAGACGCGAGCACGGTGTCACCGTGGTGCAGTTGATGACCGTGCGCGGAGGGCGCAATCTTGGCAGTCAGTCGTTTTTTCCCGACAACACTGAGCAGCGCAGTGATGCCGAAATCATGGCCGCGGTGCTGGGCCAGTACTACCATGTGCGCAAACCGCCGGCGGAGATCATTCTCAGTCAGTTGCCGGAAGAAGACGCCTTGTGGCGACAGGTGCTCAGTGAGCGGGCCGGTCGCAAAGTGCGTCTGGTGGCCAACCCGCGCAGCAGCCGGGCACAGTGGCTGAAGCAGTTGCTGCACAACGCCGAGGAGACGCTGCGTCTGCGCATGACCGAGCAGACCGATGTCAGCAGCAGGCTGCAGGATCTTGCCCGGCAGCTGCGGCTGGAGAGCGTGCCACAACGCATCGAGTGCTTTGACATCAGCCACAGCAGCGGCCAGCAGACAGTGGCCTCCTGTGTGGTGTACGACCACAGCGGCCTCAACCGCAGTGAATACCGCCGCTTCAACATCACCGGCATTCAGCCAGGCGATGACTATGCCGCCATGCGTCAGGTGCTCACGCGGCGCTACCGTCGTCTGCGTGATGCCGGCGCGGTGCTGCCCGATCTGATTGTGGTCGATGGTGGCCAGGGGCAGTTGACCCAGGCACTGGAAGTGCTGGCAGATCTGGAACTGCAGCACTTGCTGGTGCTGGGGGTGGCCAAGGGGCGCAGTCGTCGTGCCGGCTTCGAACGCTGGATACTGCCGCCGCCACAGGCGGTGATCAAGCCGAAGTCGGATTCCAGCGCTGCCCACCTGCTGCAACTGATCCGTGACGAGGCTCACCGCTTCGCCATCACCGGTCATCGCCAGGCACGCGCGAAAGCGAGCAAGGCATCAACGCTGGAGCGGATTCCGGGCATCGGCAGTGCCCGGCGACGCGAGCTGCTCAATCATTTCGGTGGCCTGCAGGAATTGCGCAATGCCGGCGTGGAGGAGTTGTTGAAAGTGCCCGGCATCAGCCGTCAGCTGGCTGCGCGCATCGTTGATGCCTTGCAGGGGTGAGACAGAGCGCTGCTGCGCTGGGGGGCTCAGCGCGGTTGATGCCGATCAGTCGGTGCTTGCCGGCAACAACGCCGGTGCCAGCCTGCGCACCTGACGCATGGCCTGGTCATGGCCGTCCGTATCGCCTTGCTGTTGCAGCAACAGGCCCAGTTTCCACCAGTTGCGCCCGTTGGATGGCCAGCGCGCGAGCGATTGCTGCAGCGCACTGATGGCCAGATCGGCGCGGTTGGCGCGCTCGGCCACCAGCACACGCAGATCCCAGGGCTGTTCGGCCAGCGGGTACTGTTGAATCAGCGTCTCGCTGTCGCGCAGGGCGGCGGCCAGATCGCCGGTTTGCAGGTTCAGCGTGGCCCGTTGCATGCGTGCCGCTGCGTGTCCGGGGGCGATGCTCAGGGCATCGTTGAAGGCGCGTTCGGCGCTGGCAAAGTCGGCCGCCGCCAGCAGTGCCATGCCGCGCAGCAGATGAAAATCCGCGTTTGACTGCAGCGGGGTAAAGCCAGCCGGTGCTGCCTCTGCGCGCGCTGCGGCGTTGCCAGGCGCTGGCAGCTGAGCAAACAGGGCATTGGC
Organism: Gammaproteobacteria bacterium; assembly: GCA_018819105.1. Classification (GTDB taxonomy): domain Bacteria; phylum Pseudomonadota; class Gammaproteobacteria; order Xanthomonadales; family Wenzhouxiangellaceae; genus JAHJQV01. The sequence continues at coordinate 14,656 of JAHJQV010000027.1, forward strand.
TTTCTGCGGTTGCCCGATGGCCAGCTCGCCCATCGCCAGCACTGCGGTCTGCCAGCGCTGCCCCGCCGCTGTATGCAGTGCTGACTGCTCGCTCTCGCTGGCAAACAGCCGCAGCACGATGTCTGCGGCAGCCGGCTGCGGTGATGGCCCGCTGGCGGGCGGGGCAATGCGCTTGCGGATGTGGTGATCAACCGCGGTCACCGACGGCAGATCCAAAGGCTGGCTGCGGCGCATGTGACAGTCCACGCAGCCCAGTTCGCCGCGCGCGGCGTGGCCGGTGATCTGCGCCACCGTCTGGGTGCTGTGTGGTGATTGTTGCGCCGCATGGCATTGCACACAGGCGCGCTCAAAGCTGCCCAGTCCCTGCTCAGCCACGCCTTGATGTGGCTGATGACAACTGCTGCAGGTCATGGCATCGCTTTCCTGCAGGCAGGCTGACAGCGCCAGCCGCTCCACCTGGCTGACAAAACGAAAATCCTCACCGGGCTGGGTTGCCACCAGTACCGGAATCTGCTGCGCCAGCGGTTGTGTCGGATCTACCCTGCCGGAGACCAGATCGAGTCTGACCTCGCCTTGCAGATGACAGCGGCCGCAGACATCCAGCTGCCGTGCAGGCGGCAATTCCGCCAGTCGCAGCAGGCCGATGTCTGCGCTGCTGAAAGCTGGTTCAGGGTTCTGATTGTTGCCCACGATGCGCTCGGCATGGCTGCCGATGTCACCATGACAGGCAGCACAGCCCAGCGGCTGGATCTGGCTCATGGCAGCATGGCCGAGATGATTGGCCGGGTAAATGTCATCGCTGCCGGCAGTGGCCGCCGCGGGCAGGGCGGACAGTCGGGTGTCGCTGTGACAACTCAGGCATTCTGCCGTCAGCGGCAAGCCGAAAGCCTGGTTGCGATCGTGGCTGGCAAACGGTGCCAGCGCCAGATGCTGCTGGCCATTGCTGCCGGTGATGCTTTCCAGCGGCACAAAAAACAGTCGCCCGGTAAGCTGGTCTGCCAGTGGATCGAATTCGGCAGCAACCCAGGAACGCGCCTTGATGCCGGCACCGATGTGACCGACAATCTGCTGCACCCTGCTGCCGCCGTTGGCGTCAAGGGTCTCGATGTAGTGCTGGTTATCGCTGGCAAAACTGCGATGGCTGCTGCCAGTGACCGGGTTGTGTCGCTGACCGCTGGGCATGTCGCTGGCACTGCCAACACTGCCGGCCATGCCGTGCCTGAGATAGGCTTTGACCTGGTCGCGGTGACAGACCGCACAGCTGCGTAAATTCTGCGGCAGTGGCATGCCATCCAGCTGATCAATACTGGGGACCGGAATTGGCGTCTGTGCCGATGCCGCCTGCCATGCGCTGAGCAGCAGCAGGACGGCGATCCAAGCCGCCAGCGTCAGTGATCGGCAGCCGGATGGCATCATGCCCGCTTCGCCGGATGGCATCATGCCAGGTTCAGCAGGCATGTTTGTGCAGCCGGCAAGTCATGCCGGATCAGCGCTGGGGACTGTTGCCGGGGGACGCTTGCACTGGCACTGGCACTGGCTCAGGCGTCAGCGCGGCAAGCTGCAGTCCGACCTGCAGCCAACCCAGGTGCAGGCCGATCTGGCTGGCATTGCTGTCGGCAAAGGCAAACGCGATCTGCTCATTGCTGTTGCTGTCGATCAGTGCCAGGCGCAAAATCTCCGGCTGATCCTCGCGATAGCGCATTTGCATCAACTGCAGATGATAGCCCAGCGGCTGTTCCAGTTGATCGATCAATGCGATGCGATCGCCCTGATTGTGCAGCGTGAATGGCTGTGCCAGCCGCCACTCAGAATCGCTGTCCAGCTTGCGTCCGGCCCAGCCGCTGTAGCTGCGTTCGCGGCGAAAGCGCAAGCGGGTGTCGCTGCTGACGGCAGACTGCTGCTGCAGGTCGACCAGTCGCTCACCGATTTCGATGCTGCCGGGCGCGAGCAGGTATTCCTTCATCAGGCCCAGTTGCAGACCCTCCTCATTCGGGATCAGGCATTGTTCCGCCTGGGTGCTGCCGTGGATGGCATTGCCCTGGGTTGGCAGCAGTTCCAGGCGGCAGGCGCGGCCGATCTCACCATGGATGCGGGGAGCGAACTCCATCAGCAATCGACCGTCCTCGCTGGCACCGAACTGCCAGACGTACTGGCGTGCCGGCAGCTTGCCACTGACATCATTCTGGGTCACCAGAAAGCGTCCGTTGCTGTCGCCGGGTTCGATCAGCAGACGCAGGTGGGCAACGCTTTGCGACTCGTCACTGTCGGTGCGGGTCTGCAGATGGTTGTTGTAGCTGCCGGGCAGGTTGCGCTGCAGTGACTGCAGTACCGCCGCCACGCCATCGCGCACAGATGGATCGGTGGTGGTGGATCTGGGTGCGCTGCTGACACAGCCGGCCAGTGCGGCGCTCGCCAGCAGCAACAGTGTGATAGGTCGGAACAGGTGCGTCATGGGGCCTGCTGCCATGATTCGGGTTCCAGCAGCAGACGGGGATCAACGCGCTGGTCACGCCAGTTCATGCGCCAGTCCAGATGTGGGCCGGTGGCACGGCCGGTGGCACCGATGCTGCCGATGCGTGTGCCCTGATCAAGCTGCTGGCCAGGGCTAACTTCCACCGCGTGCAGATGCAAAAACGTCGAGGTAACGCCATCCCCGTGGTCAATGATGACGGTGCCGCCGGAGTAGTACAGATCGGCCTCTGCCAGCACCACCATGCCGGCAGCCGGAGCGACCACCTCGGTGCCCACCGGTGCCGCGACATCGACACCGAAATGCGGTCGTCTGGGCTCGCCATTGAGCACTCTTTGACTGCCATAAACGCCGCTGATGCGGCCTTTGGCGGGCCAGATAAACGGCATGGCCCAGTCATCACTGCGCCGGGTATTGCGTCTGGCTGCTGCCACCAGTGCTGCTTCCCGGCTGATCCTGGCGCTGAGTTCAGGCGGCGGGGTGACCGTGGCCGGTGGCAAGCCATCAATGCGTTCGACGGCATACTGCCGCGCTGCCGGTTGGATCAGCAGGGACTGTTCACGGCCGTCGGGGGTGCGCGCATGCAGCAGACTCTGCCGGTTTGCGTCGCGGCCAAAGCCGAACACGAAGCGGCCATCGGCGGTCACCGGCAGATGGCTGCCATCCAGCGCTACGCTGGCAGCAGGATCGGTGCGCGCGATCACCAGTGCGCCCTGCACCGGGGTGGTGAGCAGTTCGATCAGTTCGGTGGCGCTGGTCAATGGTGCCAGTAACAGCAGCGGCCACAGCAGCAGATGCCGGAGTTGCTGCAGGCCGCTGCGGCAGATCTGGCCTGGGAGCATCATGGTGACAGCTGCAACAGCTGGCCGGGACGCAGGACACTGTTGCCGGACAGCTGGTTCCAGCGCATCAGGTCGTTCAGCGATACGCGGAAACGGCGGGCAATGGTCCACAGTGAATCGCCACTTTGAACGCGGTAGGCGGAGGTGCTGCTGCTGGCAACGGCCGGCTGGGTGTGATGGATCTGCAGCGTCTGACCGGCGCGGATGCGATTTGGATTGCGGATGTTGTTCCATTGCTGCAGCTGTGCCACCGACACCCGATAACGTCGGGCAATGGTGGACAGGGTTTCATTGCGACCGATGCGGTGGCGCAGGCTGTGGATGCCAGGCAGTGAGCGCTGCAGCTGTTGCAGCTGAGCCAGTTGCGTGCTGTAGCCGGGAACTCTGCCATTGCCGCTGCTGGCAGCCGTTGTGCTCAGCTGCAATACCTGACCGGGACGGATCAGCGTTCCGCTGAGCCGGTTCAGCTGTTGCAGTGCCTGTACCGTGGTTTGGTGGCGGCGGGCGATGGCTCCCAGTGTGTCACCGCTTTGCACGGTGATGGTTGATGCTGGCTGCTTGGCGACGACCGTCGGTGCCTCCAGGTTTGGCGCAGCAGCCAGTGCCGATTGCAGTGCGGGCAAGTGCCGCACGGGCAGTTTCAGTGCGTAGCCCGATGGTGGCGTCAGGTGACTGCTGAGGCCAGCATTCAGTGTATACAGTGCGGTCACGTCAATCTCAGCCATGTGGGCGACATCAATCAGATCCACCGGCTGATCGAAGTGCATGCTGGCAATGGCAGGTCGATCCACGATGTCTGGCAGCGGCAGCATGGCATGCTGCTTGCGCAGCAGACACACCAGCCCATGCAGCTTGGGTGCAAAGGTCTTGGTCTCACGCGGCAGGGCCAGCCGCGCCGGGTCCAGCGAGGCAAGTTTGCCGCCCGCTTTTCTGGCCGCTCTCGCCACCCTGGCCGGACCACCATTGTAGGCCGCCAGCGCCAGCCGCCAGTTGCCGTCAAAGTCCTGCATCAGACGCTGCAGCATGGTGGCTGCGGCCCGGGTGGCGAGCACCATGTCGCGTCTGCCGTCAAAGCCGGTCCGCACGCTGAGGCCATAATCCTGTGCAGTCGGAACGGTGATCTGCCAGGCACCGTGGGCACCGACCGGTGACAGTGCGAACACGTCATAGGCGCTTTCGATCACCGGCAACAGAGCAAACTCCATGGGCAGTTCACGTGCTTCGATCTCTGCCATGACCATATACAGCCAGGGTTCGGCGCGCCGGAACACGCGCTCCAGGTAGTCGGGGTGGTTCTGGTACCAGCTTTCCCAGATCAGTGCCTGCGGATCCTTGCTGCAATCCGGGAAGCTGAACCCTGCCAGCAATCGATCCAGCAACAGCCTTACAGGCGGCGCTGGCGCGGGTGTTGGCTGAGCTTCGGTTGTTGCGGGTGGCTGGATCGGGGGGGCGTCGATGCGGCCGGTATCTGCTGCCAAGGCAGCTTGCTCAAGCTGTTCTGGCTGCCCACGTTGCTCTGGCTGATGTGGCTGCTCTGGCTGTTCTGGTACATCCGCCGCTTGTTCGAGCGCCGCGCTGGCGATGTCTGCGCGCTCCGTCTGCGCTGACGGTGTTGGTGTCAGCATGGCGCAGCCACCACAGCAAAGCAGGATGCTACCGATAATCAGGGCAGATTGCTGCCATGCACGCAGCATGATACCTTGCGGGGCGATGGTTGGCGATGAAAAGCTCTGCGACATCAATACTGATCCTTCCACGATCGAACGATGGCCATGACCTGCGCTGCCGACAGCTCTGAGGCTTGTGCTGGCGACAGGCCGGCATGTCTGGCGGCAGCCCGGGCCACGGCCGGCTCGCGTGTGCGTAAAAATGGATTGTAGGTGATTTCAGCGGCCAGCGACACCGGCAACGTAGGCTGGCTTTTGCTGCGCAGGACCTGGACCTGCTCGCAGCGCTGCTGCAGTGCGGCATTGTCCGGCTCGACACTGCACGCGAAGCGACAGTTGTCCGCGGTGTACTCATGCGCACAGCACAGCAGGAGTTGACCCGGCAAAGCCGTCAGTTTGTCCAGCGAGTATTGCATCTGCCCGGCGCTGCCTTCAAACAGGCGTCCACAGCCGACACTGAACAGGGTGTCGCCGGCAAACAGCCAGCGATCGTTGTGGAAGGCGATGTGTGAACGTGTGTGGCCGGGCACTTCCAGCACGGCAAAGTCCAGCTGCAGGGCTTCGATGTGGAGCCGATCGGCTTCGCCGACCACCGTGGTCAGCGCATGGATGCGCTCGTCTGCGGGCCCGGCCACCAGCGTGTCCGGACCACCGTGGCTGTGTAGCAGCGCACTTAGGCCGCCGATGTGATCGGCATGGTGATGGGTGATTAGCACCGCTGCCAGCTGCAATGCCTGCGCATCCAGATACGCTGTCACCGGCTCGGTCGCGCCAGGATCGACCACCACGGCATGCGCATCGTCATGCAGCAGCCAGATATAATTGTCGGTGAAGGCGGGCAACGGTTTCAGGGTCAAACTCATGGCATGCTCTGGCGGTGATTCTGATAATGTGTGCGCATGTTAGCAAAGCTGTGCAGACGTATGAAACCAGGCGCTGGCAAAGCGCGGCCGGCAGTGCGTCACTGGACAGCGAATCCTTTCGGGCGTTCCGTGCTGGAGGCAGAAGCAGCGCAACTGCAAAGCCTGGTGCACGCCCCGGCCAACCGTCGCATTATCGAACTGGCATCCATCGAGACCCCGGTGTGTGGCTTGCCGGTGATTGCCGTGTTCGCTGCGGCGCAGCAATCCTGGCGTGAGCCGGTGGTGGCGACACTGACCCAGTTGCCCTTGCTGACGCGCAGCGTCGATGTGCTGTTGTGGCGTTACCTGGCGCTGGATGGCAAGTCGCGACGGTGGCTGCTGCAGGAGGTCGAACGGGTGCTGGCACCCAATGGCATCCTGCTGTGCAGCCATCTGAACCCGGTATTCAGCGCCTGCTGGCGGTATGCGCCGTTGCTCAATCTTGGCTATCAGTCGGCCACTGCGATTGTGCCATTTGCGGTCAGTGCGGGCCTGCAGCTGGAAACCACGCGGTATGCCGGGCCGGGCTGGTGGAAATACCGGGCACTGCGCATCAGCCGCTTGCGCAAGCCACTGGCCAGCCGGGTCAGCAGCAAGGTGTCTTCGCGCAGCATGGCACAAAGACCCGTCACGGCAATGCAGGCGAGTCCCACCGCACAACATCATGAGCAGAGACCATGAGCGATCAGCACATTGATATCTATACCGATGGCGCCTGCAGCGGCAACCCCGGTCCGGGCGGCTGGGGGGCAATCCTGCGCTGGCGTGATCGTGAGCTGGAGATCCAGGGCGGAGCCAGACAAACCACCAACAACCGCATGGAGATGCAGGCGGTCATCGAGGCGCTGGGAAGAATTCGGCAACCTAGACCGATACACATCTACACCGATTCACGTTATGTGATGCAGGGCATCACCGAATGGATGCCGAACTGGAAACGCAGACAATGGCGCACGGCCGCGAACAAGCCGGTGAAGAATGCTGACCTGTGGATGCAGCTGGATGCGGCGTTGTCAGGTCATGAAGTGCACTGGCATTGGGTCAAGGGTCACAACGGCCACAGCGAAAATGAGCGTGCCGATGCGCTCGCCAGGGCCGCCATTCCTCGTTGAGTGAGGTTGGTAACACTATCTATAATTAGCATTAAGATAAAATATTAAATGACTGAAATTAAACAAGATAATCCTCAAAACATAGCATCGGCCATGCGGCAGATCGTGCTCGATACTGAAACCACTGGTCTGTCACCAGCGGAAGGCCACCGGGTCATTGAGATTGGCGCCATCGAACTGGTAAACCGGCGCCCGAGTGGACAACGTCGGCATTTTTACCTTAACCCGGATCGCGCCAACGCCGAGGATGCCATCGCCGTGCATGGTCTCAGCGATGAATTTCTTGCCGATCAACCTCGCTTTCACGAGATCCATGAAGATTTTCTGGCATTTGTAGAGGGTGCGGAACTGATCATCCACAATGCCGACTTTGACATTGGCTTTCTGGATCACGAGTTGCAGCTTTGCCAGGCGCGCGTGACCAGCCTGACAGAGGTTTGCAGCATCCTGGACACCCTGGTGCTGGCAAGGCAAATGCATCCCGGTCAGCCCAACAGCCTGGACGCGTTGTGCCGTCGCTACGAGGTGGACAACAGTGGCAGGCAACTGCATGGTGCGCTGCTGGACTCGGAGTTGCTGCTCAACGTGTATCTGGCCATGACCGGTGAGCAGAAGGCGCTGGATCTCGGTATTGAGCGCACGGTGCATGTGGCACATTCTGAGCGGGACAGCCTGCTGCCGCTGGCGGTGGTGGTCAGTGAGCATGAATGCAAACAGCACGAGACCAGGCTGCAACGACTGCAGGCGCGGCTCAGCAGCTGAGCCTGTCTATGCGTAATTCGCGCTAAAACCGGCCGCTGAGCTGAGGCCGGGCAGATTCAGTTTTCGCTGCTGGCTGCGCTGGTGTCCAGCTGCTCCAGCCCGTCGTGATCCAGGCTGGAGTCGGCAGGGTTGCCGGTAACATATGACTGATGTGCCACCAGCGGATGGTTGCGATCGTCCATGGCACTGAGCAGTTCATGGTAGGCACGAATGTTGTTCACATAGCGTACGGCGGTGCGACCGCGGGCATAGCCGTACTTGACGGTGGCATAGTGTTGCGGCTGATTCAGCAGTGGCAGTGCTTTGCTGACGTCCTGCCACAGATCGGGATTGAGTCCGATGCGCTGCGCCAGTATGCGCGCATCCTCCAGGTGACCCAGGCCGATGTTGTAGGCAGCCAGGCCAAGCAGGGTTCGGTCGGGTTCGGCAATGCGATCGGGCAGACTGTTGATGAGTTCGCGCAGGTAACGGGCACCGCCGAGTATGCTTTGCGCCGGATCCTCACGGTCGCTCACATTCAGGTAGCCGGCGGTGTTGCGCGTCAGCATCATGATGCCACGCACACCGGTCGGTGACACCGCCTGTGCGTCCCAGTGCGATTCCTGATAACCAACCGCAGCCAGCAGACGCCAGTCAAAACCGAACTGGTCGGCGGCAGCCTCGAACAGCAGTCGGTACTCGGGCAGACGGTCACGCACCTGCTCCTGAAAGGTGATCGTGGCCACCTGCTGCAGGTCGATCTGCTGTTCCATATAGCGCTGCATGATCTCATCCAGACGGCCATTGCTGCTGATCAGATAGAAGTATTCGCGCGCTTTTTGCACCAGTGAGTCATCGCCGGAGCGCGGGAACACCCAGGCCAACGGCTCTTCCTCATCCAGCGCAAAAGCCAGATTGATTTCCGGGTAGAAGGCACGGTTGAAATGCAGATCGGTGGAATCGATCACCGCGAGTTGGTATTCCCCCACCGTGACCATCTGCAGCAGCTGTTCCACGCCGGCAGCCTCGACCTCATTCCAGCCCAACTGGGTCTGCTCGGTCTGCAGCTGTTGCAGCAGATCAATGTAGCTGGCACCAGCGTTGACGGCGAGGCTGCGTCCGCTGAGGTCGCCAACATCCTGCGGCTTGTCTTCACCGGCACGATAAATGACCACGGGGCTGGAGGTTTGATAAACCGGGCCGAAACGATAACGCTGCTGACGTTCCGGGGTGATGCTCATCCCGGCAGCGATGAGGTCGCCTTCGCGCTTGCTGAGTGCCTGCAGCATCACATTGATGCCGGTGCGCACACGGATTTCCAGATCCACGTCCAGGTACTCGGCAAAACCGGCGGCGAGGTCATATTCGAGACCGGCTTCACCATCGGCACTGCGGTAATAGGTGGATGCGCTGTTGCGGGTCAGCACCACCAACTTGCCGCGCTGCTGCACCCGCTCCAGCGCACTGGCCTGCTCGCGCCAGAGAATCGCTGCCGCGAGCAGAGCCAGACACAGCAGGCCCAGCGAAGACAGCATCGCTGTGTTGGGATGATTGCGCAGAAACGCCCAGATTTTTTGCATAAGGCCCATGTTATCGTATTTGTCGCCGTGCAGCGCCCGCCGGCACTGTCGTACACAGTTTGTTGACAGACTTCGAACCCCATTGTGGCGGTAAAGTTGCAGGTACAATGTGGCCAGACCAAGCTGGTGATCAATGATGTTTGCAGAATCGTGGCCGGATCAGGCCGAGCACAGTCAGTTGCTGCAGTCACTGTGTACTGCGGTGCGTAGTCTGGGCGCGCGTGGCTGGACGCCGGTACGCAGTGGGAATTTCTCCGTGCGGCTGACCCCGGAGCAGATTGCCATCACCGCCTCAGCCTGTGACAAGGTCAATCTGCAGGTCGCTGATCTGATGCTGGTGGATCAGTCCGGCAATGCCGCCGACAGCACCAGAACGCCTTCGGCCGAGTGCCTGCTGCATGTGCACCTGTATCGCCGCTTTGCACATGTCGGCTGTGTCCTGCACACCCATTCCATGACCCAGACGCTGGCCTCACTGCGCTATGCGCAGGCTGGCGTGCTGGCGTTGAGTGGATATGAGCTGCTCAAGGCAATGCACGGCTATAGCAGCCACTTGCAGAGCTTGCAGATTCCGGTGGTGGCCAACGATCAGTACATGCCGGATCTGGTCACGGTCATTGATCCGCTGCTGGATGAACACAGCCATGCCTATCTGATCGCAGGTCACGGCATGTACTGCTGGGGCGCAGACGTCGCGTCGGCGCTGCGCCATGCCGAAGCGCTGGATTTTATGCTGGGCTGTGAATTGAACAGATACACTAGAACAGAGCAAGCACGATGAGCAGATTGAGAATCTTCCACCACGACGATCCCGGGCAAGCGCTGTATTGCAGCGACAATCGCGAACAGATCGCCATGCGCCTGCAGGCACTCGGCATTCGTTTTGAACAATGGCCGCTGGACGCGCGCATCAGCACAGGCGCCGAGCCTGAGCAGGTGATGGCCGCCTACCAGCAGCACATCGACCGGCTGAATAGCGAGTATGGCTTTCAGAGCATGGATGTGATCAGTCTGGCACCAGATCACCCGCAGCGCGATAGCCTGCGGCAGAAGTTTCTGCAGGAACACACCCACAACGATGATGAAATCCGTTTTTTTGTTGCCGGCAGCGGCTTGTTTACCATGCATCCCCATGATGAGGTGTACGAACTCCTCTGCTGTGCCGGTGACTTGATCAGCGTCCCCGCTGGCATGCGTCACTGGTTCGACATGGGGCCGGCACCGGACTTTATCGCCATCCGCTTTTTTACCCGCCCGGATGGCTGGGTCGGCCATTTCACCGGAGATGACATCGCCGAGCGCTTTCCACGACTGCAATCCGGAGCGATGTCATGAATTGGCTGCTGCTGGATATAGAGGGCACGGTGAGTCCGATTGCCTTCGTCAGACAGACACTGTTTCCATATGCCAGCGAGGCGCTGCCAGGCTTTGTGGCCGCGCGGGCAGACCAGCCGCAGGTACGGAAATGGCTGCAGGCAGCGGCGACAGACATGTCGGCCAGCGATCCGTCGGATGCCGAGATCGTGCAGCAACTGCAGCAGTGGATCAGGGAAGACCGCAAACACACCGCTCTGAAAGCACTGCAGGGCATACTCTGGGAACAGGGCTATGTGCAGCAACAGTACCGCGCACCGATTTATGCGGACGCCGCGGCCTGCATGCAGCGCTGGACTCGTGATGGTGGGGCCATTGGCATTTATTCATCCGGATCGGTGACGGCGCAAAAACTGTTGTTTCGCTACAGTGACGCCGGTGATCTGAATCCGCTGCTGAGCGCCTATTTCGATACCACTGTGGGCGCCAAGCAGGACGCCGAAAGCTATCGCAATATTCTGACTGAGCTGGCGCAGCCCGCAGAACGGGTGGTTTTCTGTTCCGATGTCATCGCCGAGCTTGACGCGGCTCACGCCGCCGGCATGCGCACCGTGCTGGTGGATCGTCGTGAGGATTATCCGCAATCCAGAACCCTGCCTGCCGACGCTGTGCATCAGCGCATTGAGTCGTTTGCTGATCTCAGCTTGGATCAATAGCAGCTCTGTTCAGTGATCTGGCGCAAAAGCCAGCGTCACGCGGGTGGTCATGACACCGCTGAGAGGAACCCAGCTTTGCTGACTGCTGAGCAACTGCAGTTTTATCAGTGCGCTTTGTTCGGCTCTTTTGTCGCCACTGAACAGCATACATGTGTAGTTTGCTGGCAGTGATATGTGGTCCGGCCAGGCATGCTTTATCGGCTCCCATGTTGGTGGCTCAATGATCGGCATGGTCGACTGCGCATAGGTCTTGCTGGCAGTTTTCGCATCCGCAACCACATACTGCGGCAAAAGTGGGAGTGACGTCGCAGTCAGGCTTGGATCGACCCTCTTGCTGTGCATGGTTGAACATGCACTCAGCAGAAAAGGGATCGATAAAGGCAGAATTCTCATCAAAAGAGTCACTAAAACTTCCGACATTGGCCAGTACGAATAAAATAGTACATTAATTTCCCTGGTTCGGAAATGGGGTAGGCAGCAGCGTAATAAGACTGCTCAAACATGCACCAAAACAACCGGAGCAGGGCATCCGGTTGCAGGCATTGTTGCTGGTCTGTCAGCGGAAAGCCGCCACAGTGTTGGCACGTTCGCGGTGCACACGGTCGTTGTCGCGGAAGCTGGCGGTGCCGAATGGTCTGCCACCGACGGTGAAGTCAGGGTTGGAAAATCCACCGATGCGAGGCAGGCCGGTGCTGGCGGTGCCCATGATGGAGCGGAAATTGCCAACCGTGTCAGCGATGCCATGACCATAGGCAAACGGTGTGGTGGTGTTGTCATTCTGGTGGCGGGCACCGAACAGGTGACCGATTTCATGCACGAAGGTGAAATCCGTGCACACATTCTTGACCACGAAAAACCCGTTGGTGGCGCCGCCACCGATGGCATTGACGATGCCACAGATGCCGCCATCAGCAGGTGTGGCCACAATCATGCCGACCAGATCTGCCGTGCGTGAGTTGCGCGTGCTGTTGGCCAGTGCATCCTGGAAGCCGTCGCTGAGATTACGCAGACCGCTGACGTTCTGCTGGGCGGTCGCCCGTTCCGGGTTGGTGGCCTGGAACAGTCCGGCATTCTGCAGTGTGATGGGAATGCCGGTGGCGGCATAGGCCTGGTTGGACTGGGAGATGTAGAAGTTCATCAGGTCAACAATCGGGCCGGTGCCACCCTGGGCACTGATGGCAGCGCTGGACGCGATCTGCATGACCCGGATCACGGTGTTGCCGCCACGCTGCGGGCCTGCCGCCGATCGGCTGCTGCTGGTGTAGCTCTGTCTGGGAGTATCGTCCTTGTGGCCGAGCTTGCGGAAATCCCGTTGCACCAGAAAATGCTTGCCGGTTTGTGTGGTGCGCAGCTCAAAAATGTTGCCGGCCACGCGGATCTGTCCGAACACACGATCCCCGCTGACAACAAAATTGACCGCATCGGCATCCACTTCATGCGGGCCATCGGGCTTGGGAATTTCCACGGAGCCATGCCAGGCGTGATAGCCATCACCCAATTCCATGCTGTCGGTGCGCCGCACGATCATCGGACTGTTGCCGTCCAGGTTGAAGTTGAAGCTGGCAGAATCCTGCTGCAGTGCATCCAGGTTGACAGTGACCGCGAGAAGCATGCGCGCCGAGTCGTACTCGGCCAGGTTCCTGATTCCCGGATCCAGTTCCAGGGTCTGATCACTGCGCACATTGAGCAGCAGATCCGGCACAGCCGGTGCCGCCGCAGCGGATAGACTGATGATGCCCGCAGTGAAGCCGGTAACCAGCGTTTTGGTGAATGTATTCATAGTGATAAGCCTCCATGCTTATATGATTATTGTTGTGTTGTCGCCGTCGCTCTGATGCAGCGGCCACTGATTGTTAGCACCCTGCTGTCATAAAAGCAACATGTTCGGACAACATTGACTCAAGCCATTGAAAACCTTGGCTTAGACATAGATGAATCTTTTGTTATCGCGGGTCAATCAGCGCTGTGTGCTGAATGGTCATGCTATGGGTGACAAGGCATCAGTGTGCCCGGTGGAAGCAGGTCGCAGGCAAAAAAAACCCGCCAGAAGGCGGGTTTGATCTATTGGCGTCCCCTAGGGGATTCGAACCCCTGTTGTCGCCGTGAAAGGGCGATGTCCTAGGCCTCTAGACGAAGGGGACATGGTGATTTTGGTGGAGCTAGGCGGGATCGAACCGCCGACCTCTACAATGCCATTGTAGCGCTCTCCCAGCTGAGCTATAGCCCCGCAGACCAAGCGCGAAATGATAAGCCGCGCCTGCCTGATTGTCAACAACTCTATTGTACACGTCAGCCACAGGAATGGAAATCCTGTCGCGCATCACAGACGGCAGTCGCACACGTCAGGCGCGATGGATTTTGTCTCTGCTGCGCTGGTCGACTGCCGGCAAGGTCTGTGCTTTGGTTTTGCGCATGGTTGCGGCACTGTGGCCCAGCGCGAGCAGGTGGTCCAGCCATTTGCTCAGGGCGCGATTCTGCCGCCAGTGGATCTGGTGCAGGCGCGCCGGCAGCATGTCGGGCCCGGCAATGCGGTTGATGCCCTGAAGCTGATTGAATGCAGTCACTTCGGCGACCCGCAGATCATGGCAGCAACGGATGTGCGCTTCCGGTTCCGAGACCATCTCACCGGCAGCCCGCAGGTCGTGGGTCAGACGCAAAAAGGTGCTGTAGCGATGCTGTGCCAGAATGTGCAGCCGCAAGACAGGCAGGCTGTTGATTTTAGAGACAAACCAGTCATGATCATCAGCTGCCGCAGGAAGCAGCAGATGCAGCTGGCGGTAGAGATGTTCCTGCAGGCGCAGCAGTCTGTCATGCGCCTGATCCGGCGTTTGCGGCAGCAGTTGATGATCGGTGATCTGTACCATGCTGGCGAGGATAGCACAGTGCGACCATCGATCCAGCCAATTTGCGACCGCCTGCAGGCTCATCTGAACAAGACATGGTCGGTTTAGCAACTATAATTCCTCGCATGGTCACAGTGACACCTCAAGCCGTAGCCAACCGTCAAGCAGAGCACACGGTCGAGGACTGGTTCCGTCAGCACATCGGCGAGCCCAGTGCGCTGCAACGCTCTGCCTGGAGCACATTGCGCCAGGGGCATTCGCTGCTGCTTGCTGCCAATACCGGTGCCGGCAAAACGCTGGCAGCCGTGTTGCCTCTGTTCGAAGCACTGCAGCAACCCGGCCGGCAAAGTGCCGTAAGGGTGCTGTATATATCGCCGCTGCGCGCGCTGGCGCAGGACGTGACGCGCCATCTGCGCAACCAGCTGGATGCACTGGCGGCCAGCTGTCCACAGCAACGGCCACTGCGGGTGGCCATCCGCACAGGTGACAGCGGTGTCGGCGAACGACAACGACTTTGGCAGAAGCCTCCGGACATTCTGGTCACAACGCCAGAATCGCTGTTCATTCTGCTGGTGTCCGCGCGCGGTCGCAAGCTGCTGGGACAGGTCGAGCATGTTGTGGTAGACGAGGTGCATGCGCTGGCTGCAAACAAGCGCGGCACACATCTCAGCCTGTCGCTGGAGCGGCTGCAGCTGCTGGTGAAAAAGCCGCTGCAGCGGATTGGTCTGTCGGCGACGCAAAAACCCTTGTCGGAACTGTCGGGCTGGCTGTGTGGTGGCCGTGCCTGCAGCATCATTGATGCGACCTGTCGGCGGACGCTTCGCATGGCACTGCGGTTGCCGGACGAGCCGCTCGCTGCCTTGCTCTCACAGCAGCAGTTTCTGGACATCTGTGGACAGATCCATGCACTGCTGGCGCAGCATCGGGTGCTGCTGGTGTTCGTCAACACACGGCGTATGGCCGAACGTGTCGGGCGAACACTGGCGGAGATGGGGCAGTCTGAACAGGTTGCGGTGTATCATGGATCACTGAGTCGATCGGCAAGACTGCAGGCGGAACAGGGGCTGCGTGCCGGCAGCTTGCGGGTGGTGGTGGCCACCAGCGCGCTGGAGCTGGGCATTGATGTCGGTGCGATCGACTGCGTGGTTCAGCTCGGCTCACCGAAATCCATCGCCGCCATGCTGCAACGGGCGGGGCGCTCCGGGCATCAGGCCGGCGGGGTACCGCAGGCATTGCTGTATCCGCTCACTCGCAATGACCTGGTTGAATGCACTGCACTGCTGGCCTGCATTGACCGCAATGAGCTCGATCGCCTGCGCCTGCCGCCGTCGCAGTGGGATGTGCTCGCCCAGCATGTCATTGCCGAATGTTGCTGCAGGGCAAGCTCCGAACGTACGCTTGCGGCATGGATACGACGCGCCTGGGGCTATCGGGACATCAGCGATGCGGCCATTGACGAACTGCTGCAGGTGCTGGCTGAGGGCTACACCGGTCGCAACGATCTGCTGCGCGTGAGCCGTGACCGGCAGCGCGGAACCGTGTCTGCAAACCGGCAATTGCGCAAAGTGGTGGCCATGAATGCCGGTGCCATTCCCGAGCTGTTCGATCAGGATGTCTGGTTGCTGCCGGAACGAGAGCATCTGGGTACCGTGGACGAGGAGTTTGCCTTTGAGAGCATGGTCGGCGACGTGGTGCAACTGGGCAACCGCAGTCTGCAGGTGGTGCGCTCCGGTGCCGACGGCCTGTTTATGCAAAGTGCCGATGAACACCCGCCGGCACTGCCGTTCTGGTTTGGTGAGGGCAACGGTCGCAGCGCCGAACTGGGTCAGGCCATGGCTGCCATGCTGCACGCCGCAGACTGCGCGTCCGCTGTCGACATGAACTACCCGGACCAGCACCAGACCAATGCGGCAGGCGCGCAGTTGTGCGCCTATCTGGCGGCCAGCAAGGCGGTGCTGGGGCGGCTGCCGCATCAGCGGCAGATCGTGCTGGAACGTTTTTTTGACAGCACCGGCAATTTTCATGTGGTGCTGCACAATGTCTGCGGCATACGTATCAATCGTGCCTGGGGGCTGGCCCTGCGCAAACGCTTTTGTCGCCAGTTCAACTTTGAGCTGCAGGCCAATGCCACCGACCATGGCATTCTGCTGTCACTGGGCCCGACCCACAGTTTTCCACTGGCCGAGATGATCAATTATCTGCACAGCAGTTCGGTGCGCGACGTGCTGTTGCAGGCCCTGCTGGATGCGCCAATGTTCATTCATCGCTGGCGCTGGGTGTGCAACACCGCACTGGCCGTGTTGCGACGCGACAACGGTGAGCGCGTGCCGCCGCAGGTGCAGCGCAACCAGGCTGAGGATCTGCTGGCCTTGCTGTTTCCCGATCAACTGGCCTGTCTGGAGAACATTCGTGGTGAGCGCGAGATACCCGCGCATCCGCTGGTGCAACAGGCTCTGGATGACTGCCTGTTCGAGGCCATGGACATTGCCGGTCTGGAGCTGACGCTGAGCCAGATTGAGTCCGGCACTATGTCGGTGCACTGTGTCGACACCAACGCGCCTTCACCGCTGGCGGAAGAGCTGGTGCATTGCCAGCCCTGGGCGTTTCTGGACGATGGCGAGGCCGAGGAACGACGCACACGCACAGTGAGCACGCGTCGCCATACGCCGTCGCCGGAGCTGGCCATACGCATGGGCCGGCTCGATCATGCGGCGGTGAAACAACTCCGGCGAGCGGCCTGGCCGCAGGTGCACGGCCCGGATCAGTTGCATGAGCTGTTGCAACAAGCTGGGCTCTTGCGCCTGGCGGAAGCTCAGCGGGGTGCACCAGCCGGCATCAGCAATCCACTGGCGAGTCGCTGGCCGGCCTGGTTTGCCGCGCTGCGCCGGCAATGGCGGGCCCATGTGCTGTATGACGCCACTGGTACGGCGCGGTTCTGGATCGCAGATGTATGGTGCGCACGTCTGCTGTCGTTGTACCCCCAGTGGCACACACAGCCAGATTGCGGGCAAGCCGCAGACGCTGAGCTGACCGTCACTGACAAGCAAACAACCAGCGAACTGCAGCGGTTGCTTGTGGCGAGGCTGCAACTGCTGCCGTGGCTGTCTGCAAACACCCTGGCGGAGGATCTGCTGCTGCCGGAGTCGGAGGTCACGGCCGCCTTGTTGAAGCTGGAGCGCTCCGGCGCACTGATTCGGCTGCAGTCCGCCAACGAGAACAGTGAGTGCTGGCTGCTGCGACACCAGGCGCAGACCTTGCGCAAACTCTCACTGCAGCAGTCTTGACGCCTGTCTGCTTGATCATGCCGGTGATGAATTCGTGTGCAGCCATGCCTGGAGCCTCATATAATGGAGAAACACTTCTGCACCCGGATAGACTTGCCCTATGAAACCTCATACCCTGCCCACGTTTGCTCATGCCTGCCGCAGCAAGATCATGCTGTTTCTGGTTCTGATGACGGGCGCTGTTGGCGTCAATGCCACCATCGTTGCCGTGGAAACACCGTTGGGTAATTTCCAGATTAGACTGTTCGATGGGGTGGCACCGGAACATGTGGACAATTTCCTCAATTACATCAACGATGGCGATTACGCCAACAGCTTTATTCATCGCAGTGTCAGTGATTTTGTCATTCAGGGTGGCGGCTTTATTTTTGATGCCGATGGCGCGCCAAATGATCTCATTCTTGAAGTACCCAAAGATCCTCCGATCACCAATAACTTCGGTCTCTCCAATACCCGTGGTACGGTTGCCATGGCGCGCATTGGTGGCGACCCCGACAGTGCCGACAGCCAGTGGTTTGTGAACGTCGAAGACAACATAAATCTGGATAGCATTGATGGCGGTTTCACCGTGTTCGGGCATGTGATCGGTGATGGCATGCAGGTGGTCGATGCCATCAATGCATTGCCGATCAATCCGGGCTTGACCTTTCCGACCCTGCCGGTGATTGATTTCAATCCGGCCACCGATGATGACGGCTTCATCGGGGCTGAAAATCTTGTGTTTACTGATTTCTCAGTGGTTTCCACAGATGATCAGCCGTTTGTCATCAATGATGGCGTGGATGGTGCCTGGGACAATCCCGCCATTGATGGCCAGGGTATTGTGTTCGATGTTGTCGACAGTGAGACCCTGCAAGTGGTGAGCGCTGCATGGTTTACCTATGATCTGAATGCACCAGCCGAGGACGAACTGGATGGCTTTGGCAGTCGCCAGCATCGCTGGTTCACACTGCTTGGCGAATTCACAGGCAACAGCGCCACCATGGACATACAGCTTACCACTGGCGGCATCTTCAACGATGACGAAGAAGTCATCCGGCAGGATCCTGTCGGTACCGCCACGGTGACGTTTTTTGACTGTTTCAGTGGTCAGTTCAGTTTCGAGTTTTTTGGAGAGAACCAGCCTGCCGACACCTTTGCCATAGAACGCATCACGCCGGCACCGTTTTGTGAAATGCTCACCATGCCTGAGCCGGATCCGGCTCCTTAGGCTCCAGTTGAGCTGTTGACAAGTGTTAACTTTATGTTTCAAACATCGAGAACGCTGCGTCTAAAGTATTAATATGGCTATAATTGCAGGATTGTGTCGGATGCATGATGCTCAATCATGCGTTGAATGTCCTGCAACGATTGCCGTATCCCCATGGATACATTTTCCACCAGACCAGGACATGGATGGCCAGAGCATGGAACATGTGATTCATAATGCGCATAGCAATTCTCGAAGACGATGAGCCACAGCAGCGTCTGCTGTCTTCCTGGCTCGCGGATGCAGGACACGAAGCACATCTGTTTGCAACCGGAAAAGCGATGCGTGAAACACTGCGCAGAGAAGCCTTTGACCTGCTGATTCTGGACTGGAACGTGCCGGACTGTGCCGGCATCGACGTGTTGCGCTGGGCCAGGGAACATCTGGACTGGGCAATTCCGGTGCTGTTTACCACCGTGCGCAATGACGAAACGGATCTGATTTCGGCCTTGAAGGCTGGTGCCGATGACTATCTGTGCAAGCCGCTCAAACGCGGTGAGACACTGGCTCGCATAGAAGCGGTCATGCGTCGGGTGCTGCCGGAGATGCAGGCAGACAAATGCCTGCACTTCGCGCCTTATACGTTTGATCTGCAGAATCGCCAGGTCAGCCTGGATGATGCAGAGATCCGGCTCACCAATACCGAGTTTCAGCTGGCGCTGGCACTGTTTCGGAATCAGGGCCGGTTGCTGTCGAGAAACTATCTGATGGAAACCATCTGGGGCATCAGTTCGGATATCCCGACCCGGCGAGTAGACACCTACATCAGCCGTCTGCGCAACAAACTGGATATCCGACCCAATCGTGGCTGGTGCCTGAGTGCCGTGTATCATCATGGCTATCGCCTGGAACTTGTCAGCGACAACCATTGATGTCGACTCACACAACTGTTCAGCACTGTTGCAGTGCAACATGGCTGCAGCGACTTTGCCTGCTTGCAGTGCTGTGTGCACCATGGCTTTGTGCGCAGGATCAGGCTGACTGGGAATACACCCTGCGCCCGGGCGACAGCATCTGGTCACTGACCGAAGAGCATTGTGTCAGCGCCGACTATACCCAGCAGGTGCTGGACTACAACGGCCTGCAGGCCGGGGCACTGCTGCAACCGGGTACACGCATCCGCTTTCCGCTCTACCTGCTCAAGCGCCAGCCAGCCAGTGCCGAGTTGATTGCGCTGTCCGGCGATGTGCTGGTGGAAAAGCTGGCAACGGGCACTGCCCGGGCGGCCATTGCTGCTGAAGCTTTGCACAGTGGTGATCGCGTCATCACCGGTACTGATGCCAGTGCCCGCATTCGTTTTGCCGATGGTTCGGAACTGCTCATGCAGCAATCCTCGGAGCTGGTGATGGATGCGCTCAGCGCCTGGGGCAGCACAGGCATGGTGGATACACGTGTGCGTCTGCAAAGCGGTCGTGTCGACACCGATGTACAGCGACAGCCAGGTGCCGGCAGTCGATTCGAAATCATTACGCCGACGGCGATCACTGCGGTGCGTGGCACCAACTACCGGGTTGCTTTCGCGCCATTGCAGGCAGTGATGCTGACCGAAGTGCCTGCGGGCAGTGTGGCGGTGAACACACCAGGCTCATCCGGGGTCAATGTGGCGACGGGGTTCGGGCTGGTCACGCGGCCAGATCAGAGCACGGCCAGTCCCAGGGCACTGTTGCCGGCACCGCAGCTGGACACGAGGCAAATGCCGTTGCGCAATCTGCCGATCAGGCTGCGCTGGCAGACGGTGGCTGATGCACTGGCCTACCGCGTACAGCTGGCCGCCGATGACAGCTTCAGCAGCCTGATTGAAGACCGCGTCGTTGATATGCCGGAAGTCTCTTTCCCGGATCTCGCCGATGGCAATTATGCGCTCAGGCTGCGTGCTGTTGATGCCGATGGCCTGGAAGGTTATGACTCGGTGATCGCGTTGCAGGTGGATGCCAGGCCGCTGCCACCTCAGTTACAACAGATCATGCCGCTGACCGCCGATCCATCCCCGACTCTGCGCTGGCAGACGCTGGCTGAAGCCAGTGGCTATCTGTTGCAGATGGCAGTCGATGCAGCATTCAGCCAGATCATGATCGACGCCCGTGTGGAATCGAACAGTTACACACCAGCCCAGTGGCTATCGCCAGGCCGATATCACTGGCGTGTGGCCGCGCTTGATCAAGATGGCGAGCGTGGTCCTTTCGCTGCGCCTCAGAGTTTCCAGCGGGTTCCACCGCAGGCACCGGATCAGTCACGTGCCGAGGTGCGTGGCGATGAAGCACGACTGTACTGGGAGCCGGTGGAATTTGCCGTCAGCTATCGCGTGCAGGTGGCCACCGATGCCGGCTTCAGCGAGCTGATACGTGAGACAGAACTCGCAGATAGTGAAGTTTCTCTGTCAGCGCTTCCGGCCGGAGACTATTTCTATCGTGTGCGTGCCATCGGTCCTGCCGGTGACGCCGGTGAGCATGCGCAAACGGTGCCATTTGTCATCGAAGAACCCCGCTACGGGTGGCTGTTGCTGCTGGCTCTGCCACTGCTGTTACTGCTCTGATCATTGCTCAGAACTGTGGGTACAAGCCGAGCAGATGCTGTCCGACATGGCTTGCAGGCAGCCTCCATGCTCGCCGCAGAAAGTAGTCCTGCCATGTGAACCTGGCCACAGCGATCAACGCTTATCGGATGGAACAGTGGACCCTGCTGCTGCTGGTGGTGGGACTGGCGTTGCTGCTGCAATCCAGCGATGCCCTGTGGCGCTGGGATCATGGCCTATATGACGTGCAGTTGCAGTTGTGGCAACGCAAGCCATCGTCGCAGATCATCATTGTTGCCATTGATGACACCAGTCTGCAGGCGCTGGGGCGCTGGCCCTGGTCGCGCCGCGTACATGCCCGCATGCTGCAGCAGCTGCAGCAGGATTCGCCACGCGCGGTCGCGCTGGACATACTGTTTGCCCAAGCCGATCAGCAGGACGGGCAGGGTGATCAACTGCTGGTCGATGCAGTGAGGACGGCTGGCAACGTTGCGCTGCCGGTGATGGTGGAGCAGTCACGCGCGGGCGGTGTGCTGATTGAAGCGCTGCCGGCGGCGGGCCTTGCCGATGCCGCCGCTGTCCTGGGGCATGTGCACATCGAGCTGGATCGCGATGGCATCGCCAGGCGGCTGTTCCAGTATGAGGGGCTGGGTGCTGCGTACTGGCCGCATCTGACACTGGCCCTGCTGCAGGCTGCCGGTCAAGCAGATACTGCAGCGCGGCAGCGATCCGCAACCAGTGGTTCGATGCTGGTATGGCATCGCGCACAACCGCGCATGATTCCGTTTGCCGGACCGCCGGGTCACTTTCAGCAGATCTCCTATCAGCAGGTTTTGCAGGGAGAGTTTCTGCCGGGCACATTTCGTGATAAGTATGTGCTGATTGGCACCACGGCGGCTGGTCTGGGTGACGCACTGCCAACACCGCTGTCAGCGCAGCAGCGCGCCATGCCAGGCGTGGAAATCAATGCCCACCTGCTGGATGCCATGCTGCAGGACATTGAACTTAAGCCGCTCGATGCGCGTTTGTCATTGGTTTTTACCGCCGTGCTGGCTGCTTTGCCCCTGTTGCTGTTTCCACGGCGCAGCCCGCGCAGCAACCTGCTGTGCAGTGTATTGCTGTTGACAATCTGCCTGCTGATCAGCGCCGGATTGCTCTGGTTTGCCCACTGCTGGCTCGCGCCCAGCGCGGCCATGCTTGCCATTGCCCTCAGTTATCCTTTGTGGAGCTGGCGCCGACTGGAATACTTCATGCGCTATCTGGGCCATCAGCTGGACCAGCTGCGGGCCGAACATGCGAGCCTGCAGCAGTTGGGACTGGCGCAAGCAAAGCCATCGTCAGCAGAATCGCCCCGTGCACTCTGGATCGCATCTGATGACATCAGCGAAGCGGTTTTGCTCGACCACACTCAGTCGCCAGACCGTCAGCATCACGACAGCCTGCAAGAGCGTGTGGAACTGGTACGCAGCGCAGCACTGGAAATGCGCACGCTGCGTGATCTGCTGGACGCCGGTCTGGCCAACATGGCCGATGGCGTGATTCTGCTCAACCGCAGCGACAGCGTGATGTTAAGCAATCCCCAGGCCGCGCTTTACCTGCTTGAGTCCGAGCAGCAGAGTCTGCATGGCCTGAGCCTGACAGAGCTGTTGACCAGTGCCTGTGCTGACCAGGCATCGTTGTCTCAGCTCGGTGCGGATGTACGGCATCAGCAAGCACTGCAGGTTTCGGTTCGCACCCGCGCCGGTCGTGACCTGCTGCTGCAGCGGGTGCCGTTGCGCAAGGGCCTGTTGGCCACGGACGAACAGTTGTCCATCATCAACATTGCCGACATCAGCGCGCTCAAGGCCAGTGAACGACGCCGCAACGAGTCCTTGCATTTTCTTTCTCACGACCTGCGTGCGCCTCTGGTGTCCATGCTGGCTCTGCTGGAGCAGGCGCGTCATGCCAATGACGGATCGCCACCCGAGCAACTGCTCGAACAAATGCAACGTTATGCAACAGGTACCCTGCACATGGCCGAGCAGTTCCTGCAGCTGGCACGCGCCGAGGCGGCGGAGTCATTCAATCTGCAACAGCATGATCTGGTGAGCATTGCCGATCAGGCCGCCGACCGGCTCTGGGCCAGTGCCAGACAGCGACAGGTCCGCATAATCTGTGCGCACCGTGTGACCCAGGCGTGGGTGCGTGTTGATGCCGGTCTGCTGGAACGCGCGATCATCAATCTGCTCGACAATGCCATCAAACACAGTCCCGTCGGTGCCGAAATCAGGCTGGTGGTCGCCAGCGACACTCAGCAATGTCACTGTGAGGTGATCGATCAGGGGCCGGGTATCGAGGCCGCTGCACTGCCAGGCTTGTTTCAGCGCTTCCACACTGCACAAACAGCGCATGCTGAACATGCTGCTTCGGGCGTTGGTCTGGGGCTGGCTTTTGTCGACACCGTCGTGCGCCGACACGATGGTCACGTGGAAGTGCACTCCACGCCGGGCGCGGGGAGCCTGTTCCGCATTGTGCTGCCGGCTCTGATAACCCCCTGAACTCATCGTCAGCTTTGGTGTTACACCAACAGACGCATCGCTGGTATTTGACCCAGTCCGACATATGGCACCTGCATCTGGCTGACTTCCCGCTTTGGGTCATCCCGGATTCTGCTTTCGAAAGGCGGTTTATTTGTCATTCTTTGTGAAATGGCTCATGCATGCTTTGTTAAGACGATAGAATGAGTCGAAATGCTCGTGAAATAGTATTCACATATGAATGAATTGTGTTATGATTTCGTCGATTTTGATTCTGATTACTCAGGGAGAGTATCCATGCAGCACAAGCTCAGAAGGATCTGCGCAGGCCTGGTCCTGCTCGTTATGGCGCATCAGCTCGCAGCGCAGACTGCGCAGATTGACGAGACGCTGCCCGCAGAATCGTTTCTTGGTGAACAGTTCTGTTTCGTCACCAACTTCACCAATCTTGGCGCACCGGGTTTCGGGCCGTACATCCGATTACAACTGCCGCCAGGGCTGAATTTCGATTCAGCCAGTATTTTTGGCACCGGCGGTGGTGTCACCAACGTTGGTGTCTTTCCGCCTGTCCCCGGCAACCAGTTGCTGGATCCGCGGATCAATCAACCGGTTTCCGGCACGCCTGGTGACGCGCTGTTCATTCTGACTTTTCCGGTTGGATCGGTGGTGCAGGGTGGTCCTGAGCTGCCGATCGAAACCTGTCTGACCATCGACCCTTCGGCCGAGGTGGGCGTAGCCTTGCCGGTCAGCATGTCGCCGGTTTATCAGTTCGGGGATACCGCCACCGGCGACAACGGCCCCATCATCGGCACCGAGGTATTGCAAGCGGTGACGCCAACCGTGTTGCTGTTCGACAAACAGGACAATGCGCCGGAAGCGGAGCGGCCGCCCGGAACCTCGTGGCCCTATGACTACACGCTCACGGTCGACATTGCCAACACCGCGACCATCAATCCACTGGTGATTCGCGATGTGCTGCCTGCGGATTTTCAGTTTCAATCAGGCACCATCAGCATCTCGGGCGGTACCGGCTGCAGTGTGACACAGACACCAGCCGGCCCCGGTGGGATGCTGGAAGTGACCTGCACCGGCAACACCGTGGGCACGGCATCTGCCAGTGACGTGCAGGTTACTTACTCCGGCCACATCACCGACGTGCTGGACGAGACCTTCTGCGATATTCAGCCGCAGACCAATGACGCCAGCGCCCAGGGAAGCTATGTGCCGCCGGTCGGCTCGGACCAGGTATTGCCGCTGGCGAGCGATCAGACCACGGTCAGTGCCGAGCACGTCGTGGTGCAGAAAGGCGTGACGCCGGCGCAGACCACGCCGGGCGCTGCGCTGACCTACAACCTGAATTTCCAGGTGACTGATTTTGGGGATGTTTCGAATCTGGTCGTCACCGACACCATGCCCGACGGCATCGATTTTATCAGCCACGGCGATCTGCTGGTGAACGGCGCGCCGCTGGCGATCACGCCTGCGGTAACCGTCAATCCCGACTTCAGCAAGACGATTGTTTACGACATCGGCGCGGTCGCTGCGCCAATCGCTGCCGGCAGCGCGATCAGTCTGAGCTACAACGCCCAGCTGCGCCAGAACTATCAGAACACCGGTCAGCCGGTGCTGTCCTCGGACAGCTTGAGCAATACCGTGCGCATGGATTATGACCTGGTGCAGGGCGCGTCGGCGTGCAGCAATGACAGCGGCGCGACAGTTGCAATCATTCCGATCAATCTGGACAAGCAGATCATCAACCCGCAGCCGTTCTACATTCCCGGCGAGCAGGTGCAGTTTCGACTCACCATGGAGGTGCCTGCTGGCGACACGCGCAACATCCGCTTTGAGGATTTTCTGCCCTTGCCGGTGTTTGTGGCGGCAGATCTGGATCTGACCTTCGGTGGCACCAGCATTGTGCGTGGCCCGGGTGACACTGCGGGTCTTACGCCCGATGCCATCAGCATTTCAGCCGCGCAGAATGCCCTGTTCATCGATTGGCCGGATCTGACTTCAACCAGCGCACAGACCATCCAGGTGGATCTGTTCGCAACTGTCACCGACGATCCGTTTGCCGATGGACTGTTCCTGACCAACATCCTGCTCGGCAGCACCAACAACACGCCTGGTGCGACAGCGATCGCCACCGGTCCGGTCAGTTTCAATGTCGGCGCACCAGTGCCACTGGTGCTGACCAAAGGCGTTTCAGCGACCGATGGCAACGGTGTGATCAACCCTGCGCCCAGCACATTACCAGTCAACGGAAACATTACCGGAGTGGATGGTGGTGATCAGATCACGTTTCTACTCAGCGTGGAAAATCAGGGCAGCGCACCTGCTTTTGATGTCACCGTGACCGACCCCGGCGCGCCGCAACTGAATGCCTGCACAGTGCTTACCGTGACCGATGGCAATGGCGTGAATCTGCCATTCAGCGGCAGCATTGCCAGCGGACTGCAACTGAATGATCCCTTGGCAGCCAACGACGGCAGCATTGGCCCCCCATATGCCGGTGACACGGCGCTGATCACAGTCAACTGCACGGTCGACGCGGCGGTGGCACCGGACAGTGCATTCAGCAACACCGCAACGCTGGTCTGGACCAGTCAGCCTGGTGCCCCCGCTTTTCCACCAGTCAGCGATGACGCGACGGTGGACAGCAGCGGCGTGGGGCAACAAAAATTTCTGGTCAGCAGCAGCGAACCGGGCACCAGCGACACGGCCAGCCCGCCACGCGTCGCGATCGGTGAGATCGTGCGCTACCGTCTGGCCTTGCGGGTACCCGAAGGCCAAATCGATGCCTTGAGCCTGCGCGACAATCTGCCCACCGGCCTGATTTATCTTGATGATGGCACCAGCACTGCAGCATTTGTCAGCAATGGTGCCGGACTGAGCTCCAGCACATTGACCATACCAAACCTGAGTGGCAATGCCGCCAGTCTGGCGGCGATTCCCAGCGCTGCTGTTGGATTTACCCTGCCGGCCGGTACCATCAGTGGCGGACCGTTCAACAGTGGTACCGACCCGGTGTTCGCTTTCGGAGATGTGAGCAACGTTGACGACGATGCAGACGACGAGTTTCTGCTGCTCGAATTCAATGCGCTGGTCGCCAACAATGGCAGCAACAATCTTGGCAACAACCGCAACAACACATTCACCAGCTTCACTGCTGGCACTAGTCTGGCTGGCAATTCCAACAGTGTCCAGCTGCGCATTGCCGAGCCGCAGCTTGATGTCAGCAAAGCGGCCACCCCGGCGGCTGGCGATGCCGGCGATCCCATCGCCTTCACCATCACCGTCAGCAATGCGGCAAGCTCCAACAACAGCCCGGCATACGAAGTGCGCGTCACCGACGCGCTGCCGTTTGGCCTGGTCAATCTGCGCAATGTGGTGGTCACCCCGAACGCGTCCTGCAGCGGTTTCAGCAGCAACGACAACAGCATCGGCGATGTGCTGGATCTGGATTTCAATGTCATGCAGCCCGGTTGTTCAGTGAGCATTGACTTGCTTGCTGATCTGACCACCGCCGTCAGCCCCGGCAGCACCCTGTTCAACAGCGCCACTGCAGTGTGGAGCAGTCTGCCTGGCAGCAATGGCACGGTTAGCAATCCGACCGGCTCCAGCACGCCCGGCGGCAGTGGCAGCAGTACCGGCGAGCGCAATGGCAGCGGTGGGGTCAATGACCACACCGACACCGGCAGCGCCAGCATCAGTGTCGACAGCGTGGTGTTGAGCAAAGCGGTGATCAGCACTTCGGAAGGCGACACCGGCAGCGGTGAATTCCGGCCGGCGATCGAGGATCTGGTGATTGGTGAAGCGGCCAGCTTCGAGATTGTCGCGACGCTGCCCGAGGGCACCACACCGCAATTGATCATTACCGATACCGTGCCTTTCAGCAATGGTGTGATGCGGCTGGATTCGGCCAGTGTTGTCAGCATTGGCACCAACCTCACACCGGACAATCCGGCCCCGCCCGCGCTGATCAGTGATGCGCAGTTGAGCGATGGCATCAATGACACGGTCAGCTTTGATTTCGGCCAGGTGATCAATACCGCCGACGGCGTCGTCGATGCCAACGACCGGGTCGTAATCCAGGTCACGGCCACACTGGTCGAGCAAGCCGCCAATGCCAACAGCGATGCGCTAAGCAACAACGCGCTGGTGCAGTTCGGTCCGGGTCTGAATGCCTCGGCCAGCGCCGGGGTGGATATTGTCGAACCGTTGCTGAACATCGACAAATCCGGCAGCATTACCCAGGGCGATGCTGGTGATGCGGTGACTTTCACCATCACCATCAATCATCTGCCGGCATCGGCCGCCGACGCGCATGATCTGGTGTTTCAGGACCTGCTGCCGGCCGCTCTGGTCTTGAATCCGGCCAGCATCAGCGTCATCAGCGGGCCCAATTTCGATGTCAATACATCAACTGGTAACACCGTGGCGCTGGGCTGGGGTCGACTGGACCAGGCAGAGACCATTGTGCTGGAATATCAGGCCACGCTGGCGCCGGGCGTGATGCCGGGTCAGACCATCACCAACACCGGGGATTTGTCCTGGACCTCGATCTCTGGCACCAATGCGGATGAGCGCAGCAGCAGCGACAGCGATGCGCACGCCATTGTCATCACCGAGCCGGGCTTGAACAAGATGGTGTTCGCAACCAGCGAAGTGAGCACTGGTGCTGGCGAATTCGGCCTGCCGACCGACCTGACCATCGGCGAGCAGGTGACCTATCGCTTCACCGTCGAGCTTCCTGAAGGCACATCCGAAGCTGCCACCGTAACCGATCAGTTGCCGATTGGCTCCAGCGTGCTCCAGGTGGTTTCCTCAAGCGTGGTCAGCGTCGGTGCCAACCTCTCGGGTGCAGGGCTGCCCGCGCCGGGCGCGTCCGGTGCGGCCTCAGACAGTAACGCCGACACGGTTGATGACCTTGTTGAGTGGAGTCTTGGCGATATTTTCAATGCCCCGGACGGCGTCATGAATGCTGCTGACGAGATCGAGTTCGAAGTGGTCGCGGTGGTGCTGGATGTGGCGGCCAATCAAAGCGGTGACGACGACCAACTCAATGTGGCGACGCTGCAGACTTCCACCAGCACGGTTTCCGGAACGGCAGCGGTTGATCTGGTCGCCCCGGATCTGGCGCTGAACAAGAGCATCGTCACGCCGGCCGATGGTTTCGTTGATGCTGGCGACAGCGTCACTGCACGATTGGAGATCGCGCACAGCACTGCCAGCAGCGCCGATGCTTTCAATCTGATCGTCACCGACACCTTGCCCAGTGACGTCACCTGGGCTGGCGACGGACTGGTCAACAGCAATTGCCCTGGTCTCAACATCGACTCCAGCGGCGCGCCAGTGATCGCGTTCGACTTCGCCACGCTGGATCAGTCCAGTGCAAGCTGTTTCATCGAGTACCAGGTCACGATCGATATCGCTGCGATGCCGGGTCAGACCCTGACCAACAGCGCGGTGCTGGATTACGACTCCACGCCGGTGTTCGTCGCCGGACAAACCCGTCGCCGCATGGACTCAGCCACGGCTGAAGTCAATGTGATTGCACCCAGCCTGGTCAAGGTTGCGGTGGCTACCAGTCAGCCCGACACCGGCATGTCCCAGGGCGATCCTGGCCTGCTGGATCTGACCATCGGCGAGACCGTGACCTATCGTCTGACGGCGGTGTTCCCGGAAGGTACCTCGACCAATGTCGTTCTCACTGACAGCCTTCCGGCCGGTCCTGGAGGCGTGATCGAGGCGATCGGTGCTGTGGTGACTGCCGTGGGTGGAAACATCACGACGACTTTGCCGGGCACGCCGTTGTTGCAGGACAACGCTCTTGGCGATGCTCTAGACGACACCGTGCTGCTGGATTTTGCCACAGTGACCAACAATCCCGACGGCGTGGAAGACGCCAGCGACCGCATCGTGATCGAAATCGTCGGTCGGGTGGTCGATGTACCCGCCAACGGCAACGGCGTGGTGCTGACCAACGACGCTGAGCTGAGCTTTAACGGTGGCATTTTGACCGACACGGCGGATGTGGAAGTGGTCGAGCCCACGGTTGCCATCAGCAAATCCATGAGCATGCAAGCCAATGGTTTAGTGCGGATCTCGCTGGCGCTGGCAAACAGCGGTACAGCACCGGCCTACGACCTGGAAGTGCGTGATGTGTTCGACGAAGCGGACTGGAATCTGTCCGGATTCACGCCAATCTCTGTCCCCGCCGGGTTCACCCTCAACCTGCTGCCGAATATCCCGGCGGCCGGCCAGCAGACGCTGGTGCTTGCCAGTGACCCAGGCGCAACCTCGCCTGACGGCACACTGCCGGTAGGCAGCTCGACCAGCGCGGTGTTTGAGATTCCGCTGACCGTGCTGCCGCCGGTACCGAATCCGCTGCCGAATACGACCGATCTGACCGCTGGCGACAGCTTGCCCGGTGCGGATCCGACTGCCCGCAATCTGCCGCCAGACACCGCGTCGGCCACAATTGCTGTGCCGGCACTGGCGCTGGACAAATCCGTGGCGTTGCAGCTGGATGCTGATACCTCTGGTGATGCCTCGCCCGGAGACACCCTGCGCTACACGCTGACGCTGCGCAACATCGGAGTTGGCGCAGCCACCAACATCGTCATTGATGACGCTCCGGATGCCAACAGCAGTCTGGTGGCCGGAAGCGTGACCACAGGTTCGGGCAGCGTCACAATCGGCAACACCGCTGGTGACAGCGTGGTGCAGGTCAGCATCGCGAATCTGGCAGCGGCTGGCAGCGTGACCATCAGCTACGACACCACGATCAACAATCCGCTGCCGGACGGCGTGACCGAACTGGTCAACCAGGCGCTGTTCGACAGCACCGAGTTGCCGCCCGGCGTCAGCGACGACCCAGATCCCCCGGGACCGGATGACCCGACCGTGGTGCCGCTCAACGCGGCACCCGATCTGGTGATCACCAAGGAGGATGGCGGTGCCACGACAGTGCCAGGCGGGACGGTGGTCTACACACTGGTCTACCAGAACGTCGGCAATCAGAATGCCACTGGCGTGGAAATCGATGAAACCGTTCCCGACAACACGGTGTTCAATGCGGCCGCGAGCACGGCAGGCTGGATTTGCGCGCCGGACAACAATCCGGGGAGCCTCTGCACCTTCGCCATAGGCGATGTCGTCGGCGGCGGCGCTGGAGCTTCGGTTGACTTTGCCGTGACTGTCGACGACCCGCTGGCCGCTGGCGTGACCGAAATCACCAACGCCGCCACCATCGCCGATGACGGCAACAACGGCCCCGACCCGACACCGGGCAACAACGGCGATGGCGACAGCACGCCAGTGACCGCCGTGCCCGATCTGCTGATCAGCAAAGACGACGGCGGTATTTCCAGCGGGCCGGGTAACACGGTGGTCTATTCACTGGATTATCAGAATGTGGGCAATCAGGATGCCACTGGCGTGGTCATCAACGATACCGTGCCGCTGCACACGGTGTTCAACGCGGCGGCCAGCACAGCCGGCTGGACCTGTGCGCCGGACAATACTGCCGGCAGCAACTGCCAACTGAGCCTTGGCAGTGTGGCCGCCGGTGTCGTCGGCGCGGTGAGCTTTGCCGTGACGGTGGACAATCCGCTTGCCGCCGGTGTGAACGAGCTCGTCAACGCCGCGAGCATCAGCGATGACGGCAGCAATGGCCCCGATCCGACCCCTGGCAACAACAGCGATGGTGACACCACACCGCTGGTCGCGCTACCCGATCTGATCATCAGCAAGGACGATGGTGGCGTCAGCACGCAACCTGGCGGCATCGTCGTGTACACACTGGCTTATCAGAACGTCGGCAACCAGTCCGCCACCGGCGTGGTGATTACCGACACCGTGCCGGCCAACTCAGTGTTCAATCCGGCCAGCAGCACAGCGGGGTGGAATTGTGTGCCAGACAACTCACCGGGCAGCCTCTGCAGTGTTGCGGTCGGTGCAGTGGCAGGAGCCGGAGCAGGGGGCTCAGTCAGCTTCGCCGTGACCGTGGACGATCCATTGTCGGCAGCAGTGAGCGAGTTGTTCAATGCTGCCAGCATTGCCGATGATGGCAGCAATGGTGCCGATCCGACCCCCGGCAACAACAGTGACCTGGACAACACGCCGGTGTTGGCGGCACCGGATCTGAGCATTGTCAAGGACGACGGCGGCATCAGTACGGTACCGGGCGGCGTGGTCAGCTGGACACTGAGCTATCAGAATCTGGGCAACCAGACCGCCACCGGTGTGGTCATTACCGACACCGTGCCGCCGCACAGCACCTTCAATGCTGCGGCATCTGCCACCGGCTGGACATGCACACCGGACATCAATGCCGGCAGTGCCTGTTCGATTGGCATCGGCAGTCTGGCTGGTGCGGGTGCGACAGCTGCGGTGGCTTTTGCTGTGACTGTGGACAATCCACTGGCCGCTGGCGTGACACAAATCAGCAACAGCGCAGTCATTGCCGACGATGGCAACAACGGGCCGGATCCGACCCCAGGCAACAACAGCGATGCGGACACCACACCGGTGACCGCCACACCGGATCTGCTGATCAGCAAGGACGATGGTGGCGTGTCCAGCGCGCCGGGGGCAACGCTGAGCTGGAACCTGAGCTATCAGAATGTCGGTGACCAGACCGCCACCGGTGTGGTCATCACCGACACCGTACCGGCGAACACCGTGTTCAATGCCAGCGCCAGCAGTGCCGGTTGGTCCTGTCTGCCCGACAGCCAGCCCGGCAGTGTATGCACGTTACCGATTGGCGAGGTTGTCGCCGGCGCAGCAGCAGCAACGGCGACCTTTGCCGTGACCGTGGACGATCCGCTGGAGGCGGCTGTCACCGAACTGAACAACAGTGCGTCGATCAACGACGATGGCAGCAATGGTGCCGACCCAACGCCGGACAACAACATCGACAGCGACACCACTCCGATCAATGCGACGCCCGATCTGGCGATCAGCAAAACCGATGGCGACATCACTGCCGCACCCGGGGGTGTGGTGGTGTATACACTGAACTATGCCAATAACGGTGATCAGGACGCCACCGGCGTGACCATCACGGAGACGGTGCCGGCCAACAGCAGTTTCGATCCGACAGCCAGCAGCCCGGGCTGGAGCTGCGTGCCCGACGGCAGTGCCGGCAGCAGTTGCACACTCGCGCTCGGTGATCTGGCCGGCGGCGCTGCCGGGTCGCTGCTGTATGCGGTGCTGGTGGACGATCCATTGCCGCTGGATGTGTCCGCTCTGGTCAACACCAGCAGCATAGCCGACGACGGTAGCAATGGTGTTGATCCGACGCCTGATGACAACAGCGACAGCGACAACACGCCGCTGCTGCTGGACCCGGCACTGTCGCTGGTCAAGGTGTTGAGTGATGCACCGGAGTCGATTGTGGTCGGTAGCCTGCTGGAATACACCATCACCGCCACCAATAGCGGCAACATGTCGCTGACCAATGTGGTGGTCAGTGACTCGCTGATCACACCCACCGGCGGAACCACACCCTGCGCCAGCGTCGCACCGGGCGAGACCTGCACGCTGATCGGCACCTATCTGGTTACCCAGACAGACGTCAACAATGGTGAAATCCTCAATACCGCCAACGCTGACAGCGATCAGACGGATCCTATTACTAGCGATCTGGTCACCCCACTGCTGCAGAATCCGGATCTGGAGTTGATCAAGCTGGCCGCGCTGCTGGATGAAAACGGCAATGACGTCGGTGACATCGGCGAAGTCATCGAGTATGCCATCGAGGTGACCAATACCGGCAATGTCACGCTGAGCGATGTGCTGGTGGTGGACGATCTGCTGGATAACCTGGTATGTACCCCGGCCAATCCGGTGGCCTTGCTGCAGCCTGCCGAAGTGATCAGCTGCAGCGGCAGCCTGACGCTGGATTTTGATGACATCGGCAGTGGCGACCTGGTCAATGTGGCCATTGCCAGTGGCAATGAACCCGGTGGCACAGTGGTGGACGGTTCTGACAGCACCGTGACCGTGGTCAATTTTGCACCGGTAGAGGTGCCGGCCGGTTCCTGGTGGTCCTGGTTATTGCTGCTGCTGGGCGTGACTTTGCTGGCACGCCATGGTTTGCGCACACCGGCAGGCTGAATTGTCGCGTGCATGGCTGGCGGCAGTCATTCTGCCGTCAGTCTCTCATGCTGGAGGGGAAGGTTTGACTGCCAGCGACTCCAGCGATGGGCACAGCGCTTGACTATGGACAGTTACTGGCGGATCTGGTGAGGCTGAAGATCAGATCATCTGGCTGGAACAGGCATTTCCGCAGCAACTGCCTGTGATTTCATACGCCAGACTTTGTAAGGTTCCTGCCAACAACAATGGTGACGTTCAGTCAGAATTGACGGCTTTCTTCAGCATGTAATCCACTGCGGCGGTGACTTGCTCATCAGTGCACAGGTTGCACAGTCCGCGTGCCGGCATGTTGCCATAACCATCCAGCGTGTGATTGTAGGTGGTGGCAGTATCCTGTTGCAGGATAGACTGCCAGTCCTGTTTGTTGCCAAGCATCGGTGCACCACCGACCCCGTCATCATGACATCCAGTGCAGACATTGCGATACACGATCTGCCCCGGGTTGCTGGTATCCACCACGGCCGCGTCTTGATTGTCGTGCTGGCGATACAGGCGCCATAATCCCCGGTTTTGGGTCAGTACAAACAGCGAGCCATCTTGTGCAGTCTTGATATCGCGAACCCGGTCTTTCAGTTCACCAAGCATGGCATGTTCAGAGCGTATGCTGAGATGGTCAATGGCAAAGTCCAGTTTGCTGACATGCTGGCCTTTCAGCATGCCTACCAACAGATCACCATCCCACTCCGGAAACATGCTGCCTCGATACAGCAATAGCGGTGATGTGGCTCGAGACGGCAGATAATAGAATAATGGCTGCTGCATGCCAGGCAGAGCTTCGCCGGCACCGATCTGTGCATCGGGATGAGTCAGAAAATGAAGTCTGGTCATGTCGTTGTCGGCCTGTTGCGGATTCAGCCCGATGCCTTCCAGGGTGTAATTCTGCCCATAGGAGATCAGCGGCCAGCCGTAGTTGTGGCCCGCACGAATCAGATTGATTTCATCGCCGCCCATCGGACCATGTTCCGATTCGATCAGCAGCCCACTCGCGACATCGTAATGCAGTCCCTGTGGATTGCGGACACCCAGTGCATAAATGCGCGCATCAATGAGCGGGTCGTCAACATGAGGATTGTCCTCAGGGACGCGGCCATCATCATGCAAGCGCAGAATTTTTCCGGCCAGAGAGCTGCCATCCTGTGCGATCATCTGCTCCGATCGGTCACCGATACTGACATACAGATAGCCTGCATCGTCGAAGGCCAGCGCGCCGCCGAAGTTTGAGGGTGACCAGCCATAGGGCTGCAACCTGACAATGTCCTGCACATCGGTCAGCGCAAGATCCTGCAGAATTGCGGTGGCCACAGCCGTGGTGAAATATCGCCCGCTGTGATCAGGGGCGACATAGCTGAAGTACAGCCGACGGTTGCTGGCAAAGCGCGGATGCAGCGCCACATCCAGCAATCCGGTTTGTACTTTGCTGATGGCTATCCGGGGCAGACCTCGGAGCTGTTGCAGTTGTCCCGTGCTGAGTTTGAGCACGCTCATGCGCGCGTCTTTTTCTGTGATGATGAGATTGTCGGAATCCAGAAATTCAAATGCCCAGGCATGCTCAAGACCAGCGAATACCTGCTGCAAACGTGCATCGCGGATGTTCAGGGCAGCCAGCGATGGTGGCGCATGATCGGTAAAATCTGTCGGCCTGCTGCCGGCAGACTGCGCCTCGACTCCTTTCGGTACAAGCTGCTTTAGGTTTTTCGGCTGGTCGCTTTTGCGCTCAACCATAGCGGGTTGCTGCTGGTGACTGGCTGCTGTTTGCGCTGGCTGATCATTGCCACATGACATCAGCATCAGCGGCAACAGACAGCATGGCAGCAAGCTGCGAAATTTCACTGACTGCGCGCAGGCAGGTCACGACAGGCATAACCGGCGATTTCGCCAGCCAGCAGTCGCTCGAGAACTACCGTGTCACCACCCAGCCCGACGCTGTTGAGATTGAACTGCAACTCCAG
The DNA here is from genome assembly GCA_018819105.1 of Gammaproteobacteria bacterium. GTDB lineage: Bacteria > Pseudomonadota > Gammaproteobacteria > Xanthomonadales > Wenzhouxiangellaceae > JAHJQV01. The sequence continues at coordinate 50,517 of JAHJQV010000027.1, forward strand.
TTGCGAGCAGTCAAGCACGCGCAGCGTGGCGGCTCCGACCACCGGTCGCTGGGCAGGCTGATTGCCCTGGAATTGTCCATTCTGACCCCGGATCAGATTGAAACTCACGCTGGCGTCGCCAATGTTGAACAGGGCATTACCGGTAAACCAGGCCTGCTCACCATCGACACCATAGGTAAACCAGGCCATGAACGCAACCAGGCGACGGTCCGGCAGTTCACTAATGCTCAGCAGAATGCCCTGGTCGCGGGTATCACGGGCGATCCAGTTACCGCTGAAACGGCCGGACAGCGGCGGGTTGGCGAATTGTGTGACCATGTTGCTCTGGCTGGCTGCTGGCACGGTAACGGTATCGATTTCGGTCAGTTCGCCCTGATTGTTGAAGGCCAGGAAAGTCAGACCAAAGGCCTGCTGGTACTCATTGACGTCCAGATCATTGCTGTCCTGTCCGGGCAGCAATGGTCCGATTTCGATCAGATAGGGCGCGGACACGCCATTGTTGAGAAACCAGCTGGTCTGCAGGTCAAGCTGGGTGGGGGCAGAGAAATCGTTGGCGCGCAAGCGATAACTGGCCGAGCTGAATCCGCTGGTCTGATTGCCGATCAGCAGGGGGCCAAGAAATGGTGCCGCAATGAAGTCACCGCTGACGTTCTCAAAGCGCAGCAGTACCGCGCTGCGCTGTGGCTCATGGCAGGCTGCCCGCCACACCCGGATGCGCACATTGGTGCGCGGGCCGCCGCTGGCCTCGGTGATGGGAAATGACACCACGCCCTGGGTGGTGGTGCCGGCCGGAGCGGGCAGGGGATCGGTCAGACAATTGGGTGGAATCAGAGCCTCGGCGCTGGAGAGAAAGTTTTCCTGTCCCTGAGGATCGATCTGGGCCATGGCAGTATGCCAGCTGAGACCAAAACAGGCGCTCAGCAAGGCAGCTTGCAGGATTCGTGGACAACGGCTGACGTGCATGGCATCAATCTCCATATGGATGCTTCAGACCCCTGAAAATAATCCTGGTGTCCCCGCAGCGGCAAACTGAGACAGTCTGCCGCATTGCCCCGTGCAGGGAAGCCTCTGAGCCTGTTCAGGCCACCTGTTTTTGCGCGCCTGGCGGATTGCTGGCCAGTTGCCGCAGCACATAATGCAGGATGCCGCCATGGCGGTAATACTCCACTTCCTGTGGCGTATCCAGCCGTACCTTGCAGGTGAACACGGTTTCCTCGCCATCGTCATCGGTGGCGGTCACGGTGACCGTTTTGGCCTTGCCATCGTCCAGACCGGTGATGGCATATGTTTCCTTGCCGGTCAGGCCCAGGCTCTCGGCGCTGTCACCATCAGCAAAGGTCAGTGGCAGTACGCCCATGCCGATCAGATTGGAGCGGTGGATGCGCTCAAAGCTTTCGGCAATCACCGCCTTGACGCCCAGCAATGCAGTGCCTTTGGCGGCCCAGTCACGCGATGATCCGGTGCCGTATTCCTTGCCGCCGATCACCACCAGTGGAATCTGATCGGCCAGATAGAAACGCGAAGCCTGGAAAATGCTCATCACTTCACCGTCCGGCAGCAGCGTGGTCCAGCTGCCTTCCTTGCCCGGTGCCAGCTCATTGCGCAGGCGGACATTGGCAAAAGTGCCGCGCATCATCACCTCATGGTTGCCTCGACGGGAACCATAGGAATTGAAATGCTCAGGTTTCACGCCCTTGCCCTGCAGATACTGCCCGGCAGGAGAGTCAGGCGCAATGGAACCGGCCGGCGAGATGTGGTCGGTGGTGATGGAGTCGCCCAGCTTGACCAGACAGCGGGCACCACTGATGTCCTCGATGGCTGGTACATCCAGGCTCATGCCGTCGAAGTAGGGCGGATTCTGGATGTAGGTGGAACGCTTCTGCCAGTCGAATTTTTCCCCCTCGGGTATCTGCAGTCCGTTCCAGTTGTCGTCGCCCTTGAACACGCTGTCATAGCTTGAGCTGTACATGCCGGCGTTGATGCTGGAGGCGATGAAATCCTGGATTTCGTGGGCGTCCGGCCAGATGTCATTGAGGTAGACAGGATTGCCATCACTGTCTTCGCCCAGGGCTTCGCTGCTCAGATCGATGTTCATGGTGCCGGCGAGCGCATAAGCCACCACCAGTGGCGGGGAGGCCAGGTAGTTCATCTTCACGTCGGCGTGGATACGGCCTTCAAAATTGCGGTTGCCGGAAAGCACCGAGCAGGCAATCAGATCGTGTTCCCGAATGGCGTCAGCTATGGGTTCCGGCAACGGCCCGGAATTGCCGATACAGGTGGTACAGCCATATCCGACGACATAAAAACCCAGCGCCTCCAGATCATCCAGCAGCTCTGCCTGACGCAGGTAGTCGGTGACCACTTTGGAGCCTGGCGCCAGACTGGTCTTGACCCAGGGTTTGACCTTGAGCCCTTTGGCTGCAGCGTTGCGAGCCAGCAGTCCGGCACCGATCATCACCGCCGGATTGGAAGTGTTGGTGCAGCTGGTGATCGCGGCCACCACGATGGCACCGTCTTTGAGTTCAAACTGCTGATCCTTGTATTCAACCATGGCACAGCCGGTGCTGCTGCTGGCCGCGACAGCGGTGTTGCCACCTTCACCTTCAAAGCGCGCCTCACTGCTTTCGGCGGGGGTACGCTGGGCAATGATTTTGGCACTGTCGCGCTCCCATGCCGCCTTGGCCGCATCCAGCAGAATGCGATCCTGCGGCCGCTTGGGGCCGGCAATACTGGGTTTGACATCACCCATGTCCAGCGACAGCGTTGCCGAGTATTCGGCTTCCTGCTGGCCGTCCTCGCGGAACAGTCCCTGGTGGCGCATGTAGGCTTCGACCAGATTGATCTGTGCCTCGCTGCGACCGGATGCGCGCAGATAACGCAGGGTTTCCGCATCCACCGGGAAGATGGCGCAGGTGGCACCGTACTCCGGCGCCATGTTGCCCAGCGTGGCGCGGTCGGCCAGTGGCAGGTTGCTCAGGCCATCGCCATAGAATTCGACAAATTTGCCGACCACGCCATGCTCGCGCAGCATCTGCGTGACGGTCAGCACCAGATCGGTGGCGGTGGAACCTTCCGGCAGCTTGCCGTCCAGCTTGAAGCCAACCACCTGTGGAATCAGCATGGTCACCGGCTGGCCGAGCATGGCTGCCTCGGCCTCAATGCCGCCGACCCCCCAGCCGAGCACGCCCAGACCGTTGATCATGGTGGTGTGCGAGTCGGTGCCCACCAGGGTGTCCGGCCAGGCATACCATTCGCCATCGCGCTGCTCGCCAAACACCACGCGACCGAGGTATTCCAGGTTCACCTGATGAACAATGCCGGTGTTGGGTGGTACCACCTTGAAGTTTTCAAAGGCGCTCTGGCCCCAGCGCAGAAACTGATAGCGCTCGCGATTGCGCTGGAATTCAATCAGATTGTTGTGCGCCAGTGAATCGGCCTTGCCGTATTCATCCACCTGCACCGAGTGGTCGATGACCAGTTCCACCGGTGCCAGCGGGTTGATCAGTTCCGGCTCCCCACCCAGGTTGGACATGGCGTCGCGCATGGCGGCCAGATCGACCACGGCCGGCACCCCGGTGAAATCCTGCAGGATGACTCGTGCCGGAGTAAAGGCGATTTCGGTGGACGGTTCGGCCTGCGGATCCCATTCACTCAATGCCTTGATGTCGCTGTCGCTGACATGCTCACGATCCTGGTGGCGCAGCAGGTTTTCCAGCAGAATGCGCAACGAATAGGGCAGGCGGCTGAGCTGATACTGCTCGGCCAGCGGGTTCAGGCTGTAAACCTTGTACTGGCGGTCGTTGGCAGTGATGGAACTGATGGTGGACAGCGTGTCAGCCATGAAAGATCTCCGGTATCTTGACGATGATTGGGCAAAAAATTTGCTTGATTTCAACTTTGAATTATAACATGTGGCTGTCAGCACCCGGTTCACGTCGAGTTCTGTCCTGAGAATCTCTGAATCACTCTGCACGGGCGCGACGACGTCCCCGAATAGGGGGCCGGAGCCTGTCCCCTATGGGTTTCGCGCAGAGTTATTCAGAGGTTCTTTAGCAGTTCACGAACCTGCTGCAACAGTCGCTTGCGGCGCAACAACAGGTGCCAGCGGCGTCCGCCCAGTTGATGCCAAAGCCAGGCACAGCGCAGGGCGGCCAGCAGCAGCGCGCGGATCAATTGAATGTTGGTTTCATTCTGCAGATACACCGGCTTGCCGTGCACCACCACCTGTGGTTCCAGCCTGCGCACCTGACTGGTCCAGACATCGGCCAGTTGGGTGATCAACTCCTGTGCAGGCGCACCGCCGGGTTCCATGTCCGCCTCAGACTGCTGCTGCTCGTCCGGGTCGCCAGCGCGGCCACCGACGCCGCTCAGATTGATCAGTTGCAGCTCTCTGGCCACGGCCTGTTGCACGCTGCTGGAGCGGCGCAGATTTTTCTCCATCTGCATCACCGCCATGGCGTACTGCAGCGCCGGCAGGTAGTTCTGCTCGCCCTGCAGCATCTCCTGCATGCGCTGCAGACCATAGCGCAGACTGTCGAGGCTGCCAATGGCATCAGTAAGCTGGTCGGGGTCTTGCTGCAGCACGCTGGCTATGCTTGCCCGGGTTGCTGCCGGATCGGTTTCGCCGCGGTTGGCGATGTCCTCGATCTGACACACTGCCTGCATGATTCCGGCCAGAGCGTGCGTTTGCTGCTGCGATTGGTTCATGTGCACACCGGCGCATCGGTGCGGTCAATGACACCGCCACCCAGACATTGATCGGCATGGTAGAACACCACCGACTGTCCCGGTGTCGCTGCCCACTGCGGCTGGTGAAAATGAACCTCGGCCTGGTCATCACCGGTCCACTGCAGTGTGCACGGCTGATCGGCCTGCCGATAACGGATTTTTGCGGCCAGCGGCTGCCCTGCGGGCGCACTGCCAGCTATCCAGTTGAGCCGCGTCAGGCTGAGTTGCTGTGCCTGCAGACAGGCATGATCGTGCTGTTGCGAGACATACACCGTGTTGCTGTCCATGTCCTTGCCAATCACGTACCAGGGCGCATCCATCGCTCCGCGCACTCCGCCGATGCCCAGACCCTGACGCTGCCCGAGGGTAAAAAACTGTGCGCCATGATGTTGTCCCAGCAAGCGGCCGGAATCATCCCGGATGTCGCCGCTGCACGGTGGCAACCAGCGCGCCAGAAAGTCACTGAGCCGGCGCTCACCGATGAAGCAGATGCCGGTGGAATCTTTCTTCGCATGGACCACAAGACCGGCCTGATGAGCCCGTGATCTGACTTCGGGTTTGTGCATGCTGCCAACCGGAAACAGTGCAGCGGCCAGCTGCTGCTGGGTGATGGCATAGAGAAAGTAACTCTGGTCCTTGTTCTCATCCACGCCGCGCAGCAGCTCATGCAGGCCATCGCGGACGCGCTTGCGCACATAATGACCGGTGGCCATGTGGCTGGCCCCCAGATCCTGGGCATGTTCGAGGAACACCTTGAACTTGATTTCGCGATTGCACAGGATGTCAGGGTTCGGAGTCCGCCCGCTACGGTACTCCTGGAGAAAATCCGCGAACACGTGATCCCAGTATTCTGAAGCAAAATTGCGCGTGAAAAAGCGCATTCCAAGCTGGTCGGCAACCGCGCGGGCATCGGCGGCATCGGCGGCGGCAGGGCATTCCCCGGCATCGTCCTCTTCCCAGTTCTTCATGAACATGCCGGCGCATTCGATGCCGCTGTCGCGCACCAGACCGGCGCTCAGCGATGAATCCACACCACCGGACATGGCCACCATGATCATGTCAGGAGTGGTCTGCCCGGAAGGCAGATATGTCTGGGTTGTTGATGCCATGCCGACCATATGGGGTTGTTGCGGCAGCGATCAAACCCGCAGCACGATCTGCTGCCGGCGCTGATGGTCGCCGACATGCCGCGGACACCTTTCTGTGTTCGGTAAACCCATGTATCATTGAAACCGTGAGCGACGAAACCATTTCAGGCTGCAACATGAACCATGATCGTGAGCAGAACATCCTCAGTGAACTTCCGGCAGTGGCTGACAGCGGCGTGAGCGGCGTTACCTGTCAGTATCCGGCAAGCGCGTGGCCGTTGGCCGCGGCGAACGGCGGCAATGGCCATCGACGCAGCGGTGCTGGAAGTGGTGGTGATGACGGCCTGGGCGAGGCGGGTCGCGATGCCGATCTCGCGCTTGCCGACCCGGAACTGGAGCAGCCGCGGATGTTCAAAGTGGTGTTGCTCAACGATGACTACACACCGATGGATTTCGTCATTGATGTGCTGATGCGCTTCTTTAATCTGGATTACGAGAAAGCCACCCAGATCATGCTGCATGTGCACACACGGGGCAAGGGCGTGTGTGGCGTCTACAGTTATCAGATCGCCGAAGCAAAGGCCAAAATCGTCAACGATTTCGCCCGCGAGCACGAACATCCGCTGCAGTGCGGCGTGGAAGCCGCATCATGAGCAACACTTCTGGACAAAGCAGCCAGACCCAATGAACTGACCACGGACCCAGCATGTTTACCAAACAACTCAAGCAGGCCATCGACCACGCCACGCACTATGCCCATGAAATGCGTCATGAGTTTGTCACGGTAGAGCATCTGTTGCTGGCGCTGTTGCGGGAACCTTCCGTCAGCGAGGTGCTGCTGGCCTGCAACGCCGACATCGAGCTGCTGGATCGGGATCTGTGTGATGTTCTCGCCAGCACGGTGCCGGAAATGCCCGCTGATGTCGAGCACGCTTCGCAACCGACCGTGGCCTTCAATCGCGTTCTGCGTCGCGCCATTTACCATGTGCAGTCATCCGGCAATCAGATGGTGCAGGGCATCAACATTCTGGTCGCCATCTTTGCGGAACAGCAGTCACACGCCGCCTGGTTGCTGCACAATCAGGGCATACGCCGGCTTGATGTGGTCAATTACATCTCCCACGGCATCAAGCCCGATGGCAGTGATGCCAACGCTGTGCCGCGGCTGAATGCGCCTGCAGCCGAACAGGAGCAGGGCAAGAGCGAGGACGTCAAGGCGCTGGATCTGTATGCCAGCAATCTCAATGAAATGGCGCGCCAGGATCTGATTGCCCCCCTGATCGGCCGCAGCCGCGAGGTTGAACGCACACTGCAGATTCTGTGCCGGCGGCGCAAGAACAACCCGCTGCTGGTGGGTGAGTCCGGCGTAGGCAAGACGGCGATCGCCGAAGGTCTGGCGCGACGCATCGTCGAGCGTCAGGTTCCTGAAGCCATGCAGGACGCCACCATCTTTGCCCTCGACATCGGCTCACTGCTGGCTGGCAGCAAGTATCGCGGCGACTTTGAACAGCGACTGAAAGCCGTGCTGGCGGAACTGAAAAGCATTGACCATGCGGTGCTGTTCATCGATGAAATCCACACCATCATCGGTGCCGGTGCTACCTCGGGCACGGTCATGGATGCCGCCAATCTGATCAAGCCGATGCTGGCCAATGGTCAGCTCAAGTGCATCGGCTCCACCACATTCCAGGAATACCGCGGCGTGTTCGAGAAGGACCGGGCGCTGTCCAGACGGTTTCAGAAGGTGGACATCGACGAGCCCAGTCAGGATGAGGCCGTGGAGATTCTGCGCGGCCTGCAGAACCGCTTCAGCGAGCACCATGGCGTGGTCTACACCGACGCCGCGCTGCGCAGTGCGGTGACACTGTCAGCACGTTATCTGCACGACCGTCAGCTTCCGGACAAGGCCATTGATGTCATCGACGAGGCCGGTGCGCGCGAACGGTTGAAGCTGCCTGATGACCGTTTGCAGCAGATCGATGAGGAACAGATCGAGCAGGTCATTGCCAGCATGGCCAAGATTCCCGAGCGCCGGGTCAGCACCTCCGACCGCGACGCGCTGTCGACGCTTGCGCGCGATCTGCAACTGGTGGTGTTCGGTCAGGATGAGGCCATCGACAATCTCAGCGCCGCCATCAAGCTGGCGCGCTCGGGTCTGGGCGATGCCGACAAGCCGATCGGTTCGTTTCTGCTGGCCGGGCCCACCGGAGTTGGCAAGACCGAAGTGACGCGACAACTGGCCGCAATACTCGGCATAGAACTGGTGCGCATCGACATGTCCGAGTACATGGAAGCACACACGGTGTCACGCCTGATCGGCGCGCCGCCAGGCTATGTCGGCTTCGACCAGGGCGGCCTGCTGACCGAATCCATCAAACAGAAACCGCACGCCGTGCTGTTGCTTGACGAGATCGAAAAGGCGCATCCGGACGTGTTCAACATACTGCTGCAGGTGATGGACCACGGCAAGCTCACCGACAGCAATGGCCGCACTACCGATTTTCGCAATGTCATCGTGGTCATGACCACCAATGCCGGTGCCGCCCAGTTGAGCAGTCGCTCGATCGGTTTTACCGGGCAGAAGGACGCCACCGATGCCATGGAAGTCATCCGCCGCAGCTTCTCACCTGAATTCCGCAATCGTCTGGATGCCATCATCCAGTTCAAGTCGCTGACCACCGAGGTCATCAGCAGGATTGTTGACAAGTTCCTGCTCGAACTCGAGGTCAATCTGAGCGATCGCCAGGTGTCATTGCAGGTCAGTGATGCGGCCCGCATGTGGCTGGCCGAGCGTGGATTTGATCCAGAAATGGGTGCCAGGCCAATGAAGCGTCTGATTCAACAGCAGATCAAGCATCGTCTGGCAGACGAGTTGCTGTTCGGTACACTGGCACACACTGGTGGTCGGGTGCTGGTGGATCTGATCGATGGCGAGTTGCACATCGATGTGGCGGCTGAACAGACTTCAGAGGCAGACAAGGAAGAGATTCTGGATTAAAAGATTGATATATGCTTATGATATATAAGCATTATTTTGACCTTATTACTTCATGCGATAGGTGATGCGCCCTTTGCTCAGATCGTACGGAGTCATTTCCACCTTGACCCGGTCACCGGTCAGTATGCGAATGTAGTTCTTGCGCATGCGCCCGGAAATGTGTGCCGTGATCACATGTCCGTTGTCCAGTTCTACGCGAAACATGGTGTTGGGCAGGGTGTCGAGTACTTTTCCTTCCAGTTCAATCTGATCTTCACGGGCCATGGCAGCTCCTTGGAGTGGTTCAAAACCGAAACATTATAGCTTATCTGTAGGCGGCAACGGCATTTGTCACCGCTGTGACCATGATCCCATATTCCTCACACACAACGTCCACAGCAGCACAGCACAGTGGTTTCTGTTCATGTGATGCTGCATGGATGTCCTCGCGCATAGCGAGTGTCATCATCACGGCAGCAGGTTTCACATTACATACCCAGTCCTTGAACCAGTGTATCGGTTGCTTCGTTTGTGCAGAATGCTGCTAGAGGTCGCTGTTAAGTTCATAGCATCGCATTGCTATTGAAGGCTCTGTTGGTATACATCTGATGTTATATTTAACATAATATACATTATGCGAAGTTAACTGGTCAGCTGGATCATGGGGAAATCCGGTGTGCAGTCAGATGTCCTTCAATTGCAGGAATAACCATGACTCGAATCGTGCCCGACATGCGAATATTGCCGAGTCTGTTTAACACTGTCGAGTGCATTGAGGCCTGGACGTGGATGGCTATTATTCTGCTTACACTCAAACAACAGTCATGAATACCCAGATGGTGAATGCCCAGATAGGAAAGATTGGCAGCATTGCGCTGATTGGGCTGTGTGTTGTCATGCTGGCCGCCTGCAGCGGCCTTGAGCAACGCCGGCAGAACCATCCGCCGCTGTGGAAAATTCACAGCGCACACCACGACAATAATGTCTGGCTGTTTGGCACCATGCACACCATGCCGCGCGGCAAGTCTACGAGAATGAGAAAGATTCAGCGTGTGCTCAGTGGAGTCAGCCCGCGCCTGGTGCGTCCGCCATGGGTTTCCAATGAGATTTTCACTGCACTGGTGAGTTCAGAGAAACTGGTCATCGAGTTGGGTCCAAGTGCTGATTTGCGCAATGATCCGGACCGGCTGATGCAACATGTTGAGCGCGAATGGCAGGACTTGCAGACAGAGATGTCTGCGGCAGCAGGGTTACCAAAGCTGGGTGAACTCAGGCTGGATGCAGAGACCACACGCGCGCTGCAAAACGAGGCCTCCAGTCGCAACATTGCTTTCAAGAGGCTGCAGGATCTGCCGCTGCCGGCAGTCCTGCTGTTGTTTTCGATCGTACCGAATGCAGCCTTCACTGCCCTTTCCCAGCCCGGCGCAGAAGACTGGCTGGTCGCCACGATGCGCTTGCGTGACCGCCGCATTGACGGTCTGGAACAGCGCGATGGCCGCCTGCTCGCTCTGGTGACCACCTTGATGCAAACCGATCGCAGTGATTATGCCCGGGTGATCAAGGACTATCTGGCCACCTCACTGCAGACCTCCACTGATGTTGAAGCGGATCTTGAACGCATCTACGCCAACTGGCTGCGCGGTGACAGCCCTGCACGGCAGCAGTCAAGAATGCAGTTTGCCGCACGCTATCCGGAGATTCATCAGGCCTTCATCGCGCAACGCAATTTCCAGTGGCTGGATGAAATCACACACCTGACCGACAGTGGCGAGCGCGTCTTTATCGCTGTTGGCGAGGCACATCTTTATGGCCCGGGCAACCTGCGGGAACTGCTGACACATCGCGGCTATCGATTGCAGCGCATACACTGACAGATAGCGATCATCTCTGGACATTGCCGATCAGAGCTGCCCGACGATTCTCCATGCCCGGGTTATACGTCACTCTACTTGCCACGGTGTTTTGCTCGCACGCGCATTCTCAGCGGGTGAGCAAGTCTCCGGCAGACTTGGGCGAAAAAGCACCGTACCCACTGTGCCCAGAATCCACCAGGCCACGATTGGCGGGGATCAGCCAGGCTATGGACTGTGCACGTTCGCAGGGTCAGAGGAGTGGTATTTGAGACAGACCGCCAATCGGCGAAACACATCCGCTTCATGCTGGTGTTTCCAGAACCACAGGTGCACCACCCTGCCCCGACCCGCATCGGCCACCACACCATGAACAATGATCAGCCAGGGGCTGAGCAGAAACTGCGGCTGCAGTTGCAGCAGGCATCGCTCACCCTGGTGATCCAGCAGTGACCAGAGCTCATTGTGCCGGTACACCAGTGCATGCCAGCGCTGCGCATTCTGTGCATGCCGATGCTGCCACCATGCAGAGGCAGCGATCAACATGGCCAGTGAAGCCTGTAGCCACCATGGCAAAGCGCTGATCAGTACAGCAAACAGTGCTATTGGCAGCAGCAGGATGGCTGACCAGAAGCGCAAGCGGTCGGGCTTGAGAGGGATTTGCAGTGGTGCCTGAGCCGCGGCGCTGGTCAACGGCTACGCATACAGTCAATCAGCGCCTGCAGCTCACTGTCCTGGCATTGGATGCGACCGCTTAGCCAGTCCCAGAGTACATCGTCTGGCTGTTGCAGCAGCACCATGAATGACTGTCTGCTGGCGGCGCTGGCATGTGGATAGTGCTGTTCCAGATAGCTCAGCAGCAGCGTGTCCAGTTCCTGCATGCCACGGCGACAACGCCAGCGCAGCGACTTTTCCGGGTAGTCCAGCTTGCGTGTCGGTGCTGTCAAAATGGCGATGCCGCAATAAGCGTCAGACCACGCCCTGACGATGGGCCAGCTCGTGCTTGATTTCGGCAATGGCCTTGGCCGGATTGAGGCCTTTCGGACAGGCGTTGGTGCAGTTCATGATGGTGTGACAGCGATACACCCGAAACGGGTCTTCCAGGTTGTCCAGGCGTGCACCTTTGGCTTCATCACGTGAATCAGCGATCCAGCGGTACGCCTGCAACAGCGTCGCCGGCCCCAGATAGCGATCACTGTTCCACCAGTAACTGGGACAGGAGGTGGAGCAGCAGGCGCATAGAATGCACTCATACAGTCCATCCAGTTTTTTGCGCTCCTCCGGACTCTGCAGGCGTTCACGGTTGGGTGCAACCGCGCTGTCAGCCTGCAGCCATGGCTGCACCGACTCCAGCTGGGCATAAAAATTGCTCAGATCAGGCACCAGATCCTTGACCACGGGCATGTGCGGCAGTGGATAGATCTTGATGTCGCCGCTGTATTCACTGATGGAGCGCGTGCATGCCAGCGTATTGGTGCCGGCAATGTTCATGGCGCAGGAGCCGCAAATGCCCTCGCGGCATGAGCGGCGAAAGGTCAGGGTCGGATCGATCTGGTTCTTGATGTGGATGATGGCATCCAGCACCATCGGACCGCAGTCGTCCAGATCGACCTCATAACTGTCGACGCGCGGATTCTCACCGCTGTCGGGATCCCAGCGATAAATGCGAAAGGTCTTGACCCGCGCGGCATCTGCATCCGCCTTGAAGGTCTTGCCGGGACGGATGCGCGAGTTTTTCGGTAAGGTGAATTCTGCCATGACTATCATTTTCCAGGCTTAAGGGTTTCCAGGCTTAAGGCGGTGATTCGAATCGAGGCTGCTTATTAGTTATGGTCCATGTTGTTGGACAGGCCACGGTCCCGGTGCTCGACCTCACGCAGCATACGTCGTATGGCCACACGCCTTGCAATGGCTTTGCGGCTGTGCTTCGGATTACCGTGAGTGGTGATTTTCTGTAACAGGATCAATACGAAAGCGATACAGCTTCCGCCCAGCCCCAGCCACAACACGGCTATCATGAATGACTGCAGAGTGACAGTTAAGGTTTCCATTATCGATCACCTCGCTGCTTCAATATACGCGTTTTTTCGGTGGTACAACTTCCACCTCGTCGGTCAGGGTGTGCATGTGCACCGGGCGATAATCGATGCGGATGACATCATCCTGCATCCAGGTCAGTGTATGTTTCATCCAATTGGCATCGTCACGCTCGGGAAAATCCTCATGTGCGTGTGCGCCACGGCTCTCTTTGCGATTCTCGGCAGCCAGCATGGTACACATGGCATTGCCGAGCAGATTGCGCAGTTCCAGTGTTTCCACCAGATCCGAGTTCCACACCAGTGAGCGGTCACTGACTCCGATGGCGCTAAAACGCTGATTCACACCAGAGAGTTTCTCCACGCCCTCTGCCAGAGTTTCGCTGGTGCGAAACACCGCCGCATGATTCTGCATCACCTGTTGCATGTCGGCGCGCACAACAGCGGTGGGCTCGCTGCCATCGGCGTGGCGGATGCGATCAAACTCGTCCAGCAGGTGATCCAGCCTGGCGCGCGGGATTTCCGGCTGTCTGGCGCCCGGCGTCAGCGTTTCACCACAGCGGTGGGCCACAGCCCGCCCGAACACGATCAGATCCAGCAGGGAGTTGGAGCCCAGCCGGTTGGCACCATGCACGGAGACGCAGGCCGCCTCGCCAATGGCATACAGGCCCGGCACCACGGCATCGGGATTGCCATCTTTCAGGGTCACCACTTCGCCATGATAGTTGGTGGGAATGCCGCCCATGTTGTAGTGCACGGTGGGCAGCACCGGGATGGGGTCTCTGGTCACATCCACATCGGCGAAGATGCTGGCTGTTTCCGCAATGCCCGGCAAACGTTCATTGATGACATCACTGCCCAGATGCTGCAGATTAAGATGGATGTGATCCTTGTTTTTGCCCACGCCGCGGCCTTCGCGTATTTCGATGGTCATGGAGCGGCTGACCACATCTCGTGAAGCAAGGTCCTTGGCATTGGGGGCGTAGCGCTCCATAAACCGCTCACCCTCGGCATTGGTCAGATACCCGCCCTCCCCGCGTACGCCCTCGGTGATCAGCATGCCGGCACCGTAGACGCCGGTGGGGTGAAACTGGACAAACTCCATGTCCTGCAAAGGCAGCCCGGCACGCAGCACCATGCCATTGCCATCGCCGGTGCAGGTGTGTGCCGAGGTACAGGAGAAATAGGCGCGACCATATCCGCCGGTGGCCAGAATGACGCCCTGGGCCTTGAACAGATGCAACTGCCCTTCGGCCAGATCCCAGGCCAGCACCCCGCGACAGTGCCCATCGTCGTCCATGAGCAGATCCACGGCGAAGTATTCGATGAAGAACTGCGCATTGTGCTTCAACGACTGCTGGTACAGCGTGTGCAGGATGGCGTGACCGGTACGGTCGGCGGCGGCGCAGGTGCGCTGAGCGGTGCCCTCGCCAAAGTGGGTGGTCATGCCGCCAAATGGTCGCTGGTAGATTTTGCCGTCATCGGTGCGGGAGAACGGCACGCCAAAATGTTCCAGTTCGATCACCGATTGCATGGCTTCCTTGCACATGTATTCGATCGCATCCTGATCGCCGAGCCAGTCCGAGCCCTTGATGGTGTCGTACATGTGCCAGCGCCAGTCGTCTTCGCCCATATTGCCCAGCGCCGCACTCATGCCGCCCTGTGCCGCCACGGTATGACTGCGGGTCGGAAACACTTTGGTGACACAGGCGGTACTCAGTCCGGTCGCAGCCAGCCCCATGGTGGCGCGCAGACCGGCACCGCCGGCACCGACGACAACGATGTCGTATTCGTGCACGATTGGATCATACTTGGACATAACTCAGGCTTTCCTTGACATGGCGCAGGCCTGGCATGCATGTGCACTGCCGAGGTCTGGATGATAACTATGCAGAGATCGATGTGACATCACTGTGCTGTTGCCGACACGGTTCACACGCCAGCAGCTGACGGATTCAGCGCCACCTGCAGAATCAGCACGCTGCACAGCGTCGCCAGCAGCAGCGCCAGCAGGCGCAGACCGATGGTAAATGTGGTGGCCAGCCAGGTGCTGTGAATGTAGTCTTCAATCACCACCTGCAGGCCAAGCTGGGCGTGGTAAAACAGGGTCCAGCTGAACAGCAGCGCCATGCAGGTGTTCCAGGGCGCTGCAAGAAACTCTCTGGCTGCGGAAAAATCGGCCTGGCTCATGGCCTGGAAAGCAAACAGCAGCCAGATGGTCAGCACCAGCAGCAGCAGCGAAGAAATCTTCATGCGCCACCAGTGCGTCACGCCACTGCCGGCGGCACCATGATTGCGGGCTTTTGCCAGTGCGGAGCGGGTGTTCACGTGCGGCCTGCTCATAGCCAGATGCCTGCGGCCAGCCCGGTCAGCAGCAGTGAGCCGATCACGATCACCCAGCCGGAGCGTTTTGCACTGTCCAGCTCCAGCATGTGCACACTGTCCCAGATCATGTGCCTGATGCCGGTCATGAGATGATAAAACAACGCCCAGCCGGCCAGCAGCAGCAACAGCTTGCCCGGCCAGCTTTGCAGCAGCTGTCGGAATGAATCATAGGTTGTCGCAGAGGAATACACCGCCAGCAGCCAGCTCACCCACAACAGCGAGAACGCGCTGAGCAGCAAACCGGTGATGCGGTGCAGAATGGAGCTGACTGAAGTGATTTGGGGCTTGTAAACCTGCAGATGCGGCGATAATGGCCGACTGGCTTGTTGCTTGCTCATGTTGTGAGTCCGCACTTTGGGGTCAAGCAATGGCTGTATGACAGCATGGCAGTACCTGGTAGATTCATCAGAAGTCTATGCAACGACCGTTTTTTTCCCAGTCACCATAGCGCACCGGGTCCGGGCCGGAACGGCCACCCTGCTCGACGCGGGTGTGCAGCGCCAGTCTGGCGGCCGTCCTGTTGTGTTCAGCCGGATCCACCTCCACCGCGCCCTGCCCCGGGCTGGCCGGCTCCGAGGCGGTGCTGGACTTGACTGGTGTGGCGATGTCTGTTTCGGGTGTGAGATCTGACTTGGAAGCGTTCTCTAAATGCATGCTAGGATTATACCTCATCAGCAATATGGTGACAGTTCAATGACCGGATATGTTCTGGTTTTCTCACTTTCGAATGTTGGTATGTTTCAGATGACCACAACGAGTGCCGGGCTGACATTGCCATGACCCCGTCTATGCCTGCAGACAGCCAGCCGGCAACTGGTGTTGCGAGCGCACTGACGGCTGTGCCCGGGCCTGCGCTGTTCCGGGTCGATGGTGCTGACGCGGCAGCGTTTCTGGATCGTCAGCTCACCATCAACGTCAGTTCGCTGGCAGCCGGTGATGCCGCCATTGGCAGCTGGTGTGACGCCAAAGGACGCGTAGTGTGTACGCTGTGGATTCAGCGTGCCGGGACCATTGCCGATGGTTTCCTGCTTGCCTGTCATCATTCACTGCGTGACAGCGTTGTAAAACGGCTGCAGATGTACGTCCTGCGCGCTGCAGTCAAGGTGGCGGCAGTCGATCATTTGTGCCTGGCGGTAACCACCGACCGCACCAACTGGCCCAGCAGTTGCTGGCAGGCGCTGAGGTGTGTGCAGCGAAACGATGTCGGCACGCAGGATGATCTGGCACAACACTGGGCGGTGCATGAAATCGAGGCCGGGTTCGTCTGGCTGGATGCCAGCACTTCAGGTGTTTACCTACCGCAAATGCTCGCCATGTCGCGCTGGCAGGCTCTGGATTTCCACAAAGGCTGCTTCCCGGGTCAGGAGGTGATCGCCAGAGCGCATTATCTGGGCCGGGTGAAACGTGGACTGTTTCGCTTTGCGTACAAGCCGGACGCGTATCCTGTCCTGCCCGGCGAGACCGCAGTGACCGATACCTCAGGCTCGCGCATCGGCGAGGTGATTGTTGCGGCCATGGTGCCCACCGACGCTGCGCAAGACCGCCTCTGCTGTGGTCTGGCCGTATTACAAATTCGTAACACATTTTCTGACACAGTGCTATGCTATGCGGGCGATGACGTAATATTCACACCAGTCAATGACTCCGCATAATTTGTGAGACATTCAGCAACGAGGAACAGGGATGTTTGCATTGCCACTGAACCAGATCCGGGCGTTTCTGCTGATCAGCCATGTGCTGCTGTTGTCATCTGTCGCAATCGGGCAGGAAGCGGAAACAGAGGCTGATGACGCAACCAGTGCAACCGCCACGCCAGCCAGTGCTGCTGACAACAGCTCCGGTAACGACAGTGCCGTAACCCCTGCGGCCGCCCCCGATGCGCCAGCCGCAGCTGTGCAGACCGAAGCCGGCGATAGCCAGCAAACTGTTGCCGCAGACCTGCCCGCCCTGACCCTGGTCGCGCAACCGATCTACCCGCAATACCTCGCCAGCAGTGTGTACACGCCACTGGCCGATTATCTGGCTACAGGCCTGCAGCGTGACATAGAGCTGATCACGCCGAAAAATTTTCAGGCGCACTGGTCTGCGATCAAGTCCGGCGTTAAACACGATCTGGCGCTGGAAGAGGCGCCGTTGACCGACTACCGCATTCGCTACCAGCAGTACCAGCCGCTGGTACAGGCGGCAGCGTCACAAAGCTATGCGCTGGCGGTGTTGGACAGCAGCTACGAGGACCGCTTTGATCTGGTCGGCCGGCCGGTGGCTTCGCTGGCCGCCCCCAGTTCGGCCTATCTGTTTCTGACCCGCTGGTACGACAACCCGCTCAGCCAGCCGGTGATCATTTCAACCGCAACCTCATACGAAGACGCGGTCCAGCAACTCTGGGGTGGCGAAGTGGAAGGCGTCGTTCTGCCTGCTGAGCTGGCCACGGACTATCCGCAATTCAGCTTTATTGCAACCTCTGACAGCATGCCCGGGCTGGCCATTTCAGCAGCTCCGGAGCTGCCCCCTGAACTGGTAGAGCAACTGCAGCAACTGCTGCTGGGGCTGAATCAGGCAGAACACATCGCCATTCTCGATGAGCTGAATGTGGCCGCACTGGAAGCCGCCGATGCAGAGCGCTTCAATGGCTATGCGGAGTGGATCCGCAGCGTGAGTTACACCGGCTTCGACTGAAACAATGATCGAAACTGGTCAGAGCTGCGCCACCAGATAGCAGATCCAGCCGGCATCGGCCTCACCTTCGGTCTGTACTGTGTACACACCATCACCCTCATTGGTGTCCTCGTCGGTGCCTTCCCAATACACGTGCACACGGCTGAAACCGGCCTCCGCCAGCAGTTCCTGCAGCTCCGGCAGACACCACAGTCGCCAGTCATAGTTGAAAGCCTTGTCCATTCTCGAGCCATCCGGGAAGGCGAAGTGGATCTGGCAGTTCATGTGATGATTGATCGGATTGAAGCGGTGCTGATCCCACAGATAGGTGAACTTGCCGATCTGCTCATCAATGCACTCGCGGTTTTCCTCGATCTCCGAATGCGCCTCATAGCCGCCATAGGCATCCATGAAGAACACTCCATCGGGCTGCAGTGACTGGCGCACGCGACGGAAATAACGGCCCAGCTCGGCGCGGGTTTTGAACAGGTAGTAGCTGAAGTTCATTGCCAGCACGACATCCACAGCCCGCGCCGGCGGCAACATCACGTCTGCCTGCAGCAGGCGCACGCGCTGTTGCTGGGCCGGTGTCAGTGCAAGCAGATTGTGCGCCCTGCCCCAGTCCAGCACCTCGGCATCGTTGTCCACACCGATGGCGATATGGCGGCGGTGGCGCTGCACCCAGGCACAGGCGGTGTTGCCAGTGCCGCAGAAGTCCTCACGCAGAACATGCGGGCGGCGACCATTGATGTCGACAAACACTTCATCGACGAAATCCAGCTCGGCCTCGGTGTCCTGCACCGAGTTCTGATACAGCGCATGCCGATCGGCCTGGCTTGCCAGTGTGGCAGCGTGTTTTTTTGACTTGTGTTGATTTGCTTTCATGATGTGTCGGTTATTTTCTGATTTCAGGCCAGGCGGCACGCAGGTACTGGATCATTGACCACAAGGTGAGCCCGGCGGCAAGCACCAGCAGCAATTGACCGATGGCAAACACGGGCAGCCCGAACAGTGGATCGGCATACAGCAGAAAACCGATCGCGACCATCTGCAACGTGGTTTTCAGCTTGCCCAGCCAACCCACGGCCACCAGCCCCCGGCTGCCCAGTTCGGCCATCCATTCGCGCAAGGCCGACACGGTGATTTCCCGCCCGATGATGACCGCAGCGGCAAGCACCAGCAGCCATTCCGGGTGTCGCGCAATGATCATGATCAACGCAATGCTGACCATGAGCTTGTCCGCGACCGGATCCAGAAACGCGCCAAAGCGGCTGACCTGTCCGGTTTTTCTGGCCAGCCAGCCATCCAGCCAGTCGGTCACCCCGGCCAGTATGAACACAGCCACGGCCAGCTCATTGCGCCACGGCACCGGCAGATACCATACCAGCATCAGCACCGGTATCAGTGCGATGCGCAGCAGCGTGAGGATGGTCGGTGCAGTCAGTTTCATGGCTCGGGCAGCACTAGGCCGGGTGGAATTCTTCCTGATAGTCGGCCAGCGCCGCTTCAATCACCGCCTCGGCATGCTGACGGCCATAGGGATCACCGACGATGCTCGGAGAAGGCTCATTGGGTCGTTGCTTGTAGGTCGAGAAGTAATGCATCAGCCGCTCCACCAGGACATCCGGCAACTGTTCCAGTTCGCGAATGTGTCCCAGCAGTGGATCATTGTTCATCACCGCAATGATCTTGTCATCGGCCTCGTCGCTGTCGACCATGGGAATGCCGCCCAGCACCCGGGCGTTGACAATCACTTCAGCACGGGCGATGTGGCGTTCGCTGAGCACACAGATGTCCAGCGGGTCGTGATCGCCACGGCTGACCTGCGGCATCAATGCCGCCACCCGTTTGCCGGCATAGGTGCGGGGGATGAACCCGTACAGACTGGGCGGCAGCGATGAGCTGCGCTGGGAGCGATCCACACGCAAATAGCCGGTGGGTTTGTCCACCTCGTACTTCACCGTGTCAAACGGGGTGATTTCAATGAATGCATGCACGATCGAAGGAGCCTGCGGGCCGGCTTCCAGGCCATGCCAGGGATGCGGCCTCCAGGTCAGGTAATCTGTGGTCATGATGGTTTAAGTCTCTGTTGCTGGCCACCTGCTGGCAGGCCGGTAAAAATGCGGATCAGTGTCCGTCAAGGCCTGACAGCTGGCCCATGTGACTGCGATAATACTTCAGCTCGGCGATGGAATCGCGAATGTCAGCCAGCGCCTCGTGCCGGCTTTCCTTGTAGTAGGCATCAAAAATATGCGGTGCCCAGCGGCGGCACAACTCCTTCAGGGTGCTTACATCCAGATTGCGGTAATGAAACCAGGCTTCCAGTTCAGGCATCAGCCGGGCAAGAAAGCGGCGATCCTGACAGATGCTGTTGCCACACATCGGCGATGCGCCAACGCCGACCCAGTCGGCGAGAAAGGCCAGCATCTGTGATTCAGCCGTGCGGTAGTCCAAATCGCTCTCCAGCACGCGTTGCCAGAGACCGGATTTCTGATGCGTGCGACGATTCCAGTCGTCCATCGCCAGCAAGCGCTGTTCATCATGGCCGATGACCAGTACCGGCGCGGTGGCCAGTTCATTCAGGTTGGCATCCGTTACAATGACAGCGATTTCCAGAATGTGGTCACGCTGGCAATCGAGTCCGGTCATTTCCAGATCAATCCAGATCATGCGCTGGTCGCTGCCGTTATCACTTGAGGTCGCCATTGAAGCCTTCCACTGAACCTGATTGTGTCGTGCTTGCAGAATCCACGACGATGGACTGCCTGACATCATGGGGCAATCACGGCATGGCCGGAACCCCTGCAGGCGAAAAACTGACCGTGCATTATAAACGCAAGGTCGGCCGTCCGCTGTGCGGTGATCGAATTGTGGTCAACAGTCAGACCGAACAGCCCTGGGTGGAAGAGATTCTGCCCCGCAGCAGCCGTTTTGCGCGCGCGGACAAGCGCGGCCGACCACAGTGGATTGCCGCCAATGCCGACCTGGTGGCGATCATCATTGCGGCCGAACCAGCACCTTCACATGATCTGATCGACCGTTATCTGATCGCCTGCGAACTGCTGCACATCAAGCCCTTGCTGGTGCTGCAGAAGATTGACCTGGACAGCGCCGGCGTGGTCGAACTCAGTGCTCGCATAGCGCCCTACCAGGCACTTGGCTACGCTGCAGTCCAGGTCAGTGCGCACAGCGGACATGGCCTGGAGCCCTTGCGCGCAATGCTGAAACAGCAACGCACGCTGTTCACCGGGCAATCCGGCGTCGGCAAATCTTCCCTAATCAGCGCATTGATCCCGGATCTGAATCTGCAGACCCGCGCCCTCTCTGTGGTCACCGGCAAGGGCACCCACACCACCTCGACCGCCTGCATGTACTACCTGCCCGGATCCACGGCGGCGGCGGATGCCGGCAGCGTCATCGACACCCCCGGGGTATGGGAATACTCGCTGTGGCAGATGTCACCAGCAGAGCTGGCGGCAGGATTCGTCGAGTTTCAGCCCTGGCTGGATCAATGCCGGTTCCGGGACTGCCAGCACATCGACACGCCTGGCTGTGCAGTGATCAAAGCCAGCGGTGACGGCATGATTGGTGACTCACGCTACAAAGCGTTTTTGCGCCTGGCGCATGAACAGGACCGTTATTCTTAAGACAGTCTTAGCAACTTGACAGCGTTTTCTACTATAGTTATCGTATGACTTGTCCTATGTGTTCGTCATCGCTTTATCCTGGGTAGCAATCTGCTCGCACATTGTTTGCTTGGGAGCATGCTTTTTTTCATCAACAGTCAGCCGAAGGAGTTGCTCATGACGTTTCGTTCATTCCATTCAAGCATCCTCGTCATTATCACGATGATTGCGTTCCACACCAGCGCACAGGAAGTCAACGAAGGCAGCAATGCTTTCAGCGGGGCTTTTGGTGGCGCCGCAGGCTTCGATACCAGTGCGCAGAATGCCGTGCACGCACTGGACAAGGCTCAGGAGCGTGCAGACGAGCACTACAAGGCCGAACGCTATGAGCGTGCCTACAACATGTACCGCACCCTCGCCGAATACGGCGACAAGTTTTCCCAGTATCGGGTGGCGTTTATGCATCAGCACGGCCGTGGTGTGGAAAAAGATCTGGATCAGACTTTTGCCTGGTCCTATGTGGCGGCAGAAGCGGGCGACTCAGCCTTCGTCAAATACCATCGACAGATACGTGAACAATATGAAGGTGACGACTTGCAGCGAGTCAAACAGATGGCGGGTGAATATCTGGCTGACTATGGAGTCTATGCTCAAGCCACCCGCGCACGCAGCCTGATATCCAAGGAAATGCGCAAATGCAGTGGATCCAGAACCGGCAACACCTGCAACAAAGTTGCATCTTCAGGATGGAAATGCGGTCTTGCCAGCGGTGATGAAGTGCCTGCTCCCGATTGTCTCACCCTGGGCATGGTGGGCTTGCCTGGACTCGCCGGTTTGCAGCCTGCAGACATGCGCAACACACAGAAGAACCTCGCCCTGCTCCAGGATCAGTACAACC
The DNA here is from genome assembly GCA_018819105.1 of Gammaproteobacteria bacterium. Taxonomy (GTDB): domain Bacteria; phylum Pseudomonadota; class Gammaproteobacteria; order Xanthomonadales; family Wenzhouxiangellaceae; genus JAHJQV01. Next base: position 72,760 of record JAHJQV010000027.1, read on the forward strand.
CCGGCCGCGTTGAGCTTGGCGAGCTGGAAACCATTGAGGATGATCTGGACTGATGTTGGCTGATGACGTTATTGAATTGTCCCGGTGTTTGACTTGAAGTTTATTCGTACTAATGTTATCGTACAAATACCCATCAAGCAATCGAGGCATAGACGATGACGCAAAAACCGTTCAATTTCTTCACCATGTTGTTCGCATTGATCTTGCTCGGTTCAGCGCCCGGCGCATTCGCGCAGGGTGCTGAACCGGGCTCGATTCCAAGGTTTGACTTCGCCAAGTTCTACGGAGGCAGTGATGGCTTCGATCCCAGCACGCAGAATGCGGTTTTCGCACTGGAAAAAGCGCAGCAGCGGGCCGATGAGCACTACAAGGCCGAGCGCTATGAACGAGCCTATACAATGTACCGCAAGCTGGCAGAATTCGGCGACAAGTTCTCACAATACCGCGTGGCATTCATGCATCAGCATGGACGTGGTGTGGAGCAGGACCTGTATGAGAGTTTTGTCTGGTCATACCTTGCCGCTGAAACCGGTGACAGCAGTTTTGTCAACTATCATCGACAGATACGTCAGCAGTTTGAGGGCGATCAGCTCACACGAGCCAAACAACTGGCAGGCCAGCACCTGGAGAAATATGGCATGTATGCACAGGCAAGCCGCGCACGTGGCCTGATCGCAAAGGAAATGCGCAAATGCAGCGGTTCCCGCACCGGTAACAGCTGCAGCAAAGTCAACACCATTGGCTGGCAGTGCAGCCTGTACAGCGGCAATGACATTCCTGAACCCGATTGTCTCACGCTGGGCATGGTAGGTCTGCCCGGATTGGCTGGCTTGCAGCCGGCCGACATGCGCAAGGCACAGAAAAACCTGGCCCAGCTACAGGACCGCTACAATCCGGGACGTGTCGAGTTGGGTGAACTCGAAGTTGTGGATGAAGAACAGGACTGACCCGCGCCATTCATAGCAAACTCCTCTGCGCGCGAACGACTACCCGCACGCATCTTGACTGCCGGCCCATGGGCCGGCTTTTTTGTCTGTGCCTTGCCAGCCTCGCTGTGTTGAGCCAGCACTGTGTGCTGCAGCGTGGAGTTTCGCTGTCATTGAAACCACATCCATACGGTCAAGTATGTATGGCCATCAGTTGGCTTATAATGGGGCATCATCTGCACTCGCTGCAGCGCCCTGAATCACACCGGAGATCGTTATGAACTGGCTGCTCGCCCTGCTCTTATTCGTCGGCACGCTGACCATGATCTACCAGCGCCGCCCGTTGCTGGCGGTGACCGTGATGACAGCAGCCTTCACCGCGCTGTGCATCTGGCTTGACGCCGCACTGTTGCTGATTGTGATCACTGCCATCAGCACCGTCATGCTGGCTGTGCTCAGCATCAAACCATTGCGCCGGCAGTTGCTCAGTGATCGCCTGTTCACCATCTTCCGACAGCTGATGCCGGGCATCTCCGACACCGAGCGCCAGGCACTGGATGCCGGCACGGTGTGGTGGGATGCAGAGCTGTTCAGCGGTCGTCCCAACTGGAAAGTTCTGCTGGATGCGCCCAAGCCGCATCTGTCTGCGCGCGAACAGGCGTTTCTGGACGGCCCGGTGGAGCAGCTCTGCGCCATGCTGGACGAGTGGGAGGTGTCCGAGCAACGCAAGGATCTGCCTGTCGAAGCTTGGGAATTCATCAAGCGCGAGCGCTTCTTCAGCATGATCATCCCGGAGCAGTTCGGCGGACTGGGTTTTTCCGCCCAGGCCAACTCAGCGGTGGTGGTCAAACTGGCCAGTCACAATGTCACCGCAGCGGTCACGGTGATGGTGCCGAACTCGCTGGGTCCAGGTGAACTGCTGATGGAATACGGCACCGAAGAACAGAAAAAGCATTATCTGCCGCGATTGGCTGACGGGCGCGAAATCCCCTGCTTCGGCCTGACCTCACCGGCCGCCGGTTCCGATGCGGCCTCCATGGTGGATACCGGCATCGTCTGCAAAGGTGAGTTCGAGGGCGAAGAGGTGCTGGGCCTGAAGCTGAACTGGAACAAGCGCTACATCACCCTGGCACCGGTGGCCACCCTGGTCGGACTGGCATTCAAGGCCTATGATCCCGATGGTCTGCTGGGTGACAAACAGGACCTGGGCATTACCTGCGCGCTGATCCCGGTCGACACTCCGGGCGTGAGCAATGGCAATCGCCATCTGCCGGTGGGATCGGCATTCATGAATGGCCCCACCCGTGGCAAGGACGTGTTCATCCCGATGAACTACATCATTGGCGGTCAGGAGCGCATTGGCCAGGGCTGGACCATGCTCATGCAGAGTCTGGCCGCCGGGCGCGCCATCTCCCTGCCCGGTCTGGGTGTGGCCGGGGCAAAGATGATGAGCCGCACCACCGGTGCCTATGCCCGCATCCGCCGCCAGTTCAACATCCCGATCGGCTATTTTGAAGGCATCGAGGAGCCGCTGGCGCGCATCGCCGGCAACACCTACCGCATGGATGCCGCACGCAAACTCACCACGGTGGCGCTGGACATGGGCGAAAAGCCCAGCGTGCTGTCGGCCCTGCTGAAATACCAGCTCACCGAAGGCAACCGTGTCTGCACCAACGATGCCATGGATGTGCACGCCGGCAAAGGCATCATCATGGGCCCGAACAACTATCTTTCGCACGCCTACATGGCGGTACCGATCGCGATCACGGTGGAAGGTGCCAACATCCTCACCCGTTGCATGATTGTGTTCGGCCAGGGGGTCATCCGCTGCCATCCCTGGCTGTTGCAGGAGATGGAATCAGCCACCATGACGGATCGCGCAGCGGCAGCGAAGCAGTTTGATCGCGCTTTGTTCGGCCACATCGGCTATACCCTCAGCAACATGGTGCGTTCGCTGTTTCTCGGCCTCAGCAATGGTGCGCTGTCACGCTCCCCGGTGGATGGCAAGCTGGCGCATTATTATCGTCGCATCAATCACTTGAGTGCGGCTTTCTGCTTCATCAATGACATCGTGCTGCTGGTGTTCGGCGGCAAATTCAAGTTCAAGGAAAAAATCTCCGGGCGGCTGGCCGACGTGCTCAGCCATCTGTACATGGCCAGTGCCGTGTTGAAGCATTTCGAGGATTCCGGCGCACCGGAAGATGACCTGCCGCTGGCGCGCTGGGCCCTGCGTGACAGCCTGTTCACCATTCAGGAACAACTGGTCGGGGTGACCCGTCATCTGCGCAATCCGCTGCTCATCTATGGTGCCCGTTTAATTGCCTTTCCGCGCGGACGCCAGTATGATCCACCGTCTGATTATCTTGGCAAGCGGGTGGCACGCATTCTGCTCACCGACACCGCATCGCGCGATCGGTTGCTGTCCGGCACCTATGAGTCGGGCAAGGATGATGCGGTCGGTTTGCTGAATCAGGCGTTCAAGGCAACGCTGGAAGTGGCGGATCTGGAAAAGCAGCTGCGAGCCAGGTTCAAGCAGGTGGTTTCACCGTACAATTGCGCATCACTGACGGCGCAGGGTATGGAAGAAGGCATTCTCACCGAGGCCCAGGCCGCGCGCATCTGTGAGGCGCAGGCATTGGCGCTGAAAGTGATCAACGTCAACGAGTTCGAGTGGCCGCCGGAACAGGGCGACTGCTTCGCTGCCGAACCGGTGCCGCTGGAGCAGACCCAGTGAGGCAGCGGCGGCGGCCGCTGGTGCCGCCAGACAATCGTGCAGCTCAGACAATAATTCGGTTCTAACAGGAATACTATGCAACATCACATACGCAAAGTCGCGGTGCTTGGCGCCGGCGTAATGGGTGCACAGATCGCAGCCCATATGGTCAATGCCGGCATCAACACACTGTTGTTCGAGCTGCCGGCAGACGGCGACAACAAAAATGCCAACGTGGATGCCGCCGTCGATCGACTGCGCAAGCTCAAACCAGCACCGCTGGGTGACAGCCGCACAGCAGGTCTGATCCAGCGCTGCAACTATGCCGAACATCTGGCACAGCTGAAAAGCTGTGACCTGATCATTGAGGCCATCGCCGAACGGCTGGACTGGAAAAAAGACCTGTACGAAAAAATCGCGCCATTCATCCGCGACGGCAGCTACATCGCCAGCAACACCTCCGGCCTGAGCATGCGCAAGCTGGCCCAGGCCCTGCCGGAGGAACTGCGCGAGGAATTCTGTGGTGTGCATTTCTTCAATCCACCGCGTTACATGCACCTGGTAGAGCTGATTCCACACGCCGGCACCCGACCGGAAGTGCTGGATCATCTGGAAACCTTCCTCACCACGGTGATCGGCAAGGGCGTGGTGCGCACCAAGGACACGCCCAACTTTATCGGCAACCGGGTCGGCGTGTTTTCCATGCTTGCCACCATGCACCACACGCAGTCGTTCGGGTTGCCGCTGGACGTGGTGGACGCCCTCACCGGCCCTGCGATAGGCCGACCCAAGAGTGCCACCTACCGCACCGCCGATGTGGTCGGTCTGGACACCATGGCGCACGTCATCTCAACCATGCAGAACACGCTGGCCGACGATCCGTGGACCAGTTTTTATGCCGTGCCGTCGGTGTTGCAGAGCCTCATTGATCAGGGTGCGCTGGGACAGAAAAGCGGTGCCGGCTTCTATCGCAAACAGGGGCGCGCGATCCAGGTGCTGGACGCCCGGACTGGGGCTTATGTGGACAGCAAAGTCGAGCTGTCAGATGAAATCAGCGAGATTCTGAAGGAACGCGATGCGGTCAAGCGCATGGCTGCGATCCATGCCAGCGACTGTGTCGAAGCACGCTTTTTGTGGGCCATTTTCCGCGATCTGTTCCATTACTGCGCCGTTCATCTTGGTGACATTGCCGCGTCGGCGCGGGAAATCGACCAGGCCATGCGCTGGGGCTACGGCTGGCAGCATGGCCCGCTGGAAACCTGGCAGGCCAGTGGCTGGGCGCAGATCAGCAAATGGCTGCAACAGGACATCAAGGCGGGCAAGACCATGGCCAGCGTTGCCCTGCCCGACTGGGTCAGCGATGGTAGCGATGGCGTGCACGGCAGTGACGGTTCTTATTCCGCCGCCGAAGACAAGGTGCTGCCGCGTTCCGCGCTGCCGGTGTATCGACGTCAGCTGCGGCCGCAGCGTCTGGTGGGTGAGTCGGTCAGCGAGCTGAACACGGTGGAAAAAGGCCGTGACTGGGTACTGTGGAGCGCCAACGACGACATTCTCATCATCAGCTTTACCAGCAAGATGCACAGCATCACCACCGATGTCATCGCCGGTTTGCTGCGCGCCACCGAGTTGGCCGAGCAGCACTATCACGGCCTGGTGATCTGGCAGGAATCGGAACCGTTTTGTGTCGGTGCCGACCTCAAGGGTGCGCTGAACATGGCGGAAACCGGCGATGAGGAAGGCATGCAGACCATGCTGGCTGACTTCCAGCGTGCCGTCATGCGTCTGCGCTACTGTGCGGTACCCACGGTCGCCGCCGTGCGTGGCATGGCGCTGGGCGGTGGCTGCGAGGTTCTGCTGCATTGCACGCGCACGGTGGCCGCATTTGAAAGCTACATCGGTCTGGTCGAAGCCGGGGTTGGCCTGCTGCCGGGTGGTGGCGGTCTCAAGGAGATGGCCATTCGCAGTGTGGACAACACCGAGGCCGGCGATTCCTTCCCGCTGCTGCAGAAATATTTTCAGCAGATTGCCATGGGCAAGGTGGCCGGTTCGGCGCTGGAAGCGCGCGAATTCGGCTATCTGCGTCCGTATGACAAGATCGTCATGCACGGCGACGAGGTGCTGCATGTGGCCATCCATCAGGCACAGTATCTGATCGAGGCCGGCTACCGCGCCCCGTTGTCCAACCAGCGCTGGCCGGTGGCCGGAGATGTCGGCATCGCGACGCTGAAAATGATGCTGGTGAACATGCGCGAAGGCAACTTCATTTCCGATCATGACCTGCTCATTGCCGAGCACATCGCCACCGTCATGTGTGGTGGCGAGATTGATCGCGGCACGGAAGTGACTGAACAGTGGCTGCTCAATCTTGAGCGCAAGCATTTTCTGGAGTTGACCGCGACGGAAAACACCCGCGCGCGCATTGCCCATATGCTGAAAACCGGCAAACCGTTGCGCAATTGATGCCGGCTGGCCGCAGCATGATCATCGCAACCCAATACTGACAGGATCAACCATGCAAGATTGTTACATCGCGTCTGCCGTTCGCACCCCAGTAGGTCGTGCGTTCAAGGGCATTTTCCGCACCACCCGACCGGACGATCTGCTCGCCCATGTCATCCGTGCCGCGATCAATGATGCGCACGGGCTGGATCCGGCAGCCATCGAAGACGCCATCATCGGCTGCGCCATGCCAGAGGCCGAACAGGGTATGAACGTCGCCCGCATCGGGGTGCTGCTGGCTGGTCTGCCCGATTCGGTGCCCGGGGTGACGGTGAATCGGTTCTGCTCATCCGGCCTGCAGTCGATTGCCATGGCCGCGGACCGCATTCGCCTGGGCGAAGCCGACATCATGCTCGCCGGTGGCACCGAAACCATGACCATGGTGCCCATGATGGGCCACAAGGTGGCCATGAATCCGGCGGTGTTTTCTGACGACAACGTCGCCATTGCCTACGGCATGGGCATCACCGCTGAGAACGTCGCCAGTCGCTGGAAAATCAGCCGCGAGGAGCAGGATCAGTTTGCTCTGGAAAGCCATCAGAAAGCCACCGCCGCCATCGCCAAAGGCGAGTTCACCGAAATCCGGCCCATGCGCGTGCAATCGGCGCTGCCGGCCGCTGATGGCACCATCGCCATGCGCGAATTTGTCGCCGATACCGATGACGGCCCGCGCGCCGACACCTCGCTGGAAGCACTGGCGCGGCTGCGCACCGTGTTCAAGGCCGATGGCAGCGTCACCGCCGGCAACAGCTCGCAGATGAGTGACGGTGCCGGCGCCCTGATCCTGGCCAGCGAGCAGGGGCTCAAGGATCACAACCTGACCCCGATCGCGCGCTTTCACGGCTTTACTGTGGCCGGTGTCGCGCCGGAAATCATGGGCATCGGCCCAATCGCCGCCATTCCCAAGCTGTTGCAGCAGACCGGCATCAGCCTCGACGACATTGACTGGATCGAGCTCAATGAGGCGTTTGCAGCGCAGTCACTGGCGGTGATCCGTGAAGTCGGGCTGAACCCGCAGCGGGTCAACCCGCTCGGTGGTGCCATTGCGCTGGGGCATCCACTCGGCGCGACCGGCAGCATACTCGCCGCCAAGGCGATTCATGCATTGCGACGCAAGCAGCAGAAGTATGCCATGGTCACCATGTGCATCGGTACCGGCATGGGTGCCGCAGGTCTGTTTGAAGCGCTGTCCTGAACAAGCCGAAACCATCCCAGACATTTTCTCGAAAGGTTTTGTAGATCTTTGATTAGAATACAATAATCGAGTAAAGAAGGCTTGGGGCTCTGGCGCAACCGGGTTGCCACGGCGGCCGCTCGCTGGTGCCGCGGGCGGGCTCTTGTGGGCACCGGATCCGGGGCGAATTTCAGTGCAAATCCATGCCCATGACATGCGCTTGGGCTATAATAGCGAATTGTCTTCAGCAAGCTGCAATCCATGAACTACAGACAACCCCATGCTTCCCTGCCGCGCTCAAGCACGCGGCCTCTTGTTGCAGGTCTTTTGGCCGGTCTGCTGGCCAGCATACCGATCACTGGCGCTCTGGCCCAGGACAGCAACGGATCGGCAGCGGCAGACATAGAAGCCGGCCAGCGCTATTTCTATACCTGTACCGGCTGTCACGGGATTCCCGGCTACAACAATGTCTATCCAACCTACAAAGTACCGATGATTGGCGGTCAGAACGAGCTTTACATCATCAACGCATTGAAAGCGTACAAAAACGGCACGCGTCAGCATGAAACCATGCAGGTGCAGGCTGAGAGCATGAGCGAACAGGACATCATCAATGTGGCCGCCTATCTGGCCAGCATGAACAGCAAGGAGTCATCATGATCCGCCGTCACCACAGCATGCTGCTGGCAGCCCTTTGGTTGTCGGCTTTCTCACTCTCCAGCATGGCCGCAGGCAACGCTGATGCCGGCGCAGAAAAGGCGGTCACCTGCCAGGCCTGTCATGGTGTCGCCGGTGCCAAATCGGTCACCCCGGACATTCCCCTGCTGGCTGGGCAGCATGAAGACTATCTCAGCCACGCGCTCAAGGCCTACCGTTCCGGTGCCCGGCAACAGGCGGTGATGGCCACCTTTGCACAGCAGCTTTCCGATCAGGACATTGCCGATCTGTCGGCCTACTTCAGCGCCCAGGATTCTGCCCTGCGCACGGCCAAAAGCGGCGACTGAATACCACTCACTCCCGGCAGCCGACAAGCATGGCCGTTGGCGACGGCGGGGTTGCGTGATATCAACTGATAGGGTGTCGCACCAATCCAGCAGGCAAATGCCCTGCTGAAATCAGCTCTCGCGCAGTATCAATGGCAGGTCCAGACTGCCGTCGGCCTGCTGGTAGTTTTCCAGCACCGCGACCAATGTGCGCCCCACGGCCAGGCCTGAGCCATTGAGCGTATGCACCAGCTGTGGCTTGCCGGTATCCGGATCGCGGTAGCGTGCCTGCATGCGTCGGGCCTGAAAATCACCACACAATGAACAGGAACTGATTTCGCGGTAGGCCTGTTGACCCGGCAGCCAGACTTCCAGATCGTAGGTCTTGCGTGCAGCAAAACCCATGTCGCCGGTGCACAGCAACACCTTGCGGTAGGGCAAACCAAGCAATTGCAACACGGCCTCGGCATGAGCGGTCAGATCTTCCAGCGCCTGTTCGCCATGATGCGGCGTGGTGATCTGCACCATCTCCACCTTGTCGAACTGGTGCTGCCGGATCAGCCCGCGGGTGTCGCGGCCATAGGCACCTGCCTCGCGGCGAAAGCACGGTGTGTGCGCAACCCATTTCAATGGCAGATCGGCGACATCCAGAATACGCTCGGCGGCCATGTTGGTGAGTGTGACTTCGGCGGTTGGAATCAGAAAACGCTGTGGATCGTCATCAATCTGGAACGCGTCGTCGGCGAACTTCGGCAATTGACCAGTACCAAGCATGGCCTCGGGTTTCACCAGATAGGGCGTGTAGACTTCGGTGTAGCCGTGCTTTTCGGTGTGCAGATTCAGCATGACCGTGGCCAGACGCCGATGCAGACGGGCCAGCTCTCCACGCAGTATGGTGAATCGGGCACCGGCAATGTGCGCTGCCGCATCCTGGTCCAGCCAGCCATTGAGTTCGGCGATGTCGACATGGTCACGCGGCGCAAAATCAAACGTTGCCGGCTCGCCGTGGCGATACACCTCAACATTGTCGTTCTCATCACTGCCGACCGGCACATCGTCCAGCGCCAGATTGGGCATGTCCAGCTGCAGTTCGCGCAACTGCGACTGCAGTTCAGCCAGCTGTTCCTGTGCCTGCTTCATCTGTTCACCGAGATCGGCGACAGCGTCCAGCAGCGGTTGCGCATCCTCGCCACGCGCCTTGGCCTGGCCGATCGCCCTGGAGCGGGTGTTGCGCTCGTTCTGCAGGCTTTCTGTCTGTTGCTGCAGGCTCTTGCGCTGTTCATCCAGCGCTGTCCAGCGCGCCACATCCAGCGTGTAGCCGCGTGCAGCCAGTGCCGCCTGCACCTGCGGCAGGTCTTTTCTCAGTAAAGCGGGATCAAGCATGGTGAATCATTCATTGCATTCCATCGCATATTGTAATGGATGTGCAGCAGCAATGAGCATGCCCTGCCCCGGTCCTGAGCGGCTTATTGCGCTGTGCCCGCATTCAGCAGGCGGCGGCGTTCGCGCCAGTCTGGCATGCACTGATCCATCAGGGTGTGGAAGCGATGATTGTGCGAGGCTTCATGCAGATGCACCAGTTCATGCACCATGACATAGTCAATGCACTCCAGCGGCTGTTTGATCAGCTCAAGGCTCAGCCAGATGCGCCGCTCGCGCGGATTGCATGAACCCCAGCGGGTGCTCATGCGCTTGATGCGGCATTCGGCAGCCTGCGCGCCCACCACCGGCTGCCAGCGCGCCAGCAGTTGCGGCAACATGGCCTGCAGTTGTTGCCGGTACCAGCCCTGCAGCAACCGCAGTCGCTGCGCAGCATCCATCTCTGCGCTGATGTGCAGGCACAGGGCATCGCATTGCAGCGTCACGCTGGGCCGACCGCGGCTGCGGCAAAGGCGCAGCGGATAGGCTAGCCCCAGATAACGATGCATCTCACCTGCACACATGTCGTTGCGGTTGGCGGCCTGGCGTTGCTGCTGTCGCTGCCGGCACTGCTCGATCCAGTCCCGGCGCTGGTGCAAAAAGTTGTGGATGTCACGCTCCGACATCCACCACGGCGCACTGACCCGCACCTCACCATGCGGCGGGCACACCCTGACATTCAGGCGTTTGACCCGCTTGCGCGTGATGCGCACATCGCACAGTGGCACTGACATCAACAGTTTCGCACGCTCATTCCGGCAGCCAGGTTTCCTGCACCTGTCGCCAGCCCAGGCCGTTGTCGGCATCGTCTCGACGACGAAAAACCACGCTGCTGAGGCGTCCGCGCGGCGCGACACCGGCGCTGCTTTGCCACTCCTCATAGCGAAATACGGCAATGTCCGTGTCCACCGCAACCAGTTCGACATTGCGGATTTCCAGCACGGCGGATGGATCGCTGCCGGCCTGTTGCCTGACCGCCTGGATGATGTCCGCCCGCGGCAACAGCATGCCTTCTGGTGTGATGATCTGAAAATCAGCCTCCAGCGCCCGCTCGAATCGGGCAAAATCCGTGGGCTCAAGCTCACCGCGATACCATTGCTGAAAAAATTCATGCAAGGCAACGATTTCCCGTTCAGCCTGTGGTGTCAGTAATTCCATCATGGTCTCTGGCTCCGCATTTTGCTCAGCCACTATAAATTGAAAACTGCCCGCTGCGACCAGTACACACAGCAACATCAACTGCCCGCATACCCGCTGCCAGCGCCGATCATTGCAACGACTTTGGCGGTCGTTGCTGGCGTCTGCGGTGACAAATCGATGCTCCTTCTGCTTGTTGCCCATGGCATAATGCTGTGTCAGCTTAACCATGAAGAATAATACAATGAAAACATTCCAGACACTTTGCGCCGCCGTCATCTTCTGCGCACTGCCGGCACTCACACATTCACACACCGTTGATCCGAACCGCGGCGTTGATGCCAGCGTGAACTACCAGTCACTGCAGGGCTACGCCCCCTGGGATGACCGCAACTACCTGCTGACCAGTTCTGACTTGGCCCTGCTGGCACCGAATGAAAGCGAGCTGATCAGCCCGGTGCCGGTGTTCTTCCGCGTCATGTACCGGCAGGAAAACCCGCAAATGGACCGCACCGGCCCGGTGCAGTACCCGCGAGCGCTGCTGAACTACTATCGCATGCGCTTCTCCGGCTACCTGATCGACGGAGAGATCTTTCACGATCTCAGCTACAGCGCCGAGGACGGCTACCAGATCGGCCTGAGCGCTGGCAGCACGCCGTTGGCCATGCTGGAGGGAGCCATCCGAGCGCTGGAAAACAACGTCCAGGTCAATGGCCCGGGCTCGGCGGCGGAATCGGCCATCATCTACCAGCCCGGTAACGACGACATTGTCATCGCCGGCATGAACGGTTCCGGACAGGACATGTATTTCTCCACCGACAACGGTGCCAGCTGGACCGAATCACCGCCACTGAGCGGCACCACCTGCTGCGACCCGGCCATGGACTGGTCCAGCGATAACAGCTTTGCCTACGTGGTGACTCTCGGAAATAGAGACGTCTGGTTTTATCGCTCCGACAACAATGGCCAGACCTGGGATTCGCTGCTGGACGCCACCCCTGGCGATGATCGCAGAGAACTCGCTGGGCCCGAAGACAATCCCGCGCTTGACGACAAAGAGTACATCCACGTCGACCGCACGCCAGGATCGCCGTTCATCGACAACATCTACATCACCTGGCACCAGGACAACATCATGCAGGTTGCCGTGTCCAGCGATTTCGGCAACACCTTCACCATCACCAGCTTTCCCGGCGAACAGCGCGGCATCGGCTCGGACATCACCACCGATGCGCAGGGCAATGTGTACCACTTCTGGCCGGCCTTCAACGAGCGCACCATTCGCATGAACACCTCCAGCGATGGAGGACTGACCTGGTCGGCATCGTCGGTGCCTTCCACCACCAATGCCGCGTTTGACTGGCCGCTGCCGTCAATCGAGAGCCGGCGCGCGTTCCTGTACGTGGCCGCCGACACCGACCTCACCGGTGGGCCGTTCGACGGTCGCATGTACATTTCCTGGACCGACACCACGGCCACCGAGAGCGAGAACAATCCGGCCCTGAATCACTCCATCATCCGGGTGGCGTTTTCCGACGATCAGGGTCAGACCTGGACTGAATCGATTCCGCACTCCACAGACGATGTGCTGGAAGTGGATCGCTGGCACCAGTGGCTGAAAGTCGGCACAGACGGTAGTGTGCATGTGGCGTTTTATGACACCCGGGCATTCCCCGATCGCAGCGGTGTGGATTTCTACAGCAGCCGCTCGGCGGACGGTGGCGTAACCTGGAGCGACCCGGTCAGACTGACCGATGTGTCCTCAGCCAACCTGCCCGGTAGTTTTGAGTTTGGTGACTACAACGGCCTGGACATCGGCGACAACGGCGGCATCGGCATCTTCACCGACAGCCGCGATGAATCCGGCGGTGGCGGTGTCAGTGCGGACATCTACGTGGCCCCGGTGATCATTGAAAACGTCTTGCAAGAAGTGTTTTTCATCGACGGCTTCGAAACTCCCGATCCGCTATGACGGTTGCCGCGATCCCGGCTTTGCTGCGCACAGCCAGTGTCTTGGCACTGCTGTGCATTGGCCTGGCTGCCTGTCAGTCAGGCAGCCGCAGCGACCCCATGCAACAGCCGCTGGCCGCAGCATCGGAAGAGCAGCTGCTGGAATCGCTGTTGCAGATGAAACAGGCTTTGCCGGAAGACGACTACCAGCAACTGCTACAGGCAGTGGCCACGCTGCGCACTTTTGATCTGGAAGCACTCAGCGTGGAACAGCATCTGGCCACGCTGGACAATAAAACACCGCTTCAGATCATCGCTGCTGCCGACGAACTGGTGCGTCGGCAGTCGGCTGCGATCAGCCAGTAAACTGCTCTTCTTCGGTGGACCCGGACAGCGCCGACAGCGATGACTCTCCGCTGCTGATCACCTGGGTCAGCTGATCGAAGTAACCGGTACCAACCTCGCGCTGGTGGCGCGTGGCGGTGTAACCGACCGCCTCGGCGGCAAACTCCGCTTCCTGTAGTTCCACGTACGCCTCCATCTGCGACTGCTTGTAGCCGCGTGCGAGCTGGAACATGCTGAAGTTGAGCGCATGAAATCCGGCCAGGGTGATGAACTGGAACTTGTAGCCCAGGCTGCCGAGTTCGTTCTGGAAGCGCTTGATGTCGCTTGCGGACAGGTTTTGCTTCCAGTTGAACGACGGTGAGCAGTTGTAGGCCAGCATCTTGCCGGGAAACTTCTCATGCACGGCGGCGGCAAAATCGCGTGCCTGCTGCAGATCCGGCGTGGCCGTCTCGCACCACAGCAGATCGGCATACGGCGCGTAGGACAGGGCTCGATCAATGGCCTGATCCAGTCCGTTGTTGACACGGTAAAAGCCTTCAGCGGTGCGCTCACCGGCCAGAAAACGCTGATCGCGCTGATCCACGTCCGAGGTCAGCAGATTCGCCGCCATGGCATCGGTGCGGGCGACAATAATCGCTGGCACGTTGCAGATGTCGGCCGCCAGGCGCGCTGCGATCAGCTTCTGCACTGCCTCGCGCGTGGGCACCAGAACCTTGCCGCCCATGTGACCGCATTTTTTTGCCGAAGCCAGCTGATCTTCGAAATGCACGGCCGCAGCACCGGCAGCAATCATGTCTTTCATCAGTTCGTGCGCATTCAGCACCCCGCCGAAGCCGGCTTCGGCATCGGCCAGAATCGGCGCGAACCAGTCCACGTCACCCTTGCCTTCAGCGCTCTGGATCTGATCGGCCCGCTGCAGGGTCTGGTTGATGCGGCGCACCACTTCCGGCACCGAACTGACCGGATACAGCGATTGATCAGGGTACATCTGGCCAGCGTTGTTGGCGTCGGCAGCCACCTGCCAGCCGGACAGATAGATCGCCTGCAGACCGGCCTTGACCTGCTGCATGGCCTGGTTGCCGGTGAGTGCGCCCAGCGCGTTGACGTAGGGCTGGTCTTGCATCATGCGCCAGAGCTTTTCCGATCCCATGCGCGCCAGCGTGTATTCGATGTCGATGGAACCGCGCAGACGCAGCACCTCTGCGGCGCTGTAGGGGCGCTTGACACCCTGCCATCTGGGGTGCTGCTCCCATTGTTGCTGCAGTTCGGCGGCTTGCCGGGATCGATCGGCTTGACTCATGGCTTGGGCTCCGGGTTTGGTGGTTTGGGTGATGTTAAGTCAACAACAGGCTGTCTGCCCTCAATCGAGCATGGCATAGGCCGGCAGTGTGATGAACTCAACGAACGGCTCGGACAGATTGATCGCGTCCAGCAGCCCGGCAGCCTCGGCATGGTTGCCAGCGGCGAACGCTGTGCTGCCGACCTGCTGTTCGATCTCGGCCAACTGTTGCTGAATCCAGTTGCTGACCAGTGCGGTGTCGATGTTGCGGCCATCTTCCAGCTGGCCGGCCGGATGCCGGCACCACTGCCACAACTGCGCACGGGCGATTTCTGCGGTGGCGGCGTCTTCCATCAGATGATTGATCGGCACACAACCATTGCCGGACAGCCACGCCGCCAGATACTGGATCGCCACACTGATGTTGCCGCGCACGCCGCGCTCGGTGATGTTGCCGGCAGGACAGGCAACCAGATCGGCGGCATTGACGCTGACCTCCTCGCGCAGTCGATGCAGCTGGTTGGGCATGTCACCCAATTGCCGGGTAAAAATCTCTTCGGCCAGCGGAATCAGTCCCGGATGCGCCACCCAGGTGCCGTCGTGCCCGGCTCTGGCCTCGCGCAGCTTGTCGGCACGCACCTTCTCCAGGGCCTGCGCATTGGCCTGCTCGTCGCCCTTGATCGGAATCTGTGCCGCCATGCCACCCATGGCGAATGCGCCGCGCCGGTGACAGGTCTTGATCAGCAGGTTGGCGTAGTCGCGCAAAAACGGCACCGTCATCGTGACCTGCTCCCGATCTGGAAGCACTTTATCAGGATGATTACGGAAGCGTTTGATATAACTGAAAATATAATCCCAGCGCCCGCAGTTCAAACCGGTGATTCTGTGGCGCAGCGCGTGCAGAATCTCGTCCATTTCGAACACTGCAGTGATCGTTTCGATCAGCACGGTCACCTTCACGGTGCCAGCGGCAAGGCCCAGCGCAGACTCCATCATCGTCAGTGCGCGTTCCCACAGCGCTGCCTCGTGCCGGTTCTCCAGTTTGGGCAGATACAGATACGGACCAGAGCCCTTGTCCAGCTGCGCCTGCGCGTTGTGATAGAGATACATCGCGGCATCAAACAGCCCGGCGGGAATCGCCCGCTGATCAATCAGCACATGCTTTTCATCCAGATGCCAGCCACGCGGCCGCACAATCAGCACCGCCGGATTGTCGCTGAGCTGATAATGTTTGCCATTGTCGGCGGTGAAGTCGATGTTGCCATGCACGGCATCGCGCAGATTCACCTGACCTTCCAGCATGTTGCGCCAGGTTGGTGCGCTGGAGTCCTCACAATCGGCCATGAACACTTTGGCACCGGAGTTCAGCGCATTGATGATCATCTTGCGATCCACCGGGCCGGTGATTTCGACCCGGCGATCCAGCAGATCAGGCGGAATCTCGGCCACCCTCCAGTCGCCATCACGAATGTCCCGGGTGGCTGCTGGAAATTCCGGCATGACACCGGCATCCAGTTCCTGCTGTCGCGTCACGCGCGCCTGCAGCAGTGCATCAACCTCGCTGCGACAGCCACGTCCCAGCTCGATCAGCAACTGCTGCAATTCGGGCGTGAACAACTCTGCTGCAGCCGCCACTGGCGGCAGGGTGAAGGTGAGTCCAGCAACAGTGTCCGGGGTGCGATGGTCCGTGTGGCCGGCAGCCTGTGCGCCGGTGTCGTGATCTGTGGGCTGATTCATGCACATGACCGTTTTGTGACATGCCCAGACTAGCGACAGATGCCGCCCGGTGACAAATTATATAAACTGATACTTGCCATTGGAAAATCCAATACAATGACGCTGGCAGTGTGGTTTGCGTTGCCAACACGGCCTGATACCTTCCGACTTTCAGTATTTTCTAATGTACAAAGGCAACTTACTCAAGCATTTGCGCGCGTTTTCTCATACTGCTGCCAGCGGCAGTGTCTCGGCCGCCGCACAGCAGCTGTTCTTGTCACAACCCTCGGTGACACAGCAGATTCAGGCGCTGGAAATGGAGTTGGGACAGGCCCTGTTCGAGCGTCAGGGGCCAAAACTGCGCCTCACCCAGGCTGGCACCATGTTGCTGGAGATGGCGGCACCGCTGGTGGAACGACTGGACGCCCTGCCCGATGAATTTGCCGATGCCTATGGCCGTCTCGATGCCGGCGAGATTCGCATCGCCGCTGGCGAATCCACCATCCTGCATCTGCTGCCACCGATGGTGCAGCGCTTTCGCAGCAAGTATCCGGGCATTCGCGTGCAATTGAAGAACGTCACCGGAGCCGACGGCCTCGGCAAGCTGCGTGCCGGCAAGGTGGATTTTGCCGTCGGCTCGATGCTGCAGGTGCCCGACGACATCGACTATCGCCCGCTGTACAACTACAAACCGATGCTGATCTGCCCGCTGCAGCACCCACTGGGACGCCGCCGGCATGTCGATCTGGCCGACATCAGCCCGTATGGCATGATCCTGCCGCCACAGCGACTGACCACGCACGCGCTGATCGACAAGGTGTTCCAGCAGCATCGCCTGCCGCTACAGGTGACGATGGAAGTCGGCGGCTGGGAAATCATCAAGAAATACGTCGCCGCCGGCATGGGCATCTCCATCGTCACCAGCATCTGTCTGACCGAGCGGGATCGTCAGCAACTGATCGTGCGCGATGTCAGCCAGTGGTTTGCCAGCCGCAGCTATGGCCTGGTCACCCGTCGCGGCGCCTACCTGTCACCACAGGCCAGACGCTTCATCGACATGATGACAAGCCTGCCTGCGGCTGCGACAGCTTTGCAGCCGGCTTGAGACCCATCACCACGGTTGCCAGGGACAGCTCGTGATGGCAGCGTGAATTGCGTTAACGCATACGGCGAGCTAAAAGAGGGAGTGTTCAGCTCAACCGCCGTTACGACCAGCTTCGTTGACTTTGATCTCCCGCAAGCCGCCAGAAACATACTTATGCAAGACACTGGCTACCAGCGTCTGATAAGGCAACCCCTCCTGCAAGGCCCTGCGCTGAAGCGCCTCAAGATCTCTGCTGGAGATACGGATGTTGATCCGTTTGTCTTTCCTGAACGTTGCTTCTGCCAGCCGGGCAAGGTGCAGTCGACGTTCTTCATCAAGATCTGATTGAAAAGACTGGGACTCATAGGCCTCCAGCAGCGCCTGTTCTTCCTGATCCAGTTTGATCCTGCTCATGTTATCTCCGCAAATATTTTCTGGTGGCCTTGCGACTGGGAACTATCGTTTTGAGAAACAGTTCCGTGTCGCTCTCAACATAAGGCACCAGCCATGCGTAATCGTCTATGCGCACAATAAAGCAACGCTGATGCGGGTATTTATCGCTGTTTGGATGCGGCCCATCATCCAGCAATGCACCTGACTGCAGGGCAAACACCACGTCTTCAAATGAAACACCGCGCTCGCTCATCAGCTGCAGGTTCTTGTCCACACTCCAGTTGATTTCACGCATGACAACATACTAACAGAATGTGTGCCTATTGGCATCACATATTGGCATCATGCTCGTTCACACATAACGGGTACCGACAGGACACATCCGGTGTCGCCAATCCTATCGGCTAAGCATTTGCGTCAGATCAATCCACATAAGTGGCTGAGGGGTGTGACCAGGCAGAATACATTGATGTTTGGCAACGTTGACATGATGACAAGCCTGCCTGCGGCTGCGACAATAGCAGGCCATGAACTCGTCACCAGCCATTGACCCTGCCCGCTGCGCCAGCTTCGATGTCGATGCGCAACGCACCTTCACCCCGCTGTGCCCGGACGAGTTGCCGGTGCCCGAAGGCGATCAGATCGTCGCCGAGCTGAATGCCCAGGCCGCCCTGCTGCGCTGGCGCGTGGGTTCCAAGGACGCGCACAATCCACAGGCGGTATGGATCACCGACGATGCAGCCAAAATCGGCCAGCCCGGGGTGCCAGGCCCGCATGTCGAGGAACACTGGCCGGCGCATGCCATCGCCGGCAGCGAAGGCTTTCGCCTGCTGCCGGGTCTGCCGCACCCGGCCGAGTACGATTTTTTTGTCTGGAAAGGCGTGGAGCCGGACATGCACCCTTACGGTGCCTGCTACCACGATCTGGCCGAACGTCTGAGCACCGGCGTCATCGAATGGCTCAAGGCGCGTGATGTGACCCACGTCGCGGTCGGCGGTCTGGCCACCGATTTCTGCGTCAAAGCCACCGTGTTGCAACTGCAGCAGGCCGGCCTGCAGGTGTTGCTGAATCAGGCCGCCTGTCGCGGCATTGCAGCCGACAGCAGCGCCCAGGCACTGAACGAGATGCGCAATGCCGGGGTCATCGTGTGCCAGAACGCCGCCGAGCTGGCCAGTCTGCTGGCCGGCAATGGCCAAGGCTCTGCAAAAGGCCCTGCAAACGGCTCTGGAAATGACTCTGGCAACAGCGGAAGCACCAGCCCATGATCATCCACTCGCTGCTCGACACCGACATCTACAAATACTCCATGATGCAGGCCGTGCTGCACCAGTTTCCCGGTGCCGAGGTGGAATACCAGTTCCGCTGCCGCACCGCCGATGTGGATCTGCGACCACTGCAGCGCGATCTGGAGCGCGAAATCGAGCACCTGTGCACGCTAAGGCTGGAACCCGACGAACTCAACTTCCTGCACAGCCAGCGCTACCTGAAAAACGATTTCATCGAGTTTCTGCGCCTGTTTCATCTGCAATCGCGGTTTATCGACATCGCCGAGCACAACGGCCAGCTACAGCTCACCATCCGCGGCCCATGGCTGCACACCATCCTGTTTGAAGTGCCGCTGCTGGCCATCATCAGCGAGCTGTACTACCGCCATCAGCATCCGCAGCACGATCTGAGCGTCGGCCGCGAACGGCTGCAGCAGAAGATCGACCAGATCAAGGCGCTGGACCGGCCGGATGAGTTCATCTTTGCCGATTTCGGCACCCGTCGGCGCTTCTCGCGTGATTGGCACGAGCAGGTGGTGGCAACACTGGCTGCACAACTGCCGAAATCTTTGCGCGGTACCAGCAACGTGCGCCTGGCCATGCAGCACAATCTGGTGCCGATCGGCACCATGGCACACGAATTCATCCAGGCCGCGCAGGCACTGGGGCCACGTCTGGCCGAGACGCAGCGGTTTGCATTTGAAGTGTGGGCGCGCGAATACCGTGGCGACCTGGGCATCGCCCTGTCCGACACCTATAGCCTTAAAGCCTTCCTGCGCGATTTCGACATGTACTTCTGCAAGCTGTTCGACGGCGCACGGCAGGATTCCGGCGACCCCATCGCCTGGGGCGAAGCCATGATCCAGCACTACCAGGACAACCGCGTTGACCCGAAAACCCGCAACCTGATCTTCTCCGACTCGCTCAACATCGACAAGGCAGCAGAAATCTGGCAGCGCTTCCGTGACCGCATCAACGTCTCCTTCGGCATCGGCACCAACCTCAGCAACGACACCGGCGTGGCACCGATCAACATCGTCATCAAAATGACCGCCTGCAACGGCCAGCCGGTGGTCAAACTGTCCGACTCACCCGGCAAAGTCGTCTCCACCGATCAGGAATACCTGGCCTGGGTGCGGAATGCTTTTGATGTGCCTGAGGGTTGATGTGGCAGACGATCTGCGTTGAATGATGGCGACAATCCGCTAACAGCCCCCCCTGCTCAGTCAATGTTTAGCGTCATGCCTCGCGGCACTGGTAATTGCGCTGCATCACCTGAACTGAATCCCTGACGATTTCTCGTAGCATCTTCATGCCAATGTCTGACAGGCGTTTGATGTAAAGGCAGCTCTTTGCGGTCTTGTGCTTGCCCAGGTCCTGCAACTGCCCGGCATAATTAGAAAAGGCGGGCATAATGAGGATTATGGATGATGGGAGTACTGAGCTAATCTTTAGACTAACCGTCAGCAATTTACCGGCAACCGTGTTGAATAAGAGCTATTGCTATTAGACAATGCATCAATTAGTTCCAAATTCGTGAAGAGTTGGAAAAAGAAACAAGCACAGCACTGCGATCCCAATAATTGCTGCTTTTACCGCTAACTTGAATAATGAACTATGCCAGATTCTCTCGGATCTTTCTGAATTGGACCACCCTCCCGGATGTTCGTCATCGATAGTGATCAAGTGGCCTATAAATAACCAGGCAATAAAGCCGAGCAAAGTATAGAAATAAGGAACACCAAAGAACCATGATAAAGAGATAGCTACCAACCCTAACGCAAAAATGAACCCTACTAACCACTTACATAAATTCATATTATGACCACTAATTACCTATGCTTAACAGTTCGTACCATGAATCGAGAAGGGGAACTAAAACACGCCGCGATTCTGACGTCTTTTGTATCGAAAATTTAGCTTTCAACTCTGTTTAGCTCATCAGCCTTCCAGTCGATACGATCAAGAACGCTGAAATCGAAACCCTCGAACTGCTGACATGCACGAATTTCTGCGATCGCATTTTTGGAAGCTGCAACTATTGTAAATTCCAAATCATAATCAGAACATACGCACCATGAACGATCTTCAGGCCACCAGTACTCTGGCCCAGATTGGGCCTCAGCGACCGACTGAATAGCGTCAAGCTCGTTTCTGTCGCCGACATATAGCGCTTCCTCAAGGTCCTTTATTGAGCAAAGGAAGAATTTGTAATACCAGCGATTTGTTGAGCTAAACTGCGCAAGAATTTTGGCTAGAGCATCCCGTAGGTCAGGTTCCAGTTCACCTTGAATAGCACCCAAGAGATAGCGCGGCCAGCCTTTCCGAAAAACTCTTTTAAACGAGTTAGAGCTTATATACTTGTTGTATTCGACTCCGTACTTCTGGCAGAGATCATGCCACTTGATTCTTATCAGGTTACGCTCGTCAAATTCGTTCTCATTGCTCCACTGGATTTCTTCATCCAAAATTGACGCATCCCTATAGATCGGATGCATGATCTTGTAGTAAGCCTCGAAATGATCGGGAAGTAGATGTCTCACCGTATGCCCCTCGCCGCCATCAGGACGCCTCCCCAGTTCCCAAAGGTTCATGGAAATCCATTCGAAAGGTTCAAAGTTTGCGACACGCTCGACCATAAAAGCTAAATCCTGAGTGAATCGATACAGTTTTGAGTGGCCGGTGAAGGACTCAACCTTACCGGAACGATCCAGGGGAACTTGTTATATATTTCAGCTTTCACGGAACCAATTTTTTTTGAAATATACGCGCCATGAATAGTAAAAAGAAACTGGCCATATGAGTATGTTCGCCCAGCCCCAACGAATCAATCGGTTTCTGAAGGCATGGGATGCGCTTGCTATTACGTTCGCGAAAATTGAGAGCATTGCGAAAGTAAGGAGCAATACTTCAGGCAAGAGCATCTCCTCTCCCGTTACGACACCATCATTCATTCTGGGGTCACGACGAAAATATAACCCGATGACCACAAACAATATAAGGCCACTTGTAGTGAAAATGTTGAAATATAGACGATGTAATAGCGGCATATTACATAACGCATTGCCGATTAATGGCTGACGTGAAACGGCCGCCCATCTGCATCGCCTTGTTGGGCAGCTCCCTGTCGGCAAAGCCAGGCTGCGCTGCAGTGGTGATCAAGAGTACCATCTCGGAGATCCGTTTACGACTTCCGCCACGTGCCATCCGCGCGCCTTCAACGTCTGCAAGTGCCCGTTTAACGCCGCATCGTCGCCAAGAGCTGATCGGGGAACGGCAAGGCAAACGAGGTGGCTGGGCCGCGTCATCGCAACGTAGGTCTGGAGCAGTCGATCAAGGTTCTGGGCTCCCGCTTTCCCGCCGTTCACGTTCTCGCCCAGGAGCCAAGGCAGCAGCTTCTGCGATGAGTGTCCGTTCCGGAACGTGTTGAGCAGCAACGTGGCCAGATGGGTCTGCCCCTTGACCGAGTGGATTGAACCCAAGCAAATGTCGACCCGCCGCCCGCACTCGTCCGCGACACGATAAACGTTGGGGCCTGCATCGGTCGGAGACGTTGGTGCGTCTACCATCAGCGACGGATCGTGCTCGTCCCAGTAAAGGAAGCCCGCCGCGCGCCCCTCGTCCTCGACGGTCTCGCAAAGGGCGCGTGCGATGCTGAGGATCTCAGCTTTCCGCACGTTCCAGGTAGCCGATGTGAGCGGCATCCATTCCATGAGGAAGGCGCAAAGGAGATCACGGTAGGCCGAGGCTGCTCTCGGGTCGCCCTTGAGGCCATTCGCCACGACTCGATGTGTGCCAACTCGGCGCCCCAGGCGGGACGCGTCGCCGATTCGATGAGCCAAGCGCGAGACACCAGAGGCAATCTTCTCGACGCCGGACGAAAGGTCGTGCCCGTCCCGCACGGCAGCCTGTGCTACTCGTACATACTGGATCAAGCTTTCTGGGTGAGGGTCGCGGCGCGCGATCTCCGCGGTATAGCCGGACCAGTAGTGCGGCACGGTCTTCGGGTAGTGATCGTGGCCCGGTTTGATCTCGGGGTGAGCTCTGTGTACCGCGCCAACCGCGGAGACGGCCCCCTCAGCGAGGGCGCTGTCACTGAAGACCGAGAGCACATGATGTCCAAACATGTCCAATGCTCCCGTCGGGCTCTCGTCCGGGAACACGAACACCGCATGAGGACAGCACTCGGGGGAATTGCGGACCGTCCGCGGGCCCACGCCCTGGAGGCCATTCGGGCCTACAGGATTGACTGCGAATGGCGAAGCAAGCGCTGCAATCGAGGGACCGAACCGGAAGCTGTTCGGGATTTCGAGGCACCTGTCCGGATCGGGAAACACATCCGCTCCCTCGGCATCCGGGGGAGCCCCATCGTAGATGGCCTGGTTCGGGTCACCAACGCGCTGAACGACAACCTCCGACGAGTCGCGACGGAATACGGTGGCAACGACGCCGACCTGAAGCTCGGATGTGTCCTGCATTTCATCGATGATCACCAGCGGAAATCGACGCTGGAGCCAGTGCGCAACGGCCGGACAGTCCTGAAGAAGAGCCTTCGCCCAGACGAACATCTCGTCGTAGCAGAAGAAGCCCGCGCTAGTTGCGGCCTCGATCGCTTGCCGAGCAAACTTGTGCGTCTTGGTATTCGGCCCCGCCGGGAAGGGCTTTCCTATGTCGAATCGTAGGTCCCGATCGCGAATCCGCAGCTTGTCGAAGCCGCTGTACCGCTTTTCGAGAAACGACTGCACCGTGTGATATCCGCGCTCCCCTATCGCCCGACGCCGGTAGGCGGTGGCCACATCATCGTCGATAGTGGCCACCGGGAAGCCGTTTGAGTTCAGCCACGGTAGCGCCAGGAACCGGTTCACGAAGCCGTGGATGGTGTCGATAAAGTGCGGGTAGGCGAGCAGCTGCTGCCCGACAACAGTGCCGCGCAGACGCCGCTGGTTCTCCTCGCGTGCTGCATTGGTGTGGGAGAGCACGCAGATGCCCTTCGTCCGGTGCGGCCACTTCCGGGCCATCATGGCGAGCTTGGCGACGATCAGCGTCGTCTTGCCGCTCCCTGGGCACGCGGACACGTCGAGCGTCGTCCGAGCGCGAAGGAACTTCTGTCGGGACTGGTCGAACTCGCGCAGGCCCATGATACGGCAGATCCACTCGACATCCTCGTCGGCGACCTGCGGAATGACGGACTGCGGGTCAGCCATCCGCGTCCTCCACGGGGCTCTCGTCGTCGGCTGACACAGCTGGGATCTCGGCTCCAGTCGCGTGAGCAATGGCCGCGACAACGTAGGGCGGCAGCTTCCCGGCGAATCCTGCACTGTCGAAGTCGGCCGTCTCCCCTTGGGCGCTGAGGGTGTTGGCCAAGTACTGGGCGGCGATCGCTTTGGATGCGCCGCCCGAGTGGAAGAGCTTGTAGATGTTGCTGCACAGCACTGCTCGATCACCACCCGCCGACTCCAC
Source organism: Gammaproteobacteria bacterium (assembly GCA_018819105.1). Classification (GTDB taxonomy): domain Bacteria; phylum Pseudomonadota; class Gammaproteobacteria; order Xanthomonadales; family Wenzhouxiangellaceae; genus JAHJQV01. The sequence goes on from JAHJQV010000027.1 coordinate 97,103, forward strand.
GAGCTGCTCGAACTCCATCTTCGCGATCGCCTCGACGTCAGCAGTGGTCTTCTTCTCCTCCACGATTGCCCCGTCGTTCTTTGCCAGGCTGGCAGCGCTGTAGACCTCCTCGGCGAGGCCGCAATACGCGAGGTCGTACTCGAGCGTCCAATGGTCCGCGACGAACGTGCGGACGGACTGGCCGTCCGAGTCACATAGATGCTCGCGCCATTCGGCCAGTGCCTGCTTCGTTGACTTGCTCTCATCCCCAAAGTGGCGCGTTGCTTTCCAACGTCGTCTCGTACTCTTCCACGTCTTGTCATCGTCGCCTGTGACTAGGCCGAGGATGGCTGGAGCGCAGTCGGGCATCACGTCCATGTCGGCGAGGTTGGCAACGGGGATGGAGACAGGACGTGAAGCGTCATCGGAGCGCTGGAAGATCTTGCTGAAGCGTCGGAGACCCGTCCCGCCGACGTTGACGACGGAAATGCCGTGCTCTGTCAGGTCAGTGCCCAGGAGCCGGGCTAGCGTGGGCAGCAACAGGGCCTCGGCGTCGCCCTCGACGATGATGACGCCGTGGGCGAAGAAGAGGTTGGACTTCGTCACGTCGAGGAAACGTTCCAGGAACCGATAGTCGCCGGTGCCCAGCTTGGTCTGGCCTTCGGCGAGGGAGAAAGCGCGTCCCCCCTCTAACATGACCAGATTCTCGAGCGGGATGATGGACGCCAAATTCGGGCTGTGGGTCGACAGGATGACCTGGACCGCGCGGGGTGATTCCTTCACCTTGCCGGCGGCCGCACTCGATAGGAAGTCCATCAGCCGCAGCTGGCGTTGGGGGTGAAGGTGAGCTTCGGGCTCTTCGATGAGCAGGAGGGGCAACCCCTCGGGCTCACGTCCCAGCAGCAGCAGCTCGCACGCCATGTAGAGGATGTTGTTCGAGCCGAGGCCGTAGTATCCGCGAGCGCTGGACGTCGATGCCTCGAACAGGCCGAGCTCGAGACGCTCTAGGATTCGACGCAGGCGAATCGAGTCGCTCCCGCTCTCAGTGAGGTCGATCCGGCCTTGCAGACTGTCGCCCCGCAGGAAGAGCGAGGACAGGTACTGAGTGTTGATCGCGGTCTCGGCTCCGCTAACACCCTGGTGCGCCTTCACGCTATGGCGGAGGTAGTCCGCCAGGCCCAGAAGGCTCAGCTTGCTCACTTCGGCTGGGTCGGCCGGAAGGACGTTCTCGTCAAAGGCCTCGCCCTGGCTGATCTCCGGAACGTTCGCCAGGATCTGCGAGAGGCGAGAGCCGCGACCGGACGACATCTCCCGTGCTGCGTCGCGGAGCGGCCGAAGGTAGGCACTCGAAAGCAGCTCGCGTACAGACGCCTCGAACGTTGGTCCCGCGCCGTCCACGCCGCTACGAACTGACACATCGACCCATCGACGAGCGCTGGGGGACTCGCTACGCCTTCGTGCCGACCAATTGACGATCAGCGAGACATTGGCGCCGTCGTATGTCAAGTACTCGGCGAAGGCCCCCTTCTCATCGTCGTTGAGATCACTCAGCTGGCACCGAATGAACATCTCGTCGGCCTGCACGCCAGCCGCATCGATGCGGAAGTCCTCGGGCTGGACGCGGATGTAGCTCTGGTCCCGTGTAAGGAGCGCGTATCGGATGGCGTCGATCACCGCCGACTTCCCGCTGTCGTTGCGCCCGACAAGCGCGGTCACTCCGCTGCTGAACGCGAGCTCCAGTTTTTCGTCGTTGTCTCCGAACTGACGAAAGTTGCGCAGGGTTAGATGCGACAAGTACAAGATGAATCCTCTGGCTGGCGCAGGATCACTTCCATCTGGAATCTCCATGCGGCGGTCGCAAGCGAAGCCACCAGTAGCCTGCCCAACTTATAATTAAGTAGGTGAAAATGCCGCATATCGAATATTGTGTCGGAAATTCCACCAATTACGTGAGCAACAGCCCAAAGGCAACTTATCCTATTGATGACAATGAGGGGCATAACATCAAATGCCGACGATATCTGCCTTAGCTGACCATCGTCACACGCTGTTGCTGTCCTGATTCGATCCATCTCTGCACCGCCCTGTGCTCCCTGCCCTGTCTGAATACTGCCTCAGCTCAGTCAGAAAAGCAATGCCTGCAGCACATTCACCATCGCGGATCAAGTTTTAGCGGTGCTGGATAGCCTGGCACTGACTTGATGGCAGTCCGCGGCGCAAAGCGGTCAGCGATGGGCAGTTCGGCAAGTTCCGGGCACCAGTGGCTAATTTAATCGGCCTTTGGGTCGTAGCGACGGGATTGCTCGACCACGTTGAACCAGCGGTCGCGGGTGTCGGTGCCGACGCCGGCCTGGTAAGCCCAGTTGCCCCTGTTGCTGGCGACGTCATATTCCATCAGCAGATGCTCGAACCAGGCGGCACCGGCACGCCAGTTCAGCTGCAGATCCTTGACCAGAAAGCTGGCGTCAGATTGCTTGTGATTGACAGGGCAACTTGTGTATAATTGTACGGTATTTCCGTACATGTGCTGGTGATTACGATGGAAACTGTGAGTGTGAACAAGTTCAGGGAAAGCCTGAAAAAGCTTGTAGAACAGAGCATTAGCCGGCATGAGCCGCTTAGAGTCTCGCGGCGCGCTGGCCAGGACTTTGTGGTGATTGGTGCCGAAGACTGGGAGCGTGAGCAGGAAACCTTGTATATTCTGCAGAACAGTAGCCTGATGCGGCAACTGGACGAGTCCGTTAAAACCCATATCGAGCGTAAAGGATACACGCCGACCAAAGAGCAAATGGATGAGATCGCTGGTGTTTGAAGGCAGAACCTGGGAGGCGTATGAGGCCATGCGCCAAAAGGACAAAAAGCTGCACGCCGCTGTTCGCCAGATTATAAAAGAGCTGATTCGTTGCGAAGACCCCGCTGTCGGGTTAGGTAAACCTGAACCTCTCAAGCATAACCTGACCGGGTTCTGGTCAAGGCGCATCAGCCAGAAGGACCGGATTGTGTATCGGTTCGATGAATCATCAATCTATATCTTTGCCCTGGGTGGGCATTATGACGCGACGTAACACCGACACTCATCGGTGCCGTATCGCAAAGCGCTGACGACACCTGAACCGCATAGCGGTTCTGGCGTCCGTTGCGGCAAAATATTAGCTGTCGATTCTGTCAAGATTGATGTATTCGTATAGATTGGATATATGATTTCGTAGTTTGCTTCGAAACGATCTGGGAGTAGATGCCTTATCGAGTGCCCCTGGCCACCGTCAAGACTCTGCGGTTCTCAAATGCCTCTGAAAATCTATTCAAAGAGTTCAAAGTCTGCGACACGCTTGGCAAAAATAGCCAACGCCTGCAATAACCGGCAGACGATGCACAGCAGCGGCTGTCCTGCGCAGGCCATGCAGTGGCCGTAGCGAAGTTGATTGCCTTGTTATGCGTTTGCACTACGCGCCCCAACAATTGCGAACCAAAAGAGCGCCACACCAGCTAATATAACCGAAAGCGCCGTATGGTTTGGCTCTATGCCACGAACATAAATCCAAGGCGATACTGCCATTGCCATTGAAATAAGCATGTATGCAAGTTGCGGCCACCTTTTTGAACGATTCATCTTCCTCCGCCAGGAATTCAACAGAAAAGTGCCGGCAGGAATGAAAATAATCATGAAAGCTTCAAATATTCCCATATTTATCTATGATAAATAACTTTGAATTAGTAGGCGTAAACGCCGCATATGACGTCATCAACAGCCCAAGGGCGGCTTACCTTGCTGATTTCAGTGAAGCGCATAAGATCGCATGTCGACGATATCAGCCTATTCAGACTATCGTCATGCGCTGTTGGTGTACAGATTCTGTCCATCACTGCACCACCCTGTGCTCCCCGCTCTGTCTGAATACTGCCTCACATCAGGCCAGAATACAATGCCTGACATCATTCACCAGCGCGGATCAAGCATTATCGATGCTGGATAGTCTGGCACTGCAGTGCTCGCAGCCCACGGTGCAAAGCGGTCAGCGATGGGCAGTTCCGCGAGTTCCGGGCACCAGTGGCTGATGTATTCGGTCTTTGGGTCGTAGCGACGGGATTGCTCGACCACGTTGAACCAGCGGGCGCGGGTGTCGGTGCCAACGCCGGCCTGATAGGCCCAGTTGCCCCAGTTGCTGGCGACGTCGTAGTCCAGCAGCAGATGCTCGAACCAGGCGGCTCCGGCTCGCCAGTCCAGCTGCAGATCCTTGACCAGAAAGCTGGCGACGTTCTGGCGACCGCGATTGGACATATAGCCGGTGGCCTGCAGTTCACGCATGTTGGCATCGATCATGGGGATGCCGGTGGCACCCTGGGTCCAGGCAGCAAATTGCTCGTGCTGGCGCTGGTCAAACCGGTCAAAGGCACGCAGTCCGTGGATGGGCTGGTCACGCAGACCGACAAAGCGGAACAAGGCATTGCCAGTGTGTTGCAGCAGCCAGCGGAAGTATTCGCGCCAGAGCAGCTCGAACTTGAGCCAGTAAGTGGATTCGTTGGCGCTCACATCGGCTTCAAAGCGTTCGATTTCCGCCCAGACATGGCGCACCGACAGACTGCCATCGGCCAGCCACGGCGACAGTTTGCTGGAATCGTCGTTGTGCAGCATGCCGTTGCGGGTCTGTTTGTAATTCAGGATGCATTGCCCCTGGTGCAGATAATGTTGCAGCCGCTGCAGTCCGGCCTGTTCGCCACCGCAAAACCGTGGCGGTGATGACAATGACTCGGATTGACTCTGTTGCATCAACGCCTGCGGCCAAACTGGAACATCCTCCAGCAATGGTGGCGGCAGGCGCGTGATGACGGCGCATGGCGACTGCGGCTGCAGGCGCTTTTCCACCTTGCGCCGGAACGCACTGAAGCTCATCGGCCAGCGCTCGGCGGCGATGGGCAGTTGCGGGTACAGCCGGTTGTCCAGGCTTGTGATCAGCTTGCTGCCGCCCGCAGGCAAGGTCTGATCCAGCAGCTTGAGCAGTCGCTGCAGCTGCCCTGCTTCCTCGCTGCCGGGAGCATCATTGACAAACACCTGATCGATGTCGTGGGCTGCCACCAGTGTCGCGATCTGCCTGGCGCTGTCACCGCACAGCACCAGCAGGCGTTGCCCCAGCGCTTCCAGTTGCTCTGCAAGGGCTTGCAGTGACTGCGCCAGAAAGCGCCAGCGATGCGCATGCCGACGCGGCCAGCCCCAGTCTGTCGGCGCCAGCTGGCTGTCTTCAATGACATACACCAGCAGCAGACGATCACAGGCCGCTGCCGCCTGCAGCAGTGGATTGTCGTGCAGACGCAGTTCGCCGCGCAGCCAGACAAGGCCGTTTGTCATCGTCTCTCTCCTGTCATTGATACATTGTCATTGGTTCGCCGGACGGCCACAATGAGATGGTCTGTTTGTGCGAGAATGACCGCATGATGGACAAGCTTGTCGAATGGCTGCGCCTGCTCAGCGCCCTGCTGGTGTTGTTGCTCAACACTGTGGTACACATCACGGTGTTGCTGCTGGTGGCGCTGGTGAAAGCCGTTGTCCGCATCTTACTGCCGCTGCGTGGCTTGCGCACCGCGCTGGATCATGCCCTGATCGCCATTGCGGAAAGCTGGATCGGCGTCAACAGTCTGGCGCTGGCCGGCCTGATTAACACCCGCATTGCGGTGGAGGGTCTGCCCGAGGTTGATCGCGGCGGTCACTATCTGGTGTTGTGCAATCATCAGAGCTGGGTGGACATTCCAGTGTTGCAGCGACTGTTCAACCGGCGGCTGCCGTTCATGCGCTTTTTTCTCAAGCAGCAACTGATCTGGGTGCCGCTGCTGGGGCTGGCCTGGTGGGCGCTGGATTTCCCGTTCATGCACCGGCACAGCAAACAGCAGCTGGCGCAGCGCCCACAACTGGCCGGCCGCGATCTGGCTGCCACCCGCCGCGCCTGCAAGAAGTTTCGCGAGATTCCGGTGTCGATCATGAACTTTGTCGAGGGCACGCGCTTTACCGGGGCCAAGCATGCACGGCAGGCGTCGCCCTACAATCATCTGCTCAAACCGCGCGGTGGCGGCACCGCGCTGGTGCTGGATGCGCTGGGTGACTGCATCGACACCATTGTTGATGTCACCGTGGTGTATCCACACGGTCGACCTGGTTTTCTGCAGTTTCTGGCCAGTCGCGTGCCCGAGATTCGGGTGCAAATCCGCCTGTTGCCGGTGCCGCAGGCCTTGCGCGGTGGGGATTATCAGCACGATGCCGAGTTTCGCGAACGGTTCCAGGCCTGGCTGAACCGGTTGTGGCTGGAGAAGGATCAGCGCATTGCTGGCCTGCTTGAGCAGGCCTGAGATTTGCCGACTATCATGCCAGCGGGGACGCTGGCGCTCCTGACTCTGCATCGTGCCACCTCAACAGGCTGTCATGCCAGCGGGGACGCTGGCGCTCCTGACTCTGCATCGGGCCATCTCAACGGGCTTTCATGCCAGCGGGGACGCTGGCGCTCCTTAGCCTGCAACTGGCTATCACACCAGGCCATGTCAGCGGGCCATCTCACTGGGCTGTGATGCCGAGCGAGCGCACCGAGCCGAGGTATCTGCTTGCTGCTGCATGGTAGCGGTAAGGCTATGCATTCCCACTCTGCATCGTGGGAACGAGTGAACCCTCTCACCAGGCTGCCATGCCAGCGGGGAGGCTGACGCTCCTTAGCCTGCATCGGGCCATCTCAACGGGCTTTCATGCCAGCGGGGACGCTGGCGCTCCTGAGCGTGATTCGTGCCATCTCAACAGGCTGGGGGCGCTGGCGCTCCTGAGCCTGCATCCGCCGCCAGTGGCAACAGGAATGGTATAAAATCAATACCAACTTCCAGCACAAGGATTGGCTGCCATCATGGATCGATCAAAGTCTGTATTCTCACTGTGCCTGCTCGTTGTGCTGGCACTTATCCTGCCTGCGTCCGGGGCCATGGCGCAAACCCTGGTGTACGAGCGCGAATTCAGCCTGCTGGCCGAAGCCGACAACACCCTGCGTATCACCCTGAGCGCGGACGACGGCATCGTCATCGAACGGCCCGCGTTCATGACCTGGCCGGGGCATTATGAGAGCAGCGCAGCCGCTGGCAGCCATGCCCGGCTCAGCCGACAGCTTGCCGGGCTGCTGCCGTTGACCAGACAACTCGATGCCGAGATCAACCAGCGCGCGCGCAACGAGATGGTCTACGTGTCAGATCCGGAATACACCCGCTTCATGCTGCTGGACAGCCAGCGGCAGCCAGTGGACGCAGTGGAAATGCCTTCGCTGCAGGCCTGGTCGGCAAACTTTCCCGACGACGTCAGGTTGCGCCTGCTGCTGGAACTGGAATCGCAGTGGACTGCGCTGATGGATGACGTTCTGGCCGGAGAACAGCCATGAAAGCGTCAATTATATGTGCATTGCTGCTGCTGTCTGTGGCGCTGGTCAGCTCCACGCCAGTGCGCGCTGGAGCCTTCGTTTTCTCCAGCGGCACGGCACCCGAGCTGATCGCCCACCCGAGCACCTATCTCGGCAACGGCGGCGACATCAACGTCCGCGTGTGCATTGCACCGGGCAGTGAATCCATCACCGAGATGCAGGTGGCGGTGCAGAACTCGGTGACCATCTGGAACCGGCAGCAGGCCGCCAGCCCCAATGTGTTTCTTGGCGGCAACAACGACATTCCTACCGGTGCGGTCGATTTTGAATCCACCCTGACCCACGAACTCGGCCACTGCATTGGTCTGGCCCACCCCAACGAGGCCACCGAATCCGGTCTGCCGGCTGCCGACCGCGATTACACCAAAACCGCTCCCGGCCCCAACGGCGTGCGTGATCTGGATCCCGGCAGCGATGGCATCCGTGGCTCTGCCGATGACCTGCGCGGTGACGACATCAATCTGCACTGGTTCAACATCGGCAGCAACAACCCGTTTGTGCTGACCGAGCCGGTGGATGCCAGCACCTACAGTCGTGATCTCGGCAATCTGCCTCTCACGGACACGTTTGCAGCCAACGCCGACCGCACCGTGGCCGCCGATCTTGGCTTTCCCGGCACCGAGGCGGTGATGCAACAGGGCGCATTCACGGATGAAGATCAGCGCCAACTGGCCACCGATGACATCGCCACGCTGCGGCTGGGCATGGCCGGCCTGGATCGCAGCGCCGGCACCGGCGACGATTACCGCCCGGTGCTGGTGTTTGATGGCGTCGGTGACGACTGCGACATCACCGTTCAGCTCACCGGCACCAGCTTTGCGTTCTGTTCCATCGGTGCCGTGCCCATCAACGGCAACAGCAACCACGTGCGGGTGACCAATGCACTGGTCCAGCTCGGCTCCAACAGCAGTTTCAACTGGCATTTCAACCAGAATCCGGTGGTGGTGCTGGATGAGGTGTTCTTTGTGGACGGGTTTGAGGACTGATCCTGTAAAAGCTGGTTATCCAGTCAAGCATTTTTGTCGCGATACAGCGCTTGCTGTTGCTGTTCTATAGCTTTATTTGATTCGCTTTTATGTTTTGATTGATGTCATCAATCAAGCTCATCTAAGCTTTCAATTGGACATTGTGTATGTATGAGAATATCCTCATGTAAACACAAATCCTGTGTCGAAAAGCTAGGAGAATCACCATGCGTCAAATCAAATCGAATCTGCTGACGGCCGCAGTCACCATGTTGGTGCTGTGCCTGTCGGCCACGTCGGTGTCAGGGCAAATGGAAGCCAGGCCAAACAGTTTCTGGTGGCCGGATCAATTGGACCTGAACCCGTTGCGTGATCACGACCCGGCTTCCAATCCCTATGGCAGGGATTTCAATTACGCCGAAGCCTTCGCTGAGCTCGATCACGAGCAGTTGGAAAATGAACTGCGTGAGTTGATGACCGACTCCAAGGACTGGTGGCCGGCCGACTGGGGCCACTATGGCCCCTTGTTCATCCGCATGTCCTGGCACGCCGCCGGCACCTACCGGGTCGCCGATGGCCGTGGCGGAGCCGGTGGCGGCCAGCAGCGCTTTGATCCGCTCAACAGCTGGCCCGACAATGCCAATCTGGACAAGGCCCGCCGCCTGCTGTGGCCACTGAAGCAGAAGTATGGTCGCAGTATCTCCTGGGCCGATCTGATCGTGCTCGCCGGCACCGTGGCGATGGAAGACATGGGCTTCAAGACCTTTGGCTTTGCCTATGGTCGCGAGGACGACTGGGAACCCGATCTGGTCTACTGGGGACCGGAAGCCGACATGATGGGCAGCGACCGCTTCCACAGCGGCGACCGGCTCGAAAACCCGCTGGCCGCCACCACCATGGGGCTGATCTACGTCAACCCGGAAGGCCCCAACGGCAGTGGTGATCCTGTCGCCGCCGCCGAGCGCATTCGCACAAGCTTCGGCCAGATGGCCATGAACGACGAGGAAACCGTGGCGCTGATCGCCGGCGGCCACACCTTCGGCAAGGTGCATGGCGCGCACAAGCCCAGCGAATGCGTTGGCCCGGAACCCGCTGCCGCCGACATCGAGGAACAGGGCCTGGGCTGGCAGAACAAGTGCGGCAAGGGCAACGCCGAAGACACCGTGACCAGTGGCCTGGAAGGTGCCTGGACCGCCGCCCCGACCCGCTGGACCATGATGTACCTGCAGAACCTGTTCAACTTTGAATGGGAGCAGACACGCAGCCCGGCCGGTGCCATTCAGTGGGTGCCCAAAGGCAGTCCGTCTGCAGCCATGGCACCGGATGCCCATGTCGAGGGCAAATCGCAGTCGGTGATGATGCTCACCACCGACCTGTCGCTGAAGGAAGACCCCAAATACCGTGCCATCTCCAAGCGCTTCCTGGAACACCCGGAGGAGTTCGAGGACGCCTTTGCCCGTGCCTGGTTCAAGCTGACCCACCGCGACATGGGCCCGACCGACCGCTATCTCGGCGGTGACGTGCCTGAGGAAGCCCTGTTGTGGCAGGATCCACTGCCTGCGGTGGATGCTCCGATCATCAACGAACGTGACGTGAGTCGCCTCAAGGACGCCATCCTCGCCACCGAGCTGAGCGTGCAGGAACTGGTACGCACCGCCTGGGCGGCGGCAGCCAGCTACCGTGGCAGCGACATGCGCGGTGGTGCCAACGGTGCACGCCTGCGCCTGGCACCGCAGAAAGGCTGGCCGGTGAACAATCCGGAAGAAGCGGCCAAAGTCATTGCCGCGCTGGACAAGGTGCGTGAGGATTTCAACGCCGACAGCCGTCGACAGGTGTCGCTGGCCGACATGATCGTGCTTGGCGGTGTCGCTGCCGTGGAACAGGCTGCGGCCGCTGGTGGCCATGATGTCGAAGTGCCGTTCACGCCCGGCCGTGCTGACGCCAGCGCGGAACAGACCGACGTAGATGCGTTCTCGGTGCTGGAACCCAAGGCCGATGGCTTCCGCAATTACTACAGCGATGAAGCCTATCTGCCACCGACGCAGGCGCTGGTGGATCGTGCCGATCTGCTGACGCTGACGGTGCCGGAAATGACCGCGCTGGTGGGCGGATTGCGGGTGCTGAACGCCAACACCGGTGGGGCTGCACATGGCGTGTTCACCGCCCAGCCGGGCACCCTGAGCAACGACTTCTTCGTCAATCTGCTGGACATGCAACACGTCTGGAGCAAGTCAGACAGCGAAGACGGCATCTACGAAGGTCGTGATCGCAGCAGCGGTGAGCTGAAATGGACCGCCACGCCGGTGGATCTGATCTTTGGTTCCAACGCCGAGCTGCGTGTGGTGGCCGAAGTGTACGCCTCCAGCGATGGTGAGCAGGAGCTTGTCAACGACTTCATCGCCGCCTGGAGCAAGGTCATGCAGCTGGATCGATTTGATCTCTGATCCGCACAAGCTGCACTGAAATCAGACCCGCTGCACTGCAGCGGGTTTTTATATCCACCAACACTGCAGAATCTTTGTCAGCCTCTGGACTCTTCCAGCCCACCCTGCAGCACATATTTCATTTGCAGAAACTCTTCCATGCCATGGCGTGAGCCCTCGCGGCCCAGGCCGGACTCCTTGACCCCGCCGAACGGCGCCACCTCGGTGGAGATGATGCCGGCATTGACGCCGACAATGCCGTATTCCAACGCTTCCTGCACCCGCCAGATGCGACCGATGTCGCGGGCATAGAAATACGCGGCCAGACCGGCGCGGGTGGCATTGGCCAGTTGAATGGCTTCGGCTTCGTCGTGAAACCGTGTCAACGCCGCCACCGGGCCAAAGATCTCCTCGCTGGCGATGGCCATGCCACCTTGAATGCCGGTGAGCACGGTGGGCGGGTAATAACGCTGTGCATCCAGACCACCCAGTTCGCCCTGCCAGTGACACGCAGCGCCCTGCGCCAGCGCGTCATCAACCAGCCGCTGCACCTTGTCGCGGCCAGCGCGGTTGATCAGCGGGCCCAGCATGACGCCGTCGCCGGTGCCCATCCCCTGTTTCATTTCGCCCACCCGGTCGCGCAGCCGGTCGGCAAACTCGGCGTATACGTCATCCTGCACCAGGATGCGGTTGGCACAGACACAGGTCTGGCCGGTGTTGCGGAACTTGCTCACCATCAGGCCGTCCACCGCCGCATCCAGATCGGCGTCAGCAAACACGATGAACGGCGCATTGCCGCCCAGTTCCATGGCGGTCTTTTTCACCGTCGATGCACACTGACGCATGAGCAGCTTGCCCACTGCGGTGGAACCGGTAAAAGACAGCATGGCCACGTCAGGATGACTGGACAGCACCTCGCCCACCGCCGCCGCCTGATTGCTGGTGACGATGTTGAACACGCCGGGCGGAAAGCCGGCCTCGTCGGCGAGCACAGCCAGCGCCAGCGCTGTCAGCGGGGTTTCTTCCGAGGGCTTGATCACCACCGGACAACCGGCCGCGAGTGCCGGGGTGGCTTTGCGGGTGATCATGGCGGCGGGAAAATTCCATGGCGTGATCGAGGCCACCACCCCGATCGGCTGGCGCAGCACCTGGATGCGTGCGTCCGGCCAGGGTGACGGAATCAACTCGCCATAAGCGCGCTTGGCCTCCTCGGCAAACCATTGCACAAACGACGCCGCATAGCCGATTTCGCCCTGCGCCTCGGCCAGCGGCTTGCCCTGCTCGCGGGTGATCAGCATGGCCAGATCGTCGGCGTGCTGCAGCATCAGCTGATACCAGCGATAGAGGATCTCGCTGCGCTGCTTGGCCGTCAGCGCACGCCAGCCGGCAAAAGCACTGTCCGCAGCGCTGATCGCAGCGCTTGTGTCATCGGCACCCAGATCACTGACCTCCGCCAGCAGTTCTCCCGTGGCCGGATCGTGCACAGCAAAGCTGGCACCTGAAGCCGCCGCCTGCCAGCGGCCATCGATCCAGGCCTGGTGCTTGAGCAAATCCTCACGGGCCAGCTTGATTGTGGTCATGACAGTGTTTCCTGAGATTGTGAATTGGCTGCAGACAATGAACCCCAGCGAAGTGGCCGACATTCAGGCGCAGATTATAACAAGCCGCCGACAAGGACCGGCTGCAGTCTGTTGCGGGCAGCGTGCGGCAACATTTTTTTATCTGATTTGGCCAATGCGCTGAGAGAATATCTGCTCACAGGCGTCAAGATATTCTGGTCACAGGTATCTTGCTTTGAACCTGCGCGGACCAGAACCCAAAAAAACGACAACAATCAGCCGGCCACCAGCCCGGCTTGCCGGCAGCATGGATTTGCATGGCCATTTTTCAGGGAGAAACTGAATGACATTATCACTACGCAGCCAGATCATTCTGGCGTTGCTTACCCTTGCAGCAATCTTCGTCACGCTGTTGACGCTGCAATCGAGAAGTTTTGAACAGGCGCTGAGCGACCAGAGCCTGCTTACCGAAGGCCAGAGCCTGTTGCAGCAGATCAACACGCTGCAGCGACGGGGTGCCGGCTATGCCGCCGTGGCACCACGCGACTGGGAAAGCTACAACCGCGATGTCGCCGTCATCTACAGCGGTTGGCAGGAAGATCTGGCCGCCCTGCAGCAAAACGTCACTGCGCTGGCCGCCAGGGCCCGCACACAGTTCAGCGACGATGCCGGCATCATGCAGCAATTGCAGACACTGCAGGACGCCTACCAGGGTTTTCGCAACGGTCTGAACGAAAAAATCGGCGACAATCCGGAACGCCCGCGACTGGAATGGGGTGCGGAGTATCTGGCCGCACAGTCGCCGGTGCTGAGCGAGCGTGCGCAAAGTTTCAACTCGGCCGTGGCCCGCCAGGTGCAGCAGCATGTGGATCGTGCCCGCAGTCAGCAACTGCTGGCCTGGGCGGTGGCAGCCGTCGCACTGATGTTGATTGTGGCCTGGTTCTGGTTTCGCGTCATCCGCCGCATCGGCAACGTCAACGACAGTTGCCGCGCGGTGTCTGCCGGCGAATTCGGCACCCGCGCACCGGAAGCAGGAAACGACGAGTTGAGCACGCTGGCGCGATCGTTCAACCAGTTGTCCTCACGCACCAGGGTGGTGCTGGGCATGCTGGACAAACTGCCAGCCGATGCACCACCGGCGGATGTGTTTGATCTGCTGTGGAGCGAGTCGGCCGATCATCTCGGTCATCACTGGCAGGGTCTGTTCGAGGTCAATCCACTCACCCGCGTGGCCGTGCTGACTGCCCAGCAACAGCGCGAGGGTGTGGATTTCAATGAGCAGGCGATGAACTACCCGATGCGCGCAATTCTGCAGGAGATGGCCGATCAGGGCAGCACGGTCTGGTCGCTGGACAACCTGCGCCATCACACACTCGAGCAGGCGGAATCCAGACTGCTGCGTGAGCTGTCACGCCGCGGCATGCACCGCATCGCGGTGGTGCTGTTGCAGGATCCGGCCAATCAGCGCAGCCGGCTGCTGGCATTTGCCTGGCCGGAAACCTCTGCCGATCACCCCGGAACCAGCCGCTTTCTGGCCAGCCTCAGCCGCTTTTTCAGCAGTCTGCTGTTCCCGCAGGAACGTCCCGCTGCAGCCACCAGAACCAGCACCGCAGCCAGCGGCTAAAACCCCCGCACGCTGCCGCCATCTGCACCAGCAGACGCGTATAATGTGACGATTGTCCGTGGCCCTGCCACGGCATGGCGGTCGTGCACCGCCACCCCCCAGTCGCCAGCAACCGCAGCAACCATGAGCAAGCAATATCAATCCGCCGACATCGAGGTGTTGACCGGCCTGGAGCCGGTGCGCCGCCGACCGGGCATGTACACCGACACCAGCCGTCCCAATCATCTGGTGCAGGAGGTGGTCGACAACAGTGTCGATGAGGCGCTGGCAGGCCATGCCAGCAACATCCAGGTCATTGTGCACGACGACGACAGCATCGAAGTCATCGACGATGGCCGTGGCATGCCGGTGGACGAGCATCCCGAACACAAACTGTCCGGTGTCGAGCTGATCCTCGGTCGCTTGCACGCCGGCGGCAAGTTTTCCGACAAGAACTACCAGTTTTCCGGCGGTCTGCACGGCGTTGGCGTGTCGGTGGTCAATGCATTGTCCAGCGAACTGCAGGTCACGGTGCGCCGTGACGGACAGGTTTATTGCATGCATTTCGCCGGTGGCGACAAAACCAGCGCATTGCAGATCGTCGACAAGACCAGCAAGAAGGACACTGGCACCAGCATCCGTTTTCGACCGGATGCGCAATATTTCGATCAGCCCAAACTGTCACTGCGCCAGTTGCGCCACAACCTCAAAGCCAAAGCGGTGCTGTGCCCGGGACTGCACATCAGCCTGCAGCTGCCCGGTCAGGACATCGAGCATTGGCACTTCGAAGATGGTTTGAAGGATTATCTGCTGGAAGCCCTGGGCATGCAGGAGCAGCTGCCGGTGCCGCCATTCATGGGCGATTTCAGCGCCGAGCGTGAACAGGTGAGCTGGGCGCTGTGCTGGGTGCCGGAAGGCGAATTGCTGCAGGAAAGTTACGCCAACCTGATCCCCACCCCACAGCATGGCACCCACGTCAATGGCCTGCGCAGCGGTCTGGTCGAGGCCATGCGCGAATTCTGTGACATTCACAACCTGCTGCCACGCGGCATCCGACTGGCGCCCGATGATGTCTGGGAACGGGTCGCGTTCGTGCTCTCGGTGAAGCTCAGTGATCCACAGTTCAGTGGCCAGACCAAGGAGCGGCTGAGCTCGCGCAGCATCGCCACCTATGTCACCCAGGCCAGCAAGGATGCCTTCAGTCTGTGGCTGAACCAGCATGTCGAAACCGGCCAGGCCATCGCCGAGTTGGCCATCTCCAGAGCCCGCCAGCGCCTGCAGGCCAGCAAGCAGGTGAAACGCAAGCGCATCACCGCAGGCCCCGCCCTGCCCGGCAAGCTGGCCGACTGCAGCAGTCAGGATCTGGCGCTGACCGAGCTGTTTCTGGTCGAGGGCGATTCCGCCGGTGGCTCAGCCAAACAGGCCAGAAACCGCGAGTTTCAGGCCATCATGCCCTTGCGCGGCAAGATTCTGAATACATGGGAAGTGGACTCGTCGCAGGTGCTGGCGTCGCAGGAAGTGCACGATCTGGCCATTGCCATTGGCGTCGACCCCGGCAGCGACAAGCTCGACGGTCTGCGCTACGGCAAGGTGATCGTGCTCGCCGATGCCGATTCCGACGGTCTGCACATTGCCACCCTGCTGGCGGCGCTGTTCATGCAGCACTTCCGCCCGTTGGTGGATGCCGGCCATGTGTTCATTGCCATGCCGCCGCTGTATCGCATCGATGTCGGCAAGCAGGTGTTCTATGCGCTGGACAACGAAGAACGGCAGATGCTGTATGAACGCATCCAGAAGGAAAACATGAAAGGCAAGGTGTCGGAGACCCGCTTCAAGGGGCTGGGCGAAATGAATCCGGCGCAACTGCGCGAGTCGACCATCAACCCGGACACGCGGCGCTTGCTGCAGCTGACCGTGGACGATGAACGTGCCACATTGAAAATCATGAACATGCTGCTGGCCAAGAAGCAGGCGTCGGATCGACGCGAGTGGCTGCAGCGCAAAGGCGATCAGGCAGAGCTATGAACAGCAGCACCGAACACCAGTCATTCGAAATCGAGCCCCTGCGCAACTATGCCGAGCGCGCCTATCTGAACTATGCCATGTACGTGGTGCATGACCGCGCCCTGCCGCATGTGGGCGACGGTCTCAAACCGGTGCAGCGCCGCATCGTCTACGCCATGTCCGAACTGGGACTGTCGGCCACATCCAAACCGAAAAAATCGGCCCGCACGGTCGGCGACGTGATCGGCAAATTTCATCCGCATGGCGACAGCTCCTGTTACGAGGCCATGGTGCTGATGGCGCAGCCGTTCTCATACCGCTATCCGCTGGTTGACGGCCACGGCAATTTCGGCTCACCGGACGATCCGAAATCGTTTGCCGCCATGCGCTACACCGAATCGCGCCTCACCGCCTACGCGCGCTCGCTGCTGCAGGAGCTGCCGCTGGGCACGGTGGACTGGGTGCCAAACTTCGATGGCACACTGAAGGAACCGCAGCGGCTTCCGGCGCGGCTCCCCAATGTGCTGCTCAATGGTGCCTCCGGCATTGCCGTGGGTCTGGCCACCGACATTCCGCCGCACAATCTGCGTGAAGTGGTCAGTGCCACCATCCACCTGCTGGAACAGCCCAAGGCCAGCGTGGCCGATCTGTGTGAACACGTGCAGGCCCCGGATTTCCCCGGTGGTGCCGAGATCATTTCCAGCCGTGACGAGTTGCTGCAGATCTACTCGACCGGCAACGGCATGCTGCGCAGCCGCAGCATCTGGCATCGCGAGGGCGACAACATCATCATCTCGGCCCTGCCCTATCAGGTCTCACCGGCGCGCGTGCAGGAGCAGATCGCGGCACAGATGCAGGCCAAAAAACTGCCCATGCTGGAGGATCTGCGTGATGAATCAGATCAGGACCACGCCATCCGTCTGGTGCTGATACCGCGTTCCAACCGGGTCAACCTGGAGCAACTGATGCAGCATCTGTTTGCCACCACCGATCTGGAACGCAGCCACCGCGTGAATCTCAACGTCATCGGACTCAATGGCCGACCGGACTGCCTCAACCTGAAACAGTTGCTGCAGCAGTGGCTGCAGTTTCGCACCGACACCGTGACCCGGCGGCTGGAATACCGGCTGGATCAGGTGGTGGATCGCCTGCACGTGCTGGCCGGCCTGCTTATCGCCTACCTCAACATTGATGAAGTCATCCACATCATCCGCACTGAGGACGATCCCAAGCCGGTGCTGATGCGCCGCTTTGAGCTCACCGGCACCCAGGCCGAAGCGATTCTGGAGCTGAAACTGCGGCATCTGGCCAGGCTGGAAGAAATGCGCATCCGCGGCGAACAGGACGAACTGGAGACCGAGCGCCGGCAGCTGGAGACCCTGCTTGGCTCGAAACGCAAGCTGCGCAATCTGATCCGTGATGAATTGCTGGAAGATGCCGAGCGCTATGGCGATGCGCGCCGCTCACCACTGGTCCAGCGCGCTGCTGCGCAGGCCTACAGCGAATCCGATCTGCTGCCCAGCGAGCCGATCACCGTGGTCATGTCCAGCCAGGGCTGGGTGCGTTCGGCAAAAGGCCACGATGTGGAGCCGGACAGTCTGAATTACCGCACCGGCGATGGATTTGCCCATGCCGCGATCGGGCGCAGCAACCAGCAGGTGGTGTTTTTCGACCACAGCGGCCGGGCCTATGCCATGGCAGCGCATCAACTGCCGTCCGCACGCGGCCACGGCGAGCCGTTGACGAGCAAATTTTCACCACCGCCAGATGCCCGCTTCTGCGGCCTGGTGCTGGCCAAAGAGACCAGCACTGTGCTGCTGGCAAGCAGCCACGGCTATGGCTTCCAGACGCAATTTGAGCACCTGCTGAGTCGCCAGAAAGCGGGCAAACAGGTGGTCACGGTTCCGCCCCATGCCACCCTGCTGCCGCCGGTGCTGGTGGATGATCCGGCCAAAGACCTGCTGGTGGCCATCAGCAGCGACGGCCATTTGCTGGCGGTTGCGCTCAGCGAAGTGCCGGAGCTGGCGCGCGGCAAAGGCAACAAGCTGATCAACATCCCGGCAGCGAAACTGAAATCGGGTGAGCTCAGCGTGGTGGCCATGACCACCTTGTCAGCGCAGCAGGAATTGCTCATCTGGGCCGGCAAACGTTATCTGAAAATGCGCTGGAACGATGTGCAGGACTACCGTGGCGAGCGTGCCCAGCGCGGTAAGAAACTGCCCCGTGGCTATCAGCAGGTCAGTCATATCGAACGCAAGTCACTGTAGCCAGAGTCATGCTATTGTCGCCAGCCCACGGGTTTATGTTTGTGCACGTCCCGAGAACGGCAGGCAGCAGCATGGTGCAGGTATTGCAACCCGCCTGTTTGCCCGCCAAACACAGTCTATGGAGCAAGCTGATTTACCGCATGCGTGTTCAAGCGCTGTGGCAGAGCTGTCATTTTCGCCATCACGAACGCGTGCAGGCCGTGCGTGCCCGGCTGCCGGAAGCCGTGCGCAACAACCTGTTCAGCTTTGCCTTCGTGCGCAATCCCTACGACTGGCTGGTGTCCCTGTTTGAGTATCAGCGACAAACCCCAGCGCACCGTAAACATGCCAGCGTCAGCAGCATGAGTTTTGCGGACTATGTCAGACATGAGATGATCCGCAACCGGCGTCACCAGTGGCACATGCTTTGCGATACGCAGCGGCGACCGCTGGTGCAGGCGATTGGGTGCCATGAGCACCTGGAGCAGGATTTTGCCAGCATCTGCCAGCGGCTGGGATTGGCGGATACGACGTTGCCGCATGTCAATCACAGTCGACATCGATGCTATCAGGACTATTATGACGAGGGCTTGCGCCAGCAGGTGGCGCAGCACTGGCAGATTGATCTGCAACTGTTCGGCTACGATTTCAGCGGCCGTAGCAACAATGCCAAAGCGAACTGCATGTTGTCGTGATCACCACTGGCCCGCGTTATTCATGAATCTGAATAATGCGGGTTAGCCTGAACTGACCTGAATCAGTTGCTTGCCGCCGGCAGGGAAATGCCGGCGGCCTGCATGGTATTGAGCAACAGCATGGTCACCGTCATTGGCCCGACCCCGCCCGGCACCGGGGTGTACCAGCTCGCTTTCTGCTGCACCACAACCGCATCCAGATCACCGCACAGACTGCCGTCCGGGGCGCGGTTCATGGCAATGTCCACCACCACGGCACCATCGCGCAACCAGTCCGCATCAACGATACCGGTGCGGCCCACCGCCGACACCAGCAGATCCGCCTGCCGCACATGCTGTTCCAGCTCGCGCGTGAAACGGTGGCAGATGGTCACGGTGGCACCGTCCAGCAGCAGTTCCAGCGCCATCGGTCGACCGACGATGTTGGAAGCCCCCACCACCACGGCATGCAGGCCACGGGTACTGATGCCATGATGGTGCAGCAGGGCCATCACCCCGCGCGGTGTGCACGGCCGGATGCCCGGATCACGCAACACCAGGCGGCCAATGTTCATGGCGTTGAAGCCATCCACATCCTTGGCCACGGCGATGCGCTCAAGCACCGTTTGCGTGCTGATGTGCGGCGGCAATGGCAGTTGCACGAGGATGCCATGGATGCTGGCATCGGCGTTCAGACGATCCACTTCAGCCACCAGATCAGCACTGCTGATGGTGGCCGGCAGGCGCACGATGCGCGAGTGGATGCCGGTGTGTTCACAGGCCTTGCTCTTGTTGCGCACATACACCGCCGAGGCCGGATCACTGCCCACCAGCAACACCGCCAGTCCCGGCACCTGGCCACCTTCGGCAACGTGTTGGGTGATGGCTGCGCGGATGTCATCGCGCATTGTCGCGGACAGCGCCAGACCATCCAGCTTCTGAGCGCTGTGTCCGTCCCGCTTGCTCATCGCAGTCGCTCCGCCCTGGGCCTGGCTGCATGAGGCCTGGCTGCATGAGGCCTGGCTGCATGAGGCCTGGCTGCGCTGTGACGCTGCCCGGCGCATACCTCGCAGTTTGCGTCGGCGCGCATGCCTGATAGGGTGAAAGCGGTGTCCAGCGTGTTGATCTGCAACAGTTTGCCAGTCAGCACGCTCGGCAGGCGCAGACACAGTTTGATCGCCTCGATCGCCTGCATGACCCCGGCCACACCGGGCACCGCTCCGAGCACACCGGCCTCGCTGCAGGACGGCCGGTCACCGGCCTGCGGGAACAGGCACTGATAGCATGGGGCATCGGCCTGCGCTGACGGCCAGAACACCGCCAGTTGCGCCACGAAGCCTTCCACTGCAGCGTACACCATGGGTTTGTCCAGCGCCACGCAGGCGCGATTGACCAGATAGCGGGTGGCATAGTTGTCGCTGCCATCAACCACCACGTCGTAAGCATCGGTGATGATGGTGCTGACATTGGCCTCGTCCAGCCGCACTGCATGGGTGTCCACCTGCACTTCCGGATTGAGCTGTTTCAGCCGCGCCCGCGCCGACTCGGTTTTCATCTCGCCGCACATTGATGTGCTGTGCAGGATCTGCCGTTGCAGGTTGGAGAGTTCGATGCGATCGTCGTCGACAATGCCGATGCGGCCGACTCCGGCAGCGGCCAGATACAGCGCAGCCGGGCTGCCCAGACCACCGGCACCGATCACCAGCACACTGCTGTCGAGCAGACGTTGCTGGCCGGCTGCTGCAATTTGCGGCAGTTGCAGATGTCTGGCATATCGCTGTTGCTGGGCGATGCTCAGGCCAGCGTTATCCGCTGTGGCCGGCAGTTGCTGTGGCAGTCCGGCACGCTGCCAGGCGTGCATGCCGCCACGCAGACTGCACACCTGCTGATAGCCCAGCTGCTGCAGCGTTTGCGCCGCCAGCACCGAGCGCAGACCCTGGGCACAAACCAGCAGCAGCGGCTGCTCGCGGTCGAGCAGCCATTGCGGCAGCTGCATTTCCAGCCGGCCACGGCTGCAATGCCTGGCGCCACGGATCATGCCCTGGCTCAGTTCATCTGCCTCGCGCACATCCAGCACCAGCCAGCCGTCGCGCTGCATGCCGCTGACCTGCTGCGGATCCACTTCCGTCACTGCTGCCCGCGCGACAGCCAGCATCTGCTCGACTGTGGTCGGTGTCGTCATCAGCGCTTGCCTTTGACGTGCCGCTGCAGGCGCTTGCGCTTTTCCAGTTGTCGTTTGGTCAGGGTATTGCGGCGACCGGCAAACGGATTCCTGCCGTCGCGCAATTCCAGCTGCAGCGGAATGCCCTGCAGCCTGAACTCATCGCGCACCTGATTCAGCAGATAGCGGTGATAACTGGCCGGCAGAGTATCGGTGCGGTTGCCGTGCACGACGATGCGCAGTGGTGAGCGACCGCCGATGTGGGCATAACTGAGACTGGCCTTGCGACCGCCTTTCAGCGGTGGCGGATGCCGGGTGACGGCCGTCTTGATCACGCTGGTGACCTTGTTGCTGGAAAAACTGGTGGCGGCAATGGCGTGGATATGGTTGATCAGCTTGAACAGCTCGCCGATGCCGCTGCCATGCAGCGCGGACAGGGTCAGACGCGGGACAAAATCAGCAAAAGGCAGCTTGCGATCCAGCTCCTGCATGACACGCTGGCGCTGATCCAGGCTCATGCCATCCCACTTGTTCAGCAGCAGCAGCATGGGCTTGCCCAGCTCAATGACCTGGCCGATCAGGTGCGCATCCTGATCCACCATACCCTCCTGGGCATCGATCATCAGCAACGCCATGTCGGCCCGGCGTACAGATTGCAGTGCCTTGATCACACTGAGTTTTTCCACATCATTCTGAATCCGCGAACGACGCCGCACACCGGCGGTATCGATCACGTGATAGTGTTTACCATCACGCTCCAGACTGACCTCAATGCTGTCTCTGGTGGTGCCGGGTTCGGCACTGGAAATGACCCGCTCTTCACCCAGCAGGCGATTGGTGAGCGTGGATTTGCCGGCGTTGGGACGTCCGATCAGCGCCAGTCTTATCAGTGCCGGATCGTGTTCGGTGGTGCTGTCGGGGGCAGTGAAAAACGGCTCCAGCGCTTCCTCGATGTGCTGCTGCAGATCATCCAGTCCCCGGCGATGCGCGGCTGCTATGGCCAGCGGCTGACCCAGACCGAGCTGATACCAGTCGGGTTGCTCGATGTCCCAGTTGATGCCGTCGGTCTTGTTCGCCACCAGCAGGATGGGCTTGTCCTGTTTGCGCAGATTGCTGAGGATGTCCTGATCGGCGGCCAGCAGACCGGCGCGGGCATCGACCAGAAACAGGATCAGATGCGCCTCCTCCAGCGCCATCTCCACCTGATCCAGCGTTTGCGCATCAATTCCCTGGGCCTGGGCAACGATGCCGCCGGTATCAACCAGCAGATAGCTTTGCTCCGAACGCGTCCTGCAGATGCCATACTGACGATCCCGGGTCACCCCCGGCTGATCGGCCACAATGGCATCCCGGGTTCGCGTGAGGGCGTTGAACAGCGTGGATTTGCCGACATTCGGCCGACCGGCAATGGTCACGACGGGCAACTGTATCATCGGTCTGCAGCCGGCTGCCGATCAGCACACGCCCAGCACCAGTTCAGCAACAGCCTGAGCCTGCTGCGAGTAGGCACAGCGCCCGCAAATCCAGGCAGCGACATCGGCACATGGGATTCGCCGGACAGACTGCAGCGGAGCAGGCGCGCCATCTCAGATGGCGGCGCCGGCGCGGTACAGATAGAGGTTGCCTGCGTCGGTGTAGATGAACATGTCGGTACCGACCACCAGCGGTGCCCGGCTGATGCCATCGCTATCAAGGCGGTCACGGGCGGCAAACTCACCGGACTCGGTGTCGATCAGGTGCAGATAACCTTTGCTGTCACCGACCACGGTGTAGTTCAGATAAAAGGCCGGCCGGGTCACATCACGGTTGAACAGTTTGTCCTGTTTCCACAGTGTGGCGGAATTGATGCGGTCCACCAGCCACACCTGGCTGCTGCTGTCAGCCAGCGCCAGCCGCGTGCGTGCCACCGCCAGACCCTTTGCAGACCCGGTGTCCTTGACCCACTGAATGCGACCGGATTGCAGTGACAGTGCTGCCAGCCGGCCCTTGCTGCTGGTCACGTACAGGTCGCTGGCGACAATCGCCATCGGTCCGTCGATGTCGGCCAGCCGCTCCAGATCGGTCTTGCCTTCGCGGGTGCTGACCGGCTGCTCCCAGATCAGGGTGCCGTCGCCTGCGCGCAGTGCAATCACCTCACCGCCATCGTAACCGACGTAGATGACACCGCCGCGTGCCAGCGGCGGGCTGTTGCCGCGCAGCGTGAGCAGCGGCACATTGCGGTCGTACAGCCAGCGGCGCACGCCGGTGATGGCGTCAAATCCAAAAATGCGCCCATCGATACAACGCACCACCACCACACCGTCGTGCAGGATCGGCTTGCTCAATACTTCCGATGACACAGGTGCCCGCCAACGCACCTCTCCGTCATCGCTGGAAAAAGCAAACACTTCGCCATCCACCGTGCCGACCAGAATCAGGCCACCACTGACCTCCGGGCCGGCGGAGATGCGCAGCTTGCTCTCAATCCGGTTTTCGACTCTGCCGCTGTCGGCGGCGACGACATAGATTTCGCCCTTGCGATCAGCAATGTAAACCTTGCCGGCGTTGTACACCGGTGCGTTGTACAGCGGCACATCCCCGGCACCAGCGCCAACGGATGTGCGCCAGACGCGCTTAAGCTGAGTGCTGCTCTCGAACTCGACCAGCTCTGCCGGCGCGTTCGGGTCAATTTCGTCACCACCGAAAATGCCGCAGCCAGCCAGTGCCGACAGCAGCAGCGCAACACCCGGCAACTGCGTGCGCTGCCACCACACGGCGGCACAGCCACGACGATGATGGCGGCTTGCAGTCCTGCTGCTGTACTGGCCGGTGTGAACGTGGTTCATGAATTGTCGTCGCCACCGTCAGCGGCCGCATCGCCATCCGGTGCGGCCTGCAGCTGTTGCAGCAGTTCCGGCGGGATGTTGGCTGGCATGTTGGCCGGCTGGTTGGCGAAACTGCCGCCGGCCTGCTCCAGCAAGGCATCGATGTCAGGCTCTTGCAGTGCCTGCAGGCGCAGTGCCACCAGCCGATCCGGTGTGCCGCCAAGTTCGGTTTCCACCGTCTCAAAAGCCGCCAGCGCCTGCTCGTTGTCGCCTTTGGCCAGATAGGCCTCGCCACGGGTGCGCGCAATCAGTGCCGCATAATGTTGTGGATCCACCACCGTGTCCAGCAGTTGCAGCGCGGCATCCGGCTGCTCCAGTGCGATCAGTACACGCGCCTTGCGCAATTTGGCAATGTTGCCAAGATAGCCGGCTTCACTGCCCTGAATGACAAAATCCAGCTCTGCAACCGCTGCCTGGAGTGCACCATCATTGATGTGCTGATCGGCCAGCTGCAGACTCGCCAGCGCAGCGTAAAGGTTGTCGGCATAATCCTGTTTCAGCTTGCTGGCAGCCTGCTCGACGGCCACGCTGGCTGTTTCTGCAGGTTCCGCAGCGCTGTCCAGCGCCGGCAGTTGCTGCTGCAAAATGTTGTACTGGGTCGCAGCACCAAGATTCTGCTCCATCTGGTACTGCTGCCAGTAGCGGAAACCGAAGATGCCGCCGAATGCCAGCAGCAGACCGATGACGATGCCACTGCCGTTGTCGCGCAGCCATTGCTTGACGCGTTCTGCCTGCTCCATATCGTCGTATAGTTCGACCGCCATGCGTTTATCTCCAGTCTGTCATGCGCTGATGAAAATGATTTGATCCGGGTATTATCGTGGAATTGGCCGTGCAGTCCAAGTGCATGCTCAATGCAGACTGGCGTATTGACCGGCCAGCCAGCCTGGAAGTTCGTCAGCAGGCAGAGTCTGCTGCGCTGCATCCGACTGCATGTGGCGCACACTGACTTCACCGCGCTGCTGTTCTTCTGCAGCCACAATCAGCGCCAGCACTGCGCCGCTGCGATTGGCGCGTTTCATCTGCGCCTTCATGCTGCCGCCGAGGTGATCCAGCAGCAACGTGGCATCCGGCAGCGCATCCCGACAGCGCTCCACCAGCTGCATCGCTGCAGCGCGCAGGCTCGCATCCTGCACTACCACATACAGCAGCGGCGCTGACGCGGCCAGCGACTGCTGTTCCAGTAGCGCCACCAGACGCTCCTGGCCCATGGCAAAGCCGATGCCCGGAGTCGGCCTGGCACCGTGCAGTTCAACCAGATCGTCGTAGCGCCCGCCGGCGCAGACCGTGCCCTGCGCGCCGAGCTCATCGGTCTGCCATTCAAACACCGTGTGCGAGTAATAATCCAGCCCGCGCACCAGCCGGTCATCATGCTGATAATCGATGCCGCTGGCGCTGAGCATGGCACAGACCTGATCATAGTGTGCGCGGCTTGCACTGCCCAGTTGCTGCAACAGCGTCGGCGCCTCAGCCAGCAGTTGCTGCAGCGCCGGGTTCTTGCTGTCGAGCACACGCAGCGGATTGGTTTCCATGCGCCGCAGACTGTCCTCGTCAAGCTGCTGCTGGTGCTGGCGCAGCCAGTCCTGCAACTGCTGGCGATATTGCTGCCGCTCAGACCGGTTGCCCAGGCTATTGATTTTCAGCTTGATCTTTGCCGCCAGGCCCAGCCGTTGCCATAAGCGGTGCGACATGATGATCAGTTCGGCATCGATGCCGGCATCGGCGATGCCAAAGGCCTCGACACCGATCTGGCTGAACTGACGCTGGCGGCCTCGCTGCGGACGCTCGTGTCTGAACATTGGCCCCTGATACCAGATTTTCGTGCCCGGCGTGTGCAGCAGACCATGCTGGATCATACAGCGCACCGCGCCTGCGGTGCCTTCCGGGCGAAGACTGAGGCTGTCACCATTGCGATCGGCGAAGGTGTACATTTCCTTTTCCACGATGTCGGTGACGGCACCGATGGAGCGCGTGAACAGTTCGGTGCTTTCCAGCAGTGGCAGGCGCACTTCGGCATAACCATATCTTTGCAGCAGGGCCAGCGCGGTCTGTTCCAGATGCCGCCAGTAGACAGCCTGCTCCGGCAGCACATCGGGCATGCCGCGGACATTGCGGATGATTTCAGTCATGAGTTTCGCTTGTTCCAGATTGCCATGCCATTATAGATTCAGCCGACTGACAACGCAGCGCAACTGTCGCGATCCAGCTTCATGGGCTCGCGCAGCAGCTTTATGGTGTCGGTATTTGCGGTCGGAAATGTGCCGGTCCAACGCCGCCGGCGGGGGCGAAATTTATTGTGCCTGGCTGCCCCTGTCAGACCAGATCAATGCAACAGGCAGGCGCCTGCAGGCATCACTGTGGCGACGGCAGTTCAGCCAGTTTCAGCTTGGCCACGTTGCCACGCGTATGCGGACTCAGGTCCACCGGCATACCATTGAGCATGACGTCAACGGCTGAGGCCTTGCCAATGAGGATATCCAGCGGCAACTGCACCTGATACTGATGCGACTGTCCGCTGCGCAACAGGTCGAACTCCACCCGTTCGCCGGCAGCATCGCTGATCTCCACCCAGGAGTCATTGAGCATGCGCAGTTGCAGTTGCACCGCGCCCGGTGCAGCGAGGTCGAAGCCGCTTGCTGACGACGCGGTCGCCGAGTCGGCATCCGGCAGCGCCCGCAGTGGTGGTCGCGGCGCTGGGGTGGCAGTGTCATTGAGCTGATAGGTGGCTGGCAGCAGCGACTGCGAACTGAGCATATCCTGACCGCCCGGATTGCCGGGACGGGCTGGCCGCATGCTGGCAAACGGTGCTGCCGAGGCGGAAAAATGACCAGGACGTATGCTTGCCACCTCAGCCGCTTCATCCTGACTGGCGGTCGCCGTTGACACCGGGGCCGATGAGCTCACCAGTGTTTCATCAAAAGACATGCGCACGGCACCCTGAGTGAACCACCATACCAGTGGAATCACAACGCCGGCTGTGACCACAACATAACTGGCAATGCGCAGCGCATTGTCAAACAGCCGCTGTGCAGGTGCTGGCGGCAGCGCCGCCGGCAGCAGGTTTTTCTGCCCCGCTGCGGTCTCGCTGTCGGTATCGTGTTGCTGCTTAAACAGCGTCTCGGCGCTGACATCATCCAGACTGGGGTCGTGCTGATTGAGCAGGCTGATATAGCGCTGCACATGACCGCGCAGATAGATCGATGGCAAGCCCTGGCAACTGCCCTGCTCGATGGCAAGCAGCGTGCGAGTGGGCAGGCGCAGTGCACTGGCGGCATCGTGCAAATCCATTTTCTGTTTGCGACGTGACTTCTCCAGGCATGCGCCCAGTGACTTCCATGTCAATTCATTGGCTGGCTGGTTCATGTCAAGGCGTTTCCTGATTCTTCAGAATCTCAGTCGATCCCGGGTAGAGACTCTCCAGTTGTCTGGCGTAGCGCTCTACCTCATCGTCGTTGTTTAAAGCCGTCTCGATCCGATAGCCCAGTACCAGGCTGGATCGGTTGGGGCTCGCGACGGCTTCGTATCGCTGCAGAAATCCACGTGCGCTCATGTATTCCTGCATGTCGTATTTGATCGAGGCAAGCAAAAAAAGCGCCTCGCTGGCATCGGGTGCAAACCGCAATGCCTGCCGCAGATGCTGCTCGGCCCGAGCATAATCCGGCACTTTGGCAATGCAGCGTCCGGCGTTGAGCAGTGCCAACTCGGGCGTCTGGTAAAACGCATTGCCGGCTGCCTGGAGAAAATGTTTCTCTGACAGCCTGTAATCACCTATCTTACACAAAAATGCACCAAAATTGTTTTGTGCCGATGCATCTTCCGGATCGGCCTTGATCGCCAGACGGTGGTGCTTTTCCGCCTCTTCGGTTTTATTGATCTGCTCGTAGAGAATGGCCAGGGTTGATAGCGCCTGCGAATTGCCGGGATCAAAGGCGATGGCTTTCTGCAGCTTCTGCAGCGCCAGCTCGTAACTGCCCCGGCGCAGATAGCCGGCGCCCAACTCGGTATTGATTCGGGATGCCTGCTGTGCTCGCGATGGCGCAGAGATGTTGTCGCGGAAATTTTCTTCGTTGCTACATGAGCTTAAGAGCAATAGTAAAAGTAAAAACTGAGATATTTTCACTGCCACTGAGTTCATTGCGCGGATACGCCTCACAGCGCAACCTGTAGACGGATGCGTTCGCGGCGGGTGGTTCGATCCATGAAATCACCGGCCAGTTGACCACAGGCCGCGTCGATGTCCTGGCCCCTGGTGCGCCTGACCGTAGCGACGAAACCGGCCGTCATCAGCTGTTGCTGAAAGGCGGCGATGACCGGCTCCGGGCTACACCGATAGCTGCTGCCGGGAAATGGATTGAACGGAATCAGGTTGACTTTGCCCGGCACCTGCTGCAGCAATCTGACCAGCTTGCGCGCCTGCGCTGGCTGATCGTTGACACCATCGATCATGGTGTACTCATAAGTCACACTGCGCTTGATGCGCCCCTTGCTGTAGCGGGCACAGGCTGCGAGCAGCTGCTCGATCGGGTATTTGCGATTCAGCGGCACCAGTTCATTGCGCAGCTTGTCCTCGGCCGCATGCAACGACACCGCCAGCGAGACATCCACCGCCGAGCTCAACTCGTCAATCGCCGGCACCAGGCCCGCCGTGCTCACCGTGACCCGGCGTGCCGCCAGACCGAAGGCCAGATCCTCACACATCAGTCGCAGCGCAGGCAGCAGCGCCGGCATGTTCAGCAATGGCTCGCCCATGCCCATCATGACAATGTTGGTGATGCGCCGTGCCCCATTGCGCTGATGACCGAGCCGCCGCGCCGCCTGCCACACCTGGCCGATGATCTCAGCCGTGGCCAGATTGCGGTTGAAGCCCTGCGCACCGGTGGCACAGAAGCTGCAGTTGAGGGCACAGCCGACCTGCGACGACACACACAGGGTGCCGCGGTTGGGTTCCGGAATATAAACGGTTTCGATGGCATTGCCGGTGCCGACATCAAACAGCCATTTCACCGTGCCGTCACTGGAATGCTGCTCGCTGAGAATCGCCGGTGCGCGGATGACCGCATGCTGCTGCAACCATTCGCGCAGCGGCTTGCCCAGATTGCTCATGGCATCGAAATCTGTCTGCTGCTGGTGGTAAATCCACTTCAGCACCTGATCTGCGCGAAAAGCACTGTGTCCATGCGCCACAAACCACTGCCGCATACCTTCCCGATCAAGATCGAGCAGATTGGTCGGCGTCGTTGCAGTGCTGGTTGCCATGCGCAGTCTCCGCCCTCAGCCTCTACTGCAGAGCTGATCGTCGCTGAAGAAGTAAGCAATTTCGAACGCCGCCGTGTCCGGGCCATCGGAACCATGCACGGCATTGGCGTCGATGGAACTGGCGAAATCGGCACGGATGGTGCCAGGTGCTGCATCTGCCGGATTGGTTGCCCCCATCAATTCACGGTTGCGACTGATCGCCTGCTCACCTTCCAGCACCTGAATCATGACCGGACCTGAAGTCATGAAATCAACCAGATCGTTGTAAAACGGGCGCTCCTTGTGCACTTCGTAAAAGCCGGCCGCTTCGTCGCGGGAAAGCTGCTGCATGCGCGCGGCGATGATGGACAGGCCGGCACGTTCGAAGCGGCTGTAGATTTCACCGATGACGTTTTTCGCCACAGCATCCGGTTTGATGATGGAAAGCGTACGCTCGTTCAAGGGGGGTTCTCCAGGTTTAGGGGTCTGTACTGTGACCGCGTTGATGCAATAATTCCAGAACAATCAGAGCTTTGTCGACAACATCGGCAAACCGCTGCGACCCGTGCATCAATGTGCTCGGCGCTGGCTGGACCGGCATGTGGATCAGCCATTGTGCTGGCAGGCCACAGCGGGGCAAAACGACGATGGAAAAAGCTCCAAGTAAGTCAGCCATCATAATGAAAATCTGGATTTTTCTCAAGCCACACAGGATGATCGGAGCGCATGGCAAGGCCAACTGAGCGTCCGCTTTAATCACATGATCAGGAGATCGACCATCCTGCCGGCAACACAGGCAGAACAGCGTCAGGAGGGTTGGCGCAAAAAAAACGGTGGCGCTGCGCAAGCGCCACCGTTCGTGCCAGCGATTCCCCAAATCCACTGGCGTGCCCGAACCAGCTCAGGCAGAACAATAGTACGCTGCAGTGGCCTGCCTTGAAGTACGAAATGGCCTGTGCTGTTTGTAGGCAAAGCGCTTGCAGATTTGTAGGAAATCTCTGACATCAAGTCAGCAATGGTCAAGCTTACAACAGTCTGAGACGATCCCGCAACTGCTGCCACCAGTAAAACCCTTGCGCGGCAGCCATGCCGGCCACACCGTACACCGGGTCAGCGCGATAGCGGGCAAACTGCCGGTAGTCGGCATGCTCACCGCAGACAGCTGCCGCCAGCAGTTCTCCAGCCAGCGCTGTGGTGGCAACACCATGTCCACCAAAACCGGTCGCCGACCAGTGCTTGTCACCATGCTGGCGAATTTCCGGCATGCTGTTGCGGGTATAGGCCATCAAGCCGCCCCAGGCATGCTCGATGCGCACTTTCCGCAGCTGCGGATACAGGCGCACCATGTCGGCGTGCAGACGTGCCGAGATCCACGCCCGCGAGCGTTGGCGGGTGGAAATCCGTCCGCCCCAGAGCAGACGCCGGTCACGGCTCTTGCGGTAATAGTCGAAAGCGAAGCGGTTGTCGTAGACTGCGGCGTCAGCGGGCAGAATCTGCTCCAGCTCATCGCCAAGTGGCTCGGTGGCGACCATGAATGTGGCGATCGGCAGAGTGCCTTTGGCCTGCGGCAGATTGAGTCCCTTGATGTAACCGCCGCAGCACACCACCAGATGCCTGCAGTTCACCCGGTGACTGACGCCGTTGCTGTACATCTGCAGACTCCAGCGCCCTGCTTTCCTTTGCACCTGCTCACAGCGTGCGTGGGCATAGACCTGAGCACCACCGGCAGTCACCTGCGCGGCCAGCGCATGGGCGTAGGCCAGTGGCTGAAAATGCGCACCCTGTGGTTCATACAGGCCGGCGTGGTAGTGATCACAGCGCACCCATTCACGCAATTGTGCCGGGGTCAGACACTGCCAGTCGGCCCCCAACTGATGATTCATGGTCTGCTGCAGGGCCTGCAGGTCTGCGGTACGGTCAAAGCGGTCGGCCAGCACAATGCCCTGATCCACCAGATCACAGTCCATCGCCTGGCTGCGGATGCGTGACTTGATGCTCTGCTGCGCGGTCACCGTGAGCTGATACAGACGTTCTGCAGCAGCCTCACCCAGTTGCCGGATCAGCGCCTGCGGCGACAGCGAATAGCCACCCATGATGAAGCCGCCATTGCGACCAGAGGCCCCGGCCCCGACTTCACCGGCCTCGAACACGGCGAGCTCGCCGCAGCCGCGCGCCAGCAGCCCGGCGGCAGTGCTCAAGCCGGCGAAACCGGCTCCAATGATGGCCACATCCAGCGTCAGATCAGATTCCAGAGTGGCAGCGCGGTGGCGGGTTCTGTGCTGCATGTCGTCTGCGTAGAAGCAGCCGCGCAGGCCGTGGTCACTGTCTTGATGCAGCGGTTTCATGTTAAATTGGAACATCTGTGGATGCGCCCTGATTCAGACCCGTGCCGCAGGCGTAAACCGCAGCGATGCTTGTCATCGAACAGC
The DNA here is from genome assembly GCA_018819105.1 of Gammaproteobacteria bacterium. GTDB lineage: Bacteria > Pseudomonadota > Gammaproteobacteria > Xanthomonadales > Wenzhouxiangellaceae > JAHJQV01. The sequence goes on from JAHJQV010000027.1 coordinate 128,681, forward strand.
GCATTTGCATGTCTCATCAAGTGTCCCAATGTCCATTGTAAACCCTGTTTGCAAGCGAGCCTTTTTTGAGTAAAACCAGCCATGAGTAAAACCAGCAAATACGAAGCCAAAGTTCCTGACGACAACGGCATCATCCCGTACAGCGAGGACGAACACGCGGTCTGGCATGATCTGATCACACGGCAGATGGACATCATCAAGGGGCGCGCCTGCCCCGAGTTTCTCGACGGCCTGGAGATTCTGGATCTGCCCAGCGATCGTATCCCGCAACCCGGCGAGGTGTCCGAGAAGCTCTACGCCCGCACCGGCTGGCGCGTGGAACCGGTCCCGGCGCTGATCAACTTCGATCGTTTCTTCACCCTGCTGGCCGAGAAACGCTTTCCGGCGGCCTCCTTCATCCGCCACCGTGACGAGATGGACTACCTGCAGGAGCCGGACATTTTCCACGAAATCTTCGGCCATGCCACCATGCTCACCCATCAGGCTTTCGCCGATTTCACCGAAAGCTATGGCAAAGCCGGCCTCAAGGCCAGCAAGGCCGACCGTGTCATGCTGGCCCGGCTGTACTGGTTCACCGTCGAATTTGGCTTGATTGATTCGCACCACGGTATTCGCAGCTATGGCGGCGGCATCAATTCCTCACCCGGCGAATGCGTGTATGCGGTCGAGAGCGATCAGCCGATCCGACGCCGGTTCGACATCCTCTCAGCATTGCGCACCCCGTATCGCATCGACATCTACCAGCCAGTCTATTATGTGCTGCACAATTTCCACGACATGTTCGAGCTGGCGAGCATGGATCTGATCAACTGGATCCGCAAGGCGCGCATCATGGGCGAATTCGATCCGTTGTTTCCACCCAAACAGGCTGCCTGAACCCGATATTGCCAAGGAGTAATACCATGACCGATCTGTCACAACAAAAATGTGTGCCCTGCGAAGGCGGTACCCAGCCGCTGAGCAGAGATGAGGCTGACCAGTTGCTGCAGCAAGTGCCCGGCTGGACGCTGCAGGATGACGGTAAAGCCATCCAGCGCCGGTTTGAATTCAAGGGCTTTTACAAGACCATGGCCTTCATCAATGCCATGGCCTGGATCGCCAATCAGCAGATGCACCACCCTGATTTCAGTGCCGGCTACAACTTTTGCCTGGTCACCTTCACCACCCACGCCATCAACGGGCTGTCGGAAAACGACTTCATCTGTGCGGCCAAGGTGAACGAACTGCTGGACTGATTCCGTGTCTTAACCATGTGTTGTTGCTGATGAATACTTCATTGAGGTGCAGTGCCATGAAAACCGCTCTCACATCGTTTGTCCTGCTGGCCAGTCTGCTGCTCGGCGGCTGTGTCAGCATGCCGAAACCACTGGCTGGTGACTACGCTGCCGTTCGCCCGGCAGATGTCGGCAACAACCCCGGCCTGGTTGGCGGCGAGGTGCGCTGGGGTGGCTCCATACTCAAGGCCTACAACGATGACGGCCGTTCCTGCATGGAGATTCTTGGCCAGAATCTGGACGAAGACATTGCCCGACCGCAGGATCGCGACCTCAGCATTGGCCGCTTCGTCGCCTGCAAGAACAGCTTTCTGGATCCGGAGATCTTCACACCCGGTCGCGAGGTCACCATCACCGGCCGCATCGAGCGCATCGAAAGCACCAGCATCAATGATTTCGATTACCAGTACCCGGTGGTGAACACCGATGTGCTGTTCCTGTGGCCGGAAGACAGCAGTGGCTATTACGCCGGCAACAGCTATCAGGAAGGCGAAGGTTACTATGTTGCCCGCTACCGCCAGCCCAGTTACTATCCCTACGGTTATGGCGGATTTTACAGTCCGTTTTATTACCCCTGGTACTTTGGCGGCTTCGGCCATGGCTTTTACGGCCCTGGTTTCTATCGAGGCTTTTACGGCGGCTTCTATCCAGGCTTCTATGGCGGTTTTCGCGGTGGTTATGGCTACCAGGGCATCAGCCCGCGCTACAGCAACCGCCACCTGCGTGATGCCTATCGCTCAGATCGCTGGTCAGATCGGGGTGGCTTTGGTTCCAGCCGCGGCAGCATGGCCCGCAGTGGCGGCGGTGGAGGCCGTGCGGCGGCCGGCAGCAGCCAGTCGGGCAGCGCCAGTCGTCGCCAGTAAGCCATTCCATCTGCCCATTCCATCTGACTGTGTAATGCTGCGCACCGCAGCGCTCATCCTTAGCTGCTGCGACTGATGCGGATTGTCAGTCACAGCTGTTCGAACACCGAAATCATCTGTGCCCTGGGTGCTGGCGGACAGCTGGTCGGGGTCGATGACCATTCCGATTATCCACCCGATGTGGTCAACAGGCTGCCGCGGGTGGGGCCGGATCTGGACGTGGATCCGGCGCGCGTCGCGGCCCTGTCACCGGATCTGGTGGTGGTGTCAGACACAGTACCCGGACATGAACGGGTCATCGAGAATCTGCAGGCAGCGGGGCTGCCACTGCTGATCACCGCGCCACGCAGCCTCGCCGATATCGCCACTGACATCCGCAGCATTGCCGCAGCATTGGATTTGGCTGCGCAAGGCGAGCAACTTGCCGCAGACTTCCTGCAGCAACTGCAGCAGGCCGGCAAGCCTGAGGCAGCGCACAATACACAGCCGCTGCCAGTGCTGATCGAGTGGTGGCCGAAACCGGTGATCGTGCCCGGCCGGCAATCGTGGGCGACCCAGCTTATCGAGTTGGCCGGTGGCAGCAACCCATGGGCGGACGAGGATGTCGCCAGCCTGGAAATCAGCACCGCTCAGGCACAGGCTGCGGCACCGGAGCTGATCGTCATGTCCTGGTGCGGGGTCAGCAGTGACAACTACCGGCCACACATCGTGCGCCGTCGCGCGGGTTGGGAAAACATCCCGGCAGTACGCCATGACCGGATTCAGCCGATCAGTGAAGCCTGGCTGGGACGACCCGGCCCGCGCCTGATACACGGACTGCGTGCCCTGCGCCGGCAGATCCAGGCCTGTACTAGCCCGCATTATTCATGAATTGACGTAGCGAGATGCTGCCAGAACGTGTAGCTGTGGTGTTTCGCGACCGAACGAACCGCAGGCGTACTTGACAGTACGTTGAGGATTCGTGACCGAGCAAAACGTCGCAGATGCGCGGGCTGGAGGCATCGCAGTAGTCAGGTTCATGAATAATGCGGGCTAGTGTACCCCGCCGGAAATACTGTGACATTCAGAGCGCGTCCTGAGGCTGCAGTACAAGACGCAATCCGTAGTGAATGGCAAGCCCTTGACAAGGATTGCAACGCCGTAATGCAGCCTCAGGTGCGCTCCCGCAGGGCGAGCCGGAAAGCACTCATCCGCTGTGTTATGGCTCTTGGCCATGGAGTGGCCATGACCTGCGAGCCATGCCTTGCGGCTAAGCGCTTTCCGACTCGCTGAACGTTACAATATTTCCGGCGGGGTACACTAGCAACATCACTGCCAGCGCACCATTTCATTAAACCAGCCAGCGCTTAATCTGTGTGGCCTGCAGGCGTATAATGTCGCCATGCACAAGCCTGACGCCCAAGTCGCCGCCATCTCAGCAACCGGTCACAGCGATGGCGAGCACCACAACCCGACTGATGCACACACCAACACGGCTGCGACGGCACAGTCCGAAGTGCCGATTTTTGCCCTGCCCGAACATCAGGTCATCGAAGCACTGCTGCCGCAACTGGCTGCCAACGTGCTCGATGTTGACAGCGCCCGGCAGCGGCTACGGGACAACCCGCAACTGGTGCCGGTGGCACTGAACCCGCACAGCGGGCTGCTGCATTTTGCCGATCTGGGTGATCACCGCTATCAGGAATGGCAGCACATCTACACTATGCAGCAGCTGGCGCTGGCTGGCGGCATCGCCTCGGCTTTCAGCGTTGCTGCAGAGTTGCTGGATGGCGAAGCGCTGCTGCCCGATGTGCGGTCACCGCGTGGCTTTATTCTGCATGTGTCGCGCTGCGGATCAACACTGCTGGGCAAGGCGCTGGCACGCGCCGATGGTCTGGCCGTGATCAACCAGCCGGCGGTGCTGCAGCATGGTTTCTGGGCCTGGATCAGCGACAACTGGCAACGGCAATCAAGCTGGGAGCCGCAACATGATGCCCGCAATCAGCGCCGTTTTCGCAACCTGATGCATCTGCTGTGCCGGCAGCGACGGCCAGACGAACAGCAGGTGTTCATCAAGTTCATCAGCTGGAACACGCTGTATGCGGATTTTATTCACGCCTGTTTCCCGGCCACACCGATGCTGTACATGTATCGCGATCCGGTCGAAGTGATCGCCTCGGTACAACGCGAGACCACCGCCATCCTGCTGGCGCGCCAAAGCGCCCAGGCCATGTTCCTCAGCAATATGGATGCCGCCACGCTGGCGGCGATGGACGATGTGGAGTATCTGGCGGCCTGTTATGCACACGGTTTTGCCCGCATTCTGGATACTACGGCAGCAGCCAAAATGCTAAACTATGCCGGTTTCAAGCCGGATACTTTCGCCCGCGTGCTGGCTGCTGCGTTTGCGCTGGAGCCCACAGCTGAGCAATTGCAGCAGATGCTGCAGCAGTTTCAGGTCTATTCCAAGGACGACCAGAACCAGACCACGTTCAAGGATGACAGCGAGCGCAAACGCAGCGCCCTGAGTGCCGCACAGATTGACCGAATCAGACAACACTGTGAGCCCGGCTGGCAACAGCTGCTGGCTCACCCGCACAACATCATCGCCTGAGCATGATGCCGACCGAGAACCGAACCATGAGCAACCATCCCGGGACTGACCACAGCACCGACCATACTGACGCGCAGCGCGTCTGCGTGGTGATCCCCAATCACAATTATGGCCGCTATATCGCCGCCACGCTGGACAGCGTGCTGCAACAGACCCACGCGGCGCTGGACATCATCGTGGTCGACGACGGCAGCAGCGACAACTCGGTTGCCATCATCGAGTCGATGCTGCCGGCCAGCACCGCGCAGCGCCGCACCGTGCTGCACCGGCAGACGCCGAACCAGGGCAAACTGTCGGCGCTGAATGCCGTCATGCACGAAATCACCGCACCTTACATGCTGACGCTGGACGCCGATGACCGGCTGGTGCCGGATTACATCGAGCGCACCCTGCAGGTCATGCTGCAGGCGCGTGCCAGCGACCCGTCGATTGCCATCGTCTACAGTGACTGCATGCTCATCGACGAGCACGATGCAACCATCGATCGCGGCCGCTCCACCGCCTTTGACGCCGAAAAACTCAAAACCATGTCCTACATTCCGGAACCGGCGCTATGCCTCAGCGAAGCCTACCTGCAGGTGATGCCGTTTGACACCAGCATCAAGGTCGGCACCAAGCATCACAAATGGCTGCGCATGGTCGATCAGGGCTGGCGCGGACTGCACATTCCCGAACCGCTGTTTCACTATCGCATGCACGGCGACAATCTTTCCGGCATCGGTGCCAGGGTGATGTCAGAAAGTGAATCCGGCAAGCGCGGCGAACGCATCCTGTCCGGTTACTGGGTTACCACACACAGCTGAGACGCAGATGAATCAGACCAGCATCCAGGGCGACACGACGTCGCCTCCATTTCCTGCGCAACAGCGCATCTGCATCATCGGCATGGGCTATGTCGGGCTGCCGCTGGCGCTGGCTTTCCAGCGGCATGGCGAAGTGGTCGGTTTCGACATCAATCAGCAGCGCATTGACGAGTTGCGCCAGGGTGTGGACGTGACCCTGGAGGCCACCACGGCTGAACTGCAGGCGGCTGATCAGCTCAGCTACAGCGCCGATGCCGCAGACATTGCTGCCTGCAATGTGTTCATCGTGACCGTGCCGACACCGATTGATCTGAGTCAGCAGCCCGATCTCGGTGCCATCAAAAGCGCGACAGAACTGATCGCCGGCTGTCTCAAGCGCGGCGACCTGGTGATCTATGAATCCACCGTCTACCCCGGTGTCACCGAAGAAATGTGTCTGCCGCTGCTGGAGCGCTCCGGGCTGCGCGCCGGCGTGGATTTCGGTCTGGGTTACAGCCCTGAGCGCATCAATCCGGCGGACAAGGAACGCAAGCTCGCCGACATCCGCAAAATCACCGCCGGGCTGACCCCGGCCTGTGCCAGCCAGATCGATGCGTTGTACGCCAAAATCATCACCGCCGGCACCTTCCCGGCCGCATCCATCCGCACCGCCGAAATGGCAAAAGTGGTGGAAAATGCCCAGCGCGACATCAACATCGCGCTGATGAACGAGCTCGCCATCATCTGCGACCACATGGATCTGCGCACCTATGAGGTGCTGGAAGCGGCCGGCACAAAGTGGAACTTCCTGCCGTTCAAGCCCGGTCTGGTGGGTGGCCACTGCATCGGTGTGGACCCCTATTACCTGATTCACAAATCCCAGCGCGTCGGCCACCATCCTGACCTGATCATCTCCGGACGCCGCATCAACAACAGCATGGGCACCTACATCGCGCGCAAGGTCACGCGCATGATGACCCAGCGTGACATCGAGGTGACCCGCGCCAACGTGCTGATTCTGGGCATCTCGTTCAAGGAAAACTGCCCGGATCTGCGCAATTCCAAGGTGGTCGACATTCATCGTTACCTGCTCAGCATGGTGGCCAGCATCGACGTGTATGACCCACTGGTGCGCAGCGAGGACGCCAAGGCTGAACTCGGCATCGAACTGTGTGCCGAACCCATCAGCGGTCACTATGACTGTGTCATTCTGGCGGTGCCGCACGACAGTTTTCTGCAGCGCGGTGCCGATTGGGTGCGCGCATTGTGCCGCCAGCCCTGCCTGGTGTACGACATCAAATCGGCCCTGGTGCCCGACTTGGTCGACAAAACCCTGTAGCGCAACGCATGGCCGAGCACACCGTTACGCAGATCTATGCCGACTGGGTCGCGCAGGCACCGGCCAGCTGGCCAGCGCCAGCGCTGGAAAGCGCCCACCGTGAACTGATCGATACCGTGGCCGTGATGCTGCCCGGTGCCCTGGAACCGGCCACCCGCAATGCTCTGGCCACTGTAAAGCTGTGGTGCGGTGAGCAGGCCCGACAGGCGGCGCATGTGATCGGTCATCCGCAGCCGCTGCCGCTGCCATGGGCGGCCCTGGTCAATGGTACGGCTGGCCACGCGCTGGATTATGACGACAATTTTGATCCGCCAAAGGCACATGCCTCCACGGTGCTGTTTCCGGCCATCCTGGCGCAGGCCGACGTGCTGCACAGCAGTGGTCAGCAAGTGCTGGATGCCTACATCGTCGGCCTGCAGATCATGGGGCGCATCGGCCAGGGGGTCAACCCGACCCATCGCGATCGCGGCTGGCATGCCACCGCCACGGTCGGTGTGTTCGGTGCCGCCGCGGCCTGTGCCCGGCTGCTGCGGCTGGATGCCACACAAACTGCGCATGCGCTGTCACTGGCCAGCAGCATGTCGTCCGGCTTCATGTCGCAATTCGGCACCATGACCAAACCCTTGCACGCCGGGCTGGCGGCGATGCGTGGCATCATGGCGGCAACGCTGGCCCAGCAGGGCATGCAGGCGGGCATGCACACGCTGGATGGCCAGCACGGCATGAACACCCTGATGGTCGGTCCGGATCGGGAACAGCTCAAGGCCGGCCTGACCGGTGCCGAGCACGGCCAGACCCTGAGCTTCAATCTGCAGCCAGTGGGTGAGCCACTGCTGATCACCCGCCACGGCTACCGGGTCAAACGCTTTCCCAACTGCGGCAGTGCCCATCGCGCCATGGATCTGCTGCTGCAGATCATGCAACAGCAGCAGCTCGGCGGCGATGACATCGTGCGCATTGAGGTGCATGCACCAGCCGCCAATCTGAACAACCTGTTCCATCATCGGCCACAAACCGGCCTGCAGGCGAAATTTTCCATGCACTACGCCCTGGCCTGCCTGCTCGAACACGGGCGTGCCGGACTGGCAGACTTCACCGATGCTGCGGTACAGCGCCCGGAAGTGCTGCGGCACTGCGACAAAATTCAGCTGTTTCCGCGCCACACACTGGAAAGCGTGACGCCGACGGAGCTCAGGGTGCACTGTGCCGATGGCAGTTGCCACCACGCCGAAACCATGATGCCCAAAGGCAGCATTCAGGATCCGTTTCCAACCAGCCAGTACTGGCAGAAGTTTGAAGAATGCTGCAGCGGGCTGCTTGATGCCACACAGCAACAAGCCCTGCGCCAGGCGCTGGAGCACTTCCCGGTGCTGGCCCACAGCAGTGAAGTAACCAGCCTGTTCGCCGACATCAGCATACCGGCCTGAGCATGGCCAGGCAGCACAGGAGCACAGCATGAGCCAGCCACACCCGCAGACCAGCGCACTGGTCATGGCCGCACGTCGCCCGGGGGTGACCGATCCGTTGTGCGCCATGGGCGATGTCAGCCACAAATGCATGCTGCACATCCATGGCCAGATCATGCTGGAGCGGGTCATTGCTGCCCTGCTCGACAGTGGCTGTGTTGCCAGGGTTTATGTCAGCATCGATGATGCCGCCGTGCTGCGCGACGGTGAGCGCCTGCGTGACTGGCTGGCAGCAGGCACTGTGCAGGCGGTGGCCGCGGAAGGCAATCTGGCCGACAGCGTGCTGGCCGCAGCCAGGCAAATCCCGGATGCCGGGTGGCCATTGCTGATCACCACCGGCGACAACGCGCTGCACACCGCCGAGTTGATTCGCGACTTTGTTCAGCAGGGTTGTGATGCCGCAGGCGATGCGGCGCTGGGGCTGACCCGCGAGTGCGATGTCACGCCGGAGATTCCGGATTCCAATCTGAACTGGCACTGGCTGCGCGATGGTGGTTTCTCGTCGTGCAATCTGTACCTGTTGCACTCGCGCAAGGCACTGTCAGGGGTGAGCATCTTTCGTAGTGGCGGCCAGTTCGGCAAGAAACACTGGCGCATCCTCAAGGCCTTTGGTCTGTTGCCGTTTGTGCTGTACAAATTCAAGCTGACCAGCACCGACCGGCTGATACGACGCATTGGTCGCAATCTTGGTCTGCGCATGCATGCGGTGTTTCTGCCCTATGCCTATGGCCCCATCGATGTCGACAACCCCAAGTCGTTCGCTCTGAGCGAGCGCCTTCTGGCCGCACGCGAACGACCGTCCGCAAATCAGACCTGACAGCGCTCAGTGGCGGCAGCAACGGTCATCAATGATGGTCGTGACAGTTGTCGATCGGTTCGTAGCCATCGGCCAGGCCTTTGGTGACAATGGCCACGGCATTGTGCGGATGCAGGCTTTCAAAGTGTGAGCAGCGCGCCCAGTAGTCGGCCACAACAGGATCCGATTCCAGCGCCGCCTTGACCCGTCGTGCCGCATCCTCACAAAACATCAGGTTGGTGCCGTTGAGGTTGGCAAACGCCTGTTCGTCCTCACGCTTGACCGCCGACTGCACCGCCGTCTTCAACGCCCCCTCAAGCAGCTCGATCATATCCAGTATGACCAGCTCATTTTCCTGCTCAATGAAGCGCACGCGCAGATCCACGGCGCTGCGCTGACTGTGTGGCGTGGCAATGATGTTCTCCGATTCACCCAGCCAGGCGTGCACCGTGCTGCGTGACAGCTTGTCAGCGCGGCTGAAGTCGTTGGCGAACTTCTGCTGCACCAGCTGTCGCGACAAGGCGGCCGAGCATGGGCAGGTGGATGAGTACAGCACCCGCAGCGACATCTCCAGACGAAACTGCTGATCGCGCACCTCGCCGATCAGGCTGATCGGATAGCGACGCCAGCCCGAATTGTCGCTCACCAGGGCCGGACGCCGGACCAGATAATCGAAATCAATGCGCACCATGGCGCGGTCGCTGAGCCCGGTGTGGGAATCGAGAAAACCAAGCACCAGCTGCTTCAGCGTCGCTGGAGTGATGGCGGTGTTCTCCAGGGTTTCGTCCAGCAGCAGGTACAGCCGCGACATGTGAATCCCCTGCTTGTCCGGATCCGCCAGATTGACAAAGGCATTGATGCGGGCAGGACACTGTATGCTGCTGCCGTCCGCCGTGACCACCGTCACCGGCATTTCGATGTCGTTCATGCCGACCCAGTCCAGCTTGCCGCGGATTGATGGCATTTCGCTGGAAGCAATGTCCGGCATGCTGGTAACGATGGCGTGCTTACTGTTCATAGACGATGATTTCCATAAAGATTGACACTGAGCCAGACAATCTGAACGCTTATACAGGTGGACATCGGCCAGTTGGACACTGGGTGTCAGCATTGCGGACCGCGCTGATGATGACGGTCGCGGCCAGTTCAGTTTCTTGTTGGCAAGACAGTGTTCGAATGGTCGGAGCGGGGAGATTCGAACTCCCGACCCCCACAACCCCATTGTGGTGCGCTACCAGGCTGCGCTACGCTCCGACTGCTTTCGAACTTTACCGTGATGAATGTAAACCGGATGCATAGTGTAGCACGCGGGCGGTGTTGAAAGACCAGGTTTCAGGCTTTCAGCACATCAAGAATTTCTTCAAGTTCTGTTCGCAACTGCTTGATAATCTGTTGACTTCTACTGATGTCCGTGTGTGAGGAATCACCATTGAGAATCTGTCTCGCGCCGCCGATGGTGTAGCCCTGCTCGTACAGCAGAGCACGGATCTGGCGCACCAGAATGACGTCGTGACGCTGATAGTAACGGCGATTGCCACGACGCTTCAACGGTTTCAGCTGATCGAATTCCTGCTCCCAGTATCTGAGCACATGTGGTTTGACGGCACACAGTTCTGCCACTTCACCAATGGTGAAATAACGCTTCGAGGGAATGCTAGGCAGTTCCTGATTAGTCCCCTGATCCAACATAGGTTTCTACTCTGTTTCTGAGTTTCTGACCAGGCTTGAAGGTGACCACACGTCGCGCGGAAATGGGGATCTCTTCACCGGTCTTCGGGTTTCGACCCGGCCGCGTGCTCTTGTCACGCAGCTGAAAGTTGCCAAAGCCGGACAACTTCACGCTTTCACCACGCTCCAGCTGATGCCGTATCAGCTCGAAAAAACTGTCGATAAACTCTCTCGACTCACGCTTGTTCAAGCCTACTTCATCAAACAGTGCCGCCGCCAGGTCGTTCTTGGTTAGTGCCATCTCTAGTCTACTCTCAGCGTAAGTCCATTACGTATAACAGGTTCCGCATCCCGGGCTGCCTGACCTGACCGTCATGGTCAGGCCTGTCGCAGTCGCACCTGATGTGCCTGCTCCAGCCCCTGCAAAATTCCCGCGATCAGATTTTCCGCCCGATCGTCTGTAAGTGTCCTGTAACTATCCTGCAAAATCAAGCCGATAGCAAGGCTTTTATGTTCAGATTCTATACCCTGCCCCTGATACACATCGAACACGAACAGGTCTTTCAGCAGCTCACCGCCAAGCTGGCGTATGCTGTCCAGCAATTCGTCCGCAGACAGCTGTTCAGGGACAATTAGTGCCAGATCACGTCTGATGATTGGATATTTGCTGACGTTTGCCGCTTTTGGCAGTTCCGACGTGGCCACCACCGAGGTCTTGAGTTCTGCCACATGGCAATGTCGCGGCAGATCCAGAGCCTGACACAGGCGTGGATGCAGCCTGCCGATGACACCGGCAAAAATGGCTTCACCGTTGACCATTTTATGGATCTCAGCGGCCTGCCCGGGATGCAGACAGGGGTGATTTGCGCACGGCCGGAAGCGGAAGCTGTGAGCGTTGAGCCCGAGCAGATGCTCGACATCACCTTTGAAATCATAGAAATCCAGCGGACGGGCGGCGCGGCCCCACTGTTCCGGCCCGGCAGTGCCGGTGGCCAGCAAGGCAAGGTGCTGCTGTTCGGCATGTGCATCGTCGGCATTGAACACGGTGCCAGCCTCAAACAGGCGCACCGATTGCCGATAGCGACCACGCTTGTTGTTCAGGTTGTGCTGCAAGCACTGCAACAGACCGGGGATCAGCCCGGTGCGCATGTGACTGAGATCACTGCTGATCGGGTTTGCCAGCGCCACCGGTGTGCGTTCGGGATAGCAGTCGAGCAGCAGCGAGGCACGGATGAAACTGAAATTCATCACCTCGCGGTAACCCAGATCGGCACACATGTGCTGCAGCCGACGCAGGCTGATCTCGGCTTCCGGCAGCGCCGGCAGCCGCAGTCTGCCAGACGGGTCTGCCGCCGGCAGACGATCATAGCCGTACAACCTGGCGACTTCTTCGATGAGGTCGATTTCCAGCTGCAGATCAAGCCGCGCCGAAGGGGTGGTCACGGTGAACTCGTGACGCTCGGCAGCGTGTTCCAGCTGCATGCCCAGGGCACGCAACAGCTTCATGATGTGGGCGTCGTCGATCTGCGTACCGAGCAAATGGGCCACGCGACTGGCACGCAGGGTGATGGTCTGTGGCTGTGGCAACTGCGCCACTGCCTCGGTGATTGTCACCGGTCCGGCCTGACCACCGGCAATCTGTTGCAGCAGCTCGGTGGCACGATCCAGTGCCATCAGCTGAATGGCCGGATCGATGCCGCGCTCGAAGCGGTGTGCGGCTTCACTGCTGATGCCCAGATCGCGGGTCTTGCCGATGATGACTGAGGGTGCAAACCAGGCGCTTTCCAGCACCACTTCGGTGCTGTCTGCATCGACGGCGGAATCGGCACTGCCCATGATGCCGGCCAGCGCTACCGGCTGGTCGGCCGCGGTAATGAGCAGGTGCTGCGCATCCATGACCAGTTCATCACCGTTGAGCAGTGTCATGCGCTCGGCAGCACGTGCGCGGCGCACATGCAATGCTTCGGTGGCGGCCGGCAGCTTGTGGCGATCAAAGGCATGCAGGGGCTGGCCGTATTCCAGCAGCACGTAATTGGTGACGTCCACCACCGGTGATTTGCTGCGCAGGCCGGCCCGGCGCAGACGCTCCTGCATCCAGATCGGCGTGTCGGCATGGTTGTCGATGCCGCTGACCACGCGCAGTGCATAGCGCGGGCAATCGCTGCTGTCGGCCACGCTGCAGGCCATGCTGGCAGAGCTTGCGATCGCCACTTGAGGCACTGGCATTGCCGGCGCGGCAAAATCATACAGGGCAGAGACTTCCTGCAGCAGGCCGCGCATGCTCAGGCAATCGGCCCGGTTAGGGGTCAGATCGATGTCGATGACATGATCGTCGAGTTGCAGACAGTCGATCAGACTGCTGCCAACCGTCGCCTGCTGCGGCAATTCCATGAGTCCGGAGGCGTCGTCGTCCAGTCCCAGTTCGCTGGCCGAGCAGAGCATGCCAAACGATGCCTCGCCGCGCAGTTTGGCCTGCCTGATGCGCACATCGCCGGGCAAACGCGCGCCCACCCGTGCCAGTGGTGCCACCAGCCCCGTTCTGGCATTGGGTGCTCCGCAGACAATCTGCAGTGGCTCGCCGCTGCCGTCATCGACAGTGCAAAGCTGCAGCTTGTCGGCCTGCGGGTGTGGCCTGCAGTCGACGATCCTGGCCACCACCACATCGGTGAAGGCGGCCGCGACCGGTGCCACGCTGTCCACTTCCAGGCCAGCGGCGGTCAGGCGATCGGCCAGCGTCTGCGCATCGAAGCTTAAGCCGCACAGCTGCTGCAGCCAGGCAACACTGAATTTCATACGAACTGCTCCAGAAAACCCAGATCGTTGTCGAAGAACTGGCGCAGATCGGTGACGCCGTAGCGCAGCATGGCAAAGCGCTCGATGCCCATGCCGAAGGCATAGCCGGTATAGCGCTCGCTGTCGATGTTGCAGTGCTCCAGCACGTTCGGATGCACCATGCCGCAACCCAGCACTTCCAGCCAGCCGCTGCTGCCATCGCGGCGCTGCCAGGCAATGTCGACTTCGGCGGACGGTTCCGTGAAGGGAAAATACGACGGTCGCAGACGAATCTCCAGATGCCGCTCGAACAGGGTGTCGACGAACTGCTGCAGCACCCCCTTCAGATCGGCAAAACTGATGCCCTCGTCCACCAGCAGGCCTTCCAGCTGGTTGAACATGGGCGAGTGGGTCTGATCGGAGTCGCTGCGATAGACGCGTCCCGGCGCGATCACCCGCAACGGCGCGCCCTGCCCGCGCATGGCGCGGATCTGTACCGGCGAGGTGTGTGTGCGCAACAGTCGCCCGTCGGGAAAATAGAAGGTGTCGTGCATGGCCCGGGCCGGGTGCTGGGCAGGAAAATTCAGCGCCTCGAAATTGTGCTCGTCATCCTCAATCTCAGGCCCGGTGGCGACCTCAAAGCCCAGTCGGGCAAACACATCCACCATGCGGTTACGCATGCGTGTGACCGGATGAATCCCGCCCAGGAACTGTCGCCGTCCCGGCAGGCTGACATCGATGCGCTCCTGCAACAGTTCCTGTTCCAGCTGTGCCTGCTGCAAGCTGTCACGCCGTGTCTGCAGCAGCGCCTGCAGTGAGGCTTTCAGTTCATTGATGCGTTGTCCGGCTGCACGCCGCTGCTCGGGTGGCAAGCCGCCGAGCGCTTTCAGCTGTGCAGTGACAGTACCGCTTTTGCCCAGCCAGGCAACCCGGCAACGATCCAGTGACTCAAGGTCGCTGCTGGCGCCGATTTCGGCACGCGCCTGCTCCAGCAGCTTGTCAATATCAGATTGCAGCATCGGCCATGCACCGCTTTCATGTCATCGTGAACAGCGCGAAAGCGGTGGCTTGCCGCGCTGAATGGGGCGAGCTGACGGCTGGGCCAGACCCAGCCGACAACCGGATCGGCTCAGGACAGTTGCGCCTGCGCCTGCTTCGCCAGTGCCGCAAAGGCATCGGCATCGGTGATGGCGAGATTGGCCAGCATCTTGCGATCGATCTCGATCTCGGCCAGCTTCAGGCCATGCATCATGCGGCTGTAGGACAAGCCATGCAGACGCGCTGCCGCATTGATGCGCACGATCCACAGCGCGCGGAAATCGCGTTTGCGGACGCGGCGGTCGCGGTAGGCATACTGACCGGCCTTGGTGACTGCCTGGGTGGCAGTACGGAAATTCTTGCGCCGCGCGTTGTAATAGCCTTTGGCCCGCGCCAGCACTGCATTATGACGACGTTTGGCGGTAACGCCACGTTTTACTCTAGCCATGATTGATTCTCCTTAACTGTCAAGAAACCGGCGTTATACGTACGGCAGCATGCGTTTGACCATGCGTGTGTCTGCAGCACAGACATGCCCGGTCGCGCGCAGACGACGCTTGCGCTTGGTGTCTTTTTTGGTAAGGATGTGGCTGGTGAACGCGTGTCCGCGCTTGAACTTGCCACTGGCGGTCTTGCGGAACCGCTTGGCGGCACCACGGTTGGTTTTCATCTTCGGCATGGAAAAACTCCGTATTTAATGAACTCAGCACAGGCTGCTGCAGGCTAAAGGCTGCACAGCCAGCAAGGTTCTTTTGGTCACTTCGACGAGTGACTCCGCACAGTTTGAACTGCCGGAGCGCTTGCCTACTCGCCAACGCTTGCGGTCGCACATCGCTGCCACCGACCCGAGGTCGGCTGCAAAGATTCACAACCAGCCGATTATTATATCAGCGTTTCGGGCTCAGCAACATACTCATCTGCCGCCCTTCCATTTTCGGTCTGGATTCGACCACCACGGTATCGCCAAGATCGGCTTCAATGCGATCAATGACTTCCATGCCAAGCTCCTGGTGGGCCATTTCCCGACCACGGAAGCGGATGGTGACCTTGACCTTGTTGCCTTCCTCGATGAATTTGACCAGATTGCGCATCTTCACCTGATAATCATGCACATCGGTGCCGGGGCGGAACTTCAGTTCCTTCACCTGGATCTGCTTTTGCTTTTTGCGTGAGGCCTGGGTTTTCTTGGCCTGATCAAAGCGGTATTTGCCGAAATCCATGATCCGCACCACTGGCGGCTCGGCATGCGGCACCAGCTCAACCAGATCCAGACCGGCATCAACGGCCAGCGCCAGCGCCTCCCTGCTGGACATGATGCCAGCCTGATTGCCTTCGGAATCAATCACCCGCACCTTGGGTGCGTCGATTTCCTCGTTGCGGCGTGTATCTTTGCTCGTAGCGATCTTGGTAACTCCTGTGTGATGAATGGGTTCTATTCTACCCGCAAGTATTTTCCGGCGGTCAATGTTTTTTACTGTTGCTGCACAAATGCCGGCAGATCATTCTGCCCTGGCTGCGCCGCCTGCTGTATCAGCTCGATCAGTGCCGCCGGCGTCATGCTGCCCAGATCCTGACCCTGCTTGAGCCGGACACTGAGTAGCTGCTGTTCGACCTCGCGATCACCGACCACCACCAGCAGCGGGATTTTTTGCAGCGTGTGCTCGCGGATCTTGAAACCGACCTTTTCATTGCGGGTGTCCAGCTCGGCGCGGATGCCGGCTTGCAGCAGTTGCTCATGCACCGCGCGTGCATAGGGCTGCTGCGCATCGGTGATGTTCATGATCATCACCTGTACCGGCGCCAGCCAGAGCGGAAAATCGCCGGCGTAGTGCTCGATGAGCACGCCGAGAAAACGCTCGATCGAGCCCATGATGGCGCGATGCACCATGTGCGGACGGTGTTTCTCGCCATCTTCACCGGTATAGAGAATGTCCAGCCGGTTGGGCAGGTTCATGTCCACCTGGATGGTGCCGCACTGCCATACCCGACCAATCGCATCGTGCAGATGAAAATCCAGTTTCGGCGCATAGAAGGCACCATCGCCGGGATTCAGGCTCCAGTCCAGCTCCAGTGCCCGACAGACGTTTTCCAGTGCCTGTTCCGCAAGGTCCCAATCGGCGTCGCTGCCGATGCGCTCGTCCGGACGGGTGGACAGCTTGACCTTGACATCGGTGAAGCCGAGTTCGGCATACACCTCGTTGATCAGCCCGCACATGGCGATGACTTCATCTTCGAGCTGCGCGGGCGTGCAGAAGATGTGGGCATCGTCCTGGGTAAAGCCCTGCACCCGCATCAGGCCATGGCGCGCGCCGGAGGCCTCATGCCGGAACACCTTGCCGAATTCGGCCATGCGCACCGGCAGATCGCGATAACTTTTCACCCCCTGTTTGAATATCTGCACATTGCCGGGGCAGTTCATCGGCTTCAGGGCAAAGCTGGTCTCGGCCGACTCATCCACGACAAACATGTTTTCGCGATATTTGCCCCAGTGGCCGGTGTACTTCCAGAAATCCAGGCTCAGCACCTGCGGCGTGTGCACTTCGATGTAACCATGCGCGCGCACCTTGCGGCGCATGTAATCCATCAGCGAGGAGTACAGCAGCCAGCCCTTGTCGTGCCAGAACGGCTGACCGGGCGCGGAATCCTCAAAATGAAACAGGTCCAGCTGCTGCCCCAGCTTGCGGTGATCGCGCTTTTCCGCCTCTTCCAGGCGCTGCAGGTAGGCCTTGAGCTCCTTGTCGTTGCGCCAGGCGGTGCCGTAAATGCGCTGCAGGGGCTCATTGCTGCTGTCTCCGCGCCAGTACGACCCGGACACGGCGGTGAGCTTGAAGCTGCCGAGAAAACGATGGTGCGGCACGTGCGGTCCGCGGCACATGTCGATGTAGTCGTCGTGCTGATACAGGCCCATGCTCTGGACTTCGGGCATGTCCTCGATCAGCTGCAGCTTGTAGTCCTCGCCGCGCGCGGAGAACGTCGCCACAGCCTCATCGCGCGGTGTCATGCGCTTGACCACGGCGGTGTCGGCAGCGGCCAGCTCACGCATGCGCTGTTCGATGCGCTGCAGATCATGCTGGCTGAAGCCGGGTGGATAGTGAATGTCGTAATAGAAGCCGTTTTCGATCACCGGGCCGATGACCATTTTCGCCTCGGGATACAGCTGCTTGATCGCCTGCCCGAGCAGATGCGCGGTGGAGTGGCGGATGATCTCCAGCCCTTCCTCATCGCGCGCAGTGATGATGCGCAGCGAGGCGTCTGTGGTGATCAGATCACAGGCATCATGCAGGCTGCCATCAAGCTCGCCGGCCAGGGTCGATTTGGCCAGCCCGGGCCCGATGTCCGCAGCGACATCAAGTATGCTCAATGGCTCGGGATAGGATCTCTGGCTGCCATCCGGCAGTGTGATCACAGGCATGCTTGTTTCATCACGGTGTTGCGGCTTGGGTGGCGGTCAATAAACAATAGTCACCAAAAAATAGGAATCGTCGCATTTACAGGAAGTAATGGTGGGCGATACTGGATTTGAACCAGTGACCTCTGCCATGTCAAGACAGCGCTCTAACCAACTGAGCTAATCGCCCTTGTCCAGGGTGCAGACATCGTCAGGATGATCAGCACACAGGTAAAGTATAGCAAGGCCATGCTGCATCCGGGCGCGGTGCGACCACAATCACATCAGCCAGGGCATGCATGCTGTGCAGTGCCTGTGCCGGAGCCATGACAAGCGCGCAAATTTAGCAGGTTTCAGCGGCAATCACAAGCCTGTTGCGCGCGCAACTGCCGGGTGCAGCGCGATGCCTGCGCAGCTCACCCATGTCGCAGCAACAGCTTGCTATGATGAGTGTGAACTGACGAGTCCGGTCAGCGTCACCCCGGCGCATCCGTTCTCAGCAGCCGTTAACCTGAATGCGAGCCTGCCAGCGAGACATGTCGACAGCACCCGGTTTTGTTCATCTGAGCCTGCACAGCGAGTACTCGCTGATCGACAGCGTGATCCGCATCCCCCAGCTGATGGAGCGGCTGCAGCAGCTCAATATGAACTGTGTGGCGCTGACCGATCACAGCAATCTGTTTGCCATGGTCAAGTTCTACCGCGCTGCCGAGCGCGCCGGCATCAAGCCGATCATCGGTGCCGAGGTGCAGCTGATCCCCGGCAGCGGCAGCGGCAGCGCCAGCCCCGGCCGCCTGCTGCTGCTGTGCCAGAACCGCCAGGGCTACACCAACCTGTGCCGGCTGTTGTCCGCCGCCTATCTGCAAAGCGCCAGTCGCGACCAGCACTGGATCAGCAAGGATGAGCTGTTTCGTCACCAGGCCGGACTGATTGCACTCAGCGGCGGCCTCAGCGGTGACATCGGCCAGTCGCTGCTGTTGACCGGCAAGACCAAGCAGGCAGAACAGTTGTTGCGCCAGTACCGCGAGCATTTCGGCGATCGCTTTGTGCTGCAGATTGCCCGGCTTGGTCACACCGGCGAGGCCGAGTATGAGCGCTGTCTGATCGCCCTGGCCAACCAGACCGGCTGCCCGGTGGTGGCCACCAACGATGTCTGTTTTCTGCAGCCAGACGACTTCACCGCCCACGAAGCCCGCGTCTGCATCAATCAGGGACGTGTGCTGGCCGATCAGCGCCGCCAGACCCCCCACACCCAGCAGCAGTATCTGCGTTCGGCAGAGGACATGGCCGAGCTGTTCAGCGACATGCCACAGGTGCTGGAAAACAGCGTGCTGCTGGCACAGCGCTGCAATCTTGAACTGCAGTTCGACCAATACGCCCTGCCCGCTTTTCCGGAATCCGGCGCCCGCAGCGAGGCCGATTTTCTCGCCGCCAAGGCCAGCGCAGGTTTGCAGCAGCGGCTGAGCGATGAGGGCCTGGCCGAGGGCTTCAGTGACAGCGACTACCACGACCGGCTACGGCTGGAGCTGGATGTCATCAATAGCATGGGCTTTCCCGGCTACTTTCTCATCGTTGCCGATTTTGTGCAGTGGTCCAAGCATAACGATATCCCGGTCGGTCCCGGACGCGGCTCCGGTGCCGGATCGGTGGTGGCCTGGGCACTGGGCATCACCGACCTCGATCCCCTGCGCTATGACCTGCTGTTCGAGCGCTTCCTCAACCCCGAACGCGTGTCCATGCCGGATTTCGACATCGATTTCTGCATGACCGACCGCGACCGCGTGATCGAATACGTGGCCAACACCTATGGGCACGATCAGGTCAGCCAGATCATCACCTTCGGGCGCATGAACGCCAAGGCCGTGGTGCGCGACTGCGGTCGCGTGCTGGGCTATGGCTATGGCTTTGTCGACAGCATTGCCAAACTGATTCCGCCCGATCTGAACATGACCCTGAACAAGGCGCTGCAGGACGAGCCGCAACTGGCCGAACGCCGCGCGCAGGAGGAAGATGTCAACAACGTCATCGAGCTGGCGCTGCAGCTCGAAGGGCTGGCACGCAATGCCGGCAAGCATGCCGGTGGCGTGGTCATCGCGCCGGGACCGCTGACCGACTACACCGCCCTGTACGCCGAGCCCGGCGGCAGCACGGTGTCGCAGCTGGACAAGGACGACATCGAGGCCATGGGGCTGGTGAAGTTCGATTTTCTCGGCCTGCGCACGCTCACCATCATCAAATGGGCGGTGCAGAACATCGACCGGCAGCGGGCCGCGCAACAGCAGGCAGCGCTGGATCTGCGCAAGCTGCCGCTGGACGATGCCGCCACCTTCCGCCTGCTGCAGGAATGCCGCACCACGGCGGTGTTCCAGCTTGAATCGCGCGGCATGCGTGACCTCATGCGCAAGCTGCGACCGGACTGTTTTGACGACATCGTCGCGCTGGTGGCGCTGTTTCGGCCCGGCCCGCTGGAATCGGGCATGGCCATCGAGTACATCCAGCGCAAACACGGCGAGGCCAAAATCCATTACCCGCACCCATCGCTGGAGATCATCCTGGAACCCACCTACGGGGTCATCCTGTATCAGGAACAGGTGATGCAGATCGCCCAGGTCATGGCTGGCTACAGCCTCGGTGCGGCGGATCTGCTGCGCCGCGCCATGGGCAAGAAGAAAGTCGAGGAGATGAACCGGCAGCGCGATATTTTTGTCGCTGGCGCGCAGCAGAACGGGATTGATCAACGCCTGGCCAACAGCGTGTTCGACCAGATGGAAACCTTTGCCAGTTATGGTTTCAACAAGTCACACTCGGCCGCCTACGCCATGCTTTCGTATCAGACCGCCTGGCTGAAGGCCCACTACCCGGCCGAATTCATGGCCGCCGTGCTGTCGGCGGACATGGACGACCAGGACAAGATCGCCAATCTGATCGACGATTGCCGGCAGATGGGGATAGAGATTCTGCCGCCCGACGTGATGCGCTCGGCGTATCGCTTCATCGTTGACAACGGTGCCATCCGCTACGGGCTGGGTGCGATCAAGGGGGTCGGCGAGGCCGCCATCGAGTCGATCATCGCCAGTCGCCCCGCATCCGGCAGCTTTGTCTCACTGGCGGATTTCTGTCTGCGCCAGGATCTGCGTAACGTCAACCGGCGCGCGCTGGAAGCACTGATCCGGGCCGGTGCCATGGACTTTCCACAGCAGCATCAGGCCCAGATGCTGGCCGATCTGGAGGCCGCGATCAAGGCCGCCGAGCAGGCCCACCATGATGACGCCGCTGGACAGTCAGGCCTGTTCGGTGAAATGCCCGTGGCAGCGACTGCAGTCAGTAGCGAGACCAATGCCGGTGCGGTGCAGGAGCGCTGGACGCAACAACAGCGACTGAGCGCCGAGCGGGAGACGCTGGGGCTGTATCTGACCGGACACCCGCTGGATCACCTGCGTGCCGAGTTGGCCCGGTTCACCAGTGGCACGCTGGAGGACATCACCCGACGCGTGCTGGGTGACGGCAGTCAGACCGGTGCTCAGGCCACAAACGGCAAAACCGGCAAGGCGGGCAAACAACCTGTGGTGATCGCCGCGCTGATCATGGCGATCCGCCGACGTCCCGGCAAAGGGGCCTTTGTGGCCGTTGATGACGGCACGGCGCGGGTCGAGATCAATGTCTTCGAAGAGGTGTTCAGCAGCAGTGAGGCACTGCTGCACAGGGATCAGTTGGTGATCATCAAGGGCGACGCCAGCATCGACCGTTTCAACGGCGGTCTGCGCATCAGCGCGCGGGAGATCCTCGATCTGGCCACCGCCCGCCTGCGCCATGCCCGCTACCTGCATCTGCGCATGCACGCACCAGATACGCAACTGGTGCAGCGACTGCAACAGGTGCTGCACAATCAGGGGCGTGTGGCTGCTGCCAGCAATGGTGGCGGCAGGGTACAGGTGATCGCCGACATCAGCACCGGCGACTACCAGGCCCGCCTGCGCTTTGCCGACAACTGGCGTGTGGCCGCCGACGAGGCACTGCTGGAAGCCTTGAGCACCCTGCCCGGCGTGGAGCATGTCCTGTACTATGAGCGAAATGCACAAAGTCAATGATGCCTGGCATCATACGACACAGTCCGCGTGACCTGATATGGTTCAAAGGAGTCGCTATACGACTATTCCGAAGACTGGATTCCGGCCTGCACCCCAATGACGGCAGAGATGGATTGCAAAAACAACGCTGGTCATACCTGGATGTGTCGCTCTGCGACAGTCAACAACATGTATAGCGACATGCAACGCGGCAGGTGTCCAGTCATTTAACCGTCGCGCAGCGACACTAATGCAATGCCAGCGGGGACGCTGGCGCTCCAGGGCGTCGTACAGCCGTTAAACAACGCTTCCTGTAGGAGACTGCTTGCAGGCGAACCCAATCATGCTGCTTGACATATTCACACACAAAGCCTTCGGCCAGGCATTCCAACGCCAGACATGCAAATGCGCCTCAACCGATGCCAGCGGGAATGCTGGCGATCCTGAGCCATGCTCAAGCACGATACACACCATTAATGAATCGCTTAGAGAAGTCTGTGTATGGACTGAGTCCCGGCCTGCGCCGGAAGGACAAGCTTGATCCAATGCTCAAAGATCGCCGTCATCCCGGCCTGCACGGGAAGGACAAGCTTGATCCAATGCTCAAAGATCGCCGTCATTCCGGCCTGCACGGGAAGGACAAGCTTGATCCAATGCTCGAAGATCGCCGTCATCCCGGCCTGCACGGGAAGGACAAGCTTGATCCAATGCTCAATGATCGCCGTCATCCCGGCCTGCACGGGAAGGACAAGCTTGATCCAATGCTCAAAGATCGCCGTCATTCCGGCCTGCGCCGGAAGGGCAAGCTTGATCAAATGCTCGAAGATTGCCGTCATCCCGGCGCAGGCCGGGATCCAGTTCGAATAGTATTGTCGCGCAGCGACACAACCTGTCTTCTCAATTCAGGCAACGATTTGTACTTTGGCTGGCGGAAATGCCATTGTGCAATACACACATCCTGAAGAGCAGCAGATGTACCGGCTACAACTTGACCCGGAGCACAAATTCCACAACAATCCGGTCATGACACAGAACAAATCAGGGGACACGGTGCAAGGCACACACCAGGCACCGGCAGCGTCGACAGCACCCGGCGATGTCGACGCCTTCATCGAGCGCTGGCGTGATACCGGCGGCAAGGAACGCGCCAACTACCAGCTGTTTCTCACCGAACTTTGTCAATTGCTCGGCCTGCCCGGCCCGGAACCGGCTGGCGAAAACGACCGCGACGATGCCTACGTGTT
Organism: Gammaproteobacteria bacterium; assembly: GCA_018819105.1. GTDB lineage: Bacteria > Pseudomonadota > Gammaproteobacteria > Xanthomonadales > Wenzhouxiangellaceae > JAHJQV01. The sequence continues at coordinate 151,971 of JAHJQV010000027.1, forward strand.
CGAACGACGGGTCGACATCCACCATGCCGACGGCACCGTCAACCGCGGCTATATCGACCTCTACAAGCGCGGCCATTTTGTGCTGGAGGCCAAGCGCGTAAGCGAAAAACACGAATCCAGCCGCTGGGACAAGGCCATGTTGCGCGCGGTCGCCCAGGCCGACAGCTACATCCGCGCCCTGCCCGCCGATGAGGGCAGGCCGCCGTTTTTGCTCACCTGCGACGTTGGCAAAACCATCGAGGTTTATGCCGAGTTCTCAAGAAGCGGCGCCACGTACGTGCCGTTTCCCGACCCCAGAAGCCATCGCATTCATCTGCCGGATCTGCGCGACGAGCACATCCGCCAACGCCTGGTCGGCATCTGGACCAACCCCGACGCGCTGGACCCGGCCAGGTACGCCGCGCGCGTCACCCGCGAACTCAGCAAAACACTCGCCCTGCTCGCCAGAGCGCTGGAAAAAGATGGCTACCACGTCGAGCGTGTCGCCCATTTCATCAAGCGCTGTCTGTTCACCATGTTCTGCGAAGACGTCGACCTGTTGCCGCGCGGTGAATTCACCGCGCTGCTGGAGAAACTGAAAAAAACGCCACAACACTTCGCCAAGGCCATTGCCGAGCTGTGGCAGACCATGAACAACGGTGGCTACAGCGGGGTGCTGAATCAGGAACTGTTGCGTTTCAACGGCAACCTGTTCCGCGACATCGACCCGATTCCGCTCGATCAAGCCCAGATCGACCTACTCATCGACGCCGCCCGCCACGACTGGAGCCAGGTCGAACCGGCCATTTTCGGCACCCTGCTCGAACGCGCGCTGGACCCGGAAGAACGCCACAAGCTGGGTGCCCACTACACGCCCAGAGCCTACGTCGAGCGGCTGGTCATGCCAACGATCATTGATCCATTGCGCGACGAATGGAAAACCGTGCAGGCCGCCGCCGCAGCGCTGGAAAACCAGGGCAAGGAAGTCCAGGCATTGGCCGAAATCCGCGCCTTTCACCACAAGCTGTGCGAGATTCGCATCCTCGACCCGGCCTGCGGCAGCGCCAACTTCCTGTATGTGACCCTGGAACACATGAAACGCCTGGAAGGCGAAGTGCTGAGCACGCTCAGCGACCTCGGTGCCGGCCAGAACCTGCTGGAAATGCAGGGCAACACCGTCGACCCGCACCAGTTCCTCGGCCTGGAAATCAACCCCAGAGCCGCCGCCATCGCCGAAATCGTGCTGTGGATCGGCTACCTGCAATGGCACTTCCGCACCCACGGCCGCATCAACCCGCCCGAACCTGTCATCAAGGCGTTTGCCAACATCGAATGCCGCGACGCGGTGCTCGCTTATGACCGCATGGAATACAAGACCCATGAGGACGGTCGGCCGGTGATGCGCTGGGACGGCAAGACCTGCAAGAAAAGCCCGACCACCGGGGAGGACATTCCCGATGAAACCGCCCAGGTGCCCGAAGAGCTCTACATCAACCCGAAAAAGGCGGAGTGGCCGGAGGCGGATTATGTGGTTGGGAATCCGCCGTTTATCGGCGCCGCCAGCATGCGCCGCGCCCTCGGCGACGGCTACGTTGACGCGCTCAGAAAAACCTGGAAGGAAGTACCCGAATCATCGGACTTCGTCATGTACTGGTGGAACAAGGCCGCCGACCTGGTTCGCAACGGCGATATCCAGCAGTTCGGCCTGATTACCACCAACAGTCTGCGCCAGACCTTCAACCGCCGCGTCATCGAGCGACACATGAACGAGAAGAAGCCGCTGTCGCTGGCGTTCGCGATTCCGGATCATCCCTGGGTGGATGGGTCGGATGGCGCGGCGGTACGGATTGCGATGACGGTGGGCACTGCCGGAGAGAGAACGGGAGCGCTGGGACAGATTCTGCAGGAAAGCAAGACTGACGAAGATGCTCGGAAAATTGAGTTCCGTTGGAAGCAGGGAAAGCTGCACAGCAATCTGGCGGCAGGTGCGAACACCAGCGCGGCTGCGTCGTTGGAATCGAATTCCAGCATCAGTTCACCAGGGGTCAAGCTGCACGGTTCAGGATTCATCATATCTTCTGAGGAGGCGAAAACACTTGGTCACGGGTCTGTCGATGGGCTTGAAACCTATATCCGGCAGTATCGCAATGGACGGGATCTGACTCAATCACCACGCGGCGTGATGGTCATTGATCTATATGGCCTGAGCCCTGAACAAATTCGAAAGAGCTTTCCCGCCGTCTACCAGCATATTGTGGAACGCGTAAAGCCCGAACGCGATCAAAACAAGCGCGCAACCTATCGAAACAACTGGTGGATTTTTGGAGAACCGAGGAAAGAATGGCGTGCAATGTCAGCGTCCCAAAAGCGCTATATCGCAACAGTAGAAACCAGCAAGCATCGTTTTTTCCAGTTCCTTGACAAAGAGATTCTGCCCGACAACAAGCTCATTTGTATTGCTACGCACAAGGCTCAGCACATAGGAACTCTCTCAAGTCGAATTCATGTTGGATGGTCGATTAGAACTGGGGGGAATCTCGGAGTTGGGAACGATCCTGTGTACGTGAAAACTCGCTGCTTCGAGACCTTCCCGTTTCCAGAACCTGACAAAGCCACGTCAAAGCGCATCGCCGACCTCGCCGAACACCTCGACGGCCACCGCAAACGCCAGCAGGCCCAGCACCCCGGCCTCACCATGACCGGCATGTACAACGTGCTGGAAAAGCTGTGTCGCATGGCCCTGCCGGGATCAAACGAGACACCGTTGACTGACAAGGAAAAAGAAATCCACGAGCAAGGCCTGGTCTCCGTCCTGCGCGAACTCCACGACGACCTCGACCGCGCCGTCTTCCAGGCCTACGGCTGGGACGACCTCGCCGAAAAACTCGTCGGCCGCCCCGGCGCCACCACCCCGTGGCCGGAAAAGCCTGAAGACCAGGCCGAAGCCGAAGAAGAACTGCTCCAGCGCCTCGTCGACCTAAACCACCAACGCGCCGCCGAAGAAGCCCAGGGCAAAATCCGCTGGCTGCGCCCCGAGTATCAAGCCCCGGACGAATCCCCGGAACAGGGCAAACTCGACACCGGCGACAAGCAACAACCCGCCCAGACCGCAGCGGCCGCCGCCAGCAGCAAAAAGCCAACCTGGCCCAAAACCCTGCAAGCGCAGATCCGCGCCGTGCGCGAACAACTCGAAACCGCCCCCATGGACGCCGCCACGCTGGCCAGCCAGTTCAAGCGCAAGCCGGAAAAAGCCGTCACCCAGGTGCTGGACGCCCTGGCCGATCTGGGGATGGTGAATCAAGCCGACAACAAGACTTTCAGTCTGCGCGACAACTAATTTGCCAATGCTTGAATTGACAAAGGTTAACCCACAGGTTAATAATGCGCATCCAGACGATCAATCGTAAGAACTGGCACCTGATAGAGAAAGTCAACGCAGCCGGCAGAGGCCTGGTTACGGATTTCCTCGTAGGACTGGGTGCCAACAAGCAGCGAGAAGCTACGAGAATGATTGCTTTAATGGATCGCGTCGCCGCGAATGGCCCACGCCAGGGCACGGCAAAGTGTCACCAGATCAAGGGTGACATCTGGGAATTGATCCACGGTTCGCTCAGAGTATTGTTCGCGCACGATGGGCATCGATTGATCATCTGCACCAGCGGATTCATCAAGAAATCACAGAAGACACCGAAGCAGGAAATCAAACGCGCCGAGCGGATTCTCAATGAATATCGCCAGGCCAGCATCGATGAAAAGCTCGAATGGGTCAACCACGATCAGGAGAATGAACAATGAGTGAGCAAAACACCAATCCGCTCGACCGGTACCGTGGCACGCTGGACTACGAACTGGCCAACGCGGAGATGGATTTCACCGATTCGCTGGAAACGCTGATGCTGCGCCGTGGCGTCAACAAGAGCGAACTGGCACGCCGTATCAAAACCAGCCCTGCTTACATCACCAAGATTCTTAGGGGCAGCACCAATTTCACGCTGGAGACCATGGTCAAGCTGGTGCGCGCCCTGGACGGCGAGCTGCATGTACGCGCCTGCGCCAGAGAAGACCAGGCACGTTGGTTTCATGCCATACGCAAGGATGCAATCTACGCAAGCCGTACTGACTGCATCCCCAAACCAGCCAATCGTACCCAGTATCGTCTGGTCGATCGTCTAGTCGAATCATCGGAACAGGATTATGAACTCGCCGCTGCAGCTTAAGCACTACTTCTTCGAGCGCATGTTATGCATCGCGAAACCCGACGTTGACCTGGAGGATATCAAGACCTGGCACGAGGCTGACGACAGCCGTTTCAGGATAACGGTAGAACTCGCAACCGACCCAGAATCCGAGCGCAATTGGCAAGTCACCCTTGATTTGAGAACCAGCGACGACCACCCGATGCCGTCACCCTATGAACTTCACTTCACGGCGATCGGATTTTTCATTGTCGACGCCAACTTCGAACACGACAATATTGAACACTTGATACGAGTGAATGGTTCGTCGGTGCTCTACTCAGCGATGCGTGAATTGGTTTCACTGTTCACCTCACGCGCACCATGGGGAACCGTCATGCTGCCAACAATCAACTTCCGCTTGCTCTCAGCAGAGGGAGATAGTCACCATGTGGGCGAATGAGCCCGGCAAATGCAAAGACGCCTCACTCAGCCCCTGATTTCTTACCATCGCGAGGCGGTTTGGAATGACGAAGCCAGCTACTCTCACTCCCCATATAGCGCATCTAGTAGGGTTGGCGGCACTGATAGAACTGAATCAACATTTCGGAAAAGACGCAGATCACAGCCAAATGCGCTAACTAATGAGATTCATTATGCTACATTATTACTCTAGCAATCTCACCGGCGATGTTATCAGCCAATCGAAATGGTCAACACCACCTCGAAATCGAGCAACTCTATTAATTCATAACATCGATATGTTCGGCTTATGAGATTTCACGCTAAAGGGCCAGCCATACCCGACATCCTGCTGGAACGGCGTGACTCTGGTCGCGTCGTTTTCCTATGCGGCGCGGGAGTCTCTTTGTCATCAGGAATGCCTACATTTGTCGAACTCACTCAATACGTCATTGAATTCTTCGATCCTCCAGAAGACTCCGAGATCATCGAAGCTTTTCGGCCTTGGGAAAAAAATCAATCCGCTGCTAATGTACCTCTTGATCAAATTTTTAATCTTCTTCATCAAGAATACGGTAAGGACGAAGTTAACGCACTGGTAACGAAACGTTTGAGCTTATCTATTGAATCGAATGAGATCGGGCATGAGCATGGTCTGATCAAACGAATTTCATCGAACCAAAGTGGCGTGCCTCAGATTGTAACCACGAATTTCGACTTACTGTTCGAAGCAGGCCCTGATGGCGAAAAGCTGGCCCACCATGTGCCTCCTGCTTTCCCAGACCTTAGTTTCGGATCGACGCTTGAGGGGATCACATACCTCCATGGGCGGCTAATGGAACCATCGTCTCAGCATCATCCGTACGTTCTGAGCAGCGCGGATTTTGGTCGGGCCTATCTGTCTGAAGGGTGGGCGACTAATTTTGTCAGGAAACTTCTCGAAAGTTACACCGTTGTTCTCGTGGGCTATCAGGCTGAAGATCCGCCCATCAAATATTTGCTTCAGGGACTTAACCATGACGGTCAATATGATCGGTCTCGGCTTTATGCATTCGACAAAGGGCCTCCCGAGAAAGTCGAAGCAAAATGGAATGATCGAGGCGTCACGGCCATAGCGTATTCTGACCATCCTCACCTTTGGAATACAATGGAAGCTTGGGCTAATCGAGCCGACGATCCACGTGGGTGGCGGAGATCAATTATTACAAAGAGTCAATACGACCCGAAAGGGCTTACTCCTCACGAGCGCGGCCAAGTTGCTCACATCCTTCGAACTGTGCAAGGAGCGCGTTTGTTCTCGGAGCTTGATCCAGTTCCGCATCCGGAATGGGTTTGTGTGATGGATACTGGTGTACGGTCTCTAGTGCCAAGCAACTGGTATGACTATGACGAAGAGCCTTTCGACCCAAGAGCCGAATATGGTTTAGATGATGACCTTAATGAAATAACTGAGGAGGAACGCGAACAGGGTATCAGCAATGACAATCTCCTTGTCTGGCGAGATGGCGATGACAATCCAGATGAGTTTCATCGCCTGGATTGGCGACATGTCCAAGGTTTCGAGGCGGCCCCAATAAGGCTTGACCACCTCATCACTTGGATCAGCAACTCAATCGATAGCCCGACCCTTGCATGGTGGGCTGCTCGTCAAAATAGGCTGCATCCAAGGCTTCTACAACGAATTTCGTCGCAGATAAATGGTGCCGAAAATCTTCATGTGCGTGCCCGCTATATCTGGAGTGTTATCCTTGAACACCATCAGGACAGTCGCAATACTAAGCAGAATGTCGACTGGTTCAAATTTCAGAAACGTGTAAGTTTGGATGGTTGGACGGCCAGTGTACTGCGAGAATTTCGAAGGATAACAATGCCACGTGTGGTTATCAGTATATCGCTCGGATTGAGGGGTGTTAAACCTCCATCTTTGCCTTGGGAGGATATTCGTTTCAGTGACCTTGGTCAGTTCGACGTTAAAATCATTGATCGACAAGGGATAAACTTAGAAGTGCCAGACGATATAGTACCGCAAGTGTTTAAGATTCTGGGAGATCATCTAGAGACCGCCTCTGGACTCATGACGGATATCGAGACGGTCTATTTTCCGACCCCTACCTGTTATCGAAAACGCGAAATCGACGGCAAACCGCATACTACGGGAGAGACGGATTGTATGCTGTGGTTTGTCGAACTTATCGATCGAATGGCAACCCTGTTTCCAGAACAGCTACTTGCATTCGTAAAGCTCTGGCCAAACAACGATCGATTTTTCTTCAGCAAGCTGAAGCTGTATGCATTTAGCAAAATACACGCTTTCAACGCCAACCGTGTTGCTGATGATATATTGGCCTTTGATCAGGAATCGTTTTGGGACAGCAAGGTAGTTAGAGAGTTGCTATTCCTGCTTGTAGACCGATGGGAGGAATTCTCACAAATCAAACGGAATCAACTCACTGATCGCATCCTTGCAGGTCCGGCTAAGCTTTCTTACTGGCCAGACGAGGATTTCCCAGTTATGCGCGATAAGTTAGCGGCTCGATACGCCCGTTATCTTGAGCTAAATGGTTGTGTCATTACGCGGAATCGCAGCGAACGAATCGCCTCGATGGTTGCTGCCATTCATGAGTGGAGCGATGACTGGGCGACTTCGATAGTGACTGAACATGGCTCGCGCAGTGGCTTCATTAGAGTCGAGGAAACGCCTGAATCAGTCATGCATATTCCGGTGAAAGATGTCGTTTCCAGGGCGGAGAAAGACCTGAAGAACGACTTCGACAGCCTCACTGAAAAGCGGCCCTTCAAGGGTCTGGTGAAGATCAACCCACGAAAGGCACTGGCGGCGCTAACGATCGAAGGAAAAGCCGGTAACTATCCGCGTGCGCTTTGGTCGTCGATGATCAACGATCTACCTGAAGACATTTCGGCCAGGTTGCGAACTGTATTTCTGCACCGATTGGCACGTCTGCCCGATGAGGTTGTCATCCAACTGCGTCATCCCTTGGGTCAATGGCTCAAGCAGAATTTGAGCATTGTCCTGGAGTTTAATGATGAACTTGGCTGGATAGTCTTTGATCATATCGTTGATGTCTTCCTGACCGGCGGCCCGAATGCTGCTGAGAGCGGCATAGGCAATTACCGTCAGGGCGGTAGAGTGATTGAGCAATCCAGGCGGACCTATCTGCATGCGTACACAGGGCCCATCGGCATGTCTTGTGAAGCACTTTTTTCTGCAGTGCCCGGAGAGCAGCAAGACGCAGCATCATTGATCCCAATCAAGATCAAGTCTCGCGTTGAGCGACTATTGGCAGCACCAGGTGAGGGGGCTGATCATGCGGTATCTATTACAATGAGAAAATTGAGTTGGCTAATGTACGTCGATCCTGAATGGACTCAAAATCTTCTCATTCCGATGTTATCTTTTGATCATCCGTTTTCGGAACCAGCCTGGAATGGGTTCCTTCATAATAGGCAAGCACCGCAGCCTCCTTTAAAAAAAATTATCAAGCCACTCTTGCTTCATTTATTCCCTTGGATCGAAGAACAATCTTGGAAGCGTGACCTATCAGAAATTGCTGCCTCGTGGCTGGGAACTATGAGAGTGTCCAGACCAGATATGCCCGATGGATTAACGCGAAAAGAAATACGTTCAGTACTTCGCGCCATGTCAGATGACACTCGTTGCCAGTTCATTTTTTTATTGGGTAGATTGGGACAGGATAATACGGATGGTTGGTCAAGGTACGTCATACCCCTTATCAACGATGACTGGCCAAGAGAACGTCGGTTCAGGACATTTGCATCAACGAAGGCTTGGGTTGGCTTGCTAGACGACACCGGCAGTAGTTTTCCAGCAGTATATGAAGCAGTGAAATCTTTCTTGATACCGTTAGATACTAATGAGCATTTGTACTACCGCTTCACCCGAGAGATCAATAACGTGCAATCACTCTCGGCGCAGTTCCCAGAAACCACCCTTGATTTGATGAGTAGGGTTACTCCCTCATACTCTGCCCGTCCTCCATATGAGTTACCGATGGTATTAGCAGTGATTGCAGAATCTGACCCTTCTCTAATTTCTGATTCACGTTATGTGCGCCTTATTGACTTTGTTGAACTTAGCTAGGTGTTAGTATCTCGAACGGTATTATTGTATAACGATGAGTACATACAAGACCTCGTGTCGCGTAACGCTTTTAAGCTTGAATTGTGGGTGCCCGACACCTTTAATTTCAGATACCGAGATCTCTTGGACATCTGCCTACAAGCAACCTTCTACTGCCTCATAAATATTGCTCAATAATTCGTCGAAGGTTTCACCTTGAGTTGCACACCCAGGTATGGAAGGAACTTCTGTCCAGTAACCGCCTTCCTCAGCTTCGTGTACTACAACTTTCAGTTTCATGACATTTCCTCTTTGTTGAGCACATAACGTTGAGCTAACAGTCGGAGGCAAGCGAAGCTTGCCGGAGTCCTGTTGAGCGCCATGTTAGCTGTTTAGGTGCTTGGCCAACAGCCAGATTCGCTTTCTTATGTTGTGAACCCGAACACTCCATCTGTACTTGGTGCTGGTACTCGTATGGGGATACTTGACTCGAATGTCTTTAATCTTCTTGTAGATGGAAAAGATCAGTTCTTGGGTTTCTCTGCCCTGCCACGGCTCAAGTTTAGTTGAATTCAGCGAAGGCATGGTTGCGATTTTCTTTTTCTTTAGGGAGTTAAAGTTGAAGCCCTCCGCCAACAATCTGTCGAACTCTAATATTTGTAGTTCACCGACGACGTCCGTTAACGAAACATCATCCTCAGCGACTAGATCCAGATATCTGAGGTTATTCTCGAGTTCATTGAGCAACGCTCGGCTGTCGCCAGTGCTCTTCTTGCGCCAGGCTGCTAAGGCTTTCGAAGCCCCTCCCGCCATCGCTAGCGACTTGAGTGCGGTTGGTATAGTTATTTCTGCCACTAACCTTTCCTCGAACAGCTAACGCCTGAGCTCAGGTGCGTTTGAGGCGTCGCGTGCTTTTGCGACAGCAAAAGTGCGTGGCGGGTCAAACGTCACCTGCAGCGATTTGTTAGCTGCCATTTCCACCATGCCTTACAGACTGAAGCCACTTCACCATTGAATCAAAATCTTTGCCGTCCACAGTCGCTTCAGTGGCAATGAACTTCTTTGCTCCCGAAGTAAAACTAGATGTTGTCACAACAACTCCCATCGATGCTCTTGTTGGGCCATGAGTAATCGTTCCAAGCAGCGATCGCATTATGTCGAGGCCAATTTTGTTGTTTTGACTATAGCGCTTACATTCAAACGCCATGATGATGGGAATGTCATTAACCCGCTTCGTGGCAACGACGTCCCGGCCACCATCGCCGCTTCTAGGGGTAAGCTGGATGCCTTGAAACCCCAGTCGATCCAGTAGCTCTGCGGTTAACTCCTCAAACTCCCGTGGACTGAGGCCGCGAATAAGTTCGGGATTTTCACTAAGTGCCTCAAACACTTTGGCCGGGAAGTGGCCGACCTGAATAATGCGAGATTCAACCTCGCGCCTAGTATCTAGCGCTTCCTCAGCATCCTGCGACTCGTAGTCATCGTGAGCAGGTTCATCTGAGCTAAAAACCTCTGAGGAGTATTCAAACTCCCCTAGAAAACGCTTCGCGGCCGTTAGTTCATCAATAACATGCTGTACGTGATCTGGGACCGCGAACTGATCGAAAGTGTTTGCGAGAACTGAGGCTGCCGACGAAGCGCCAAGCACTTGATTCAGAACTTCCTGCGCAGATGATGAGCGATGATCAAACAATAGATCAGCGCCCGTCATGACCCGATAAGACTGAGCCAAATTTGCAGCATCTGCTATCGCAAGTTCTTGAGCATGCCGAGAAATTTCGTCGACGCTTGAACCAAGCGCCAGATCTAGGAGGTGGCCTATACGCTCAGCCTCAAGACCCTTCCAAATCTCGACTTCGGGACGAACGAGCGACAACGTACGTATGCCTGCCTGGCAATATCCGCAGCCCTCGCATACTCAGAAAACGTATCGATACCAAGAATTTGGCGCCGGATTTTCTCGAACTCATCCATGGCAGCTAACTTGAACTTAATAGGCAAATACGCCTGGTAAAGGATATTCGATCGGAAGTGACCAATAATTTCGTTTTGACAGAGCTAAAACCACTCAAATCATTGAATTCAATAACCTTCATTTTAGGGCACACCGATATTATTCGTCGCCTCTGACGGATAACATGCCGATTTCCTACAAGTTTACCCACCATCTTCTGGTGTCTCCCGATTGCATGCCCTCGTTAGAGTATGCATGAATTTGAGCGCGGAGGCAAATTGCTGACTTGGGACGATACTCGGATCCCCTGTCCCATATATCGCAACCGGGAGGTTTGATTCCATTGTTGAAACTGAACCCATATCCTGATCCAACCACACATCACAGCGAGGACCCGATAACATTTTCAGCTTTTTGTCATAGCCCTGGCATGAGAGTGGGTGCCTAGGAGCCTGTCGGACTTAACACTGATCTACTGCAGAAAATCCGGATTGGGCCAGATTCTCCGATCTTCATCGTTGCATAGGCTCACTATTCGCCTCAAAAGATCGAAAAATCTGACTCCAACCGGCTTTCCTTCGCTAC
>JAHJQV010000028.1 GCA_018819105.1 Gammaproteobacteria bacterium
CGCCCACTGGAGTCGTTACCAGTGATAGTCCTTGCACTGTTCAGTCTGGCGAAACCAACTGTACAGTGATTTTGGAAAGTACACATCAGAATATCCCTGTATCCTGTCTATGGCGTGTGACCCCTGATGCGCCAATATTAAAGTATGGTTGCACATTCAATGGACTGAATACAAGAACATACTCCTGGCCACACGCCAGTACGACACGCGTTGAGCAATTTGACCTTAGAGGCCATGCTGACACTCCGCCTAACACCATAGCCGCTTACAATTCAGGTGCTCTACTTGCCCAGACTACAGTTACTGCGGTGTCTACAGTTCCGCCCACTGGAGTCGTTACCAGTGATAGTCCTTGCACTGTTCAGTCTGGCGAAACCAACTGTACAGTGATTTTGGAAAGTACACATCAGAATATCCCTGTATCCTGTCTATGGCGTGTGACCCCTGATGCGCCAATACTAAAGTATGGCTGCACATTTAATGGACTGAATACAAGAACTTACACATGGCCACACGCCAGTACGACACGCGTTGAGCAATTTGACCTTAGAGGCCATAATGACACTCCGCCTAACACGACTGCCGCTTACAATTCTGGTGTTCCACTTGCCCAGACTACGGTTACTGGTCAATAGCCTTGTTTCTGCCGAGATACTTTGAACTTGAATATTCCAATACATATAAATTGGTACTAAACTTACATGCCCAGTACTATTCTCTTAGTAAGCACCGCGCTTACATCATGTGATATCATGATCAGGATAGTACACTAGACATAGAATTTTTGCATTATTATGAGAAACTTCATCGCCTTTTTTACCGAGAAAGAAGGCAGCACAGCAATGATGCACATGCTTGATCAATTTGATGATGTGAATGTTGTTCATCAAATCAACAATCAGGGTTGGGAGCCTTTGGATGCTCATACTTCTGGTGACCTTTCGGTAAAGTCCCTGACTAGGCTGCTCGATATGATCTATGGCTGCAAGGATATCAGCATGTCTCAGATCAATCGATTGTATACAAAAACATCGAAGCTACCACTTTGTACATTTTCAAACAAGCACTCAGTCGGACTGAAAATGCGTCTAGTGCCGCACCAATATGTGCATCCCTGGACACGCACTGGCTGGCCATCTTGGAATGCGTTTTGGGATGAACGATTGCAGAGAGATTACTCTGTGCGTTTTCGCGCTGCTCTGTTGAGCAGGCTGGCGATGCATGGTGTCACTGCATTTATCACTGTCAGACAGGACTTATTACGTTGGGCACTGTCCAAATATCATGGTGATGGTACTGGTTCACCCGGTCATTTACAGTTCAAGCTCGCCAACGGCGAAATACGCCATGAACAAATCAGCAAACTGCATGTCGATTGTGAGAAACTCGAAGAGGTCATTGCGCGTTGTCGATCAGTCCATGAGGAAAACAGAAGACTTCGGGACACTCTTAAGGGTATTGGGGTTTCAGTCTTCCCGCTGCGATATGAACTGTTTCTTGAAGACAAGCACGCTTTTTTTAGACAGATCTCAAACTGGCTTGTATTGGATTGGTCTGAAACTGCTATATATAATGTCATCAACTCAGAGACATATCTGAAGAAAGTTCACAGCAACGATATCAGTGATTTTGTCGAGAATGCAGAGGAAGTGTTGGATAGATTTGAGCCCTGTTGGGAAGGTTGGTCGGATGATGATTGATTTTTTTGCTTATATACATCTGGACAATTCGGGCATTCTCGACTGATCAACTCGGCTTGAAGCTCATGAATACACTCAAGCCTTCACCATAAATGCCCCTGATTCGGTTCTTCGCTGTGATGACATGCAGTGACATGCCTGCATGTTTGTTGATTTCCGAGGCCAGATCCTGACCCCAATCTGTTATAACCAGTGAACCATTCGGATCAACCGGATTGCCATGATATTCTGCTGGGTGTACATGAAGCAGTTCACCATCATGAATTTCAACGCGTTTGCGTGAACGTTCGAAACCAAACCAGGGAATCGTAAACAGATGACAACCGCCTGGCTTGAGGACTCGCGCAATCTCTGCAAATGCGCGTTCCGGATGCAGCAGATGCTCGAACACATCCTGAGTTATAAATAATTCAATGCATTCGTTCTCGAAACTTAGCGCTTCCAGGTTTTCGCATCGATGACCGTTGTGTATTGATCCGGGCTTAACATCAGGAAAATAATGAGAACTGCTGTATTTACCCGCATGTGTAGCGAGGTGGTGTGAGACCGCACCACCCGGAGAAGATTAGTGTATGGCCATAGAGCGCCACTGAGGAAGCTTCTCGTTAAGCACATAAAGCAGGGAGCGCCAGCGAGCAATGCTCCCGCAGCGCACACATCGCAACTGCTCGCGATGCCAGTCTCCGAGGAGCCTGAAAAGTGTTATTTGCTGACAGATGTTGCAGTAGCCAGGACTGATATTTCCTTTGACAGCGTCTGTCAACATACTGCCCATGAGTGTTAGACAGGCAGTCTAGTCATGTGTAATTGGCTGTTGCCATCAAACCACATAAACAAACACAAACAGGCCCAGCCACACCACGTCGACAAAATGCCAGTACCAGGCCACGCCTTCAAAACCGAAGTGGTTGTCGGCGGTAAAGTGACCCTTGGCGGCGCGGAACATGATCACTGTGAGCATAATGGCACCCAGGGTGACGTGCATGCCGTGAAAGCCGGTGAGCATGAAAAAGGTTGAGCCGTAGATGCCGGAACCCAGCGTGAGCCCAAGTTCCTGATAGGCATGAATGTATTCTTCCGCCTGCAGGTAGACGAAGAAAAAGCCCAGTGCCACTGTCGCCGCCAGCCACAGTACCAGCGAGCGCCGCTGACCGACTTTCAATGCCCAGTGCGCCATGGTGACGGTCAGCCCGGAAGTCAGCAGGATCAGTGTGTTGACCAGCGGTACACCGAAAGCCGGCACCGTGTCGAAGCCACCGCCGACAGCGGCGGGACCATTGGTCGGCCACACCGGGTCGAAGCCCTGCCACAGCAGTGCATTGGTCATCACGCCATGACCTTCTCCGCCCAGCCACGGCACCATGAACACACGGGCGTAGAACAGGGCACCGAAGAAGGCGGCAAAGAACATCACTTCTGAGAAGATGAACCAGATCATACCCATGCGAAACGAGGTATCGACCTGGCTGTTGTAGTAGCCGTTGACGCTTTCTTTCACCACCTGGCCGAACCAGCCGAACAGCATGACGACGATGATGGCGAAGCCTGCCAGCATGCTGATTTTGCCGGCTGCGGTGCCATTCATGGACATGGCGGCACCGGCGAGCAGGGCGGTCATGCCGATCGAGCCGACGATGGGCCACGGCGCGTTGTGGGGCACGAAGTAGCGATTCGGGTTCGGGGTGTCAGCGTGTGTCATGGTTATTCCTGGTACATCGGCCCGCTGGCCGTGCTGTGGTTGATTAAGGCGGTCGTGGTCTGCTTGCTCATGCGCCATCCTTGTAGCCGAACACGCCTGCAGCGATAAACAGCAGGTAGATGATCACGGCGATGATGGCCAGAATCACCACCGTGCGTCGGATACCTGAGCCGGATGGCCTGGGATCATTCATCTGATGCTGCGCGACTCAGTGCGCCACATCGCCGTGGGCGACGACGCTGTCATCGATCTTCGGCGGTTCATCAAAGGTGTGGTACGGTGCCGGCGACGGCAGGGTCCATTCCAGTCCCTTGGCACCTTCCCACACCTGTGCGGTGGCTTTGACGCCACCGCGGGCGCACTGCCAGACGATGAAGGCAAACAACAGCTGCGCCAGACCGAAGGCGAAACCGCCGATGCTGGAGATCATGTTGTAATCGGCAAACTGCACGGCATAGTCGGGAATACGACGTGGCATGCCGGCCAGTCCCAGATAGTGCTGCGGGAAAAACAGCACGTTGACCGAGATCACCGACCACCAGAAGTGAATCTTGCCGAGGCGCTCGTTGTACATGTTGCCGGTCCATTTCGGCAGCCAGTAGTAAGCGGCGGCAATGATGGCAAACACCGCACCGGTGACCAGCACATAGTGGAAGTGCGCCACCACGAAATAGGTGTCGTGGTACTGGAAGTCGGCCGGCACGATGGCCAGCATCAGTCCGGAGAAACCGCCGATGGTGAACAGGATGACGAAGGCCAGCGCAAACAGCATCGGGGTTTCAAACGTCATTGCGCCGCGCCACATGGTGGAAACCCAGTTGAACACTTTCACGCCGGTGGGCACGGCAATCACCATGGTGGCATACATGAAGAACAGTTCAGCACCCAGCGGCATGCCCACGGTAAACATGTGGTGTGCCCAGACGATGAACGACAAAAAGGCAATGCTGGCGGTGGCATAGACCATGGCGGTGTAGCCGAACAGCGGCTTGCGGGCAAAGGTCGGGATGATCTCGGAGATGATGCCGAATGCCGGCAGAATCATGATATAGACCTCGGGATGACCGAAGAACCAGAAAATGTGCTGGAACATGACCGGGTCACCGCCACCGGCAGCGCTGAAGAATGTGGTGTCGAAGAAGCGGTCGGTCAGCAGCATGGTCACGGCACCGGCCAGTACCGGCATCACCGCGATGAGCAGAAACGCGGTAATCAGCCAGGACCAGACAAACAGCGGCATGCGCAGCAGGGTCATGCCCGGTGCGCGCATGTTGAGGATGGTGGCGATGACGTTGATCGCGCCCATGATCGACGAGATGCCGAGCATGTGGATGGCGAAAATGACGAAGGCAAAGCTGTTGCCGGTCTGCAGCGACAGCGGCGGATACAGCGTCCAGCCTCCGGCCGGGCCGCCGGACGGCATGAACAGCGTGCCGATCAGCATGGTGAAGGCAAACGGCAGAATCCAGAAGCTCCAGTTGTTCATCCGAGGCAGCGCCATGTCCGGTGCGCCGATCATCATCGGGATCATCCAGTTGGCCAGACCGACAAAGGCCGGCATGACGGCTCCGAAGATCATCACCAGGGCGTGCATGGTGGTCATCTGGTTGAAGAACTCGGGATTGACCAGTTGCAGACCGGGCTGGAACAGCTCGGCGCGGATGATCAGCGCCATGCCACCGCCGATCAGGAACATCAGCAGCGAGAACACCAGGTACAGTGTGCCGATGTCCTTGTGATTGGTGGTGAACACCCAGCGCAACAGGCCTTTCGGGGCGCCGTGATGATCGTCATGCGTGTGGTCATGCGTGTGGTCGTGTGCTGCTGCGGTGTTGCTGCTCATAGGTTTGATCCGTTTGCTCTTTGACTCGGTTGCAATGTTTCTGCCTGGGGTGGCTCAGGTCGTGGTGCTTGCCTGCATCAGTCGGCCAGCGCCACTTCGGGCGAGGTGGTCATGTCATCGGCGGTGTCCTGTGCCAGTGCTGACACATCGTCACTGCCGGTGTAGCCCGGTTGCTGTGCCAGCCATTGTTCGAACTCGGCCCGGGGCTTGGCGATCACCACCACCGGCATGAAACCGTGATCCTTGCCGCACAACTCGGCGCACTGGCCACGGTAGGTGCCTGGCTCGCTGATCGAGGTCCAGGCGGTGTTGACGATGCCGGGGATGGCGTCACGCTTCCAGCCCAGTTCGGGCACCCACCAGGAGTGGATCACATCACCACTGGTCAGCAGCAGGCGGATCTTGGTGTCGGTGGGGACCACCAGGGCGTTGTCGACTTCCAGCAGGTAGTTGTCCACCGTGGTCGGGTCGATGCCCGAGTTCAGTTGGCGGGCGATGTCACTGTCCTGTGCCAGCGAGCTGATGAAACTGACGCCGGTGTCCATGTATTCGTATTTCCACTTCCACTGATAGCCGGTGATCTTGATGTCCATTTCCGCGCCTTCGCTGGTTTCCATCAGTATCAGCGCGCGGGTGGCCGGCACCGCCATCAGGATCAGAATGAGGATGGGAATGGCGGTCCAGGCGATCTCGGCCTTGGTGCTGTGGGTGAACTGGGCCGCCTCCACGCCATTGCTTTTGCGATGCAGGATGATGGACACAAACATGGCACCAAACACCAGCACGCCGATCACCACGCAGATCCACAGGATCAGCATGTGCAGATCGTAGGCGGTCTGGCTGAATTCAGTGACTCCGCGCGGCATGTTGTCACCCAGCGCAAACATGCCCCAGACAGCCAGCAGCATGCCAGCAAGTACGGCGATGGAGACAATGACGATGTTCTGGTTTTTCATTGGGTTACGGTTCCTGCATGTTGACGGTGACAGCCTGGACAAGTCAGCAGCTGTCGCTGGTCGATCAATCGTATGTGTTGGCTAATCTGTACGTTCGTATTCCGGTCACACCACGGATGTGCGGCGGTCTGCAATGGCCGTCACAGCGGTCGGCTGACGATTTCTGCGCCAGCCATGCGGCGACAGAGCGCCTGATCCCTTGCGCTGACCCGGGCCTGCGTCCGCTGCCACAACTGCAGCAGCAGAGTGGCTTTTTCCTGTTCGTTCAAAAACCGGCCCAGCTCCAGTTGCTCGCCGTTGGCATGCAGTATCAGTGCCGGTATGCCACGCTGGCTGCGTTGCTGCAGCTCCAGCCGCAGCCAGTGCGCAGTCTGTTGCCAGTGGCGCTGGCGCTGGCGCTGTTGCTGCACCACGCTGATGTGTTCGGCCTCGACGCAGATGGTTTCACTGCAGCGGTTTTCGGTCACCGCTGTGCGCAGACCAATGCCGGCGAGCAGCAGATGCAGCAGCGCGGCAATCAGTATCGGCCAGTAGCCCAACACGGTCAGCCAAAGTGCAATCAGCAGCGTGACCGCAGCCAGCAGCATCGACACCAGCCACCAGTGCTGGCTGCTCATGCTGGCGTTGCTGCTGACCTGCAGACACCAGTGTTCCGGCGCTGCCGGTGCAGTGCCGTCGTTGTGGTTTTGCCTGTACCAGCATCCAACCATGTCTGCATGTGTCCGGTCGACACGACCTGTGTGCGGTCACGTCAATTCTGAAACCTTCGCGTCAGCCCGTCATTTTAACCCGAAGCGGCAGTTGAAGTCATGTGACATGGTTGATATTTTTCCTGCAACAGTCAGTCAGCCGTGGGCAATGCAGGCAGGAAAATTGTGCAGCGCAAGCGTACAATCTGCGGGGCAGATGCCTGCCCGGGTCCTACCGCCTGCTGTGCCACCAATTTGGAGTAGCCATGAACAATGCCGTGCCGTCCATGCTGTTTCCTGCGCCGATGCAGGTTGATCCTGCAGTCCGTCGTCTGCAGCAGGATTGCTATGTGTCTGAAGATCAGCACTGCCGTTATCTGCGCGCGCAGCTGGAGCTTGATGCCGCCGCCAGCGAGCGCATCAACCAGCGGGCTATGGAGTTGGTGCGCGAAGTGCGCGCCAGCAGCGCCGAGCGCAGTTCAATCGCCGCTTTCATGCACGAGTACGATCTGTCCTCTGAGGAAGGCATCGTGCTGATGTGTCTGGCTGAGGCGCTGCTGCGCATTCCTGATAGCGACACCGCCGAGAAACTGATCGCCGACAAGCTCGCCGATGCCGACTGGGAGCAGCATCTGGGCAAAAGCACCTCGATTTTCGTCAATGCCTCAACCTGGGGCCTGATGCTCACCGGCAAGCTGATCGGCGTGGGGCGGTCGACGCAGAAGAATTTCAGTCATGTGCTGGGGCGGCTGGCCAACCGTAGCGGCGAACCGGTGGTGCGGCTCGCCATTCGCCAGGCCATGCGCATCATGGGCCATCAGTTTGTCATGGGGCGCAGCATCGAATCGGCACTGGAGCGCAGCCGCAGCAAGAGCAATCGACATTACCGGCATTCCTTTGACATGCTCGGCGAGGCGGCCATGACTGCGGCCGATGCCGAGCGCTATCAGCAGGCTTATCTGGCCGCAATTCATGTCATGGGCAAACATCGCAGCACCGACAACATATATGCCGCCGACAGCATTTCGGTGAAGCTGTCAGCACTGCACCCGCGCTATGAGTATGCCCAGCGTGAGCGCGTGCTGGAGCAGCTCCCGGCGCGGCTGCTGGTCCTGGCCGAAGCCGCCGCCAGCCACGACATTGCGCTGACTGTTGACGCCGAGGAGGCGGATCGGCTGATGCTGTCGCTGGAAGTGTTCGGCAAGGTCGCCAGAGCACCCTCGCTGCAGGGTTGGCAGGGCCTGGGGCTGGCCATTCAGGCTTATCAGAAGCGCTGCTGGCAGGTCATTGGCTGGCTGGAAAATCTGGCCACTGAGACCGCGCGGCGCTTGCCGGTGCGGCTGGTCAAGGGTGCCTACTGGGACACCGAGGTGAAGCTGGCACAACAGGAGGGCTATCCGGGTTATCCGGTGTTCACGCGCAAGATCAACACCGATCTGTCCTATCTGGCCTGCGCGGCTCGTCTGCTGCAGAGTCCGCAGCTGTTCTATCCGCAGTTTGCCACCCACAATGCTCACACCATTGCTGCCATCCGCGAGCTGGCCGGTGAGCGTGATGGCTATGAATACCAGCGCCTGCATGGCATGGGTGAGGAATTGTACGACTGTGTGCGCGAGGATCCGGCCCTGCTCAGCCAGTGTCGGGTTTATGCCCCGGTCGGCAACCACAAGGATCTGCTGCCGTATCTGGTACGCCGGTTGCTGGAAAACGGAGCCAACACCTCGTTTGTCAACCGCATCAGCGATGAGCAACTGGCGGTGGAGGAGGTCATTGCGGACCCGCTGCAGGCATTTGACCGGCTCAATGTGATTGCCCATCCCGGCATTCCGCTGCCGCAGGATCTGTATCTGGATCAGATCGGCGAAGGTCGGCGAAATTCTTCCGGTCTGCCGCTGTTTCATGAGCCGGCCCTGGCGGATTTGCAGCAGGCCATGCAGCAGGCACTGCAGCTGCCGCTGCAGGCGGGGCCACTGCTGGCGTTCTCGCCAGCGACGGAACTCAGCCGCGAAGCGGTGACCGACCCCACTTCTCCCGGGCGGGTTATCGGCTATGTGGACTGGGCCAGTGCGGACGATGTCCAGCAGGCCATGACGGCTGCGCGCAAGGCCTTCGCCGGCTGGGCCAGCCTGCCGGTGCGCGAGCGCGCCGGCATGCTGCATCAGGCTGCAGACCGGTTGCAGCAGGAACATGCCCGGTTCATGGCGCTGGCGGTGCTGGAGGCCGGAAAAAGCATTCGCGATGCGGTGGCTGAAGTTCGAGAAGCCATTGATTTTCTGAGATATTACGCCGATGAAGCGATTACTCTGATGGCCGAGCCCAAGACCATGCCCGGGCCCACTGGAGAGACCAACCAGCTGTATCTGCACGGTCGTGGCGTGTTCGGCTGTATCAGTCCGTGGAACTTTCCGCTGGCCATTTTTACCGGCCAGATAGCTGCCGCGCTGGTTACCGGCAACTGCGTGCTGGCCAAGCCTGCCGAGCAGACGCCGCTGATTGCGTTCGAGATGGTGCGCGTGCTGCATGCTGCCGGTATCCCGCGTGAGGTGCTGCAGTTCCTGCCGGGTGACGGGGCCGGTGTCGGTGCCAGCATGACGGCCCTGCCGGAACTGGCCGGGGTGGTGTTCACCGGCTCCAACGCCACGGCCAAGGCGATTCACCGCTCGCTGGCCGAACACAATCGCGAGATCCCCATCGTCATTGCCGAAACCGGCGGCCAGAATACCATGATCGTGGATTCCTCCGCGCTGCCGGAACAGGTCACCCGGGATGTCATCACCTCAGCCTTTCTGAGTGCCGGCCAGCGTTGCTCGGCGCTGCGCGTGCTCTACGTGCAGGACGACATCGCCGATCATCTGTTGCAGATGCTGGCCGGGGCGATGCAGGAGCTGGTGCTGGGCAATCCGGCCATGCTGGTGACCGATGTCGGACCGGTGATCGACCGGGATGCGCTGCAGATGCTGCTGGCGCATCGCCGCAAGCTGCAGGACATGGGCCGGCTGATTGCCGAAGTGCCGCAGCCGCAGACGGTTCCCGGTGGCTATTTCTTTGCCCCGTGCGCATTTGAAATCGACTCCATCACCCAGCTAGGCAATGAGGTGTTCGGACCGATTCTGCACGTCATCCGCTATCCGTCGGGGCGCCTGGACCAGGTGCTGGACGACATTGTCGCCACCGGTTTTGGCCTGACGCTGGGCATCCACAGCCGCATTGATGCGGTGCACAAATACATCACCGACCGCGTCCGCGTTGGCAACATCTACATCAATCGCAACATGACCGGTGCGGTGGTCGGGGTGCAGCCATTTGGCGGTGAAGGCCTGTCCGGCACCGGGCCGAAGGCCGGCGGGCCGTATTATCTGCCGCGTTTTTGTGCCGAGAAGACCCTCACCAACAACACCGCAGCCGTGGGAGGCAACGCATCGCTGCTGGCGATGTCAGACCTTGAATGACCGTCTACCTGGACTATTTCGGCCTGCAGCAGGCACCGTTTTCGATCACGCCTGACCCCGGTTACGTGTATCTGAGCCGGCGGCACGAAGACGCGCTGGCGCATCTGCTGTATGGCATTGGCCGTGGCGGCAGCGGTGGCTTTGTGCAGCTGACCGGTGAGGTGGGTACCGGCAAGACCACATTGTGCCGCTGTCTGCTGGAGCAGATCCCGCAGGATACCCGCATTGCACTGATACTAAACCCGATGCTGAGTCCGCTGGACCTGCTGCAGGCCATCTGCGATGAACTGGGGATCGACTATCAGCGTGATTTCAGCAGCCGCGAACTGGTCAATGCGCTGAACACTTTTCTATTGCAGGCACACAGCCGTGGCGAGCGGGTCGTGCTGGTGATTGATGAGGCGCAGAATCTGCAGCCGCAGGCCCTGGAGCAGGTGCGCCTGCTCACCAATCTGGAAACCCACACCGACAAGCTGCTGCAGATCATCCTGCTTGGTCAGCCGGAACTGCGTGAGCTGCTGGCCAGCGCCGGACTGCGTCAGCTGGCCCAGCGCATCACTGCGCGCTACCATCTGCTGCCGCTGGATGAGGCGGAAACCGCGGCCTATGTCAAACACCGTCTCAGCGTGGCCGGGCGGCAGCAGCCGCTGTTCACGCGAGATGCCTGCCGGGCACTGTATCGCCTGTCCGCTGGCGTGCCGCGCCTGATCAACATTTATGCCGACCGTGCACTGATGGGGGCATATGCGCGCGATGCCGAAAAAATCACCGGCAATATTGTGCGCCAGGCCTGTCAGGAAGTCGGTCAGAACACCGCGACTTTGCGCCATCGATGGCAACTGCCTGGTCTGGTCGCTGCCACGCTGCTGCTGGCACTGGTCGCAATCTGGTGGCTGCGCCCGCAGGGTGGGCAGCCGGTCATTTCGAGCACCACCGCAGAGGCTACCGCCGCCGCAAACGATGCCGCACAGGACGTTGCTGCGCAGGACAAGGATCTGGCTGCAGTCAGCATACCAGCAGTATCGGCTTCGGCAAATGCATCCGCCAGGCCGGCAGCAGCAACGACGACTAATGTGTCGCTGGATGACTGGCTGCAACAGGCCAATGCCGCTGGCATCTGGCAGCACTGGGCTGCGCACTGGGACAAGGATGCCGGGATGTTGGAGGCCGCCTGTGCCGAGGCCGATGTGCCTGCAGACGATGCCGGGAGCCTGGCTGCTGCCAGGGATACGGCTGCCGCCGGGGAGGCGTTCTTCTGCACCACCATGTATGGCAACTGGGGGCGCATTCGCCAGTTGCAGTTGCCGGTGGTGCTGTTGTTGCAGCCGGCTGCAGGCAGACCGAGCATTCCGGTGCTGGTTGAGCGGCTGGATCAGGCTGCGGCCACTGTGCACAACGGCGCTGCGGTCAGACAGCTGCCGTTGGCGGCACTCAATCCGCTGTGGCAGAACGGACAGATTACCGCGGTGTGTCCGGGCCAGAGTGTCGCCTGGACGCTGGGTGACAGCGCGGCCGACATTGCCAGCCTGAAGCGGCAGGCTGCCGGGCTGGCACTGCAGCCGTTCACCGGCAGCGTCGATATGCAGTATGATCAGGATTTTGCCGATTGGGTGGGGCGCTATCAGCTGCGCAACGGCCTGCAGGTGGATCGGGTGCTGGGTCGTGATACCAGACTGTTTTTATGCGCTGAGTCGCAGGCCATGGCGTCAACGGCCGTCATCACCGCCAATCAACAGGAATAACATTCATGTCGCTACTACTGGACGCCCTGCGCAAATCAGAACGGCAGCGCAAGCTGGGTCAGGTGCCGGATATCGAGGTGCCATCGATGCGCGCGGAAACACCGTCTGGCAGACCGGTCCGCTGGGCGATGCTGCTGCTGGTGCCGTTGCTGGCACTGGCTGGCTGGTGGTGGCTGGCGGGCAGGGACCAGCAGGTCGATCAGGCTGGTGCCACGGCAGACACTGTCGCCGCTGCGAACAGTCAGTCGCGCGCGCCAGCTGATGACGTTCAGCCCGTCGAGCGAGGCGAACAGGCACCTGCCGGGAAAGCAGACAGCGCCCAGATCCGCAACACCGAGACCAGCACTAATGAGAGCGCGGCAGAGCGCAGCGGACAGAGCCGACTGCCTGCTTATGTGCAGCAGAATCAGGATGACGGCTTCAGGGTGCCGCAGCCGCGAACCGGACTGCCGGCTGGCCCCGGACCGCAAGAGACCGCCAGCGAGGCACGCCGTGGCAGTTTGAGCCGAACTCTGCCGACCGCCATGGACAGCGCGCCACAAAGCGCCGCCAGCCTTGATGAGCTGGTGCGCGATGATCAGTTGCTGCGTGAGACCGATGCAGAAGCTGCCACGGCGCAGAGCAGCGCTATTGATGACGCCGCCAGTGACAGCGAGGACGCACTGGCCGCAGGCGCTGCAGCAGACGATCCACCCGCTGATGCATCGACGTCTGCGGCAGACAGCGACGACTGGCGACCAGCCAGACCTGAGCCGATCAGTTATTACGAACTGCCGGTGGCGGTGCGCCAGGAACTGGTCGATTTCCGCGTCACCATCCGCATCTACAACGAAGACCCGGCACAGCGCTTTGCCGTGATCAACCAGCAGCGCTTTTTCGAAGGCGATGAGGTCGGGCAGGGCATGCGACTGGTGGAAATCCGCCGTGACGGCGCGGTGTTTGAGTATGAGCAGTATCGTTTTCTGCTGCCCTGACCGCACTGACCAACGCTTGTGACCATCATCTTTCGTGAACGGCCGCAGCGCAGCCCGGTGCAGCCATGGCTGGTGCTGCTGCTGTCGCTGACCATTCTGGCCATCACCAGTTATCTGGCCATCATCAATGAGCCGCAGCGGCTGTTCATGATCAAGCAATGGGGTTTTCTGCCGATCGAGTTTCAGCCGTTGCTGCAGGCGAGTGGCTGGCAGGGGCGCGACTGGCAAAGCCTGGTGGTGATACTGGTGAGCCCGGCCAGCGCCTTGCTGCTGCATGCCAGCTGGCTGCACCTGCTGGGCAACATCGCCTATCTGTGGGCGTTTGGACTGTCGGTCGAGCGCCACACCGGGCATGTCACGCTGGCGCTGGTGTTTTTTCTGGTGGGCGCGCTGGCCAACGTGCTGCTGATCTGGCAGTTGCCTGACCTGAACACCCCGGTGATCGGTTCCAGTGGTGGCATTTCCGGGCTGATCGGCTGTTATCTGGTGCTGTTTCCGATGCGTCGCATGGGGCTGTATCTGCCACTGGGGCTGTACATGAAATTCGCCCATCTGCCATCACTGTTCGTGATAGGCTCATGGTTTTTGCTGCAGGTCATCTACAGCATGCAGGGTCCGCTGGCCGGCAACATCGTCTGGCGCGTTCACCTCACCGGTTTCTTCGGTGGCATGTTGTGTGGCTTGATGCTGCGCCTGTTTCGACCCCAATTGTTACGCTCATGAAAGCACAGACACTTTACAAGGTCATTTTTCTGAACCAGGGCAAGGTCTATGAGATTTTTGCCGACAGCGTCGGCAACTGCGATCTGTATGGCTTCATTGAAGTGACCGGGTTGGCTTTCAGTCAGCACGACGAGGTAGGCTCCTCAGTGGTGATCGATCCCACCGAGGAACGCCTGCGTGACGAATTTGCCGGTGCCAACGCTCTGTATCTGCCCATGCACAGCGTGCTGCGCATCGACCGGGTGGAAAAGCGCGGTCAGAGCAAGATTCGGGAACGTGAACCCGGCGAGAAGGTCACCCCGCTGCCGCTTACGCGCCGCTGAAGGGCCTTATCAGTCAGGTTTGATGAGCACATCAAGCGGTGAACTGATTGATTTCAGATTGGCGCGGAATGATTAACGCCCTCTATAGATTGCCCAATTGTTTGCAAGGCTGTTCATGATGAACATCAATCTACTGCTAATCCTGCTGCAACGAAAGCGGCTCGTAAAGGCATGTGCAATAAATTTTCTGACTGTTAGATCGTATGGTTATTTCTTGCCTTTGCGTATAAGTGACAGAAAATAATGAAAGCCAACGCCCATAGTGTGGTGGATATCAAAATTGTGAATTTTTGATGATTCATCGTGTCAATCATCAATGTAGATAAATTCTGTGTGTTTTCGTAGCATGATTTTATTGCATTCATTGCAAATTGATTATTTCCATATTCAGAAATAACATCCTCAATTTTCTGAAGAGAATGGCTATCATATGGAATGCTTTTGTAGGCGTTATAATAACTATCTCTAATTGTTAAATACTCAAATAAATGAAGTAATATAGAAATAAAACATATTAATATACCGATAAATGAAATTGTGGTAATAGTGTTTTTTTTGCTCATGATATCATAATGGATTTAGTAGTAATAAAGCACAACCTGCTTCTGCTATCGCTGATGTTCCCAGAGTTTCAAGGCCGAGCAGCGTGTTGTTTCTTGCTGCCACGTCAGCTAGCACATCACTTAAACTTCTGGTTGTTTCATCTCTTATCCTAGGCGGCTCATGGGGGGGGCTATGTCTTAGATAATCTACTGTAAATCATGTTCCAAGCTAAGACGACTCGTTGAAATGTCTTGTTGTATTACAAGACGCTTATAATCTGATATAGGTATATCTTTCGGGCAGTAGTGATTTGGAGATGATCTGTTAATCAAGATTATAATGCATCCAAATTGATGCAAGAAACAAAATAAATGAGATTATTGATATATACAGACAGAAACCCTTTGTCGTTTCCTTTTGATGGCACATTGACATTGAATAGAAAAAATCTATAATTCTTTTTTTTTGTAATTTTTTAGCTAGATTGAAGTTTAGATAACTAACTATAGAATCAATATATATAAAAAATGTTAATGGTATTATTATTATTGACTTTACATAATCGCTTGCTTGCATTATTGCTGCGATTAAAAAGATAGCAAATAATATAGTGATAAATAACCTTGAAATAATTAATATATACAACATAGTGTAATACTGCAATTCAGGTAAAATTCAATTTATTTTAGTTGGCTTGATTTATGTATTATCATATATAATGGACATATATTTATCGAATATTAATTTATATATTTCATGTTATCTAGAAAATATAGTGAAAACATTTCACCAATGTTAATATAATGAACTCCAATCATTGTTGCAACTGAGATAAAAAAAGCAATTAATGCCTTCAATTCGGAATGAATTCTTCGTTTTGAGTATCCGCAACCTTCATTTGTTGTTTCTATGTGATACATCTTTGCGTTCTCCATTGTAAGAAAACCAAAGATTGACAGTAATGATAAAGAAAAATATCCAATAATAGTGCGTATTGAACTAATATTATCTAAAGTAAAATCAACATCCATGACATCAATAAAATCTCTAATGATTTTCATACAGGGTAGGGAAATGAGAATAATTGAATAACATAACCAGAAGCGCTTGAGATATTTCTCTGAATCCAAATCTTTTTTTGATTTATTCACACATCTCACCTTCGCAATCAGATAATTCATTGAGTATACCTCTTGTAAAGTCTGATGTTAGACCACCAGCAATACCAGCAAATAGCCCAATTCTCCCAGCACGAAACAGATCGAGTCGTCCGCGATCAAACAAAGCTCCACTAATACCACCAATAAAGCCACCTAGCGCGCCTGCAAAAGTATCTCGGAAATCACTTGTAGCATTCATGCCGGTACTGGCAAGTTCTGAAGTTATAAATCCTCCGGTTGCTCCTCCGATTCGGCTAGCTAATGTATTACCACCAGCTGCACCTGCAATACCTCCAATAATCGGACCAGTTCCTTCAATTGACAAGCTTTGTGCTGTGAATTCAGCTCCAGCACCAATAGCTGCACCAGCTAGAACTCCCAACAAAGTGCCAGAAAAAGCGCCTGCAGTAGCACCCCCGGCTCCAGCCGCTATGATATTTATCGTTGATTCTGATATACAGAACAATCCCAATGGATCAATCAGATTAACCGGATCATTCAACACATAAGCGTAGAGGTTCGTATCCCCACCAGCGAAGCGAATCGGGTCTTTAGCTGTCCAGCGCCCGGTCTCAGGGTCGTAATCCCGAGCACCGAACCGCACCAGTCCGGTATCGTGATCATACAAGCCGCCCGCGAAGCCAAATGGCTGAAACCCGGGATTGCTATCTTCGATCACGCGCCCGAAGGTGTCATAGCTCATCTGCTGGATGATTTCACCGGTTTCGGTATCAATGACCAGGCGTGGACTGCCCAAATGATCGGAGACGATACGCCAGGTCTTGCCATCCCGGATCATGTAGGCCGGCACGTTAGGCTGCTCGCCGTAGACGAATCGACTGAGTACATTGCCGTCACCGTCCAGTTCGGCGAACGGGTTCAACAGGTCCCGATACAGCCAGCCCTTGATCAGTTCGCCATTGACCTGCTTACCCACGCGCCGGTCCAGGCCGTCGATCAGATATTCAATCTCGGTGCTATCCGGCAGAGTAACGGTCCGCAGATTGCCGGCGGCGTCGTAATAGTAGCTGGTGGTTGCGCTCGCGGTGGTTTTGGACTGCAGGTCACCTGCATTGTTGTATGCGTAGGTTGTTGTGCCGCCGGTGCGGGTAGCTTCTATCAGGCGATCCTGGTCGTCGTAGGTATAGTTGATGGTGCCTGCCGCTGTGCTGCTCTGGATGCGATTGCTGTTGGCATCATAGGCGTAAGTTTCGATGGCTGTGCCGTTTTGCTGCACTTCCACCAGCCGACCAGCCAAATCATAGGCATAATCCAGCGCCACTTCGCTACCACCAAGGGTTTCGGTGAGGGTGTCGATCCGGCCCAGTTTATCGCGGTCGTAGTCAAACGCCAGAATCGGACTGCCATTGACCTGAATCTGGCGGTTCTGCGGTTCGGCAAAAGCGTTGTAGCTGATGGTCTCTGCAACGGTGCCCAATGTGGAGCTGCCCAGCAAGCCGCTGGCGTTCTCGTGGGACAGGTTGAGGTTGCCGGCCCTGATCAGTAGACCATCGTTGTCGTAATCATAGCTGATGGCATTGCCGTTGACAGACTCGCTGATGAGGAAAAAGTCGCTGTCGAAGTTCTGGCTGACCTGGCCGTTCAGCTCGCCGCTTACCGTGCTGCTCACCGGCAGAAAGCCGTCCCACACTGCGATATCTGAGATACACACGTATTCAGGTAGCGTCATGGCATTTATCATGAATCTATCCCTTGCGTGATTTCAAATTCCGCATTGCATTATGAAAAAGATCTTTTAAGAGCTGTCCTGCCATCATCCACGCCGCTACCAACATAGAGAATGCTAATGCCAATTTATAAATCAAATGATGCATACCTTCAAGAATATCTTTTTGTGTGTAAATAAGATAAGCTGAGATAAACATCAAGAGTACTGTTGCAATAGCAGTCTCTACAATCACTCGAAGAAATGAACGTATTTTAGGGGAATCTTTCTCAAGCAATTGCGTGACATATTGTAAATCGATTTTGCTACAACGAATCATAAGTTCGCAGTAGTCTCCAACCGTCCATATAACAAGACGGCCTGAAGCTATTTCTTTCATAATGTCTGGATCAGCGACATCTTCAGCGATATCGTGAATATCATGATCAACAATATCTAACTCGTTGTCATGAATATTAGACATAAAGCTCGGATTGAGATCGATCCCGAATCGAAGATCTCGCGTAAGCTTTGCAACTGGCTCATTAAATATAGCTGATAGTCTGGATAACGCAAGATCGCGAATTGTATTCTCGTAATCTTCAATCATAAGTTCAACTATTATTGGCAAGCGCAATCACCAAATGATGTTGCGTCAATTCCCGCCTTCACTTCGACGAAAAGATCGACAAATCCCTCAATAATCAACAAGCCGGTTGAAGCTCTGCCAAGAAATTTACCAGCTTGTGTTCGACCTAATTCTCTGAAGGCTCTATTGCCAGTTCTTCCGGTCATGCGGCTTAACTGATTTGTGAAACGATTTATCCGATCCCTTGGACCAAATGCCCTAAGCTCAGATGGTGTCTTGGGCATAGTGCCAGCACCCAATGTCACCAACAAGGTTCCGAGAGTGGCCCCGAGGTCAAATCTATTTTCTCGTATGTCATTCGCGAACTGATCAAAATCAAAGCAAATGAGACCTGATGGATCGATAAGATTCACGGGATCATTGAAAACATACCCATACATATTCGTATCGCCGCCGGCAAAGCGAATCGGGTCTTTAGCTGTCCAGCGCCCGGTCTCTGGATCATAATCCCTCGCTCCGAACCGCACCAGTCCGGTATCGTGATCGTACAACCCGCCCGCAAAGCCAAACGGCTGAAATCCCGGGTTCGTGTCTTCAATAACCTTGCCAAAGGTATCATAGGCCATTTGCTGGACGATTTCGCCGGTTACAGTATCGATGACCAGCCTGGGGCTTCCGAGATGATCAGATACTATTCGATACGTCTTGCCGTCTTTGATCATGTAGGCCGGCACGTTAGGCTGCTCGCCGTAGACAAATCGACTGAGTACATTGCCGTCACCGTCCAGTTCGGCCACCGGGTTCAATAGATCTCTATACAACCAGCCTTTGATCAGTGTGCCATTGACCTGCTTGCCCACGCGCCGGTCCAGGCCGTCGATCAGATATTCAATCTCGGTGCTATCCGGCAGAGTAACGGTCCGCAGATTGCCGGCGGCGTCGTAATAGTAGCTGGTGGTTGCGCTCGCGGTTGTTTTGGACTGCAGGTCACCTGCGTTGTTGTATTCGTAAGTGGTTGTGCCGCCGGTGCGGGTAGCTTCTATCAGACGATCCTGATCGTCATAGGTGTAGTTGATGGTGCCTGTCGCATTGCTGCTCTGGATGCGATTGCTGTTGGCATCATAGGCGTAAGTTTCGATGGCTGTGCCGTTTTGCCGCACTTCCACCAGCCGGCCGGCCAAATCATAGGCATAATCCAGCGCCACTTCGCTACCACCAAGGGTTTCGGTTAGTGTGTCGATCCGGCCCAGTTTGTCGCGGTTGTAGTCAAACGCCAGGATCGGACTGCCATTGACCTGAATCTGGCGGTACTGCGGTTCGGCAAAAGCGTTGTAGCCGAGGCTTTCTGTAACGATGCCAAGTGTGGTGCTGCCCAGCAAGCCGCTGGCGTTCTCGCGGGACAGGTTGAGGTTGCCGGCCCTGATCAGCAGACCATCGTTGTCGTAATCATAGCTGATGGCATTGCCGTTTACAGACTCGCTGATGAGGAAAAAGTCGCTGTCGAAGTTCTGGCTGACTTGGCCGTTCAGCTCGCCGCTCATGGTGCTGGCCACCGGTAAAAAGCCGTCCCAGGTAAAGTCCATGTCAATGTTGTCGGTGGAATCCACAGAAATCAGTTGACCGGTGGATGCATCATAGCCGATCGTGGAGGAGACTGCCGGCATCTGGCGGCTATTCAGCCTGCCTGCTGTGTCGTAACCAAAGTCCACTCGCTTACCATCCGGGCGGTTGATTGTCGTCAGTTGCCTAGCGTTATTGTATTCCATGCTGGTGATATCGTCACTCACTCCGATGTCAGGCGGATCGTAGGTCGCCTCCAGGTTCACGTCGTTGAAGCTGAATTGGTGCGCCGGGCGACCGGGTGGGGTGATTGTGGTTGGACTGCCGACATCGTCGTAAGCAATGTCGATATTGCGGCCATCAGGTAGCATCACCCGGGTCAGCTGTCCTTGCGCATCATAGTCGAATTGCGAGGTTTGACCTTCGGCATTGCTCAATGTTGCCGGCAAGCATTCCTCAGTGTAGGTGATGCCGGTAATCCGTTGTGAAGCGCCGTCTCCTTCGATTATACGAGTCAGATTACCCCCATCGTTGTATTCAAACTGACGTTGAGTTCCGAGTGCATCGGTGCTGGCTTCAGTCAGACCAAGATCATTGTGGCTGAACGCCAGAGTGCGCCCATTTGGCGAAGTCAGAGTGGTCAGATTGCCGCGCTCATCGTAAGCCAGGCTGGTGGTGTTGCCCTGGCTATCAGTGACCGCCGTCAAGCGATTGAAGGCTTCCTGATAGGCCAGTGTTCGTGTACCGTTACGCACGCTGTCACTGAAAGACGTCAGGTTGCCGTGCTCGTCGAAAGAAGCACTGATGACGGTGCCATCGGGGAAGGTCGTTCTTGTTGGGTTGCCGTTTTCGTCGCGCTCGATGGTGGTCGTTAACCCGGTGTCAGAGGCAAGCTCCTCTGTGGTGATCGATCCCACCGAGGAACGCCTGCGTGACGAATTTGCCGGTGCCAACGCCATGTATCTGCCCATGCACAGCGTGCTGCGCATCGACCGGGTGGAAAAGCGCGGTCAGAGCAAGATCCGGGATCGTGAACCTGGCGAGAAGGTCACCCCGCTGCCGCTGACGCGCCGCTGAACAGCCTTACTGCAGCAGACTGAACGCGGGCAGCAGAGCAGCCGAGCGCTTACTCAGACCTGCGCTGCACCTGCATTGTGCTGGTACACATGCATGTCCTGCTGCGGAAACGGTATGCTGCATCCGGCGGCTTCCAGTTCCGCCTTGATGGTTTCCATCAACTCGCCGCGCAGGGTCCAGTAATCCTCTGACTTGCACCAGGGACGCACGGCAAAATCCACACTGCTGGCACCCAACTCGACCAGCAGCACCACCGGTGCCGGATCCTTCAGGATACGGTCGGCATGCTGTTCCAGCGCCTTGTGCAGGGCTGCCTGAGCTGCTTGCAGATCGTCTTTATAGTCAACGCCGATGACCAGATCAATGCGACGTGTGTCCTTGGCGGAAAAGTTGACGATCGGATTGGCCATGATATCGCTGTTGGGCATCAGCACGACGCGATTGTCGACCGTGATCAGCTCGGTGTTGAGCAGATTGACGCTGGCCACGCTGCCAGCCTGACCGGCGATGTCGACGAAATCTCCCACCTTGAACGGCTTCAGCAGAATGATCAGCACGCCGGAGGCAAAATTGCCCAGCGAATCCTTCAGCGCCAGACCGATGGCCAGTCCGGCCGCACCGAGCAGGGCGAATGCCGAGGCGGTGTTGACGCCCAGCTGCCCCAGCACCATCATCAGCAGCACCACGGTCAGGGTGATGCTGATGATGCGCTGCAGAAAAGTGCGCAACAGCGATTCCACGCCACGACTCTGCAGGCCGCGATCCAGCATGCCGGTGAGCCAGCGGATGATGCGCCGGCCAACCACATAGATCAGCAGTGCGATCAGCAGTTTGCCGCCCCACTGCAGGCCAAGATTGATGATGGTCTGGGTGTCCAGCTGGCTTAGCCAGTCCTTGATGGTTTGCATGATTCAGCCCTCTTCATTGCGTGTGAATGGATCGGATGTTGGATCTTGTGTTCAGGAATAATCGGCACCTTCGGCCAGTGCTTTTTCGATTTCATCGGCCAGTCGGGCAATGCGGTCGATCTGCCGGCGCAACAGTTTCTCGTCGAGGAAATCATAGAGGATGTTTTCGCACATCTTGATGTAGGGAGTGCCGTCCAGATCACCCACAGCCAGGTAACCGTTGCGCAGCATCAGATTCAGACGCAGGCATTTTTCCGCATCAAAACTGGCCAGCGGGGCGATGGTGGTTTCCAGGCGCAGGAACAGATCGCCTTCGCGGCCTTCGATTTCGGCCAGGAACATACTTTGCTTGCGCTGCTGGTCTTCAATTTCATAATCGATGGCGATGACGAAGTCGTCATCAATCACCAGTTCATGATCGGCGGCAATGAATTCACGGATGGCGGTGAAAGTGCTGAGACGGGTCATGTTATTTGGGCTCCAGTCTGATGGCACCGTCCAGTCGCACGGTGCTGCCGTTGAAATAGCTGTTGCGGATGATCTCTGCGGCCAGGCCGGCAAACTCTTCGGCCTTGCCAAGGCGTGCCGGAAACGGCACCCGGGCACCCAGTGCCTGTTGCAGTTCTTCCGGCATAGCATCCACCATGGGGGTGTGGAACACGCCGGGGGCGATGGTCATGACACGGATGCCAAAGCGCGCCAGTTCGCGGGCCAGCGGCAGGGTCATGCCGACCACGCCACCCTTGGAGGCGGAATAGGCAGCCTGGCCGATCTGTCCCTCATAAGCGGCCACACTGGCGGTGTTGATGATCACGCCGCGCTCGCCGTCGGCATTGGCTTCGTTGTGCTGCATGATGTCGGCCGCAGCCTTGGCGAGGTTGAAACTGCCGATCAGATTGACCGCGATGGTGCGGCTGAACTGCTGCAACGGCATCGGACCGTCGCGTCCGAGCACGCGTCCGGCGCCAAGTATACCGGCACAGCTGACGGCCACATTCACACCGCTGGCGAAATCAGCCGCTGCCTGCAGCGCTGCGCTCACCTGCTGTTCATCACTGACGTCGCAGGCCAGAAACTGCGCCCGGCTGCCCAGATCGGCGACCACCCGGGAGCCGGCCTCGGCGTTGATGTCTAGCAATGTCACCGTGCCACCAGCGGCCACCAGGTGCCGCGCTACGGCCAGGCCCAGGCCGGAGCAGCCGCCGCTGATCACGGCCTTGCTGTGTTCGATCTGCATAATGTATTCCTGCTTGAGGTTTAATGATTAAAACAATGAAAAATATATAAAAAAGTTACAATCAGATCACTGATGCGACGCATCAGGCAAACATTTTCGGCTTGATCGGCATGTTCGCCAGCCGCGCCAGTCCGGCCCGGCTGGTATTGGGGCGCGACAGTTGTCGGGTGATCCAGGCACCGACTTCTGCCAGCATGTCCAGATCGATGCCAGTCTCGAAGCCCAGCCCGTGCAGCATGTAGACCACGTCTTCGGTGGCGACATTGCCGGTGGCGCCGCGCGCATAGGGGCAGCCACCCAGACCGGCCACACTGCTGTCGGTGATGCGCACGCCCTGTTCCAGACAGGCCAGAATGTTGGCCAGCGCCTGGCCGTAGGTGTCATGAAAATGCACGGCCAGCCGGCTGATCTCCATCTCCGAGGCGACCGCGCGCAGCATGTCGCGGGCCTGATGCGGCGTGCCGATGCCAATGGTGTCGCCGAGGGAGATTTCATCACAGCCGAGTTCGCGCAGTTCGGTGGCCACAGCGACCACTTTGCTCACCGGCACCTTGCCCTGATAGGGACATCCCAGCACGCAGGAGATGTAGCCGCGCACCAAGATGCCATGCTCACGGGCCTGCGCGATCACCGGCTGAAAACGGCGGATGGATTCGGCGATGCTGCAATTGGTGTTGTTCTGGCTGAACTGCTCGGAGGCAGCGGTGAACACGGCGATTTCTCTGGCCTCGGCAGCCAGCGCGCGACGCATGCCGTATTCGTTTGGCACCAGTACCGGATAGCGTACCCCTTCGCGCCGCTTGATCGCGGCCATGACCTCTTCCGCATCGGCCAGTTGTGGCACCCATTCCTGGCTGACAAAGCTGGTCGCTTCGATCACCTGCAGTCCGGTCAGACCAAGCCGCCGGATCAGTTCCTGCTTGATGTAGGCAGGCACAATCGAGCTTTCGTTCTGCAGCCCGTCACGGGCACCGACCTCAACCACCTTGACGCGTTCTGTCATGCCTCACTCTCAAATTCAATCAGGCAGGCATCGGCGCTGACGGTGTCATCGGCGGCCACGTGCACCGCCTTGATGACGACATCGGCTTCGGCCCGCAATGAAATCTCCATTTTCATCGCCTCCATGACCACCA
The DNA here is from genome assembly GCA_018819105.1 of Gammaproteobacteria bacterium. GTDB lineage: Bacteria > Pseudomonadota > Gammaproteobacteria > Xanthomonadales > Wenzhouxiangellaceae > JAHJQV01. The sequence goes on from JAHJQV010000028.1 coordinate 23,975, forward strand.
CCACGGCACCGGCGGCAGCCTGCTCACCAGCCTTGTGGTTGACTGCAAGAATGCGCCCGGGCATCGGTGCCAGGATGCGATCCTGGCTGCTGGCCGCAGCATTGTCACTGCGCAATTCACTGACCCTGGCAAAGCGCCAGCGCATGGATCCGTGTACCAGCTCCATGGCATCGGGCAGGCAGTGCACGGTGGCGCGCAACATGCGGCCGGCTACCAGCAAGGCGGCCTGATAGGCTGGCATGGCATCGGCGGTGTTCGCCGTGCTGTGCCAGAAACCGGACACGGTCATCACTTCGGCGTCGTCCAGGGTGATTTCGGTGTCGCCGTCCAGGTCCGCTGTCAGTGCCCGGCTGGATACCCGGTACTGTTGCTGTCCGCAGGCCAGCTTGATGCTGCGCGCAGCCGCTGCGCCGATGCGCCAGCCATCCCGCAAGGCCCACGGTGACCACGGGTCGCTGGTCTGCTGTGGCGTTGCTGTGGTGTGCAGCAGCAGCATGGCGGCCAGTGCAATGAGTTCCTGTGGTGGCTCGCTGGGGCGGGTCGCCAGCAGTTCGTCCAGATGCCCGTCCAGCCAGGCGGTATGAATGCGCCGGGCCGGGTCTGCGGTGGTGAAAATGTCGGCCGCAGCCAGCGTCTGCAGAAAACCCAGATTGTGTTTCAAACCGGCGATGCAGCTGGCAGCGAGAGCCTGCTGCAGTTGCTGCAGGGCGGCCTGTCGGCTGGCCGCATGCACGATCAGCTTGGCGATCATTGGATCATAGTGAATGCTGACCTGATCGCCTTCGCGCACGCCGGTATCGACCCGCACGGCGGCACTTTGCGGGGGGAACTGCAGCCGTTGCAGGGTTCCGGCGCTGGGCAGGAAACCGTGCTCGGGGTCTTCCGCGTAAATGCGTGCTTCCATGGCATGCCCGGATTGCCGGATCTGTTCCTGTGGCAACGGCAGTGGTTCACCGGCGGCCACCCGCAGCTGCCATTCGACCAGATCAATGCCGGTGATCATCTCGGTGACCGGATGCTCGACCTGCAGCCGGGTGTTCATTTCCATGAAGTAGAAATCGTCGCCGGAGACAATGAATTCCACCGTCCCGGCACCGCGATAATCGACGCTGCGGGCGGCCTGTACCGCCGCCTCATGCATGGCAGACTGCAGCGCTGCGCTGAGCTTGCCGGCCGGTGCCTCCTCGATGATTTTCTGATAGCGGCGCTGGCTGGAGCAGTCGCGCTCGAACAGGTGCACGACATTGCCGTGCTGATCGCCAAACACCTGCACTTCGATATGGCTGGGGTGTTCCAGATAACGCTCCAGAATCATGCGCGCATCACCAAAAGCGCTGCTGGCCTCGCGCTGCGCCGAGCCCAGTTGCTCGGCAAACTCCGCGGCACGGCGGACAATGCGCATGCCTTTGCCGCCACCGCCTGCGGCCGCCTTGATCAGCAACGGATAACTGATCTGATCGGCCTCGCGCTGCAGCGTGGCCAGATCCTGGTCGTCGCCCTCGTAGCCGGGCACCACCGGCACGCCGGCCGCGCGCATGGTCTGCTTTGCCGCCGCCTTGGAGCCCATCTGCCGCATGGTGTCGGCACTGGGACCGATCAGAATCAGACCGGCCTGATCCACGGCGGCAGCAAAGGCCGGGTTTTCCGACAGAAAGCCGTAACCGGGGTGGATCGCCTCGGCACCGGCCAGGCGGGCTGCACCTATCACCTTGTCGATGTGCAGATAGGATTCTGCGGCGCTGGCCGGCCCCAGCCTGATCGCCTGATCGGCCATGCGCACATGCATGGCTTTGGCATCGGCATCGGAGTAAACCGCCACCGTGCCGATGCCGAGGCGCTGGCAGCTGCGCATGACGCGGCAGGCGATTTCGCCGCGATTGGCGATCAGCACTCGGTTGAACAATGTCTTCGGGGTGTTTTTCATGCGTTTTGCCAGCGTGCCTTGCGCTTGCCCAGAAACGCCTGCAGTCCGTGCTGGCCCTCTTCGCCGGCGCGCACGCGGGCAATCCAGGCGGCGGTGTGTTTGTCGGTGGCGTCGGCAGACCAGTCATTGGCCGTGAGCTTGCGGATCAGCTGCTTGCACTCGGCCACGGCACCGGGCGCAGCCTGCAGCAGTTGCTCGATCTGCGCCTGCAGCATGGCATCCAGTTGCTGCGCATCGCTGGCAATCTGGTGGATCAGACCGATCTGCCGGGCGGCTTCGGCATCGAAGCGTTCCCCGCTGAGCGCATAGCGGCGCATGCCGGTCATGCCGATGCGTGCCTGCACAAATGGTGCGATGGTGGCCGGGATCAGTCCCAGCCGGACTTCACTGAGGGCGAACCGCGCCGACGCCACAGCAATGGCGATGTCGCAGCAACTGATCAGACCGACGCCACCGCCGAAAGCAGGACCGTTGACGCGCGCAATGACCGCTTTCGGCAGATTGTCCAGACTGCGAAACATGGCGGCCAGCCGCAGCGAGTCCAGCCGGTTATCCTCGCGACTGGCGCTGGCCATGGCCTGCATCCAGTTCAGATCGCCGCCGGCAGAAAAGCTCTCACCGCTGCCGCTCAGCACCAGCACACGCAGCTGCTCGTTGTCGCGGGTGAGGCGGATGGCTTCGGTCAGTTCGGTGATCAGGGCCGCGTTGAAGGCGTTGTGCAGCTGCGGACGCTGCAGCGTGATGCGGGCAACACAGTCTTCGATGGCATAATGCAGGTGCTGAAAATGGTTCATCATCACATCCGGAACACGCCGTAATCACCGCGCTCGATCGGCGCATTCATGCCGGCCGAGAGCGCCAGCCCCAGCACGCGGCGGGTGTCGCGAGGATCGATGATGCCATCGTCCCACAGCCGCGCGCTGGCATAATAGGGATGGCCCTGGGATTCATAGCGGTCGCGGATCTGTGTCATGAACGCCTCCTGCTCCGACTCCGGCCAGCTCTGGCCCTGCGCCTGCATGCCGTCGCGCTTGACCGTGGCGAGCACGTTGGCAGCCTGATCGCCGCCCATCACCGAGATGCGCGCATTCGGCCAGGTCCAGAGAAAGCGAGGCTGGTAGGCACGCCCGCACATGGCGTAGTTGCCGGCACCGAACGAGCCGCCGATGATCACGGTGTATTTGGGCACATGACTGCAGGCCACTGCGGTGACCATTTTCGCGCCGTCGCGGGCGATGCCGGCGTTTTCGTACTGTTTGCCGACCATGAAACCACTGATGTTCTGCAAAAACAGCAGCGGTATGTTGCGCTGATTGCACAGCTGGATGAAGTGGGCACCCTTGAGCGCACTCTCGGAGAACAGAATGCCATTGTTGGCCACGATGCCGACCGGGTAGCCGTGGATGCGGGCGAAACCGGTCACCAGCGTTTTGCCATAGCGGGCCTTGAATTCGTGCAGCTCGCTGCCGTCGACAATGCGGGCGATGATTTCGTGCACATCCAGCGGATGGCGCGTGTCGCGCGGAATCACGCCGAGCAGTTCCTCTGCGTCCAGCAGTGGCGCCTGTGGTGCTGCCAGCTGCACGGTGGCCTGCTTGCCCCGGTTCAGGTTGGCGACGATGTCGCGGGCAATGGCCAGGGCGTGCTGGTCGTTTTCGGCGAGGTGATCGGCGACACCGGACTGGCTGGTGTGCACCTCGGCACCGCCCAGCGATTCGGCGTCGACCTCCTCGCCAGTGGCAGCCTTGACCAGCGGCGGGCCGCCGAGAAAGATGGTGCCCTGATTGCGCACGATGATGGATTCGTCGCACATCGCCGGTACATAGGCACCGCCTGCCGTGCACGAGCCCATGACCACGGCAATCTGCGGGATGTTGCGGGCCGACAGCCGTGCCTGGTTGTAGAAAATGCGACCGAAGTGATCGCGGTCGGGAAACACCTCATCCTGCATGGGCAGAAATGCGCCGCCGGAGTCGACCAGATAAATGCAGGGCAGGTGATTTTCCAGCGCGATTTCCTGCGCGCGCAGATGTTTTTTTACCGTCAGCGGGTAATAAGTGCCGCCTTTCACGGTGGCGTCGTTGCCGAGCACCATGACATCGATGCCATGAATGCGGCCGATGCCAGCAACCACGCCGGCGGCAGGGGCGTCATCGTCATACAGCCCATATGCCGCCAGCGGGCTGATTTCCAGAAACGGTGAACCGTCATCCAGCAGTTCGCGGATGCGCTCGCGCACCAGCAGCTTGCCGCGCTGCTGGTGTTTCTGCCGCGATTTTTCCGGACCGCCGAGACTGACCCGCTGCAACTGCTGCTGCAGATCATCAATCAGCGTCAGCAGATGCGCCTGATTGGCCTGGAATGCGGCGTCGCGGGTGCTGATGCTGCTGTGGATAACTGGCATCAAACGGTCTCAGAGCAGTTCGATGGCAATGGCGGTGGCTTCGCCGCCGCCAATGCACAGGCTGGCCACGCCGCGCTTGCGGCCGTGTTGACGCAGGGCATGCAGCAGTGTGACCACCAGTCGGGTACCGCTGGCACCGATGGGATGACCCAGCGCGCAGGCACCGCCATTGACGTTAACCTTGTCGTGCGCAATGTCCAGTTCCTGCATCGCTGCCATGGTGACCACGGCGAAGGCTTCGTTGATCTCGAACAGATCGACATCGTCCACGCTCCAGCCGGTCTGCTGCAGCAGCTTGCGCAGCGCGCCAACCGGTGCGGTGGTGAACCATTCCGGCTCCTGCGCATGGGTGGCGTGGCCGATGATGCGCGCCAGCGGCTGCAGGCCGTGCTGCTGGGCCAGAGTTGCCGTGGTCAGAATCGTGGCGGCCGCGCCATCGGAAATCTTCGAGGCATTGGCTGCGGTCACGGTGCCGTCTTTGGCAAACGCCGGCTTCAGATTGGGAATCTTGTTCAGATCGCAGCGCGGTGGCTCTTCATCGTGTTCAATGACGTGTTCACCCTTGCGGTCGGTCACAGTGACGGCGGTGATTTCATCCTTGAACGCGGCACCCATGGCGGCCATGGCGCGCTGCACCGAGGTGGCGCTGAAGGCGTCCTGGGCTTCTCGGGAGAAGCTGAAATGACTGGCGCAGGTTTCCGCAAACTGCCCCATCATCTTGTCGTCGTAGGGGTTCTGCAGGCCGTCTAGAAACATGTGATCCAACACCTGACCATGACCCATGCGATAGCCCGAGCGCGCCTTGGGCAGCAGGTAAGGGGCGTTGGTCATGGACTCCATGCCGCCGGCAACGACGAAACTGCTGCCGCCAGCGCGCAGCACATCGTGTCCCAGCATCATCGCCTTCATGCCGGAACCACACACCTTGTTGACGGTGGTGCAGCCGGTACCCAGTGGCAGACCGCCACCCAGTGCGGCCTGGCGGGCGGGTGCCTGACCCTGTCCAGCCGGCAGCACGCAACCGATGATGGCCTCGTCGATCAGTGCCGGATCAATGTCGGTCTGCTGCAGGCAGGCGGCAATCGCCGCCGCGCCGAGTTGGTGACCGGCAAGGGTGGAGAACTGCCCCTGAAATGAACCGATCGGGGTACGTCTGGCGGCGACAATGACGATATCGTCTTGGGACATGAACAAAAACTCCTGATAATGATGACTGTATGCTGACCTGGTCGGGCGTCTTGTCAGCGGCCGCAGTCTGCAAGTATTGGACTGCAAGTCTTTGCAGCCGATGGCAAGCAAAAGGTGACGGGCCAGCTGGACACGCATTGGTCAGCTGCAACTGCGAATCATTTTAACATGTCAATGCCGTTGATCGCTGCTGCGGACATGGCGGCAGTGTGCTTTTGACCCGCAACCGACGAAGTGCTAATTTGTGCAGTTATGACAATCGTGTGACTGTTTCTGTTACAGCGATGTCGAAGCAACTGATGTAATCGATCGCAGAGAACATGCCATGGCCGGAGGTTGGGCACGAGACGGTGCCGTACAGGATCAGATCGACGCCAGCGTGGCAGACGCGGTGGCACAGGCGCGTGCACGCTTGCGGCAGGGCGAGAGTCTGGTGCAGTGCGAGGACTGCGATGCACAGATACCGCCGGCACGGCGTCAGGCGGTGCCGGGTGTGCGCAAGTGCGTGCAGTGCCAGCAGGCCGATGATGAACGCCAGGTCAGTGGCGGCGGCATCAATCGTCGCGGCAGCAAAGACAGTCAGTTACGTTGACCACAGCCATGCAGAAAAAGCCTGCAGCCAACGAGCTGCAACGACTCATCAATGCCACCCGCAACTCGCTGGCGGGTTACCGCCAGGTATACCGGGACGAGGCGGCATTTCGTTTCCAGTGCGTGCTGCTGCTGTGCATCGTACCGCTGGCAGCATGGCTGGCGCGCAGCCTCACCGAAGCCGCGCTGCTGATCGCTGTCTGGTTGCTGGTGCTGCTGGCCGAACTGGGCAATTCGGCCATCGAGGCCGCCATCGATCGCGTCAGTGAGGCGCGGCATCCACTGTCGGCCAAGGCCAAGGATGCCGGCTCGGCCATGGTGATGACAGCGATGATCATTGCCGCGCTGGTGTGGCTGGCGGTGCTGCTGGATCGATTTGTCTGAGTATGGTCGTGGCCGGATTGAGCCTGCCCGGCTCTGCCTGCGCGCTATAATCGTCTCCTGTCCGCGCAACCACCATAGAGATTCTTAATGCAAACACGCGCTGCCGTGGCCCATGCCGCCGCCCAACCGCTGACCATTGAAACGGTCGATCTGCAAGGCCCCAAAGCGGGTGAAGTGCTGGTCGAAATCAAGGCCACCGGCCTGTGTCACACCGATGCCTTCACCCTGTCGGGGCGTGACCCGGAGGGCCTGTTTCCGGCCATCCTGGGGCATGAGGGGGCCGGTGTGGTGCTTGAGGTTGGCGCGGGGGTGACCTCGCTGAAACCGGGTGATCACGTGATCCCGTTGTACACGCCGGAATGCCGTGAGTGCGATTACTGTCTGCATCCAAAGACCAATCTGTGCCAGGCGATTCGCGATACCCAGGGGCGTGGCGTGATGCCCGATGGCAGCAGTCGTTTCTCCATTGGCGGTGAGCCGCTGCATCATTACATGGGCACTTCTACCTTTGCCAACCATACCGTATTGCCGGAGATCGCTCTGGCAAAAATTCGCGAGGACGCCCCATTCGACAAGGTCTGCTACATCGGCTGTGGTGTCACCACCGGCATTGGCGCGGTGATCTACACCGCCAAAGTGGAGCCGGGTGCGCGCGTGGTGGTGTTCGGGCTGGGCGGCATCGGCCTGAACGTGATCCAGGGTGCACGACTGGCCGGAGCCGAACAGATTGTCGGGGTCGACATCAACCCGGACAAGCGTGTGCTGGCAGAGCGCTTCGGCATGACCGACTTCGTCAACCCCAGTGAATTGGGTGACGATCTGGTGCCCTATCTGGTCAGCCTGACCAAAGGTGGTGCCGACTACAGTTTTGAATGCATCGGCAAGGTCGAGGTCATGCGTCAGGCGCTGGAATGCTGCCACAAGGGCTGGGGCACGTCGATCATCATCGGCGTTGCCGGGGCCGGCGAGGAGATTGCCACGCGACCATTCCAGCTGGTCACCGGCCGCAACTGGCGCGGCAGTGCTTTCGGCGGTGCCCGTGGCCGCACCGATGTGCCGAAAATCGTCGACTGGTACATGCAGGGACGCATCAACATCGATGACATGATCACCCACACCCTGAGCCTGGATCAGATCAACCATGGTTTCGAGCTGATGCACAGTGGCGAATCGATCCGCTCGGTGGTGGTGTATTGATCTGTGTGCCTTTATACTTCAGGCTGTAGTGTGCTTAGCTAACACGCAGATCGAGGTATTTTGCCATGCACCAACAGGTCAAGAAACTGATCCATAAACTAACCTCGCTGCCACCGGAAAAGCTTGCGCAGGTGAATGAGTTCATTGATTATCTGAGCAGCAAAAGTGACCGAAATCCGCGCCAGAATGTGCGCATGACCGCATTTGATTTTCCAGTTGATCATGTTGGCACATGGCCTCATGACCTGAGTTTGCGGCGACAGGATTTATATGGTGATGATGGTCGCTGACAATGCTGCTACAGCATTATTTATCGATACCAATATTCTGGTTTACGCCAATGTGGCAGAAGCTCCCTTGCATCAGCAAGCGATTTCAGCACTGCAACGAGCGCATCAGCATGGACGCTCCTTATGGCTCAGTCGACAGGTACTGCGTGAGTTCGCAGCGGTTCGCTCCCGACCCCAATCGTTTACTCATGCCGCAGAGCCTGCGGTGATCGTTGAGCGGCTCAGGTTTTTCGAAAACAACTTCAACGTGGCTGATGAAACCAGTGCTGTCAGTTCATGCCTGCAGAAACTGATCATTGATATTCCGCTTGGCGGGAAGCAGGTTCACGATGCCAACATCGTGGCCACCATGCTGGCGTTCGACATTCCTACACTGTTGACACACAATCATGGTGATTTTGAGCGCTACGCGGCCTTTATCACTATTGAGGGAATTACTGGCTGAAATTTTCGTTATTGACGTAGTGCGCAGTTCTTTGCCCGCTGTTCAGATTAACCGGAGGTCTGATTAAGACCATGTTTTTACAGATGTTGACGATCTCAGTATGATCATTCAATGCAGCGCCAGCCACCAATGCAGTGACGGCCAGGTCGGCTTTTACCGGCATGACTCGGAATGCTGTGCCGCCACTATGCGTTTTGCCGTGTTTGTGCCCGCGCACCAGCCCGGCATGCGGCTGCCGGTGCTGTATTACCTGTCCGGGCTGACCTGCAACGAGGAAGTGTTCATGATCAAGGCCGGGGCACAGCGCTTTGCCGCCGAACATGGCATCGTGCTGGTCGCGCCCGACACCAGTCCGCGCGACACCGGCATTGAGGGGGCCACCGAAGAATGGGATTTCGGTGAAGGGGCCGGTTTTTATGTCGATGCCACCGAGTCACCCTGGTCAGAAAATTTCCGCATGTACAGCTATGTGCGCGATGAACTGCGGAGCCTGATTGCCCGGCATTTTCCTGTTGATCCTGAGCGGCAATCGATCTTTGGTCATTCCATGGGTGGACATGGCGCGCTGGTGCTGGCGCTGCGCAATCCGCAGCGTTATCGCTCGGTGTCCGCGTTTGCGCCCATTGTCGCGCCCAGTGAGGTGGCCTGGGGCCACAAGGCGCTGCCACGCTATCTGGGTGAGGACAGGACAGCCTGGCGGCAATACGATGCCTGCGCCCTGGTCGCAGCACAGACCTTTCCCGGCGAGATTCTTATTGACCAGGGCCTGGCCGATGATTTTCTCGAACCGCAGCTGCAACCGCAGCGTTTCGTGCAGGCCTGTCATGCGGCCGGTCAGCAGCTGTGCCTGCGTCAGCATCCACACTACGATCATGGCTATTATTTCATCCAGAGCTTCATTGCCGATCATCTGCAGCATCATGCCGAGGCGCTTTCTGCCATGTAATCTCTGTCAAGCAATGACCGAAACCTCGTCAGCCAGAACAAGAATCGGAAAGATAATTCCGCTCAGACTGCTAAGCTGCAACCATGAACAGCACAACCACCACGTCCGCCAACAACACCGCGATGACCATGGCAGAGCTGGCCGACCACATCGTCACGCATGCCGAGCAGGCGCTGCCGCTGGCCGAACTGGCCGATCTGGTCGGCGTCAGCCCGAGCCATCTGCAGCGCCGCTTCAAGGCCGAACTGGGTGTGTCACCGCGCCAGTATCAGCAGCAGATCCGCCTGCAGCGGCTACAGGCGGCCTGGCAGCGCGGCGATGACATCAGTGGTGCCATCTATGAGGCCGGGTTCGGCTCGCTCAGTCGTGTCTATGAACACGCCGACATGCTGCTGGGCATGACCCCGGCACGCTATGGCCGTGGCGGCCATGGTGAACAGATTCATTACCTGACGGTTGCCACCAGACTGGGCTGGCTGATCATGGCCGCCACCGCACGCGGCATATGTCATGTGCATTTCGGCGACGATGCGACAGCTCTGCAGCAGACCCTGCGACAGACTTTCCCACGCGCCGAGCTGCTGCAGTCCGGTGCCGCCACTGACCCGCGACTGCACGACTGGATGAGTGCCCTGCTGCAGCATCTGGATGACGGCAGGCCACGTCCGGAATTGCCCTTGCACGTGTTCGGCACCGCCCTGCAGATCCGCACCTGGCGATTTCTCACCAGCGTGCGCGACGATGCCTGTTTTGATTATTCTGCGGTTGCCAGAGGCATCGGCCGCAGCGCAGCCGTGCGCGCCGTGGCCAATGCCTGTGCCGCCAACAACATCGCCGTACTGATTCCCTGCCATCGTGTGCTGCGCAAGGACGGCAGTCCGGGCGGCTACCGCTGGGGACTGGCGCGCAAGCAGGCGTTGCTGCAGACAAGCTGAGCTTCCGCGGTAACTCAGCATTAGTCTGTATATTGGCCTGATTTATTGGCCTCATTCCTGCATGGCAGTAACACAATGACATTGCAACAGCGCGAATGGTCAGCGTTCCAACTAATCAGGTATCAGAACCCATCTGATGGACATGCCCCATAAACACCTCACGCGTCAGCAGCAGAAACAGCGCTGAGGCGATGCCGGAGGCGCCGATGATCATGGCCATGACCATGATCTGGTAACGCACGGCGATCAGTGGCGAGACACCGGACAGGATCTGCCCGGTCATCATGCCCGGCAGCGACACCAGGCCCACGGCGAACAGTGAGTTGATGATCGGGATCAGCGCCGTCTGCATGGCAGTGTTGCGGGCACTGTGGTAATTCTCGTCGCGGCGCAGTTCTGCCTGCAGACGATCTGCGGCAAGGCTGACACAGAGTGTACCCCGTCACCATTCCTGTAACACTCAGCGATTCGGAACGCGTTTAGCCGCAAGGCATGGCTCGCAGATAATGGCCTTTCCATTACCAAGAGCCATAACATAGCGGATGAATGCGTTCCGGCACGCCCAAAGGGAGCGTGCCTGATTCGACATTGCTACGTTGCAATCCTTGTCAAGGGTGAGCCATTCACTGCGGATTGCGTCTTGCACTGCCGACTCAGGCGCGCTCTGAGAGTCACCGGTATGGCGACGGGGCACACTTATGGCATTGGCAAACACCATGCCGGCCAGCGGGATGCTGTACTGCGGTCGATACCAGGGCTCCAGCCGCAGCACCGCGAGGATGACCAGTGCGAATGTGACGCCCCCACCGACGACGATGGCGAGCAGGGCGTGCCGGTACAGCCGCCAGCGCAACTGTGGCACGGTGCCCAGGGCAATCCAGCTTGAGGCCAGCACCATCACCAGCAGCACTGCCAGTACCACCCAGGCGCTGTCGGATTCGAACAGGAAGGTGAGCAGGTAGCCGATGATGAGCAACTGCACCAGCATGCGCAGCAGGGCGTGGATGGCATTGCCGGTCTGCAGCGACCAGCGCCACATGATGCCCAGGGTGAGCAATACCGGCAGCAGCATGAATGTCAACGCAAACAGGCTGATGGTCTGCACCTCGGTGTTCATGATCGCAGGCATCGTTGCTCAGCAGTCCTAAGCCCGGAATATTCATGACCCGACCGTCGCGAGACGCTTCCAGAGCCCGCCCCGGACTGGATCCGGGGTCTTGTAGCTGTGACGTTTCGCGACCAAGCGCACCGGAAGCGTACTCGCCTGTACGGTGAGGATGCGCGACCGCACGAAACGCTGCGGATGCCGGGCTTGGAGCCGTCGCAGCAGGTTGGGTTATGAATATTCCGGGCTAATACCATTGGCTAAGCTTGAATGCGTCAGATTCACAGGCATATCGATACAATAATGTTGACGCAGCAATGGAATGGTGCAGTGTTTGTCACATCCGGTCCTGCCTGCGGTCGAATTAATAGCCATTCTAACCTCATGCCCAGACCGAAAATATGAAATCAACCCGGAGATTTATTCTTGTGGCAGTGGCTTTGCTGCTGCTGCTTGGCGGCCTGTTCGGCTGGAAGATGCTGCAGATCAAGCAACAGCAGGCGGCCATGAGCCAGCAGCCACCACCGGCCCAGGTGGAGGCCGCGGTGGTGACCAGTGAGCGCTGGCAGCGTTCGCTACAGGCCATCGGCAGCCTGCGTGCGGTCAACGGTGTGCGCGTGGCCAATGAAATCGCCGGGGTGGTGGACGCCATCCAGTTTGAGTCCGGCCAGTCGGTCGAGGCCGGTGATCTGCTGCTCACACTGGACAGCGAAACCGATCAGGCGGCGCTGGACACCTTGCAGGCCGAGCAGCGACTGGCCGAGCAGCAATACCAGCGCTTTGCCGATCTGGTCAAGCAACGCGCCGCCTCGCAGGCTGATTTTGATGAAGCCAGGGCCAATCTGGATGCGGCGAAGGCGCGCGTGCACGAGCAGCAGGCCATTCTGGACAAGAAATCCATCCGTGCACCGTTCGCTGGTGTGGTGGGTTTGCGCCTGGTTGATCTGGGTCAGTTCCTGCAGGTGGGCACACCGATTGTCGAAATCGGCATGCTGAACCCGATTTATGTCGACTTCACCATTCCTGAGCGCGATCTGCCGCTGGTGGCTGTCGGTGACCTGGTCGAGGTGAGTGTGGCGGCACAGCCGGATCGGGCCTTTTCCGGCAGCATTCTGGCGCTGGAAACCTCGGTCAATGCAGAAAGCCGCACCATGCTAATACGCGCCCAACTGGGCAATCCTGACCTGATATTGCGTCCCGGCATGTTTGCCAATGTGACGGCCTACCAAAGCCGTTTTGATGAGGTGCTGACGGTGCCGAGAACGGCTATCTCATACAACACCTATGGTGATTTCGTGTTTGTCATCGAGCCCGGCAATCAAGGCGGCAATGTGGTCAGGCGGCGCAGTGTCAGCACTGGTGCGGTCAGGGACGGGCGGGTTGCCATTGTTTCCGGGGTGCAGGAGGGTGAGCAGGTGGTCGCCGCCGGTCTGCTGCGCCTGCGCAACGAGCAGGCGGTACAGATCGTCAGTGACGACAACGCTGGTGGCGGAGCCAGCGACTGATGCGCTTTACTGACATTTTCGTCCGTCGCCCGGTACTGGCGACGGTGGTCAGCCTGCTGATCCTGCTGCTGGGACTGCGCGCCATGCTGGAGCTGGAAGTGCGCCAGTATCCGGAACTGGAGAGCACCACGGTCACCGTCACCACGGCTTATCCCGGTGCCGATTCCGAGCTGGTCAAGGGCTTTGTCACCACACCGCTGCAGCAGGCCATTGCCGAAGCCGAGGGCATCGATTACCTGGCTTCCACCAGCACCCAGGGCGTGTCCACCATCGAGGCGCGCATGGTGCTCAACTACGATGCCAACGATGCGCTGGCGGAAATCCAGGCCAAGGTGGCCTCGCAACGCGACGTGCTGCCGGAGGCGGCGCGCGATCCGGTGATCACCTCCACCACCGGTGAAAGCACGGCGCTGATGTACATTTCGTTTTTCAGCGACAGCATCCAGGTGCCACAGATCACCGATTATCTGACCCGTGAGGTGCAGCCGCGACTGCAGGCACTGGCCGGGGTCGGCAAGGCGGAGCTGATGGGACGGACCTTTGCCCAGCGCATCTGGATCGATCCGCAGCGGCTGGCTGCCATCGACATGACCCCGCGCGATCTGGTCGACATCCTGCTCAACAACAATTTCCTTGCCGGCATCGGCAGCACCCGCGATGAACTGGTGCGCATTGATCTGACCAGCAACACCGATGTCAGTGACCCGCAGCAGTTTCGCGAGCTGGTGATCAAGCAGACCAGCGACAGCATCATCCGGCTGGGCGATGTCGCACGCACCGAACTGGGTTCACAGACCTACGATTCCATCAACAACTACAAGGGCCAGCCGGCCACCTACATTGCCATCGAGATCTCCCCCGGTGCCAACCCGCTGGATGTGGCGGCCCTGGTGCGGGCGGAACTGCCCGACATCCGATCGCAACTGCCGGAAGGGTTGCAGGTTGAGTTGCCCTATGACGCGTCCGAATTCATCGACAGCTCGATCAAGGAAGTGATCAAGACACTGCTGGAGGCGGTGGTGATCGTTTTGCTGGTGGTGTTTTTGACGCTGGGCTCTCTGCGCGCAGCCATTGTGCCGTCGGTGGCGGTGCCGCTGTCGCTGATCGGCGGTGCGTTCATCATGCTGGCACTGGGCTTTTCGCTGAATCTGCTGACCCTGCTGGCGATGGTGCTGGCGATCGGACTGGTGGTGGACGATGCCATCATCATCGTCGAAAACGTGCACCGGCACATCGAGGACGGCGAGGACCGCTTCGACGCCGCGCTGCACGGTGCCCGTGAAATGGCCACCCCGGTGATAGCCATGACCACCACGCTGGTGGCGGTGTATGCGCCGATCGGCTTCATGGGCGGACTGGTGGGCTCGTTGTTTACCGAATTTGCCTTTACCCTGGCCGGTGCTGTGCTGGTCTCGGGCGTGGTGGCACTGACGCTGTCGCCAATGCTGTCCGGCAAGATTCTCAAGCCGCATGGCACGCCGACCCGATTCGAAGGCTTCGTCGAGCGCAGTTTTGATCGACTTGCTGCGGCGTATCAGCGCGCGCTGGGTTTTGTGCTGCAGTCGGTTTGGGTGGTGGTGTTTTTTGCCGCCGTGCTGCTGGCATCGATCTGGTTCATGCTGCAGTTCAGCGAGAATGAACTGGCACCGCCGGAAGATCAGGGCATTCTGCTGTTTCAGGGCATTGCTCCGCAGACGGCCACACTGGAATACATGCAGGAGTATGCCGTGGACATGCAGCAGGCGTTCGAGCAGCTGCCCGGTTACGACGAGACCTTCATGCTGATTGGCTTGGGTGGTGGCAACACCATGTTCGGTGGCTTCAAGCTGAAACCGTGGGACCAGCGTGAGGTGTCGCAGTTCGAGGTCGAGCCGCAGATGCAGCAGGCCATGTCGGCGATCACCGGTATGCGCATCTCGGTGTTTTCCCGACCGCCCATCCCCGGTGCCGGCGATGGTCTGCCGGTGCAGTTCGTGATCAGCTCCGGCAAGTCCTATGAGGAAATCAGCGCCGTTGCCGACGAACTGCTGGGACGCGCCATGGGCAGCGGCAATTTCATGTTTTTGCAGAAATCCATTGATATCGACCGTCCGGTCAGCAAGATCGTGATCGATCGCGAGCGTGCTGCCGACCTGGGATTGTCCATGGGTGACATCGGCCGTTCGCTGGCGAACATGCTGGGCGGTGGTTACATCAATCGCTTCAACATGCAGGGGCGATCGTATGAGGTGATCCCGCAGGTGGAGCGCTCCGCACGCGCCACCCTGGAGGACCTGAAAAATTACTACATTCGCGCCGATTCAGGTCAGTTGATTGCGCTCAGCAACGTGGTCGATTTCGAGCAGGTGGTGGAACCGTCCTCACGCACCCAGCACAATCAGCTCAATGCCATTGCGCTGGAGGGTGTGCTGCGGCCGGGCGTTTCCATGGGGGCGGCCACGGGGTTTCTGGAACAGACTGCCGCCGAGATTTTCCCCACCGGCTTCAATGTTGATTACAAGGGGCAGTCACGCCAGTTCAAGCAGCAGGGCAGTGCGCTGCTGATCACCTTCTTTCTCTCACTGCTGGTGATCTATCTGGTGCTGGCGGCGCAGTTCGAGAGCTGGCGGGATCCGCTGATCATTCTGGTCACGGTGCCGCTGTCGGTGGCCGGTGCCATGGCGTTCATCATGCTGGGTGCGGCCAGCATGAACATCTACACCCAGGTTGGACTGATCACGCTGATTGGTGTGGTGAGCAAAAACGGCATTCTGATCGTGGAGTTCGCCAACCAGCTGCAGGCGCAGAAGCAACTGGACAAGCTGGATGCCGTCATTGAGGCAGCCGCCATTCGGCTGCGGCCGATTCTGATGACTTCGGTGGCGCTGGTGGTGGCGATGGTGCCACTGCTGATCGCCTCCGGGCCTGGGGCCGAAAGCCGTTTTGCCATCGGCCTGACCATTGCCACCGGACTGGGCATTGGCACCTTGCTCACGGTGTTTGTACTGCCGGCCTTTTACTGTCTGCTGGCTGGTGATCATCGTCAGCGCGAGCCTGAGGTGAACTAAGGCTGCATCCAGGTTGCGGGCAAACACTAAAAGCGTTCGGGATGCGGGCTAACAGCATTGCCGATGCGGGTCATCGCAGCTATAATGCTCGATCCCGTAATCCGGGAAGCATCCTGACGGGTCGTTAGCTCAGTTGGTAGAGCACTGGACTTTTAATCCATTGGTCGTAGGTTCGAGCCCTACACGACCCACCATTTCAAATCTGTATCCTGCCCGATGCGCTGGCGCTTATCGGGCCTGCTTGCTTAGCGGCGCGTCATGCCGTTTCGCTTGAGCTTATGCAACCCGATCTGCGAAATCTATGTAAGCTGCGGCTTATGCATTCCCGACGTTGCTTGCGGTGATTTGCTTTGCCCGATGAGCTGGCGCTTACCGGGCCTACTTGCTTAGCGGCGTTTCGCTCGGTCACGAATCCTCAACGTACTGTCAAGTACGCCTGCGGTTCGTTCGGTCGTGAAACACCACAGCTACAGGCACTGGCAGCATCTCGCGACGTCGACTCATGAATAATGCGGGCTAGTGAAGTTTCAGCTTCGGCCGGATCACCCGGTTGACGCGTCCGATGATCACCAGCATGACGCCCTTGAACCAGCCATGTATGGCGAACAGGTGCATGCGATACAGCGACATGTAGACCAGTCGTGCAAGGCGTCCTTCCACCGCCATGCGCCCGCCCACCAGATTGCCCATCAGTGAGCCCACGGTGGAGAAGCGGCTCAATGAAACCAGCGAGCCGTGATCGTGATAGACGAAGGCGCGCAACGGACGCTGCGCCATCTGCCGCTGCAGGTTGTGAAACACCGTGTCCGCCATCTGATGGGCGGCCTGCGCCCTAGGCGGTACCGGTCGTTTTTCGCCGTCGGGAATGAAGGCACAGCAATCGCCGATGGCATAGATGCGCTCATCACGGGTGGTCTGCAGGGTCGGTCGCACCAGCAGCTGGTTGTTGTGGTTGGTTTCCAGGCCGTTGATGTGGTCAAGAAAATCCGGCGCCTTGACGCCGGCGGCCCAGACTTTCAATTCCGCAGGAATGCGCTCACCAGCGCCGGTGATCACTGCCTCGGCGGTGACTTCGGTCACGCGCATGCCGGCCAGTACACGCACACCCAGCGCTTCCAATTCGGCGTGTGCCGCCTCGGCCAGTTTTTCCGGCAGCGCCGGCAGTATTCTCGGGCCGGCTTCGATCAGCGTGATGATGAGTCGGCTTTCATCAAAAATCTCCAGCCCGTAATGGCGCAGCGCACCGGCAGCGTTGTACAGTTCCGCCGCCAGCTCCACCCCGGTGGCACCGCCGCCGACAATGGCCACGCGCACTCTGGCATCGGCATCGGCATCGTTGACCATGGTGCGGGACACGCGCAGGCACTGATTCAGCAGCTTTTGCCGGAACCGGTCAGCCTGCGGCCGGTTGTCCAGCGTCAGGCAGTGATCGGCCACTCCCGGCGTCTTGAAATCGTTGGACACCGAGCCGATGGCCATGACCAGATAATCATAACGGATGCGATGTCGCTCCATGATCATGCTGCCGTCGTCGTCATAGATCGGCTCGATGATTACCTGACGGTTGACCCGGTCGATGTTTTCCAGGGTACCGAGAAAAAAGCGGAATCGATTGCGATGGCCATGGCTGCGATAACCGACCTCGTCCAGATTGGCGTCCAGCGAGCCGGCGGCCACTTCATGCAAAAGCGGTTTCCAGATGTGCGTGGGATAGCGGTCGATCAGGATGATGTCGTAATCGCGGTTGCCGTATTTGCGGCCCAGCCGGGTGACCAGCTCCAGACCACCGGCACCACCGCCGACCACCACGATCTGGGTTTTTTTGCTGCTCGCCGCTGGCATGTTGGCGGGCTCACTGATGGGCTTGTTGCCGGGTTGCGTAGTGCTGGATGCTGAACTGGTCAAGACGGATGTTCCTTTGCTGGTGATGACACACGGGCATCATGGCATGATCACAATACTGATCACGCCGGATCATTCGATCACGGGGTGATGGTGGGTTTATGCATACGATAAACTATCGTCATGAACTTTAGAAGCGACAACGAAGGACCGGTGGCCGATGCCATTCTGCAGGCCATGGTTTCGGCCAACGCCGGCACCGCACAGGGCTATGCCGAGGACCATTACTCGGCCCAGCTGGATGCGCATTTCAGCGAACTGTTCGAAACCGCGACCACGGTGTTGCCAATGGTCACCGGCACAGCCGGCAATGCCATTGCGCTGGCGGAAATGTGTCCGCCCTGGGGCAGCGTGGTGTGTCATCAGCACGCGCACATTCATGAAGACGAATGCGGCGCACCGGAATTCTTCAACCCCGGCTGCAAACTGATGCCGCTGGGCGGCGCAGCCGGACGCATTGATCCCGGAGAACTGGCCTGCTGGCTGGCCGGTCAGGGCAGTCATGGCGTGCATCAGAACCTGCCGTCAGTGCTCAGCCTGACCCAGGCCACCGAGGCGGGCACGGTGTATGCGCCGGCACAGATTGGCGCGCTCAGCGAGATCGCCCGCGGCCACGACATGCACGTACACATGGATGGCGCAAGATTTGCCAATGCCGTGGCAGCACTGCAGCGCAGCCCTGCCGAGATGACCTGGCGTGCCGGGGTCGATGTGCTCACATTCGGTGCCAGCAAGAACGGCTGCATGGCGGCTGAGGCGCTGCTGGTGTTCGGACATCCGGAATGGCTGGTTGGCATGCGGCGGCGGCGCAAGCGGGCGGGGCACCTGCTCAGCAAGATGCGCTATGTGTCTGCCCAGTTGCTGGCCTATCTGCGAGACGATTTGTGGCTTGAGCTTGCGCGTACGGCCAATGGGCATGCGGCCAGTGTTGCCGCCGCCATCGCTGCCCATCCCAGTGCGGAACTGCTGTGGCCGGTTGAGGCCAATGAGGTATTTCTGCGCTGGCCTGCAGACAAGCTGGATCAGCTGGCGACAGCCGGGGTCGGTTTTCATCGCTGGCCCGGTGGCAACGACCGCGCCCGTCTGGTGTTTTCCTGCAGCCACAGCGAGGATGAGGTCAAGGCTTTGTGTCAGGCCCTGGCTGCGATCGTCTAAGGCTACTCAGCGGCTGGCTGGCGGTGCTCAAGTGTCCAGACGCTCAGGCATCATGGGCAAAAATGCTGGCGTCATCGCGAAACGATTTGAACTCCAGTGCATTGCCGCTGGGATCCACGATAAAAAAGGTCGCCTGTTCGCCGGTCTTGCCGGCGAAGCGGATGCCGGGTTCGATCAGCCAGCGCACCGCATCGTTTTGTTGCAGCCGTTCGCTGAGCTCATGCCATTGCTGCCAGTCCAGGATCACACCGAAATGTCGCACCGGCACCTGTTTGCCATCCACGTCGTTGGTGGCAGGCTGCTGGTCGCTGGCGAGGTGCGCGGTGAGCTGGTGACCAAAAAAATTGAAATCGATCCAGTGGGCGCTGCGGCGTCCGATGCTGCAACCGAGCAATCCGGCATAGAACACTTCGCTGGCGCTGAGATCATGCACCGGAATGGCAAGGTGAAACGGGCGCAGGGCAGGCGTCGACATGAGTTGATTCCGGTTTATTGATCAGGCTGATATTGTGCCACGATCACGCGCGCAATTCCGGCCAGATCATCGTGTGTGCGAAGCTGCTGCCAGTGCGTCGCAGCGAACAGCTGTAGCAGCCGATCACGCTGATCATGACCATGTTCCAGCAACAGCCAGCCGCCTGCCTGCAAGTGTTCTGCGGCACCAGCGATGATGGCGCGGTAGCTGGCCAGATCATCCGCACCCGGTGTCAGTGCCAGCTGCGGCTCATGCCTGCAGTCGCCCTGCAGCAGATGCACGTCGTCGGCAGCCACGTAAGGCGGGTTGCTGACGATCAGTTCGAATGGCTGCCGTGCTGGCTGCTGCGTTGCCGGCAATGCCTGATACCAGCTGCCCTGATACCACTTTACCCGCGCATCCAGGCCATGTTGGCGGGCATTGGCGGCGGCCAGCCTGAGCGCATCGGCAGACAGGTCAGTGGCCACAGCGTGCAGCTGCGCACGCTGGTTGAGCAGCGCCAGTGCAATCGCACCGGAGCCGGTTCCCAGATCCAGTACGCGGGCGACTGCAGTCGCGGGCAACAGCGACAACGCCAGATCCACCAGCAGCTCGGTTTCCGGGCGCGGGATCAGCACTGCCGGATTGACCTGTAGCTGCAGACCGTAAAATTCGCGCCAGCCAACAATGTAGGCCAGCGGCTGGCCGCTGGCGCGACGTTGCAGAGCCTGAGAGTAGGCAGCATGCTGGGAAGCGCTCAGCAGTACATCATCGTGAGCAATCAGATGACTGCTGTCACAGTCCAGCACACTGGCCAGCAGGCTGCGCGCTTCCAGCGCGGCCACGTCGCTGATGCCACGCAGTTGCTGTTGGCCTGCAGTCAGTGCTGCGGCGATGCTGGTTGGCATGACAGCGACGTCAATCAGCCATTACCGCTGGTGACCGGGGTCTGCGGACGACCAAGGATGATGTTGATCTCGCGGGCCACGCGGCGCTTGGCCTGACTGCCCACCACATACAGTGCCGGAATCATGATCAGTGTGTTGATGGTGGAAAACAGGATGCCAAAGGCCAGTGAAGTGGCCATCGGGATGATGCTTTCCGCCTGCGCGCTGGTTTCCAGGAACACGATCGGGCACAGGCCGATGAAGGTGGTCAGCGAGGTCAGCACGATGGCGCGGAAGCGCGACGCACTGGCATCCACCACGGCATCGATCAGACCCATACCGGTGGCCCTGGCCCGGCCGATGAAATCGACCAGAATAAGGCTGTCATTGACCACCACGCCAGCCAGCGCGATGAGACCGAACATGGACAGCAGACTGACATCCAGCCCCAGGATCAGGTGGCCGACCATGGCACCGATCATGCCAAATGGAATCACCGCCATGATCAGCAGCGGCTTCAGGTAGGAGCGCAGCGGAATGGCGATCAGGGCATAGATCAGGAATGCCGAAAACAGGAAACCGCCGGTGAGTTCACGCTGCAGGTCGCCCTGCTCCTCGGTCTGGCCATCGAGCTGCAGCGACACGCTGGGGTATTTGGCGAACAGTCCCGGCATGACGTTTTTCTGGATGTCACTGGCAATTTTGCCCGGTTCGGCCAGCGCCTTGTTGACTTCCGCCGACACGGCGATGGAACGCTCGCGGTTGAAGCGGCGGATGACGGTGGGGCTGGATGACAGATTGACCTCGGCCACGCTGGCAAACGGCACCGCATCACCCTGCGGGGTGCGGATGCGCATTTCTTCCAGATTGCCGATCGATTCGCGCTCAGCCTCGGGATAGCGCACCATCACGCGGACCTCGTCCTCGCCCCGCTGGATGCGCTGTGCCTCGGCTCCGAAGAACGCCTGACGCACCTGCGTCGCCAGATTGGTCAGCGACAGCCCCAGCGCCTCTGCTTCAGGCTTGATGTCCAGCTTGACTTCGCGGTTGCCGCCTTCATAGCTGTTCTGCACATCAAACGTGCCTTCATAGCCACGCAGCTTGTCGGTAAGCTCGGCCGCAGCCGCGCGCAACTGATCCAGATCGCTGCCCACCAGATTGAAGCTGACTGCAGCACCGCCGCCGGGGCCATCCTCGGAGGAGACATTGACCGAACGGGCACCGGCGATCTCACCGATTTCCTCGCGCCAGCGGGCGCTGATTTCCGACACCTCCACCGGACGGGTGGCGGCATCGCTCAACTCAATGATCATGGTGCCGGATGTGTCCGAACCGGACCAGGTGAACTGCGTCTGCACCAGAGAGCCAGGCTCCAGACCATGCTGTTTGCCCAGTTCGGCATCGGCCACATTCAGCGCCGCCGCCATGCGGTCCAGCGCCCGGTGGGTGACTTCAGCCGGGGTGCCTTCGCGCATTTCCAGATTGGCGCGAATGAAATCGCCTTTCCATTCCGGGAAGAACACCACGCGCAGAAAACCGCCGCCGATGAGCCCGAGAATGAGAATCATCACCGCCATAAACACGGAAATGGTGAGATAGCGATTGATCACCGCCTTGCGCACAAAATGCACGAAGACATTGTCGACAAAACGATGCAGACCGTTGGCAAAGCCGCGCTGGATGCGCAGCAGTGGTGAGCGGCTGTGTTCCGCCGGTGGCTTGATCTGCATGTGCGCGAGATGTGCCGGCAGGATCAGCTTGGATTCGATCAGTGAGAAAATGAGTGCAAAAATGACCACCCAGCCGATCGGCGACATGAACTGTCCCATGACACCGCTGATCATGATGATGGGCAGAAACGCCGCCACCGTGGTGAGCACGCCGAAAGTGGCCGGCACTGCCACCTCCATGGTGCCGGCGACGACGTTGTCGACGTTGTGGCCATCCTTGCGGATTTTGGTGTAAACGCTTTCGCCGATGATGATGGCATCGTCAACGACGATGCCGAGCACCAGAATGAAGCCGAACAGGCTGATCATGCTGATGGAAATGCCCATCATCAGCATCAGCCACAGCGTACCCAGGAATGCCACCGGCAAGCCAACCATGACCCAGAACGCCAGCTTCAGGCGTAAAAACAGCGACAGCATCAGAAACACCAGAATGGCACCACTGATCAGGTTGCTGTTCATCATGTCGAGGCGGTCACGCAGATAAAACGAAGCATCGGCCCAGGATTCCACCCCGATGCCGCTGGGCAGTGTGGGGCGTTTCTGGTCCAGATAATTGCGCACCGATTCTGCGATCTGCAGTTCGCTCTGATCACCGACCGACATCACCCGCAGCGCAATCGCCGGCTTGCCGTTGTGCATGACATAGCGATCGCGGTCAACAAAGCCGTCGTCAATGTTGGCAATGTCACCCAGCAGTATGGTGGAACCGTCCGGGTTGCTGCGCAGCACGATGCTTTCGAAGTCCACGCCGGTGTAAGCCTGGCCCTTGGTGCGCAGCAGGATGTTGCCGGTGGCGGATTCAATGCTGCCGGCAGACAGGTCCAGCGAACTGCGGCGCACGGCATTGGCCACTTCATCCATGGTCAGGTCGTATTTGCGCAGGGTCTGCTCGCTGACCTCGATGTTGATCTCGTAATCGCGTCCGCCGACCACTTCCGCGCGGGTCACTCCTGGCTGCTGCACCAGTTCGTTGCGTACCTGCTTGGCGAACTCCTTCAGTGTGCGTTCGTTGACGTCGCCGAACACCGAAATCCACATGACTTCGTTGGTCCACTGGCTCTTGCTGATCACCGGTTCCTCGGTTTCTGCCGGGAATGTGGAAATGCCGTCTACGCGCAGCTTGACCTCGTTGAGGATGGTCTCGGCATCATAGTCCTGCAGTACGCTGACATTCACCGTGCCGCTGCCCTCGCGCGCATACGAGGTCAGTTTGTCAATGCCTTCGATGTCCTGGATGGCCTCCTCGATCTTGATCAGCACGCCTTCCTCGACTTCGCCCGGGGTGGCACCGTTGAAGGGCACGCGGATGCTGATGTTGTTCGGGTCGATGCTGGGCATGGTCTCTTTCTTCACCGCCAGCGCCGACCACAGACCGGCCGCGATCAGGCTTGCCATGAGCAGGTTGGCAGCGACCGGATTGTGCGCAAACCAGGCAATGATGCCGCCATACCAGTTGTGTTGTGTGCTGCTGTTCATGATGTCTGCTCTTGTCCTGCATCAGCATCGGTGTCTGCTGTTTCGCTTTGACCTGCATCGTTGATTAGTGTTTCCGGGCCGGCCAGATTCTCCACCTCCAGCAGCGCCTCATCGTCATTGCCGTCAAGCAGGCGCAATGGTGTGCCCGGGATCGGCGTGGTCACCGCAGTGGTGATGACGCGATCACCATCGTTCAGACCGGAACGGATGAAGGCGGTTTCGGCAGTGGCGCGATCCACTTCCACCTTGCGAATGGCCAGTTCATTGTCGGCACCGGCAATCAGCACAGTGCCGTCCTCGCGCAGCAATGCGCGCGGCAGGGCGATCACCTTCTCGGCCATGATGCCGTCGATTTCCGCCTGCACAAAGGTGCCTACAGTCAGCGGTGCCGACCGCTCGGTGCCGAGTCGGCCATAGGGATCTGTCACCGCTGCGATGGCATAGATCATGCGCGTGGCTTCATCGACCTGGCCTTCGGTGCGGACGATGCGGCCTTCCCAGTGCCGCATGCGACTGCCGACTCGAGCGCTCAGCCGCACCGCCGGCGCCGACTGATCACTGGTACTTTGTACGCCGGAATCCGGCAGTTGCAGAAAACTTTGCTGCTCGTCGGTAAGCGGCAGTCTGATCTCGGCAACATCGATGGCAAACGCAGCACCCAGGCTGGTGCCGATGCTGACAAACTGGCCGATGTCGGCGCTGCGTGAGCGCACGATGCCGGCATAAGGCAGGCTGATGCTGGTGCGCTCCAGATCCCGCCGGGCCTGCATCAGTGCTGCCTCGGCCGCACGCACAGAGGCTTCGGCCTGGGCCAGCTGCGGTTTACGCAGCACCAGCGCGCTGGGCTCACGTCCCTGCCGGCCGGTGACAAGATTCAGGTTGTCCCAGTCGCGCAGCGCCTGTTTCGAGCGCGCCTGCTCCTCGGCCAGGGTCGCCTCGGCGCTGGCCAGGTTGGCCTCGGCGCTGATCAACGCGGCCTGATAATCACTCTGATCAATGCGCAGCAACTCTTCGCCGGCGTTGAAGAAGCCACCGACGACAAAATTGTCCGACAGTCTGACGATTTTTCCGGTGACTTCCGATACCAGCGTGGTTTCGGTGCGCGGCCTGACCGTACCCTGCGAGTTGATGGTGTAACGCACCGGCTCGGCAGTAACGGTCATGGTTTCCACCAGCTGTGCAATCGGTGGCGGATCATTGGCTGGTGGGTCGGGACGAAACACGACCATGACCACGGCGACAGCCACTGCCAGCAGCAGGATGATGACCGGCAGCAATACGCGCCGCCACAGCGGTGGTTTGCTGATCTGGTCGCTGTCGCTGGTGGCGCTTGCAGTTGGGCTTGCGTCCTGGTGCTGATATGGCATGTGCTGATTCTTCACTGCGTGTTCCTTGCGTGCGTTGGCGTGTATTGGCTTGTGTTCTGGCCTGGTCCGGTTGCTGAATGGCCCGGCTGCTGTATGGCCTGTTCCTTGCCAGACGACTCCCGATGCTGCCGCGTTTCATGAGCTGGCGAAACGGATTAGCTTGAGTGTTCCGGTTCAGCTCCGGAACGGACTTTGCGGCCTCACGTTCGCAGGGCCACGTGTGTTCCGGGCAGGTCTGGCTGGAATATTGCTACGATGGGCACCATTATCGTTACAATGGTGCCACACGTCCTGTGCCAAAAGGCACGCCCGGGACACGCACCCACTGTTACCCCCAAACAAGAGATTCTGCATGCTGGACAAACGCCACGGTGTCATCATCAAGACCGCACACGAGATCGCCGCCATGGAAGTGGCCGGCCAGCTCGCTGCCGATGTGCTCGATATGATCACCGAGCACGTGCAGCCGGGCATCACCACCGGTGAGCTGGATCGCATCTGTCATGAGTACATCGTGGAGGTGCAACAGGCGATCCCCGCTCCGCTGAATTATCGCGGCTTTCCTAAATCCATCTGTACCTCGGTCAATGATGTCGTCTGTCACGGCATCCCCGGCGACAAGGTGCTGAAAAGCGGCGACATCATCAACATCGACATCACCGTGATCAAGGATGGCTGGCACGGTGATACCAGCCGGATGTTTTATGTTGGCGATGTGCCATTGCGCGCACGCCGGGTGTGCGAGATTGCCCACACCGCCATGTGCAAAGGCATTGAACTGGTGCGACCGGGCACGCGTCTGGGCGATATCGGTCATGTGATTCAGAACTACGTTGAGGCCAATGGCTGCTCGGTGGTACGCGAATACTGCGGCCACGGCATCGGCAGGGTGTTTCATGAAGACCCGCAAGTGCTGCACTACGGCCGTCCCGGTACCGGGCTGGAGCTGCGCGAGGGCATGGTGTTCACGATCGAACCCATGGTCAACCTGGGCAAACCGCACACCCGCCTGATGGCCGATCAGTGGACCGTCAAGACCCGCGACCGCAGTCTGTCGGCACAGTGGGAACACACCATAGCGGTGCTGGCCGACGGGCACCAAGTGCTGACCCAGCGTGGTGCGCTCTGAGCCGGCAGCACCCAGCGAACGGCTGGCGCTGCTGAGTGAATCACTGACCCCGCCAGCATCGTCTGATCCCACCCTGGTCCGGCGCTGCAGTGAGCATCTGCAGCAGCTGGATGCGGCCCAGCAGCGCAGTTTTCGGGATCCCATGGCGGCACCGATCCAGCAGCTGGTGCAGCAGCGTGCAGAACATGTTGCCGACATCATCCGCCTGCTTTGGCGCGACGCGGTGCAGCAGCATGCCGGCACAGCCGGCGCGCACATGGCACTGGTGGCGGCCGGTGGATTCGGCCGCATGGAACTGCATCCATACTCAGACATCGACCTGCTGATCCTGGATGCCGATGGCACTGACGCAGAACCGGCGCTGATCGAACACTTCATCAGCCAGTGTTGGGATGCCGGGCTGGCGGTCTCGCACAGCGTGCGCAACATCGAGCAGACGCTGGCTCAGTGTCATCGCGATGTGGTCACCGTGACCAGTCTGATGGAAGCGCGCTTTTTGTGTGGAGACCAGGCGCGCTATGCACAGCTGCAGCAAAACCTGCAGCAGACGCTGGACCGGCACTGGCCACCGCAACGCTTTTTTACCGCCAAGATGGCGGAACAGGAGCGACGACATGCCAGTTTCGACGATACCGCCTACCGCCTGGAGCCCAACATCAAGGATGGCCCGGGTGGACTGCGTGACATCCAGAACATCGCCTGGGTCTGCCAACGCTGTTTTGGCAGCGCCGAACTGCAGACGCTGGTCGCACAGCGCTTCCTCAATGCCAACGAATATCAGCAGTTGCTGGATGGGCGTGATTTTCTCTGGCGCGTGCGCTGGGCCAATCACCAGCTGGCCGGACGCGCCGAAGAGCGCCTGTTGTTTGCCCAGCAGAAGCAGCTGGCGGCCCTGTTCGGGCAGCAGACTGACGCCAACGCCAATGTCGCCGTCGAGCGTTTCATGCAGGCCTACTACCGCACCGTGACGCAGCTGGAGCGGCTCAATGAGCGTCTGTTGCAGCAGCTCAGGGAGTCATTTTCTGATTCAGCCGGGCAGTCGGTGTACGCGCTGGACGATGAGTTCCAGGTCATCAATGGCTACCTGGAAGTGCAGCATGACGGCGTGTTTCTGCAGCGACCACTGGCCATCATGGAGCTGTTTCTGAAACTGCAGGATCAGCCCAACATCAAGGGTGTGCGCGCCACCAGCATCCGTCTGCTGCAGCAGGCGCTGGCGCAGCACGGTGACGAGCTGCGCCACAGCCAGGCCGCGCTGCAGGTGTTCTGGCGCATACTGAATCATCCCAATGGCGTTTATTCACAACTCTCACGCATGGCGCGCTATGGCCTGCTGGCGGATCTGCTACCGGCCTTCGGCAAGGTCAGTGGTCTGATGCAGTTTGATCTGTTCCATGTCTACACGGTGGATCAGCATACGCTTTTTGTCATCCGCAATCTGCGCCGCTTCGCGCATCGCAAGCATGCCGACCAGTTTGGCCACGCCATTGAGGTGTTTGCCCGCGTGGAGCGCCCGGTGCTGCTGTATCTGGCCGGCCTGTTTCATGACATTGCCAAGGGCCAGGGTGGTGATCATTCCGAGTTGGGCGCGGCAACCGTTGCCGAGTTCGCCGCCCGGCTGCCACTGCCGCCGGAGGACGTCGAGTTGCTGTCCTGGCTGGTGCGCCAGCATCTGCTGATGTCACGCGTGGCCCAGCACAGCGACATCAGTGACCCCGAGGTGATCCAGCAGTTTGCTCGAGAAGTCGGCTCCAGACGCCGGCTGGATTATCTCTACCTGCTCACCGTGGCCGACATCGCCGCCACCAACCCCGGCCTGTGGAATTCCTGGAAAGACAGTCTGCTGTGGAACCTGCTGGAGGCAACCAGTAATGCCTTGCAGCGCGGTCTGCAGCGGCCGTTGCCACGCTCGCTGGTGGTGCGGGAGACACGCGGGCTGCTGTTCAGTGAGCTGATTGGCCAGGGTTATGCCGCCGAGCAGGTCAGTGCATTCATCGCACGCATGCCCAGACACAGCTTTCTGCGGCTGGACAACGATGAACTGCACTGGGTGGCCGAGTGCCTGCTGCATGACTGCAAGCCAGACGCTGCCACCCAGGACACTGCGACACGGCCACCGCCGCTGCTCAGGCTGCGTACTCTGGTGGCGGAAAATGTCACTGCGCTGCTGGTCATTGCGCCAAGTTTCGATGGCTTTTTTGCCACCGTGATGAGCGTCATGGATCGCATGCGCTTGAACATCTATCATGCCCGCATTCTGCACACGCAGGATGCGCAGCCGCTGGCGGTGGATCTGTTTCAGCTGGTCGGTGCCGACGGCCTGCCGCTCAGCGCCAGTGATGGACAGCGACTGCAGCAGAAACTGGCGCACAGCCTGCAGCGCCAGGAAATCCCCACGCGCATCGATTATGCCGTGCCGCGCCGCCTGCGCGAGTTCATCTCCGATGCCGAAATCGTGTTCACGGCAGCCAGGCAGGATCGGGAGATTCATCCGTTCGAGATGCACCTGCATGAGCAGCTGACGGTGATGGAAATCAGCTGTACCGACCGCCCCGGGCTGCTGTCGCTGATCGCGCTGTGCCTGTTGCAGCAGGGCATCCGTCTGCATGACGCGCGCATCGCCACTTATGGCGAACAGGTGAGAGATATCTTTTTGTTGTCCGACTACAGTGACAAGCCATTGTCAACGCAGGCCCGCAGCGAGTTGCGCACCGCACTGCTGCAAAGTCTCTCTGGCGACCAGGACTGAGGCCGGTTTGCTGCTGTCAGTCTCGCCATGGACAGCAGGCAGAGCAGGCAATGGCAAAGGACAATCACAACAAGGAGCGAACCCCATGACCGATACCGATCAGCTGCAAGGGCTGGTAGAGCAACACTGGCAACTGCGCCAGGCCATCAGCAGCGACAGCGCACCGGCACAGCTGGTGGAAGCCCTGGAGCAGATCCTAGTGCTGCTGGAGCAGGGCAGGCTGCGCGTGGCCGAGCCGGATGGCAACGGTGGCTGGCAGGTGCATGAATGGATCAAGCAGGCGATCCTGCTGTATTTCCGCGTGCGCGACAACCAGGTCATGCGCGGAGCCGGCAGCTACTGCCAGGACAAGGTGCCGCTGCGGTTTGCCAACCCGATGGAACTGGAAGGCTGTGGCGCGCGCATTGTGCCACCGGCGGTGGTCAGGCGGGGTGCCTATGTTGCCGACGATGCCGTGCTCATGCCCAGCTACCTGAACATCGGAGCCCACGTTGGCGCGGGCAGCATGATCGACACCTGGGCCACGGTCGGCTCCTGTGCCCAGATCGGTTGCAATGTGCACATTTCCGGTGGAGCGGGCATCGGCGGCGTGCTGGAGCCGCTGCAGGCCAGTCCGACCATCATCGAGGATGGCTGCTTCATCGGTGCCCGTTCTGAAGTGGTGGAGGGAGTGCGCGTCGGTGCCGGCGCGGTCATCGGTATGGGCGTGTTCATCGGTCAGTCGACCAAGATCTATGACCGCGAAAGTGGCGAGATACTGCGCGGTGAAGTGCCTGCCGGTGCGGTGGTGGTCTCCGGCAGCCTGCCCGCTGCTGACAACAGCCACGCGCTGTATTGTGCCGTGATCGTCAAGCGGGTGGATGCTGGCACGCGCGCAAAAACCAGCATCAACGAACTGTTGCGCTCTGGTTGAAGCTGCCAGCAGCAGCGGCGTCAGCGCAGGCCCGACGGACAGCATGGATAAATCGGGCTGGTTTGCTTAAAATATCGGGTTGACCCTGCGTCGTGGCAGTCTGGCTGTCGCGCAGCGTGAATCAAATTTTCCCTGAACAGGCGATGAGCAATGAATTTTCACGAATATCAGGCTAAGGAACTCTTTAGCCAGTACGGCATTCCTGTGCCGGCCGGAAAAGTGGCCGACACCCCCGATGCGGCCGTGGCCGCCGCCGAAGCGGTCGGTGGTGACAGCTGGGTGATCAAGGCGCAGGTGCACGCTGGTGGCCGTGGCAAGGCTGGTGGCGTCAAGCTGGTGCGCGGTCTTGACGAGGTGCGGGCGGTCAGTGAAAACATGCTCGGCATGAAAATCACCACCTATCAGACCGGCGGCCTGGCTCTGCCGGTGAATCAGGTGCTGGTGGCGGAAGCCACCGACATCGCCCAGGAGCTGTATCTCAGCGTGCTGATTGATCGGGCCAATCGCTGCATCATGTTCATGGGTTCCGCAGCAGGTGGCGTGGACATCGAACAGGTGGCCAAAGACACGCCGGAGAAGATCATCAATGTGCGCGTCAACAATGCCGCAGGTCTGCAGGACTACCAGGCCCGCCAGGTCGGTTTCGGCATGGGCCTCAACGGCAAGCAGACCAATCAGCTGGTGCGCATCATGCAGGCGCTGTACAAGCTGACCATGGACAAGGATCTGAGCCTGGTCGAGGTCAATCCGCTGATCATCGACGGCAATGGTGATCTGATGGCGCTGGACGCCAAGATCAACGCGGATGGCAATGCCCTGTTCAGGCATCCGCGGCTGGCCGAGATGCGCGATGAAAGCCAGGAAGACCCGGTTGAGCTGGCCGCCAGCAAGCACGACCTGAACTATGTCACTCTGGACGGTGACATCGCCTGCATGGTCAACGGTGCCGGTCTGGCCATGGCGACCATGGACGTGATCAAGCTCAATGGTGGTGATCCGGCTAACTTCCTTGATGTTGGTGGCGGCACCGATGCCGAGCGGGTCAAGGAAGCGTTCAAGCTGATTCTTGCCGGCGACCGCGTGAAAGCGATTCTGGTCAACATATTTGGCGGCATCGTGCGCTGTGACCTGATTGCCGAAGGCATCATCAACGCGGCCAAAGAAGTCGACATCAATGTGCCGCTGATCGTGCGACTGGAGGGCACCAACGTGGATCAGGGCAAGCAGATGCTGGAAGACAGCGACATCAGCGTGATCGTTGCCAACGATCTGAACGACGGCGCACGCAAGGCGGTTGCAGCCGCCGGCAAGGCAGGCACCACGGCAGGAGAACAGGCATGAGCGTATTGATCAACCGCGACACCAGGGTCATCTGTCAGGGCTTCACCGGTTCGCAGGGTACCTTTCACTCCCGTCAGGCGATCGAATACGGCACCCGGCTGGTTGGCGGCGTCACCCCCGGTAAAGGCGGCGGCAGCCACCTGAATCTGCCGGTGTTCAACACCGTGCGCGAGGCGGTTGCCGCCACCGCAGCCGATGCCTCGGTCATCTTCGTGCCACCGCCGTATGCTGCCGACGCCATCCTGGAAGCGGCCGATGCCGGCATCAAGGTCATTGTCTGCATCACCGAAGGCATTCCGGTGCTGGACATGATGCGGGTCAAGGCGGCCCTGCGCGATTATCCCGACAGCACGCTGATTGGTCCCAACTGCCCCGGCATCATTACCCCGGGCGAGTGCAAGATCGGCATCATGCCGGGACAGATTCACATGCCCGGGAGAATCGGTGTGGTCTCGCGCTCCGGCACGCTCACCTATGAGGCGGTCTATCAGACCACCCAGGCCGGACTTGGCCAGACCACCTGCATCGGCATCGGTGGTGATCCGATCAACGGCATGAGTTTTGTCGATTGTCTGCGGCTGTTCAAGGATGATCCTGCCACCGAAGGCATCATCATGGTTGGCGAGATCGGCGGCGATGCCGAAGAGCAGGGTGCTGAATTCATCGCTGCAGAAGTGAACAAGCCGGTGGTCGCCTACATCGCCGGTGTGACTGCGCCACCGGGCAAACGCATGGGGCATGCCGGTGCCATCATCGCCGGTGGCAAAGGCACCGCCGAAGCCAAATACGAGGCGCTGGAGCAGGCCGGCGTCACCACCGTGCGCTCACCGGCCGAGTTGGGTCAGGCCATGGCCAAGCTGCTTGGCTGAAGCCAGCGCAGCTGCCGTCTGCTGCATCTCTGAGATGCCGGCGATGTTGATTGCATGGCGGGTTGGTCGTCTGCATGCAGGCGAACCCGATGCAGCGTGCGGGCAGCAAACGTTCAGGATCGGTCCATGAGCACCAGCAGCACCAGCGCAGGCATCCGCGTGGCCATGGCGCAGATCAATGTCACCGTCGGCGACATCAGCGGCAACCGCGATCTTATTCTTGCTGCCATGCGCGAGGCACGTGACAAACTGGGTGCCGATCTGCTGCTGACCTCGGAACTGGCACTGACCGGCTACCCGCCGGAAGACCTGGTGTTGCGCCCCGGCTTTATGAGCCGTACCCATGATGTGGTTGCGGAACTGCTGCAGCAGGTCAGCGGCATTGACCTGCTGCTGGGGCATCCCTGGCGGGAGGACGACAAGCTGTACAATTCGGTGAGCTGGATCCGCGATGGTCTGCTGCTGGGGCGATATCACAAGCAGTGTCTGCCCAACTACGCCATCTTCGACGAAAAACGCTATTTCAGTCCCGGCGACCAGTCCCTGGTGATTGATGTCAAGGGCTGCCGCTGCGCGGTGGTGATCTGCGAGGACTGCTGGGAGCCGGGACCGATCCGTCAGGCACTGCAGGCCGGTGCGCAATTGCTGCTGACCCCGAACGCCTCCCCATACCGGCGCGGCAAGCATCAGCGTCGCCTGCACACACTGGGTGAGCGCATTCACGAAACGCGTCTGCCGATGGCCTACTGCAATCAGGTCGGTGGTCAGGACGAGCTGCTGTTTGATGGGCGTTCGCTGTTTCTGGCCGATCAGCAGCCCACGCTGTGTGCCGCCCATTGCCAGGATGCATTGGTGTGCGCGGATTTTGTTGCCGCCACCGCCAGCTGGCAGCAGGTGGCCGGAGTGGCAGAATGTGCCGCTGCGGATCCGCTGCCGACAACAGCTGCCGATGAGGCAATACCGCAGGATCTGGCCGAGGTGTATCAGGCGCTGGCGCTGGGGCTTGCTGACTACCTGCGCAAAAACGGTTTTCAGCGCTGCGTCATCGGTCTGTCCGGCGGCATTGATTCGGCGCTGTGCTACGCGCTGCTGGTGGATGTGATCGGTGCCGACAAAGTCACCGCTGTGGCCCTGCCGTCGCAGCACACCAGCCAACTCAGTCTGGATCTGGCGGCCGAACAGGTGGCAATGGCCGCTGGCAAACTGCACACCATTCCGATCGCACGACTGCATGACGATGCCATAGACCTGCTGCGCAATCACTACGCTGAGATCGCCGGTCTGGCCGATGAAAACATCCAGGCGCGGGCGCGCGGCATCCTGCTCATGGCGATTTCCAACGACAGCGGTGCCATGCTCGTGGCCACCGGCAATAAAAGTGAGCTGGCCACCGGATACTGCACCATTTACGGCGACATGTGCGGTGGCTTCTCGCCGTTGAAGGATGTCAGCAAGACGCTGGTTTACCATCTCTGTGCCTGGCGCAACACTCAGAGTCAGTTGATTCCGCAGGGCGTGATCGAGCGTGCGCCATCAGCCGAACTGGCTCCGGATCAGCGCGACGACGATTCGCTGCCACCGTATGACCGTCTCGACCGCATCCTGCAATACTACGTCGAGGAAGACTGGTCGATCGCCGACATCGTCGCGGCAGGTTTCGATGAGGGCGAAGTGCGCCAGATCGCCGGGCTGGTCCTGCGCAACGAATACAAGCGTCGTCAGGGCGCACCCGGAATCCGTATTACCGCGCGTGCGTTCGGCCGTGATCGCCGCTACCCGATCACTTCCGGCTGGAAGGACTCCGGCGAAATCTCGTCATCCAACTAAGCGCGCAAGACTGCTCTGATTGGTTGCCCTGTCTAGAGGAGCTGTTGCCAGCGAGGTGCAAGACAGCTTCAGGATGCAGTCGCAATTGGTATATGATTGGTCATGATCATGCCCACGCAACTCGACCACTGGAGACAAGGCACTGGACACACACGATTCCGGAACAAGCTCAACGGTCTTGCCGACATGACCCACGCCGAGGTGCATCGCTCGCATCGAACCGGCTGGTTGCGCGCAGCGGTGCTCGGCGCCAACGATGGCATCGTCTCCACGGCCAGTCTGATCATCGGTGTGGCTGCCGCCAATTCGACCCGCGAGGGCATTCTGGTGGCCGGGGTTGCCGGACTGGTTGCTGGTGCCATGTCCATGGCGGCAGGTGAATATGTTTCTGTGAGTTCTCAGGCCGACACAGAAAAGGCTGATCTGGTGCTGGAAAGCCAATCGCTGAAAGACAACCTTGAGTCGGAGCAGCAAGAGCTTGCTGACATCTATCAGGATCGAGGTGTAGAGCCCCGGCTGTCGCAGCAGGTCGCAGAACAGTTGATGGCGCACGATGCCCTCGGCGCTCATGCCAGAGATGAGATTGGCATCATGAGCCAGGGCAATGCCCGGCCGGTTCAGGCTGCGTTGTCTTCCGCGGCCGCATTCACCATTGGCGCCGCATTGCCCCTAATGGTCGCCTGGGTGGTGCCGGTTGATTTACTCATCATGGCAGTCGCGCTCAGCTCACTGGTGTTTCTCGCTGTGCTGGGGGCGATTTCGGCGCGGGCAGGTGGCGCACCCATGCTGCTTGCGACCGTCAGAGTCACTTTCTGGGGCGCGCTTGCAATGGCCATCACGGCAGGCGTCGGCAGCCTTTTCGGCGTGGCAGCCTAGCGCAGAAACAATGCGGCCGTAATGACCTGATAATATCATTCGCACTCGCCTTAGGTCAGATTGATTCCCGAGACCACGGAGCACAGATATGTCTGTTATCGACCAGGCCCTTGCAACGCAATTGGCCAACATTGAAAAGCGTACCGGTAAATCACTTGCTGAGTTGATGGCCATCGTCAACAACAGTGAACTCTCAAAACACATGGAATTGGTCAAGTTATTAAAAACCTCGCTGGGTATGGGCCATGGTGATGCGAACACCGTGGTGCATCTTGCCAAGCGGCCTGAAGGCTTGGCAGCACAGCCACCCACGTCTAGCAAAGAGGTTTTGGATGATCTCTACAGCGGACCAAAAGCCGCGCTGAGACCCATTCATGACAAATTGCTGCAAGCCATGCAGCAGTTGGGTGATTTTGAAACGGCACCGAAGAAAGCTTATGTCAGCTATCGTCGCAGCAGGCAATTCGCTATGGTAGGTCCAGCAACCAACAGTCGCGTTGATGTGGGTCTTAACATGAAAAATGTCGAGCCAACAGATCGCCTGGTGGCACAGCCAGCAGGCCGGATGTGCAATTTCACAGTGAAGCTGACTGATGCCAATGAAGTTGATGCAGAGTTGATTGGCTGGATAAAGACGGCCTATCAGGCAGCACAATGAACACGCACCATGCGCTTGGATGAGCTTGAAATACATGGCAAAAAGCACGGTGCATGCGTCAAGCATCTGCCAACCATGCATTGGGCATTGCAACACCATACTTGAAGCTCATGATTGACTGAAAGGTCAAAATGAAATGATTAAATATTTGGAACCCACAGCCGAATCCGGGCGTGACTTCATGATGAGGGGCATCGAAGGCAAGGTGGTGATGCTGAACTTGCTGCGCTTCCGAGCCATGGCTGACTATTCAGCAACGCCAGAACTCGCGCCTGAAGAACCCATCACTGGTGAGGCTGCATACCGGATCTACGTTGATCACACCAGACCATTGCTACAGCAATCCGGTGGCGATCTGTTGTTCCTTGGTCGTGGCGGTGGCTTTCTTATTGGTCCTGCCGACGAGCACTGGGATGCTGCCATCCTGGTTGAGCAGTCCAGCGTGACGACATTTATCGCATTTGCATCCAACAACGATTATTTATCTGGCATGCATCATCGTACTGCGGCATTGGAAGATTCTCGCCTGCTGCCATTGGAAGAGTTCGATTGGTGAGTCTGATTCACGACTGCGACGTGCATGTGCTTAAGTAACAGCCATGACTGCGTTGCAAATCCGTCCTGAAGGGCTGTCCTCCTCAGCAAGACAGCTTGAGCTCTGATCTGGACTGATCCCGACCAACTGCGACATAACACGCGCTGACACCTCTCAAGGCTGACTGCATGAGATAAACAGCGCGCTCGCGACACATTCAATACAGCAAGGCTGCAATATCAACAGCCATGCAGAAGAAATTGCGGCCATCACCAGGATGCATGCTGACGTTGGCCGTGCTCAAATTGGAACGAGCAAAACAGGATGTTCACGTTGATACAGATCGCATGACTGCGTGACATCTGCTTCCTGATTTTAATCATAATAATGGAGATAGGGACATGAGACTTTTTTTCACCATGGCGCTATTGATGCCATTGGCCTTTGCATTGTCTGCGAACGATTCAGGTCCGGTCTTACCCAGCAGCCCCACGAGCATTGATCAAGCCATGCTGTTTCGCAGTTTTGTGCAGGATGCGCCGGAATGTGCTGTCAAAGTTGTCGATGGGAAAGTACAGTTTGAATCAGCCATTGCTTCACCGGCAATGACCTGTCCGGATGCTTTCGCATGGAGCCAGTACCTTGAAGCCATTCAGGGTGAATTCTGGAACTGGGCAATCGATCAAACGGTGTGGCCGGCTGTGCCGTGGCCGATCTGTGCGCTGGGTCAATCGGGCGATTGCTGTCCTCGTGACATCCTCAAGCAACCCGGTGCCGAGCCGAATGTGAATTGTCCTTATAATCGGCAAGCCTTTGATCCAGTGCCAGCACTGCCAACAAGCCCCAACGGCACTCCAAGCAGTGTTGTTCTCAGTCACCGTGGCGCGCACAAGAAAACCGACGTCGAAAAGCTCGACCCAGGCCGCATGCTGCGGGACCTTGAAGTCGAGCTGATATTCCGCAATCCGCCCATGGTCGAGTACATCTTCAAAAACGACATGTACTCGCGTGAAGGCATGGCCGCGCGGGTGAATGCGGCCAACCAGTTCATCGCTGCCGGCAACATCGGGGCTGCGCAGGCGCTGGAAGTGCGCCTGCATTCGGATGCGACCATGGTGAAAGCGGATTTTCTGCATCAGGACATCATGCTGGCACAGGGGCTGATCGAGCCGGCAAAGCGTCCGGGTGTGGTGCCGAACAACCCGGATTATCCCTACCTGACGATTTATCTGGAAGGCGAGCAGGTCAAACTTGAAGATGGCAGCAGCTACGACACCAGTGGCTATTACTACATGCTGGCCATGACCAATGCCTCCAAGGCCATCCCTGACTGGCACTGGTATGCAATGGAGCATGTCGGCAATCTGGGCCGCTGCGACTTTATCGGCTGCAACGACAGCTTTGGCTTTCGTGTCTATGACCAGATGGCCAACGGCGCCCGCTTTGGCGGCAGCTACATACCGCCGCAACAGCGTCTGGAAAACAATCAGGCACTGACCGAGCCGAATGCGGATCCGAACAATGCCATTTTCCTGCTCGGCCAGAGCTATGATCCGCAGCGCTACGGCGAGCAGATCACGCCAGCGCTCGATGACCTGTTCAAAGGTCTGGGCATTGCCACTGCTGCGGTGGATCGCGATCCGGCAGTGATCACAGTGACCGATCCTGCCTGGCGCAATTACCGGCTCAAAGGCACCCAGACCGGTTTCACCACCAGCCATGGCGTGCCCACCGGCACCGGCGCGACCATCACCGAAGGCGGATTTGTCAATTCGGCATCCTGCATGACCTGCCACTCGCAGGCTTCCATGGACAGCCAGGGCAATCCCGGCGTTGGTGGTGCCGTGGGTGCCAGCTGGCGTCTGAACCTGTTCGGTTTCGGCCAGGTCGAAATGGGCGCGCCGCAGCTGAGTTGGTTCTTCTACCCCGGCACCTCATCGCCGTATGCCGCCATGCAGTTTGACTTCATCTGGGGCATTCTCAACGCCCAGTGCGTAAGGCCTGCAGCCAGCGGCAATGGCTGTGCCAGCATTCCCGCAGCGCCGACCTTGCTTGACTGAATGCTGACAGTCCGATGACAGTGACCCCTCCCGCAACAGGCGGGAGGGTTTTTTGCTGTCAGGCAATGCTTTCCTGCCATTCTTTGGTCATATGCGACAACACGCTGTCGTTGTTCATGCCTTGGTGGTACCATCAGCCACAACACCATCCGGCTGGTGTCTGCAAAAGTCGGGTTCATACCGGAACAATCTGATGTCTGAGCAAAAACCCTGGATCAGTGCCGCGGGCATTGGCGTCGGCGCACTGGGCCTGCTGTTGGCGGTGGTGCATTTCTGGGCCGGGCCATTCACTCCGCAACCCAGCCTGGAGCGAACCATTGCCGAAAAAGTGGTGGCCATCAAGGATGCCACCGTCGCCGCTCTGCAGGGAGAAGCGTTGCCGGATACAGTGCCCGAAACAGACGGCGTTGATGCAGATGAAGTGGTCCGTATCGCCGTGCCGGTACTGGCTGCGCTGGCCGTCATACTTGGCGTGATCGGCTTTGCCATGAAAGAGCCCGGTCGCGTCAGCATCGGTGCCGTGGCCCTGGGTGGATCGACGTTTGCCTTTCAATTTGCCGGTTTGGTGCTTGGTGCCATTGTGCTCACGCTATTTATTGTCGCATTGCTGGGGGAAATCGATTTGCCTGACTGGTCATGATGGCGGATCAGCGGCGATGAAGTTTCTGCTCATTCTCGGCTCGGTCAGAGACAGCACACCACCGCGGCCGGCACGGCTTGGCTGGCGCGTTGCTGCTGCCTGTATGCGCAGCGAAACGCACCGTAACGGCGTTGTTCAGCAACCGCGACTGTGAAACCAGGCCGCCGGTTCGCCATTGACCAGCCAGGCCGGTGTCCAGCCGCTGGCAATGATTTTGGCCGGTTTGCCATCACAGCCGTCACTGCTGAGCACGTCCAGCTGCAGCCACAATGAATCCGCCACCCGCATGCTGGCTTTCACCGTGGCGGCATGTTCCCGACCGGCGGCGTTGGTGCCACTCAGCCGCAACGGCAAGCCGGCTCCGGCTGCCGGCCACAGCAGCCCATGCCAGTCGCGATGCAGATAATTCAGCCGTTTGATGATGAGTTCCTCGTAGGCAAACCAGGTGCCGGCGTGCTCCCGCGCCAGCCAGCCGCTGCGACCATCTGCCAGTTTTACCTGATGACCGAAATCGCTGAGTGCATACACCGTTGCGGCAGCATACTCATAGCCGGCCTCACGGTGTTGCAGCTGATCCATGTTGTCGATGCTGGCAATGACTTCGGCTGATGCTGTGGCATCGGCATACAGCCATGCCGAGCCGCCGTGGGCGAGTGTCTTGATGTCGAGCAGGCCGAGCAGTCTGGGGCTGGTAGAAGCCTGTAAATCGCGCAACAAATCCATTCCGGCCAGTGCATTCAGCTGGCTGGCAACAAAGCGTGCCGGCACATCCATGAAACTGCCGGACGCCACATCGTCATCACTGCCGGCTGCGCTGTGCAATACACGGCTGCCGCCGCAGCCAGTGACCAGCGCGTCCTCCTGCTGCGGCAGAAACAGCAGCCAGACCTCGCCGGCCGACACATCCAGCGCGCAGCTTGCACTGCTGGTGCCGGTGTGAAACAGACCCTGTGTCGGCTGTTGTGTGGCACTTTTCCAGGCAGGGCCCAGGGCACGGAACTGGACCACTTTGCGACTGGCATCTGCCGCCGCGGGTGCCACTGTTTCGATGCTTGCCATCAGCGCAGTATCTGCCGCAGCGTAATAGTCGGCCAGCGGCCGTTCGGCACAGCGACAGGCCAGCACGCCGGTGCTGCAACTCAGCAACAACAGTGCAATGCCAGCCCGATGCAAGGCGATCATCGTCGGCCCTGCAGCAGCATGGCAATGGCCACCGCGACCAGCATGCCTACGGGGGCAAAAAACAGCGGCACAATGACCATTTCCAGGCCGTGTGGCCAGCCGGGAAAGCTGCGTCCGGGCAGATACAGCGGCCAGAACGTGGCGTTGGCCCAGAGCAGCAGGACGATGATCGCCAGACTGCCGGCAAACGCCACCTGCCAGCTGCCAGCGACGCCACGCCAGCGCCGGTAGATCACCAGCACCAGCGCCAGCAGGGCGAACGGCACCACAGCCGGCAGGCCTACAACCAGCAGATTGCGCCGTTCAGCCTGCAGCTGCGCCAGCAGCGCTTGCAGCGTTTCCATTACGCTGAGGCCAGCGGCAAGCAGGCAGATGCCCAGCACCAGCGCTGGAAGCAGCAGCACGCACAGCGACACAAGCAACAGATAGCGCCACCAGAAAACATCCCGGACGGTTTTGTTCGGCGTGTGGTCAGCAGATTCCATCGCCATCAGCATCACTCCCGGGCTGGGGTTGGGGACAGGGTCAAACGTCGCAACAGTGGTTCCAGCAGCAGCGGCGTCAGCGTGCTGGTTGCCAGGGTCACCATGACCATGGCCGCGTACACTGGCTGCGGTACCACATGGGGGCCGAGTTTTTGTGCCTGATACAAGATGACCATGGCAATTTCCGCCCGTGGGATCATGCTTACACCCAGCAACAATCCGCTGTTGCGTCCGCGCAGCCAGGCGGCGGGCAGGCCGTGGCCGAGCACTTTTACGGCAATGGCGACCAGCAACAGCACCACGCCCAGTTGCAATCCGTCGAGCAATACCGCCGGGTTGATGTGCAAACCGATGCCGATAAAGAAGAACGGTGTAAACAGCGCCGACAGATCCTGAAACGATGCCTCGGTGCGCACCGCATCGGGGTCATCGCTGAACACCAGACCGGCAAACAGGGCGCCGATGGCCAATGAAAAACCCAGGTGCTCGGCAAAAGCGGCAATCAGGAAGCCGACGCCGGCAACCAGCAGCATGCGCTGGGGAGGTGCATCCAGTCGCTGGCTCCAGTGCGTCAGCGGACGTTCGACAAAGTAGGCCAGCAATAGGCAGAACAGCACAAAACTGCTGAATTTGACCATAAACAGCAGCAGCGATTGTCCCAGCACCGCCGCCATGCCGCCGTTGCCTGCCAGCAGCGCCGGCAGCACGGCCAGCAGCATGGCCATCAGCGCGACCCCGGAAATGTCATCCAGCTCGGCCACATCGATCAGCACTTCGGCATCGTCGGACTGCAGCAGTCCGTGTTCCTGCCACGCTGCCAGCGCCACGCCGACACTGGTTGCGGTCAATGCCACAGCGATCACCATGGACGGCACCAGATCCAGCTGCAGCAGCCAGTGGCTGGTGACAAAGCCGCCCACCAGCGCGGTGCTGACACCGCAGATCCAGATCAGCGTCGCGCTGGGCAGTTTTGCCGCCAGTGCGCGCGGATGGCTTTGCAGACCGACCTCGAACAGCAGGGCAATGATGCCCAGGCTGCCCAGCAGGGTGAACATCTGCATGATCTCAGTGCTGAGATACGGCCAGCGTGCATCCAGGCTGCGCAGCAGCAGCCCGAACAGAATGAAGCCGGCCAGCGGCGGCAGGCCCAGCCGTTTGCAGCCGGCGCGCAGCACTACGCTGGCCAGCACACTGGCACCGATCAGCATGACCAGCATGGCGGTCGGCGTGCTCATGATCTAGTCTGCTGCGTAGGCATCATCACAGCAGAATTATGTCATGTTATCGGCTTAGGGAGCCTCTGATGTCACTCGTGCCGCCGCACACAATCTGCGGCTTTTCCGCGCAAAAACGCGCTTCGCGTAGAGTCATTCAGAGGTTCCCTGGCTCAGGGCTCGAACGCAGCGGTCAGCTCAACGATGCGCGACAGCACCGACTGGATGGCGAAGCTGTCAATGCCGCCGGCCGGGTTGGTGGCCAGTGCCACGACCACAAATGGCCCGAATTCGCCGCTGTTTTCCAGCAGCCAGGCATGCGCCAGCACATGGCGGCCGGTGGCACCGGAATCCAGGCTGCCGCCCTTGAACCAGACCCGATCCCAGGCATTGCGGACATTGGGTTGCGCGACGCCGGCACCCATCGCCTCATCCACCAGCGTGAACGCGCCGTTGTCGCCAACGGTGGCATGCAGTCCGGCCAGGGTGCGGCAGATGTCGGCGGCGCTGGCAGCCCAGGTGCCGGCGGTCAGCAGCGGTTCGTGAAAGAACGGAAAGTTGATCGGAAACGAGGGCCCTTGCGGAATGATGTCGCTGGCCAGAAACGCCTGCTGGAAGGCTTCGGTACCGTTGACGTAGGACTGCGCTGTGGGCAGATTAAACCGGGTGAAGACGTGAAACTGCTCGCTGATGGTCAAAAATGGCAGCAGGCGATCGACGTCGGCAACATCATAGTGGCTGAGCATGCTGCCCACCAGTTCCCGTCCGACCAGTTCATGCAGATGATCGGTGGCGGTGTTGTCGCTGATGCCCATCATCAGTGTCGCCATCTCCTGCACCGTGAACAGCGTCCCCAGCGGTTCGTTGTTGATGCTCGAACCGGCCGCGCGCTCTGCTGCCAGCAGTGGCACCGGGTCGGTCCGACTCAACAGTCCGTCGGCCACATCTGCTGCCACCGCGCCGAGAATCCAGGTCTTGAACACCGAGCCCAACGCCAGCGCCGTGATGCTGTTGCGCTGCAGCAGCGGCTGGCACTGCTGCTGCTGGTCGATGAGCCCCACATAAACGCCATTGGTGCTGCCCAGGGTCATGAACTTGTCGGCCGCCTGGTCCAGATCCAGCACGGCGTCGTCGGGAAACTGCACCGAACCGCCAAAGTTGCTGACCTGCAGAAAGTTGATCAACCGGGCACCGGTGAAGCCGGCATTGATCTGCAGAAAGCCGCTGGTGGCGGGCCCGGCGTCGCCATCAATAATGACCGTTGCAGCCACTGGCGTCAGCGAAATCAGGTCGGTGATGATGGCGTTGGGGTAGTCGGGCCGCAGCACGTTGTTGATGAAACTGACGATGCCCGGCAGGTCGAAATTGGGGCTGAACCTGGCCTGGACTTCGACCAGGGTGGTGGTTTCGCCCACCGCCAGTTCATCCAGCAGCCACAGCAACTGATCTGCCGTCGGACCGGGCGGCAACTGGTAGCTGCCATCGATGCGTGGAAACAAGGGCGCGATGTTGTCGCCCTCGAAGCTGGAGAGGAACACGGTGTCTTCGTCCGGCAGCGTTTGCGCCAACACCGTGGAGGCTGACCACAGGGCGGTGCAAGCGAGGGCCAGATTCAGCGTGCGTAACAGTCTCAATGTCATGATGTACCTTCAGTCATTGCCAGACAATCATCACCATAAGCGCAATCCGCACACCAACCGGATCAGCACAATGTGGTTTTCTCCGCTGCCAACACAAGCAGCAGCATCGGATGTGCTAATCTTTGTCCCAGCAGGGAGTGCGATGGAACCATGCAGGATGCATGCAATCTGTCCGGGGTGACTGATGAACGAGGCTGCTGCAGATCTCACCAGCATGCTGCAACGCTGGTCCGGCGGTGACCAGCAGGCGCGCGACGAACTGGTTGCGCGGGTGTACCGTGAACTGAAAAGCATCGCCAGAGTGCAGTTGCTGTCCGAGCGCGGAAATCACACCCTGCAACCCACTGCACTGGTGCACGAAGCCTGGCTGAAGCTGATCAACATTGATCAGGTGGAGTGGCAGGACAGGGTGCATTTTATTGCCGTGTCTGCACGCATCATGCGCCAGATCCTGGTCGACAGCGGCCGCCGCAAGCGCGCCGCCAAGCGCCAGCCGGAGATGCCACTGACCATCCCTGCAGGTGTTCGCGGCAGCGCCGATGAAGCCATCGATGTGCTGGCGCTGGATGCGGCCATGAGTCAGCTCGAAGCGCTCAATCCGATGCATGCCAACGTCGTCGAGTTGCGCTATTTTGGCGGTCTGACGATTCCCGAAACAGCCGCCGCACTCAACGTTTCAACGCCCACGGTCAATCGCGCCTGGCGGGCAGCACGCAGCTGGTTGTATCTGCACATGCAACCGCAATCCGAGCAGGCGTCGAACTGATCGCGCGGTGTCATGACGGACCAATCAGCGCAGCAGCCAGCAGCCTCGACATCGCTTGACAGCCTGTCGCAGCGAGCTTTTGCACTGTTCAACGCCGCCATGGAGCGCGCCGCTGACGAGCGCGATGACTGGCTGCGAGACCGCTGTGGCAACGATCAGGCATTGTTGCACGAGGTGCAAAGACTGGTGCAGGCCGAGCGCGACAGCAGCGGGTTTCTGGAGACCACGCCTCTGTGGCAGGCCCAGCGCGACGACAGTGGTGAACAGGTGGGCGCATTCGTGCTGGTGCGAATGCTGGCTCAGGGTGGCATGGGCACCGTGTATCTGGGGCAGCGCAATGACGGCACCTATGCGCAACAGGTGGCCATCAAGCTGTTCAATCCGCGTATTTTCAGTGGTGCCACGCGCGAGCGCTTTGCGGCCGAAAGAAACATCCTCGCGGCCCTGGAGCATCCAGGTATTGCCAGAATCATCGACGGCGGCGAGACCGCGCACGGCATTCCGTTCGTGGTCATGGAGCTGGTGCAGGGAGAGACCATCGCGCGCTACTGCGAACAGCAGAAGCTTGAACTGACCGATCGTTTGCACCTGATACTCAAACTCTGCGAAGCGCTGGAACATGCCCACCGCTGCGGAGTTGTGCATCGCGACATCAAGGCCGGCAACGTGCTGGTGACCGACCAGCGTGAGCCGAAACTGATTGATTTTGGCATCGCCAAAAAACTGCCAGCCGACGACGATGCAGCACCCGATGATGGGGCAGAACA
Source organism: Gammaproteobacteria bacterium (assembly GCA_018819105.1). Classification (GTDB taxonomy): domain Bacteria; phylum Pseudomonadota; class Gammaproteobacteria; order Xanthomonadales; family Wenzhouxiangellaceae; genus JAHJQV01. Next base: position 68,561 of record JAHJQV010000028.1, read on the forward strand.
TTCCGCTGACCAGACCACTGCGCTGATGACGCCGGAGTACGCCAGCCCGGAACAGATTCGTGGTGAAGCCGCCAGTCCGGTCAGTGACATTTACTCACTGGGCGTGCTGATGTACGAATTGCTCACCGGCAGCCGGCCGCACCATCTGGCCGGGCTCAGTCCGGCGGCGATGGAACGTGCCGTGTGTGGCACCGTGCCGCTGGATCCGAGTGCTGCGGTCGCCCGCAACAAGGCAGCGCCACCACCCGGACTGGGGCAGAGCAGGCCGTTGCAGAAGCACTTGCGCGGCGATCTGGATCGCATCGTCATGACAGCGCTGCGCCTGCAGCCTGCGCAACGCTATGCCAGTGCCGCCGCGCTGGCCAGTGATATCCGGCGCTATCTGTCCGGTCAACCGGTGGCTGCGCGCGGGGCATCCAGACTGTATCGTGCCGGCAAGTTTGTGCAGCGGCATCGGCCGGTGGTGCTGGTCACCCTGGCGGCCTTTGCGCTGCTGCTGATCGCCTTGCTGCAGCTGGCCATGCAGGTGCAAGAAACCCGGCAGCAGCGCGACATCGCAGTGGCCGAGGCGCAAAAGGCCGTGCTGGCCAGGGATTTTCTCACCAGCATGATTGCCCGCGCCGATCCGTTCGAACAGGTCGACGCACCGACCCTGGCCGGTGCCTTGCGCCAGTCCATTGCGGACATCGATCAGCGCTTTGCCGATCAGCCGGAACTGGAGGCCGACATGCGCTATGCAGTGGGCTACGCGCTGCAGAATCTGGGTGAAATCGAGTTGGCCAGAACCCAGTTACAGCGCGCACTGGCGCTGCGCCGCGAGCAGCAGCAGCCGGTGAGGCTGGCCGAGGCCCACGACGGCATGGCGATTGTGTGCTGGTGGGAGAGCGATTTCAGTTGTGCCGAGGCGCACTTCCTGGCGGCACTGGATGCATTGCGGCAGGCCGATGCCGGCAGCGCCGAGGCGCTCGCGGTGCAAATCAATGTGCACGCCAACCGCTCGGCAATGCAGATTGATCAGGGCGGACTACGCCAGCAGCCTGGACAGCGCCCGCAGTGCCTTGCAGCTGGCGCAGACGCATGACTTTGACGATGCCGAAACGCTGGCCGCGATCTGGCTGAATCTGGCCACCGCGCTGGAAGGCACTGGACAGGACGATGCTGCGCTGGAGGCGTTTCAGCAGGCCTTGTCATTGCAGCAGGCGCTAACCGGCAAGCTGCATCCGTCCTACGCGGTGATACTGAACAACCTGGCTTTGTATCGCTACAAACTTGGACAATATCCCGCCGCTGTTGCCGCGCTGCAGGAATCGGTGCAGATCCGGCGGCAAACGCTGGGTGATGCGCATCCGCAGACGGCCACTGCTTTGTTCAACCTGGCGCGGGTGCTGATCGAAACCGGCGAGCTTGCCGCCGCAGAGCAGGCTGCCAGCGAGGCCCTGCAGGTGGCTCGTTCAGGCTATGCCGACAACCATCCACGCATCGGCAAGGCGCATGAGGCGCTGGCGCTGGTGTATCGCGCCCAACTGCGCAATGATCTGGCGCTGCAGCATGCAGTGAAGGCTGAGGCCATCTACACCGCAGCGAACGAGGTGGATCCGGCCTGGATAGATAGCATCGGGCAACTGCTAGAGGAGCTTCAGGTCGGAGAGTCTGATAGGGAGTGATACCTTGACAATGTCAGCTTGTAGGCAAAGCATGTACTTATGCGAGCTTTTCGGCTTGATACTGGTCTTCTGCTTGGCTGCTTTGTATTATCAGATGGCCATAACAGGGTAACTCAGGAGATTTATCGTGAGCAAACGCATACTTACTTTCATGCTTGTTTTGCTGGTATCGCAGGCAAGCCATGCGCAATTCACCGTCTGGAGTGACGGCTCGCCGAGGGCACAGATGAACGCTGTGCAGGCACTGCAACAGATGCAGCAGCGTGCAGATCAGGCATACAGTGACGGCGACTACAAAATGGCATACAGACTCTATCAAAAAATGACCAAAATTGGCGACAACTTCTCACAGTTTCGCATTGCCACCATGTATGAAGAGGGTCTTTATCTGCCGCAGGATCTGGTCCAGGCTTATGCCTGGTCATATCTGGCGGCGGAAGTGGGACGCAAGCAGTACATGGATTATCACGAGTCGATCAAGGCGAAATTGGCCCCCGAACAATTGCCGCAGGCACGTAGCGCAGCATCACTGCTGGTACAGCAGAAGGGAATCTTTGCCAACATGGTCAAATCTGACGAAATGCTGCGTGAGGCGCTGAAAAACTGCACCGGCTCGCGCGTCGGCAATCGTTGCGATGCCATTTCATCCATTTCATTTAATTGCAGTGCCGCCAATGAGTTGGAAGGCAATCTTGATTGTCTGCGGCTTGGCAGCCTGGGTCTGACCAGCATTGCCGCTCAGCCCGCTGACATTCGTAAACTGCAGATTAGTCTGCGAGACTTCATTGATCAGTACCAGCCGGGCCAGGTTGAACTGGGTGATTTTGAATTGATTGATGATTGAAACAGCCGGTGATGGATCAATGCTTTCGGCTTGCCTCATTGCGGCACATGCGACCAGGCAGCTTCCGAGTGTGAGGGCAATAGCCGGCAACGACTAGCGTAAGGCGCAAACGGCACAGCTCCAGCACCCTGCTGGAGCTGCTGCATGGCCAGCCACCAGTCCAGCTCGAACAGCTCGGGATGATGGCTCTGCATGATGCCGGAAAACTGCGGCGGGATGTCCATAAAGCGCTGGAACTGTTCGGGAAACACATCCTCGGGCTCGACGTTGAACCAGATCTCGTCGCTGAGCTCCTCCTCGCTGTGGCGCGGTCTGGGCATGCGGCGAAAACGACAGCGGCTAAGCAGGCTGACTTCGTCGTAATCATAAAACACCGTGCGGCCGCTGCGCGTGACGCCGAAATTTTTCAGAAACAGATCACCCGGAAACAGGTTGCAGGCGGCCAGATCCTTGATTGCCTGGCCATAGTCGATGATCTGCGTGCTGGCCTGCTCCGCGCTGACCTCGGCGATGAACAGATCCAGCGGCCGCACCCGGCGTTGCACAAAGCAGTGATGAATCAGCACCTGATCCTCGCTGACACTGACACTGTGTCGACAACCATCGCGCAACTCGGCCAGCAACTGCTCGGGAAAGCGTTGCCGGGCAAACGCCAGGTGGCGGTATTCCTGCGCGTCGATCAGCCGGCCGGCACGTTCATGGTGAAACACCAGCCGGTACTGCTCCAGCACCTGGCTGCGAAACATCTTTTTGGTCGGTCCGAAGTGATCGCGAATGACCTTGAACACCAGCGGATAGCTGGGCAGTGTGAACACCGCCAGCACCATGCCACGCTGGCCTTCAGCATGCTGAAACTGCTCCTGCTGATGCAGCAGGCTGCTGCAGTGATGGACGAAGTGGCGGTAGCGCTCGGTTTTGCCCTGCTTGAGTCGGCCCAGCACGGTGTACAGCTCGTCCACCGGTTTGTCCGGCAGCAGCAGCCGCAGAAACAGAATGGTGTCGCCCACGGTGGGCAAATCAGCCAGAAAGTAACTGTAGGTGAAACCGAACAGGCGACTGACATCCAGCCGTTGTGTGAGCACGGCATCGGCATGAATGCCTTGCTCGTCGTGCACCAGGCAGATGATGCACGGGCTCCAGCTGCTGTCGCCGAACATCCGACCAATCAGGTAGGCGCGCTGATCGCGGTAAAACACCACCTGCAGCATTTCCAGGCTTAGCAGCGCTGTGTCACCGCGTTGCTTGAGCAGCGCGCGCAGGCGGCTGGCGATCTGGCTGGCGTCGTCCTGCAAGGCCTGCTGCCGGGTATACAGTCCGCTGTCCTGCAGCAGTCGGGTCAGCGCCTGTGTGTCACTGTCGATGGCGCTGTAGATGTTGCGACGCACCGGTCGTGTGATGTGCTCGGTGGGCTCAATGTCCAGCGCAATGAATTCGATGCCGGCATCGACACCCTGAATCTTGAACAGGCGCCGGCTGATGGTGTTGAAATAGGTCTTGTACAGTTCCGCGTCCAGTCTGGAGGCAATCTGATCAGCGAAACTGCGCTGAATGTGGGTCCACAGTTTGCGCGACAGCAGGCGCTCGACCAGCAGGGCTTCCAGCCGGCCGATGCTGGCGGCGATGCAGCGATCATACAGCTCGATGCGCTCGCGTGTGTCCAGCTGCTGACCAGCCCAGTCACGTTGCCGGAAACGCCGCGCGGCGCGCCGGGTGATGTCGGCAAAGCTGGCGTTGTAGTCGTCGAAATCGATCGCGATCTGGCTTGCGGCGGCGTCGATCAGCGCCTGGCGCGGGTGTTGTGCTGCAGCCATTCAGTTGGGCTGGGCAGCGCTGTCGGCCTGTTCACTGCTTTGGGTCGCCTGCCAGACGCTGGCGCGCCAGCTGTCACCATGCCGGGTGAACACGCCGCTGTTCAAATAGTGCTGTCGGTGTTGCCCGGGCAGATCGGCCACCAGCACAAAGGTGATGACGGCGACATCGGGGCCGAGCAGGCGGATGTCCACCTCTGTCGCGCGATACTCGGCAGACGCTTCAGCGCTGTGTTCGCTGTCTGCCAGCCCGTCCAGAATATGCTGCTTGCCAAAGCGCTCGCCGCTGGAACTGGTGTAGATCAGATCATCGGCCCAGAAGCGCTCGTGTGTGGCGCGATCGTTGCTGGATGCTCCGATCATGAATTCGTCCAGCAAGCCATGCAGCTGCTGCCGGTCATTTTCGCCGGTGGCCAGCGCCACAGAAGCGCCGGCGAACTGCATACAGGCGAGCAACACCAGGGTCGTGAGTTTATGTCTGTTCATAGGCTGATTCTTGCGGATTCAGATGCTGCGGTCAATGCCCGTCACATCGACACGGCCCATAAACGATGAAAAGCTTGCCGTCTGCGATGGAGATGTTGGGCAGTCATGTCGCAAGCTGCTATGGTAGGGAATTGTTCATGACAGGTCAGTCGCTATGAAATCTCCTCACCAGTGTTTACAGGGTCTCGTCTTTACCGTGGCCCTCGGGCTTTTGTTGATGCAGCCAGTGCTGGCCGATCAGCACGAAGATGGCGGTGAGACCAAGGCCGGGCCGCAACCGACAGCAGAACAGAGCGTGACCGAACACCAGATCCGCATCGATGGAGAGGTGGTCAACTACACCGCGACGGTGGGCTGGCTGATCCAGCACAAGGACGACAAGCCGGTGGCGCGCTTCGGCTACACCGCCTACACCCGCAAAGGCAGCGATGACCCGGCGCAGCGGCCGATCATGTTCGCCTTCAATGGCGGGCCCGGCTCGTCGTCACTGTGGCTGCATCTGGGCATACTGGGCCCGCAGCGGGTGATCGTCAACGATGCCGGCTATGCCGATCCGCCCCCGGCCAAACGCGTCGACAATGCCTACAGCATCATCGATGTCACCGATCTGGTCATGGTCGATCCGGTTGGCACCGGCTTCAGCAAACCGCTGGGCGATGCCGAAGGCAAGGATTTCTGGGGCGTGGATCAGGACATCGAATCGGTGGCTGCCTTCATCAAGCAGTACATCAACGAGCACGGCCGCTGGGCCTCGCCCAAGTTTATTCTGGGCGAGAGCTATGGTGGCATTCGCGGCGCCGGTCTGGCGCATCATCTGCAAAGCCGTCACAACATGCACCTCAACGGTCTGGTGCTGGTGTCGCCGTTTATCGATACCGCCGCCGGTCGTGATGGCGGTGACCTGACCCTGCCGCACGCGCTGTTTCTGCCAACCTTCGCCGCCACGGCCTGGTATCACGATGCCCTGCAGAACAAGCCGGCTGAGCTTCAGCCCTTCCTGGCCGAGGTCGAGAACTTTGCGCTGAATGAGTATCTGCCGGCTCTGACCGCCGGCTACACCATCGACGCCGGGCGCAAGCGTGCCATCGCCGAGCAGTTGTCTGACTACACTGGCGTCAGTGCCGACTACTGGGAACTGGCCGATCTGCGCGTCAGCCATCAGCAGTTTGTGCAGGAACTCAAGCGCAGCGACCGCCTCATCGCCGGGCGCATTGATTCGCGCTTTATCGGCCCTTCGGTCAACCCACTTTCTGAGTCCATGGATTACGACCCGTTCTTCCCCTCCGTGGGTCCGGCCTACACAGCCGCATTCTTTGACTACCTGCACAATGAGCTGGATTTCGGCAAGACCGAAACCTATGCCACGACCGCCTTCGGGCTGGACTGGGACTGGAGCCACCGCGATCCGAACGGACGCCAGCAGGTGGCAGTCAACCTGCTGCCGGATCTGTCCATGGCCATGATCATGAACCCCGGCATGGGCTTGCACATCCAGCAGGGCTATTACGACCTGGCCACGCCGTTTGCCGCCACCAATTACTACCTTCGCCATCTCAATATTCCGACAGAAGCGCGGGAACGCATCCGCGTGGACTATTACGAAGCCGGACACATGATGTATCTGCATCAGCCGTCACTGGAAAAATACCGAGAAGACCTGGCTGCGTTTGTGCGCGAGTATGACCGGCTGCCTTGATTGTTTGCCTGGTTGGGATGGTTTCTGCTCTGATGGGCCTGTGCCCGAAGCAGGTGACCGCGCGGTCTGTTTTGTCATCTAGACCGGAGCAGCATGACAATCTACACTGTTTTGTCATCTCGACCGGAGCAGCATGACAATCTACTCTGTTTCGTCATCTCGACCGGAGCAGCATGATAATTTACTCTGTTTCGTCATCTCGACCGGAGCAGCATGACAATGCTGCGCAGCGGAGAGATCTCAGCCGTCACCCAAAGCAAGATGTCAGGGTTTTTGAGATCCCTCCACGCGCTGCGCTTGGTCGGGATGACAGCCCAGGTTTGCAGCTGGTTCGAGGGCGTGGGCTGGTGTTTTATCATCTGGATTAAAGCGGCACGATAGTTTAGCCTGTTTCGTCGTCTCGACCGGAGCAGAATGACAATCTACTCTGTTTCGTCATCTCGACCGGAGCAGCATGATAATGCTGCGCAGCGGAGAGATCTCAGCCGTCACCCAAAGCAAGATGTCAGGGTTTTATGAGATCCCTCCACGCGCTGCGCTCGCTCGTGATGACAGCCCATGGAGACCCGCTTGACCAAAACGCCTGTCATGATTAAACCAACAAGCCTATGCCAGCCCTGTTGCTGACCACAGTGGCGATGCTGGCCTTTGCCGCCAATTCCATCCTCGCGCGGCTGGCGCTGACTGCAACCGCCATCGATGCTGTCAGTTTCAGCGTGATCCGCTTGCTGGCCGGCGCGGTCATGCTGCTGTTGGTGCTGCTCATGCAACAGCGCCAGGCTGTCGTGAATGCGCTGATCACGACATGCAGTCTGCGTACCTCCAACGCCATCGCCATCGAATGGCTGGCGGCCTCGGCGCTGTGCCTGTATGCCTTCGGCTTTTCGCTGGCCTATCGTCAGTTGACGGCAGCCAGCGGTGCCTTGCTGTTGTTTGCTGCGGTGCAGATCAGCATGCTGTCCATTGCCTGGTGGCGCGGCGAACGCTTGTCTGCCCGGCAGTGGACGGGTTTCGCGCTGGCCAGCACCGGCGTGGTGTACCTGTTGCTGCCGGGCATCAAGGCACCTCCGCTTGTTGCTGCCGTGTTGATGCTGGTGGCCGGTGTCGGCTGGGGTGTCTACACCCTGCTGGCGCGTCAACTGGGTGAGCCGGTCCAGGCCACGACGATCAATTTTGTGCGGGCAGCCATGCTTGCGTTGCTTGTGCTGGTCGTCAGTCTAGTCTGGCAGCGACCTCAGCTCGATGGCCAGGGCATGCTGCTGGCGATGCTCTCGGGTGCCGTCACCTCCGGCCTGGGTTACGTCATCTGGTACGCCGCCGTCGGTCGCATCAGCACCAGCACCGCTGCGGTGGCACAGCTCAGCGTGCCGTTGATTACCGCACTTGCCGGGGTCTGGCTGTTGCAGGAGGCGTTGACGACACGGCTGCTGGTTTCCGGACTGGTGATTCTTCTGGGGATTGCTCTGGTCAGTTTGCCAGCGCGGAACAGACGTGCTGAAGAGGGGCGCTGAGGAAGGTCGACTGCTGGTACAAAAGAGTGACAATGGTGTAGGATACCGATTGAGAGATTGAGTGTCCGGGGATTGTGAAAACCGCTCACACTCAAGTAGACAACGCGTTGATAGACAGCAGAAGTACTGACTATCTACAAGCATGTTTCAAAAATATCTTTATTAATCAATAATTTAAGAGTATTAAGATGGTGTTGATGGTGTAACATTGATGCAAATTGCGCATATACTCAATAAAATGTCAAAGCGCTGTATATTTATTAGTCATGCGGCATGTGATTTGTGACCCAGGATCTGAATGAAGGTCAAGGAGCTAATCAAGATTCTGGAAAATGATGGCTGGTATCAGGCCCGTCAGCGGGGCAGTCACCGCCAATTCAGGCATCCGGTGAAATCGGGAACTGTAACGGTATCTGGAAAGCCTAATGTGGAAATGCCACCGGGCACGCTCAACAACGCCCTGAAGCAAGCTGGACTAAAGAATTAGGTGAAATTATGCAGTATGTAGTCATTCTCGAAGAAGGCCCTCAAAGCTGGGGCGCTTACGTTCCAGACCTCCCAGGCTGCGTGGCGGTGGGAGAAACCCGCGGGGAAGCGCTGGACTTGATCAGGGAGGCCATTGAATTTCACCTGGATGGAATGAAAGAGGACGGCGATCCGATTCCGGAGCCCCATTCTTACAGCGAAGTCATCAAGGTAAATGCTGCATAACAAGACCTTGCAACCAACGCTCGTATCTCGCGCGACTGATGGCCTGCATTAGCCTCTACAGTATAAGATTATGGACGCAGCACTTATAGGCGTGGCAGGGGTAGGGGTGGGACACACGGAGGGGTAAGACATCCACACTCCAACCTCGAAGACAGCAAGGACAGACGCTCAACAATCCAGCCGCGCCGATGCTCAAAGCTGCGCCCGGTGTAGGCATCCTCACCACACAGAAAGGCCCGGCGCACACAGCGCCATACGCAGTGGTAGTAAGGCGTGGACTGCACTGAAACCAGGGCTGAACGGGGCAGAGTCATGGCTAAACCTGATGGGAGCAGACCCAAGCATGCAGCAATCAAGCCGACGAATGCTATGGCAAATGTCTGAAAATGTTGTAGGATAATCGCTATGGGTGATGGGTGTCCTGAGCTATTCATGGCAGCGACCGCAGCTCGGTGGCCAGGGCATGCTGCTGGCGATGCTCTCGGGTGCCGTCACCTCCGGCCTGGGTTACGTCATCTGGTACGCCGCCGTCGGCCGCATCAACACCAGCACCGCTGCGGTGGCACAACTCAGCGTGCCGTTGATTACCGCAGTGGCCGGGGTCTGGCTGTTGCAGGAAGCTTTGACGACACGGCTGCTGGTTGCCGGACTGGTGATTCTGCTGGGGATTGCTCTGGTCAGTTTGCCAGCGCGGAACAGACGTGCTGAAGAGGGGCGCTGAGGAAGCTCGACTGCTGGTACAAAAGACTGACAATGGTGTAGGATACCGATTGAGAGATTGAGTGTCCGGGGATTCAGAAAGCCGCTCGTATTCAAGTGTACAACGCGTTGATAGACAGCAAAAATGCTGACTATCCACAAACCGAATTCAAATAATACCATTAGCAATCAATCATTTAAGGTTATGAAGTGAGTGTCGGTGGTGTGATATTGACGCAAATTGCGTTCATACTCGATAAAATGTCAAAACGCTGTATATTTATTAGTTATGCGTCTTAGCAGGGTCCTGCGCCATGACTAGGAAACCTGGGCCCGGACGATGTGTACATTGCCTCAAGCATGTCGAAAAGAGGAATTGGGACCACGTCTTCCCGGTGGGCTGGTATCCGGATTCCACACCACAAAATCTCGAGAAGTGGAAAATACCTACTTGCAAGCCCTGCAACGATGAGTATGGTCGACTGGAAGAGGACTTTGGCCAGATTCTATCTTTCTGTGTTGACCCTCGACGACCCGAGGCGCAAGGCGTCTATAAGCGAATGTTACGAGCTTACGACCCGCGATACGGGAAGAACCACAAAGATCGAAAGATCCGGGAAGCGAAACGTCGCAAACTTCTTGAGAAGATGATGCACGGTGACGATATACCTAACCAAGGCATTTACCCAGGTCTCGGCGAGCGCTGGAACCGCGATCGGAAGGACCAAGTCGCACTTACTATCCCAAAGCGATACGTTGATCGACTCGGGATAAAGATCGTTAGAGGTATAGCATTTCTCGAGGACGGCATCTTTGTTGAGGATGACTACGAGATCGAACCATATGCTGTGGAAGCAGATGGTGCGAAGGTTTTCGAGGACGCAATTGCTCAGCATGGGCACTCGTTCTCTCGTGGCCCAGGCATCGTTGTAGATAGGGCCGTTGCCGAAGAGGATGGCATTTCTTCGATCTACAAAATCACGATCTGGGGGCAGTTGATCATGTATCTATCGATTCTTCCGCGGGATGAATAAAGTGGACCCCATAGTCAAGACAAAATCCACTTGAGTTTAAGCTCCACATTCCACACCACATGCAGCTGCACGGCGCTGCCCCGAATCTGCCTTGATCTCTGCTCCAGAGACCTTCTCGCTGAATTTGTCCACTATCC
>JAHJQV010000029.1 GCA_018819105.1 Gammaproteobacteria bacterium
GGATAGTGGACAAATTCAGCGAGAAGGTCTCTGGAGCAGAGATCAAGGCAGATTCGGGGCAGCGCCGTGCAGCTGCATGTGGTGTGGAATGTGGAGCTTAAACTCAAGTGGATTTTGTCTTGACTATGGGGTCCACTTTATCTGGTTAATATAAGCATCTTATCTCCATATAAGGCGCTCCCCCAGGACACAGCACCCTTTGACACAAAACCCATTCCGAAAGTTGTAGATTGTTCTTGTAATTTCCGGAAACACCATCTGCTAATGTAGCATAGCTTAAACACTCATGTAAACATATTTTCACACAATCATCACGCGGTCGTAATAATAATTTTCATACGAAGGTATTATGAGTTGCTTTCCAGCCAGCTTCTGACCTCTTTCAGTGCGTCATCCAGCCGATTTATCTCAGTGCCGCCGGCTTGCGCGAAGTCAGCCCGGCCGCCGCCCTTGCCGCCTATCTGCGCGGCCACGTGATTGACCAGCTTGCCGGCATGGTAGCTGCCGGTCTGGGCATCGCCGACACCGGCAGCCAGGCGCACCTTGCCATCGCTGCTGGCGGCCAGCAGCACAATCACGTTGGCATCGCGCGCCTTGAGCTGATCGATCTGCTCGCGCATGATCTTTGCATCCATGTCGCCGACGTTGGCCACCACCAGCCGCGCGCCACCGGCAGCCAGCGTCTCGGCCTGTGCCAGCAGGTCACCGCCTTTGCCGCTGGCCAGGTCAGACTGCAGCTTGTGAATCTCTGCCTGCAGCTCACGCACCCGGGCCTGCAATTGTCGGGTCTTGTCCAGCAGCTGTTCCGGGCTGGCCTTGAGCAGCTGTGCCAGCTGCGACTGCTGCCGGTACAACTGCTGATACTGCGCGATGGCATGACCGCCAGCCACCGCCTCGATGCGCCGGACGCCGGCCGCGATGCCGGTCTCATTGACGATCTTGAAAGCACCGATGTCACCGGCCCGGCTGACGTGCGTGCCGCCACACAGTTCAATCGAGAAATCACCGAAGCGCAACACGCGCACCTGGTCGTCGTATTTTTCGTCAAACAGCGCCATGGCACCGGCTTCCAGTGCCTGCTGCAGCGGCATTTCGCGTATGTCTACCGCCACATTGGCGCGGATCTCATCGTTCACCAGGGCTTCAATCTGCTCCAGCTGTTCGGCACTGACCGCTTGCGGATGCGAGAAATCAAAACGCAGGCGATCCGCGGCGACCAGTGAACCTTTCTGCTCGACGTGCTCGCCGAGCACCTGGCGCAGGGCCGCATGCAGCAGATGGGTGGCGGAGTGATGCCGCACAATGTCCGCGCGTCGCGGACCCTGCACCGCTGCGTGCAGCACATCACCTGGCTGCAACACGCCGCTGCTCAGCTCGCCATGATGCAGGTGATAGCGGCCGGCATGCTTGCGCGTGTCGCTGACGACAAACTCAGCCTGGGCACTGGTCAGGGTGCCGGTATCACCGACCTGGCCGCCGGATTCGGCATAAAACGGTGTGCGATCCAGTATCACCACGGCTTCCTCGCCGGCCTCCAGACGCTGCACCTGCTGGCCGTCGCGCAGTAGCGCCAGAACCCGGCAGTGATCGTCCTGGAGCTGTTCATAGCCGAGAAAGCTGGTCACCGGCAGACTCTGCAGCAGTTCGCTGTCCAGACTGGTGTTCTGCTGGAAGCGGTTGGCGGCGCGTGCTCGTTCACGCTGGGCCTGCATCTGTGCATCAAAACCGGCCACATCCACAGTCAGACCATGTTCGCGCGCCACATCCTGGGTCAGATCCAGCGGAAAACCATAGGTGTCATACAGTTTGAAGGCGATATCACCCGGCACCTGCTGATCACTCTGGCTGCTTTCCAGCACGCCGCGCAACAACTCCATGCCGCGCTCAAGGGTCTCGCGAAAGCGCACTTCCTCATCGTGCAAATGGCTGCGGATCTTGTCGGCGTGACGAACCAGTTCCGGATAGGCGTCACTCATCAGCGCCTGCAGTGGTTCAAACAGGCGCCAGAAAAACACCTCTTCGGCCCCCAGCTGATGGCCGTGGCGGATGGCGCGGCGTATGATGCGGCGCAATACATAACCACGCCCCTCATTGCCGGGCAGCACGCCATCGGCGAGTAGAAACGCACAGGCACGGATGTGATCGGCCAGCACTTTCAACGACGGCTGCTGCAGATCGGTACACCCGGTGAGTTCCGCCGCCGCCTTGATCAAAGGCTGAAACAGATCGGTGTCGTAATTGTTGTGCACGCCCTGCAGGATCGCCGCCAGCCGCTCCAGGCCCATGCCGGTGTCGACACAGGGCTTCGGCAGCGGCTTCAACTCGCCATCAGCCGCGCGATCGAACTGCATGAACACCAGGTTCCAGATTTCAATAAAGCGATCGCCGTCTTCGTCCGGCGAGCCGGGCGGGCCACCGGGGATGTCGGCACCGTGATCATAGAAGATTTCACTGCACGGCCCGCATGGCCCAGTGTCGCCCATGGACCAGAAATTGTCCTTGGCGCCGATGCGCGCGATGCGGTCAGCGGGCACGCCGATTTCATCGCGCCAGATCGCCTCGGCCTCGTCATCGTCCTCGAACACGGTGACAAACAGCCGCTCGGCCGGCAGGCCGTAGACCTCGGTGAGCAGTTCCCAGGCGTAGCGGATCGCTTCGGTCTTGAAATAGTCGCCAAAGCTGAAGTTGCCCAGCATCTCGAAAAAGGTGTGATGGCGGGCGGTGTAGCCGACCTGGTCCAGATCGTTGTGCTTGCCGCCGGCGCGCAGACAGCGCTGCGAGCTGACCGCACGCTGATAGCTGCGCTGATCGGCACCGAGAAACACATCCTTGAACTGCACCATGCCGGCATTGGTAAACAGCAGCGTGGGATCGTTGCCCGGCACCAGCGGCGCACTGGGCACCACGGTGTGGCCGCGATCGGCAAAGAATGCAAAAAAGCGGCTGCGGATGTCAGCGCTGCGCAAAAAGTCCTGCATGGTCTGGTATCACTCCAACAATATGGCTCCAACAATATGGCTCCAACAATATGGCTCCAACAAAATGGTATGGCGGCAAAGGTGGTGTTTGCGGCCCGGCAATCGCAAGCGGTTCAGTCGTCGCCAGTGCTGTGTACCACCGTGCCGGCCTGCTCTGCGGTGAAGCCACGCCGCATAAGTGCCTGATACAGTTTGCCGCGCTCCCGGTATGAACCAAGATCCACCGACCTGCGGGAAACAAACCGGCGCGCCGCCTGCAGCCAGTCTGCATCATCCTCAAGATGCGCGCTGATCAGGCTGTCATCAAGCCCCTTGGCGGCAAGTTCGGCGCGTATGCGTCTGGGGCCGTACAGGCGCTCGCGCCGCTGGCGCACAAAACTGCCGGCAAAACGCTCGTCGGACTGCAGACCATGCTGCTGACACCAGTCCAGCACCTCGTCAGCAAGGTCCTCGGCACAGCCTTTGCCAATCAGCTTCTGCGCCAGTTCGCAGGCAGCATGTTCACGCCGCGAGAGCATGCGCACGGCCGCAGCGCGCGCGGCGGCAACGTCCATGGCCGACTCCGGCTGGGCGTCAGACACGACCGCAATGCAAATCAGCGCCGGGGTTCCGCCAGCAGCGGCTTATTCGGCCAGTTCCGAGGCCGGCTCGGCCGCTGCGGTCTCGTCTTCGCTGCTGGCCCTGGCGCTGCCCGGCTTTACCAGCAGCTGGTCGCGCAGCCGTTGCAACAGCTCGGCCCGGACTTCCGGATGATCTTTGAGGAACTGTTTGGCGTTGTCCTTGCCCTGGCCGATGCGGTCGTCGCCGTAGCTGTACCATGAGCCTGATTTCTGCACCATCTTGTGCTCCACGCCGAGGTCGATCAACTCACCTTCCAATGAGGTGCCCTCGCCATAGAGAATCTCGAACTGGGCCTGCTTGAACGGCGGTGCCATTTTGTTCTTCACCACCTTGACCCGGGTTTCGTTGCCGATCACCTCATCGCCGCGCTTGATCGCGCCGATGCGGCGGATGTCCAGCCGCACCGAGGCATAGAACTTCAATGCGTTGCCACCGGTGGTGGTTTCCGGGCTGCCGAACATGACGCCGATCTTCATACGGATCTGGTTGATGAAGATGACCATGCAGTTGGTGCGCTTGATGTTGCCGGTCAGCTTGCGCAGCGCCTGCGACATCAGGCGTGCCTGCAGGCCGACATGCGAATCGCCCATCTCGCCCTCGATCTCGGCCTTCGGCGTGAGTGCGGCCACCGAGTCGACCACGACAATGTCCACGGCACCGGAGCGCACCAGCATGTCGGTGATTTCCAGCGCCTGCTCACCGGTGTCCGGCTGCGAGATCAGCAGATCATCCAGGTTTACGCCCAGTTTGGCGGCATAGCCTGGATCCAGCGCGTGCTCGGCATCGACAAAGGCGGCAGTACCGCCGATCTTCTGCGTCTCGGCCACCGCCTGCAGCGCCAGCGTGGTCTTGCCGGACGATTCCGGCCCATAGATTTCCACCACACGGCCTTTCGGCAGACCGCCGATGCCCAGCGCGATGTCCAGCCCCAGTGAACCGGTGGAGATGCTCTCGATGTCCGGCATGGCGCTGCCGTCGCCCATGCGCATGACCGCGCCCTTGCCGTACTGCTTCTCGATCTGACCCAGTGCTGCTGCCAGTGCGCGCTTGCGATTGTCGTCCACGTGATGCTCCTGAAGTTGTTGTCTGCCATGCTGCTGCCGCCAGGCGGTGACAGCCAGTGGCCATGACAGATCATGATGTCAATGTTGCTGTGTCGGCCACAATTATCGCACAGCGCTGCCTGCAGGCAAGCGCGCATGCTGTGGTCAAGCGATTGGCTGACAGCTCAGCGCGGCGTTTTCCTGCAAGTCTCCCCAAGCAGCGTGCCATGCTGCAGCAGATCGGCCAGTACGGTCAGCGCGTGGTCGACCGTCTGCCGCCGCACCTGCTCGCGATCACCATGAAAATACTGTGTGTCCAGCAGCACATCGCGATCGCTCAGATGCCAGCCAAAACAGACCATGCCCACCGGCTTGGCGGCACTGCCACCGCCTGGGCCGGCAATGCCGGTGACTGCCACACAGGCCTGGGTTTGCGTGGCGCGGGCACAGCCTGTTGCCATGGCCTGAGCCACCGCTTCGCTGACCGCGCCATGTTCGGCCAGGGTTCGCGCGCTGACTCCGGCCAGATGCTGTTTCAGAGCATTGCTGTAGGTCACCAGAGCACCGGCAAACCAGGCCGAACTGCCGGCCACATCGGTCAGCCGTTTGGCGATCCAGCCGCCGCTACAGGACTCGCAGGTGGACAGCTGCCAGCCGCGTTCAAGCAAGCCCTGTGCAATCAGATTGATGTTGACATCCACTTACAAATTGCCGCTGTGCAGGCATTGGGAAACCATTAGCATAGTACAGCATGAACCAGACCTCATCATCCACAGCCGCATCAGCCGCCAGCAGCAGCGCCGGGCACACGCCGATGATGCGCCAGTACCTGCGCATCAAGGCCGACCATCCCGACACCCTGCTGCTGTATCGCATGGGCGATTTCTACGAACTGTTCTTTGATGATGCAAGGCGCGCGGCGCAACTGCTGGACATCACCCTGACCAAACGCGGCAGCAGCAATGGCGAGCCGATCCCGATGGCCGGGGTCCCGTTCCACTCGGTCGATGGCTATCTGGCGCGGCTGGTGCGCCAGGGCGTCAGCGCCGCGATCTGTGAGCAGATCGGTGATCCTGCAACCAGCAAGGGCCCGGTCGAGCGCAAGGTGGTGCGCGTGGTCACCCCCGGCACGCTGGCCGACGATCATCTGCTGGACGCGCGCAGCGATGCCCTGCTGGCCGCCCTGCACCGCCATGGCAGGCAACTGGCGCTGGCCTGGGTGGATCTGGCCGGCGGTCGCTGCGGAGGCCGCCTGCTGCGTGACGAATCCGAACTGCGCGCCGAACTGCAACGACTCAATGTGGCCGAACTGCTGCTGCCGGAATCGCTGCCGGCACAATGGCCACAGCTGTTTCCCGAACACGCCGGCAACACCGCTGAGCGCAGCACCGGCGACCAGAGCGGACCACCACTGCACCGGCTGAGTCAACCACGCCCCGACTGGCAGTTCGATGCCGAGCGTGCCGTCGGCATGCTGTGTGAACAATTCCACACCGCCGATCTCAGCGGCTTCGGGTTGGACCCGGCACAGCACGCAGCGGTGATCGGTGCCAGCGGCGCGCTGCTGCATTACCTGCATGAACTGCAGCACACCGAGCTGCCGCATCTGCGCAGCATAACGCTGGAGCATGGCGACGATGACCTGCTGCTGGACGCCATCACGCGCCGCAACCTCGAGCTGGACCAGCACCCGGACGGCCGCCGCGAGCACACCCTGACCGCACTGCTGGATCATTGCCACACCGCCATGGGCTCGCGTCTGCTCAAGCGCTGGGTGCTGTCTCCGTTGCGGCATCGTCAGCGCCTGCTGCGGCGCCAGCACAGCATCACCGAACTGCTGCAGACCGGTCTCTACGGCGAGCTCCAGGAACAACTGGGCGGCATCGGTGACGTGGAACGCATCCTCACCCGGGTGGCACTGCATAGCGCCCGCCCGCGTGATCTGCTGGCACTGCGCAATGCCCTGCAACAACTGCCGGCCATTCAGCGCCTGCTGCAGACCGCCAGCAGCAGTCAGACCCAGGCGCAACTGCCACACCAGTCTACACAGCACGAGCAGGCCACAGAGGACAGCCGGCCATCCCCACTGACCGCGTTGGCCGCGCAGCTGGATCTGCATCCTGAGGTGCTGGCGCTGCTGGAACGCGCCATCAGTGCAGAACCGCCGCCGCAGCTGCGCGATGGCGGTGCAATTGCCGAGGGTTATGATGCCGAACTGGATCGCCTGCGTGCCATGAGCCGCGAAAGCAACGATTTTCTGCTGCAACTGGAGCAGCGTGAGCGCGAGCAGACCGGCGTTGCCAACCTCAAGGTGGGCTACAACCGCGTGCACGGCTACTACATCGAGATCAGCAAGGCCGAGGCGCGCAAAGCCGAAGCCGAGCGCATCCCCACCCATTACACCCGCCGGCAGACGCTGAAAAATGCCGAACGCTACATCACCGAAGAGCTCAAGCAATACGAGGACCAGGTGCTGGGCAGCCGCGAACGCGCGCTGGCACTGGAACAGAAACTGTACCAGGATCTGCTGCAGCAACTGGCCGGCGAGCACGCTGCACTGCAGCAGACCAGCAATCTGCTCAGTCGGCTGGATGTGTTGTGCTGCCTGGCCGAACGCGCCACCACGCTGCGCTTCAACGCGCCGGAACTGGTCGCCGAGCGCGGCATCGACATCCGCGCCGGCCGCCACCCGGTGGTGGAACAGGTGCAGGCACAAAACTTCACCCCCAACGACTGCCTGCTCGACCACGCCCGGCGCATGCTCATCATCACCGGCCCCAACATGGGCGGCAAATCCACCTACATGCGGCAGATCGCGCTGATCACCATCCTCGCCCACATCGGCAGCTACGTGCCCGCCGAAGCCGCGCGCATCGGCCCGATCGACCGCATCTTCACCCGCATCGGTGCCGGCGACGACCTCACCCGCGGCCAGTCCACATTCATGGTGGAAATGAGCGAGACCGCCAACATCCTGCACCACGCCGGTGCCGACAGCCTGGTGCTGATGGATGAAATCGGCCGTGGTACCTCCACCTTCGACGGCCTGTCACTGGCCTGGTCAGTGGCGGTCGCACTGGCCAGCGAATGCCGCTGCATGAGCCTGTTTGCCACCCACTACTTCGAACTCACGCAACTGACGGACGACCACGACGGCATCGCCAACGTGCACCTGGACGCGGTCGAGCACGGTGCCCGCATCGTGTTTCTGCACGCCCTGCGCGAAGGCCCGGCCAGCCAGAGCTATGGCCTGCAGGTGGCGGCCCTGGCTGGCGTGCCCGAGCACGTGGTCAAGCGCGCCCGGAGACGGCTGCAGCAACTGGAACAGCAGGCCCGGCAGGCGGGCGACCCGCCGGCGCAGAGTGACCTGTTCGGATGCCTGCCGACTGCGCCACAGACCACGCCGGCGGCCACCAGCAAGCAGTGCACCGACAGCGCCAACAGTCAGCTAATGCAGGCCCTCAACGAACTGGACATCGACGACCTCAGCCCCCGCCAGGCACTGGATGAGCTGTATCGCCTGCAACAACTGCTGCAGCAGGATGAGTGAATGCTTCTCTACAAATTCCAGCGAGGACGCTGGCGCTCCAGAGCCATGCTCAAGCACAATACTCACCGCTAATGAATCGCTTCGCGATGGTTGTGTAGACTGGACCCCGGCTTTCGCCGGGGTGACGGCACAGCTTGTCATTTGAACGAAGCCGTCATCTGTCTCGCGACCTTCATGTCGCTCGCACTGCGTGCGACCATGGTCGACCCGATCAGCGGTCCTGCTGATCGGTCGGCGCAGGCCGCGTTGCGTGTCGCTTATAAGGAATCGCTTCGCGATGAATTAATAGACTGGACCCCGGCCGCGTTGCGTGTCGCTAAACACGCCATTCACCGTCGCAAAGCGACCCCTCCAGGGGTGACAAGCGTTGTTTGAACACCAAAACGCAGCCGTCGTACCGGCGAAGGCCGGTATCCAGTGAAACTATAGTCGCGCAGCGACACATCACCAATTCCAATATCAACACCAATATGGACTGGATCCCGGCCGCGTTGCGTGTCGCTATACACGCCTTTCACCATCGCGGCAGCTATTCACATTCATTCCAGTCCTTTCACCATTTAACCGTCGCACAGCGACACAAACCATGCCAGCGGGGACGCTGGCGCTCCTAAACAACGTTCAAGCGCAAAACAACGCTCACCGTAGGAGCCTGCTGGCAGGCGAACCTGGACGCGCCAGTCCCAGATCATGAATGCGTTCCAGCTATGCCGCATCCAATCAGACTGCCATCTCAAAATGTGCCAGCGAGGTAGCAGGCACTGCAAAACAATGTTCAAGTGCAAAACAACGCTCACCGCAGGAGCCTGCTGGCAGGCGAACCTTTCTCGCCGCGCCGCAGTACGGCAAGCCCAGTCCAGCCACATGTTTTCCAGTCAGGCTGTCATCCTGATGAGAGCGCAGCGAGCAGAGGGATCTCACTTCTCAAAAGCCAACAAGCACAGCTTCGTCTCAGCCAACACAATAGCCGAAACGTAGCCCAACCCCCTCCCCTGCACAGCGGGGGAGGGTCGGGGTGGGGGCACAGCAAAACAAAGCCCAGGCGCGCCAGCGTACCCGCTGGCAATGCTTGAAGCGAATTGACATTAAGTACAGGTCATCCCTAGAGAGCGCAGCGAGCCGAGGGATCTCTCTATGCCCGCACGTTCAGGGAATTCGCAATGCAGGTTGAAATCTGGTCAAATCCGCCAAATGAACAATACAATCAGCGCCAACCATCGCGCCAATAGCGATGGCACAACAATTGCATTACTTGCGGCATGCAAACAGGAGAGCACATCATGGGACAAGGTTCTGCAGGAAATGTGATTGCCGCACTGGCCAGCTTCTTCATTCCCGGGCTGGGCCAGTTGCTGCAGGGACGCTGGATCTTGGCCGGATTCATGTTCGTCCTCGCCGCACTGTTGTGGCTGATACTGCTAGGCTGGATCATCCACCTGTGGTCGATCATTGACGCCGCCGTGTACGATCCACCCCAGCGGCGCGGGTACCGCTACTGAGCACGGTTTAAGCAGCATTTAGTGCACCATGCCAGAGCAGGCAGCGAGCCTGCGGGTCGAACATCGCCACTGGCATGGCAAATACACACATGCGCTGACAGGCCTCAGGCATAAATACAGGCCGATTTATACCGACCGACATTGCAAATGTCTACACAAACGTGTAGACTTTGGTAATGAAGATAGCGGGTTCGACTGGGATGAAAATAACTGGCCAAAGTGTGGCAAGCACGGTGTCAGCCAGAGTGAAATCGAGGAAGTGCTGACCACCGCACCTGCTGTCATGCCTGACCCCTATCCCGACGAGCCACGGCTACGAGCCATTGGCCGCACCACAGCAGGTCGCCATGTCTTTCTGGTGTTCATGCCACGTCAGATCAATGGTGCAACGTGGCTACGCCCCATCAGCGCCCGATACATGCATAGAAAAGAGATCGACCACTATGAAAGCAAAACACAGCGCTAAACCTATGCCCTCACTGCGCAGCGATGCGGAGGCCGAGGCTTTTGTTTCCACGGCTGACCTGTCTCGCTATGACTTGTCCGGCTTCGAGCCCATGAACTTCGAAATTGAACCCAAAACAGCTGCGCTCAACATGCGGTTGCCCGAGCCGTTGCTGCAGGCCTTGAAGCGCAAAGCAAAAGCCAGAGGCATACCCTACTCGCGTTATGTGCGCCTGTTGCTGGAACAGGATTTGAACAAGGACTAGTGTACTCCGCCGGCGATATCCGCAATCCGTCACCAGCCCCGCCCATCGCACTCGTGTGCGATCACAAACCGGCCGGAACGATGGGCCCCGGCCTGCGCCGGGGTGACGAGCGTTGTTTAGCATGTAGGCCGGATAAGCGCAGCGCATCCGGCAGCCATCTGGAGATGCAAACGAGCATCAACCAATGCCAGCGAGGACGCTGGCGCTCCAAAGACTCGCTCAAGCGACAAACCCAGCCGTCATTCCGGAATCGCGACAGCGATATTCAGAATCCACCAGCAGCGCTGATGCACTAACGTGCGCTCAGGCACCAGTCAAACGGCACCATGGATTCCGGCTCTGCGCTGCGGCCGGAATGACGGCTTTGATTCAACACCGAGCAGATCTTAACGCCCAACACGCAGGCAGAAAAATGCCGGCTACAAAGCCGGCAAACTCCCCCTCCCCTGATTTATCCATGGCCTGATTCATCCATGGCCTCATTCATCCATGGCCTGATCCATGCATGCTGTTCCCGTGCCGGACCATGGGAGCAGGCATTGTCAGTCAGCGGCAGGCCGCCGGCACAAACGCAGGCGCGGCACCGGCGGTCTCGCGGCAGTGCCAGGTGAGCACATCGCCCGCCCACTGGCCGGCAAACACAAACTCTGGTTCCACCGGCAGGGCGTCGGTGTGGCGCATGGCGATGTGCAGTTCGGGTGTGCGACAGCTGCCGTCGATGCGCAGCGCGGCGATGTAGGAATCCGGCGCATCAACATGCCGGTACGGCTGCTGTGCCAGCCTGGCGGCAGGGCTCGCGCAGTGATCCTGCAGCACCGCCATCACCGTCATGGCGGTGGCTTCGGCTTCGGACACTCGCGCCTGCACGGCGGTGCTCTGTACCTTATCCATTGTCACCGCCCATGTCAGCAGGCCGGCGACCAGTGCCAGCAGCAGGGCCGGCACGGTGTAGCCACGACTGTGTTGTGAGCTGTGTTGTGGGCTATGCAGAGACGCTGGCCGATGGCGGCTGGTTCTGCTGTGGTGCTGTATCACGTCCATGTTCTACTCCTTATCCCTGGTTTGCTGGCTGCTGTTGCTTACTGTGCCTTGCTGGTTCGGGCTGGTTCGGGCTGCTTCGGTGTATGCAATAGACCTGGTTCGGTTTCCGGCTCTGGCACTGGCTACATGCGGCAGTCGGCCGGCAGATAGCGCATGGCCTCGCCGCTGGTGCCGCCGGGCAGACAATTCCAACTGATGCTGCTGGTGCCGGCAAAGGTCGGGACCAGCACCATTTCGATGGTGCCGGCAACGCCCACGGCGGCCTCATCGACCTGCAGCGTCAGCACACCGGTGTTGGCATACAGTCCGGCATCACAGTATTCCAGCGCCACCATGGCTCCGGGATTGATGCCGGCCTGATCCGCGTCGGCGGGAAAAGTCCCGATCGGCAAGCCCATCGCTGTCTCCCCGATTGACATCTTCATCGAGCCGGCCGCGCTCAGGCATTCGGCCACTTTCGCCCGTGCCACGTAGGTGGTGTAGGCGGGCACCGCCAGCGCCATCAGAATGGCCAGGATCGCAATCACGATCATCAGCTCGATCAGGGTAAAACCTGACTGCTGGCATCTGACTGCACCATCCCTGGTGGTTACCGTGCCAGCGTCCCTAATGCTGGTGCGCTGGCTGGCCGTACTGATGACCCTGTGCATGCTGTGCTCCACTACGCTGATCCGGCCTTGAACATCCATGTCTTCACCGGATAACGTGATCTTTTGTTGATATATATGACATAACTTAAATTGTTGTGATGTTAATGTCAATAGTAATGTCGTTTTATTGTGATTTTTATGTGGAGTTTATGTGATATTCGACATATGGGCACGTCTGATGGCATACAGCTGTTTACTTGGCATGCGGATTCTGCAGATCTGACGATTTGAAGGCAGCTGTCAACGCCTGCGATAGGATAATGAGTCTGATCGGGGTAGAAATGTTCATTCACAGTCGGTGACAGGCAAGCTCGCCTGCCAGTTTTAGCATCATGTGCCTGGCAAACATCAAACTTTACAGAGTCAAGCTGATTGCTTCCGTGCGGCCAAAGCAAAAAAAGGGACGCAGAGCGTCCCTTTTGAAATGCTAACAATCAGCAGTATGATTTTATACGCGACATTCTGATGGGAGATGTGCTGCAAGTCCGGCTGTGGAAGTACAATTCCAGGTCACTTGGCCAGTATTGGGTGCAATTGCGCCTGTATAAACCAGAACTGGATCAGCGGCTGCGCCTGTGTTGACCGTTGTAATGGTTATCGTTGGCGCTGCACAAGTACCACCAATTGCAACACCTGCAACGAAGTCTTCGACTGTTCCACCTGGAACGAAGACATATCCAGTGTTGGCTGCAGTAGGTACTGTTGCGCCCGGAGCAGTCTGACAGAACTCACTGAGTGCAAGTTTAGCACCACCGGCAACACTGGTGCCTTCCAATACTTTGGTACGAATGGTGTAATCCTGATAAGCCGGTACCGCAATCGCCATCAGAATGGCCAGGATCGCGATCACGATCATCAGTTCGATCAATGTAAAACCCTGCTGGGCTTTGTTCTTGAGCTGGTATTTCATTTTGAACTCCAATTAGTTACGGGATGATTGAACATAAGTCCGTTTATTGTCAAGGCACCCGCAACCGGGCACCACTACGAAGTCTACGCTCCCTTGAGACTCGTGTCAATACCCATTCACAAAGATGAATCGATACTCACAGACGGCATTATGCAGCGGTTGCAAGTACCTGTCAAGGCTTGTTTTTGTGTTTTTTGTGTTTCAGCGGCTTGTGTGAAGAAACGATCATGTTGCCTTGCTGGTGTTTTCCGGCTGCGCTGGCTGCGCGGTCTCAGTGATTGCTGCTGTGCTGTGCTGGCACCACAAGGCCCAGCGGCGTGAGGTTTGCCGGGATGGTGGATTGGTCGGCGCTGCGGGTGGATTCCGGATATCGCTGCCACGATTGCGGAATGACGGCAGGGTTTGGTTTAGCGGTAGCCATGGTAGCGCGGGTTGCCGGCAGCCACGGTAGCGCGGGTTGCCGGGCACGCAAAACAGAGCCGTCATTCCGGCCAGTGAGCCGGAATCCATCGTTCCGACGCTTTGTGATCTGCTCGTTCTCATGCTCTGGGTGGATACGGCCAGCCACTGTGCAATGTCACAGGGGACATTAGAAGCCAGTGGGTTGGTCGGCGCTGCGGGTGGATTCCGGATATCGCTGCCGCGATTGCGGAATGACGGCAGGGTTTGGATTAGCGGTAGCCATGGTATCGCGGGTTGCCGGCAGCCACGGTAGCGCGGGTTGCCGGCAGCCACGGTAGCGCGGGTTGCCGGGCACGCAAAACAGAGCCGTCATTCCGGCCAGTGAGCCGGAATCCATCGTTCCGACACTTTGTGATCTGCTCGTTCTCATGCTCTGGGTGGATACGGCCAGCCACTGTGCAATGTCACAGGGGACATTAGAAGCCAGAGGGTTGGTCAACGCTGCGGTTGGATTCCGGATATCGCTGCCGCGATTGCGGAATGACGGCAGGGGTTGGGTCTGAACCATGCTCTGGAGCGCCAGCGTCCCCGCTGGCATGATTGAGTCGCTGCGCGACTGTGGAATGACTGGATACCGGCCTTCGCCGGTATGACGGCTTCGTTTTAATGTCTAAACAACGCCCGTCACCCCGTTGGTATCGCTGCGCGATGACCAATGGCGTGTATAGCGACACGCAACGCGGCCGGGGTCCAGTCCATTAAACCATCGCAAAGCGATTCATTGAATGGCGGGTATAGCGACACGCAACGCGGCCTGCGCCGACCGATCAGCAGGATCGCTGATCGGGTCGACCATGGTCGCACGCAGTGCGAGCGACATGGAGGTCGCGAGACAGATGACGGCTACGTTTTAATACCTAAACAACGCCTGTCACCCCGTTGGTATCGCTGCGCGATGATCAATGGCGTGTATAGCGACACGCAACGCGGCCGGGGTCCAGTCCATGCAATAGCATCGCGAAGCGATTCATCATCAGCCGGAGTTGGGCACAATCCAGCCCATCTGCACCGCGCCCCACAGTGACAGGATGAACAGCAGTGACAGGCCGATGCGCCAGCTCAGGCGGCGCACCACGCGGTCGCCTTCGCCTTTGTCGTGCAGCATAAAATAGAAGCTGGAAAACAGCGCGTAGACGATCGCCAGCATAAAGATGACAACAAACACTTTCAGAAGCATGGAATTACCCGGTCACTGACGCCACATCTGCAGTGGCATGACGAAAACCAAAACGAACTATACTATGAACAGTCCATCATGGGTCTGAGCCGCAGCATTCGCAAGTACGGGCTGGTCTGGTTGCTGCCGGCAGTGCTGCTGGCCGCAGGTTTTGTGCGGCTGGGCTTTTGGCAGCTGGACCGCGCCGAGCAGAAACGCGACATCCAGCAGCAGATTGACGCTGCCGGCACGCTGGCGCTGGACGAGGTGAGCGCCACCAGCGCCGCCTACAGCAAGGTGGCCGGAAGCGGCGAATACCTGCCGCTGCCGCTGCTGCTGGACAATCAGGTGCAGGATGGCCGCCAAGGCGTGCACGTGCTGTCGCCGCTGCGGCTGGATGGCGGACGGCTGCTGCTGGTCAATCGCGGCTGGTTGCCGCTGGCCGCCGATCGGCGAGCATTGCCGGCGGTTGCGACACCCGAAGGCGAAGTCGCCATCCGTGGTCGGCTGGCACCGCTACCGGGTGTGGGCATGCGTCTGGGCACGCAGCCGGCGCTGGCGCCGCAGCAGTGGCCGCAGTTGATCACCTATGTCGATGCACAACTGTTGCAGCAGGGTTTTCGAACACTGCTGCAGCAACCGGATCTGCAACTGCTGCCGCAGATTCTGAAACTGGATGCCGACGCTGCGCACGGCTTTGCCGGTCGCGACTGGGCGCTGATCAATTTTGGCCCGAACAAGCACACGGCCTACGCGCTGCAGTGGTTTACGCTGGCGGCGACGGTGCTGGCGACGTTTGTGATTCTGTCGCTGCGCAGTGCCCGGCGACGCTGAGATTGACACTGAGCCACAGACGCGAACAGATGACTTTGCCAGAGAACTTTGCCAGAGAACTTTGGCCAAGGCCGAGAAGCGAAGGCAGTGGCGGAAATGCTCAGCAAATGCCGTGCCACGAATACCACAGGTGTTTCGTTGCCTGACCAATCAACACAACACAGTGAAACCAACATGAAGCAAACCACCGAGAACAGCCAGCGCATCGACCCGCAGCAGCAGCGCCGCAGCCGCTTCACGCTGCTGGGCGTGCTGCTGGTGTTTGTGGCGCCGATTCTGCTGGCGGTGTACCTGCAGAGCGACCTCACCGACTATAGCCCGGCTGTCACCACCAATTCCGGCCTGCTGCTGGACCCGCCGATTCCTGTCAACGCCTGGGAGCCGCGCCAGAATGCGCTGGGCCGGCCGTTGTGGACGCTGCTGGTGTACTCGCCAGAGGCTTGCGTGGATGCCTGCATCGAACATTTCAGCTGGCTGCAGCAGTTGCAACTGGCGCTGGGCCGGCATGCCGATCAACTCACACTGGAGCTGATCGGGGTGGCACCCGATGCCGAGCAGGCGGCGCAACTGGCCGAGCTGGGCGTGACAGAAGTGCATCTGCTGGATGCCACAGAACCATTGACACTGGCGGCCGAGCTGGCCGTGGATGAGCAGCAGCAACAGCCGTGGCAGACACTGCTGCTGGATCCGAATGGCTATTTTGTGCTGCGCTATGACCACAACGCCGACATCACCGGCATGCGCAAGGACATTGACCGGCTGATCCGGCAGAGCAACAAGGCGCAGGGTTTGAATTGAGGCTGGCTGGGCTGGTTGGTAGCCGGTGGCGTTGATGCCTGTTCGGCGAGTCAGACAAAGCCCGTCATTCCGGCCGCAGCGCAGCGTAGAGCCGGAATCCATCGTTCCGCCTGTATGATGCCTGAGCACAGGTGAGCGCGTCGCCGCTGTTGGTGGATTCCGGATATCGCTGGGGCGATTCCGGAATGACGGCTGGGTTTGTCGCTTGAGCGAGTTTTTGCAGCGCCAGCGTCCTCGCTGGCATTGGTTGCGGCTCGTTTGCATCTCCAGATGGCTGCCGGATGCGCTGCGCTTATCCGGCCTACATGCTAAACAAGGCTTGTCACCCCGGCGCAGGCCGGGGCCCATCGTTCCGGCCGGTTGTGATCGTATACGAGAGCGATGGGCGGGGCTGGTGATGGATTCCGGATACCGCTGGGGCGATTCCGGAATAACGGCTGGGTTTGTCGCTTGAGCGAGTCCAGATTCGCCTGCCAGCAGGCTCCTACGATGCGCGTTGTTTTGCGCTTGAACATTGTTTAGGAGCGCCAGCGTCCCCGCCGGCATGATTTGTTTCGCTGTGCGACGGTGGAATGACGGTATGAAGCAGGTATCGCTGCGCGATGACCAATGGCGTGTATAGCGGGCACGCAACGCGGCCTGCGCCGACCGATCAGCAGGATCGCTGGTCGTGTCGACCATGGTCGCACGCAGTGCGGGCGACATGTAGGTCGGGAGACAGATGACGGCTGCGTTTTTGATGTTTAAACAACGCTCGTCACCCCGGCGCATGCCGGGGTCCAGTCTCTTAAACCATCGCGAAGCGATTCCTTTAAATTGAGCGGTAATACAATGCATCGACAATACAATATCTTGCGCTGGCTGTCGCTGATTGCGGTGGGTTTTGCGCTGGTGGTGATCATGCTCGGGGCCTGGGTGCGTCTGTCCGACGCCGGCCTGGGCTGCCCGGACTGGCCGGCCTGCTACGGCCACATCACCTGGCCGACGCAGGCGCACGAGATCGAGCGCGCCACGGCCAACTACCCCGAGCGCCCGGTGGAGGTGCACAAGGCATGGAAAGAGGTGATCCACCGCTATTTTGCCGGCACGCTGGGGCTGATCGTGGTGGCACTGGCGTGGTTGAACTGGAAGTTGCGCAAGCATTACCGTGACCTGCCGCTACGGCTGTCGCTGGTTCTGATTGTGGTGATCTGCATCCAGGCGGCGTTCGGCATGTGGACGGTGACGCTGCAGCTGCTGCCATGGGTGGTGACCACGCATCTGATGGGTGGCATGACCACGGCGGCACTGCTGTTCTGGCACGCGCGCCGGGTGCGTGCAGCGCAGCCGCGGCTGTCTGTGCATGAGCCGGGCGAGTCCGGGCTGCGGGATCTGCAGCCTGGCGATGCACACTATCGCGTGTCCCATCACGGCACCGCACCACAGCTGCGACCCTGGGTGCTGGCCGGGCTGGTCGTGCTGCTGATGCAGATCGCACTCGGTGGCTGGGTGTCGAGCAATTATGCCGCGCTGGCCTGCACCGACCTGCCCACCTGTCAGCAGCAGTGGTGGCCGGATACCAACTTCGCCGAGGGCTTCAGAATCGCGCGCGCGATCGGCATCGACTACGAGGGCGGGGTGCTGGATCAGGCCGCGCGCAATGCCATTCACATCAGCCACCGTATCGGCGCAGTGCTGGCATTTGTTATCATTGCCGGCATGGCCATTGTGTTGCTGAGAAACCCGATCACGCGCTTTGCCGGCCTGCTGGTTGGATTGCTGCTGCTGGTGCAGATCACACTGGGCATCAACAACATCGTGCTGCTGCTGCCGCTGTGGAATGCGGTCGCGCACAATGGTGTGGCGGCGCTGCTGCTGCTGGCGGTGATCAACGCCTTGTGGCGCACGCGCAAGGTGACCAACAGCAAGCCTGCGCAGGTCTGAATCAGGCTCATGAGCACCAGCATCAGCATGCCGCAGCAAAACCACTGGCTGCACAACTACTACGAACTCTGCAAGCCGCGCGTGGTGATGCTGATCGTGTTCACCGCCGTGGTCGGCATGCTGCTGGCCGATCCCGACTGGTCGAACTGGCCGCAGTTGCTGGCCGGCATGCTCGGCATCACCCTGGCCTCGGCCTCGGGGGCAGCGCTGAATCACCTGCTCGATCAGCGCATCGACATCAAGATGCTGCGCACCCAGCACCGGCCATTGCCGCAGGGACAGACCTCGGCCAACCGCGTGCTGGCGTTTGCCATCACGCTGGGTGTGCTGTCGATGCTGATCCTGGGTGCCTGGGTAAACCCGCTGACCGCCGTGCTGAGCTTCTTCTCGCTGATTGGCTACGGCATCATCTATACCCTGTTTCTGAAGTGGGCCACGCCGCAGAACATTGTCATCGGCGGGCTGGCCGGGGCGGCACCGCCGCTGCTGGGCTGGACCACGGTGACCGGCACCATCGAACCGCACGCGCTGCTGCTGGTGCTGATTGTGTTCGTGTGGACCCCGCCGCACTTCTGGGCGCTGGCGATCTACCGCCGTGACGATTACGCCAAGGCAGCGGTGCCGATGCTGCCGGTGACGCACGGCATTCATTTCACCCGCTGGCAGATCCTGTTCTATACCATTTTGCTGTTTGTCGCTACCATCATGCCCTGGCTGACGCACATGAGCGGGCTGTTTTACCTGGGCGGCGCGCTGGTGCTCAACATCGCTTTCATGCGCTATGCCATTGCGCTGCTGAACACCGAAAACGAGCTGCTGGCGATGCGTGTGTTCAATTATTCGATTTTTTACCTGATGGCGCTGTTCGCTTTTCTGCTCGGCGATCACTATCTGCTGGGCTGAGCGCCACAGTACCCGACCTGCAACCGTTTCCATCCACGTTTTCTGACCACGGACACTGACACCATGACTTCGGCCACCGGCACACCTCGCAGCTTGCAGCAACTGGAAAACCACGGCGGCTTCATCGGCCGTCATATCGGCCCGAACCAGCACGACATCGACGCCATGCTGGCTGACCTGGGCTGTCGCAGTCTGGACGCGCTGATGGATGAGGTGATGCCGAAATCCATTCGTCGCAATGATCAGATGGAGCTGCCGCGGGCCCTCAACGAAACCGAGATGCTCACCCGCCTGCGCCAGCTGGCCGGGCAGAACGTGGTCTGCCACAACATGATCGGGCTGGGTTACCACGACACCATCACGCCACCGGTGATCAAGCGCAGTCTGCTGGAAAACCCCGGCTGGTACACCGCCTACACACCCTACCAGGCGGAAATTTCGCAGGGCCGACTGCAGGCGCTGCTGAACTACCAGCAGATGGTGATGGATCTGACCGGCATGCCGCTGGCCAATGCCTCGCTGCTGGATGAACCCACCGCCGCCGCCGAAGCCATGGTCATGCTGCAGCGCATCAATGCGCGCAACAAATCGCGGCGTTTTTTGGTCACTAGCGACGTGCTGCCACAGACCCTGGCGGTGCTACAGACGCGGGCGGATTATTTCGGCATCGAGGTGGTCTGCGTGCCACCGCAGGCACTGCTGGAGGACACCGCGCTGCTGGCCGACTGCTTCGGCGTGCTGCTGAGTTATCCGGGCGTCGATGGCGGCGTGGCCGATCTGCGACCATGGATTGAAGCCGCCCACGCCAGCAATGTGCTGGTGGCGGTGGCAGCGGATCTGCTGGCGCTGGTGATGCTCACGCCTCCGGGCGAGATGGGTGCCGACGTGGTCATCGGCAGCAGCCAGCGTTTTGGTGTGCAGCCTGGATTTGGTGGCCCGCATGCGGCCTTTTTTGCCACCCGCGACGATTACGCCCGACGCGTGCCCGGTCGCATCATCGGGGTGTCGAAAGACCGCCTCGGCCAGCCTGCCCTGCGCATGGCGCTACAAACCCGCGAACAGCACATCCGGCGCGAAAAAGCCATGAGCAACATCTGCACGGCGCAAGCGCTGCTGGCGATCATTGCCGGTTTCTATGCCGTCTATCATGGTGCCGACGGACTGCGCACGATTGCCAGCCGCGTGCACCGGCTGGCACAGCTGCTGGCAGCCGGCCTGCGTGCCGGCGGCTGGACGCTGCGCCATGAGCATTATTTTGACACCCTGTTTGTCAGCGTGGATGGCACCCGCCGCGATCAGATCATCGCCGCCGCCGCCAACGCCGGCATCAACCTGCGTCGCGATGACGCCAGCGGCATCGGCATCAGTCTCAATGAGTGCAGCACGCGCGAGCATGTGCAGACGCTGTGGCAGCTGTTTGCCGTTACCGCCGACATCAATCTGCTCGATGCCAGCATGACTGCGCCGGCATTGCCGACTGCCTGCCAGCGCCAGAGCGCATTCCTGCAGCATGAGGTGTTCTGTCGCTATCACAGCGAAACCGAGCTGCTGCGTTATCTGAAGCGGCTGGAAAACCGCGACATTTCGCTGACCCACTCGATGATATCGCTGGGTTCCTGCACCATGAAGCTGAACGCAGCGGCGGAAATGGAGGCGGTCACCTGGCCTGAATTTGCCACCATCCATCCGTTTGCCCCGAATGACCAGACCCGCGGCTACCGCGCGCTGATCAGCGAGCTGGAGGACATGCTGAAAACCTGCACCGGCTACGACGCCGTGTCGCTGCAGCCCAATGCCGGCTCGCAGGGTGAATACGCCGGACTGCTGGCGATCCGCGCCTGGCAGCAGAGCCGGGGCGAAGGCCATCGCGACATCTGCCTGATTCCGCAATCGGCGCACGGCACCAACCCGGCCAGCGCACAGATGGCCGGCATGCGCATTGTCATCATAGGCTGCGACGACGAGGGCAACATCGATGTCGAGCAGCTCAAGGCCAAAGCCGAGCAGCACAGCGACGAACTGGCCGCACTGATGATCACCTACCCGTCCACGCACGGTGTGTTCGAGGAGCGGGTGACCGAGATCTGCGACATCGTGCATGAACACGGCGGCCAGGTGTACCTGGACGGTGCCAACCTGAACGCGCTGGTGGGCTGGTCGGCACCTGGCCAGTTCGGGGCCGACGTCTCGCATCTGAACCTGCACAAGACGTTCTGCATTCCGCACGGCGGCGGTGGCCCTGGCGTCGGGCCGGTGTGCGTGCGCGAGCATCTGGCCGAATTTCTGCCCGCACATCCGCTGCAGGAAGAACTCAGCGGCAAGCTGGGGCCGGTGTCCGGCACACCATGGGGCTCGGCCGGCATTCTGCCGATCTCGTGGGCCTACATCACGCTGATGGGCCGCGACGGGCTGCGTCGCGCCACCCAGGTGGCGATCCTCAACGCCAACTACCTGGCCACGCACATCAACGACAGTTTCAACGTGCTCTACAGCGGCCGCAACCAGCGCATCGCACACGAGTGCATCATTGATCTGCGCCCGTTCAAACAGGCCACCGGCATCAGCGAGGAAGACATTGCCAAACGACTGATCGATTACGGTTTCCATGCCCCGACCATGAGCTGGCCGGTGCCCGGCACGCTGATGATCGAGCCCACCGAAAGTGAGAGCAAGGCGGAACTGGATCGCTTCATCACTGCGATGCGCGGCATCCGCAACGAGATCCGCATGATTGAAAACGGCACGCTGGATGCCAGCGACAACCCGCTGAAAAATGCCCCGCTGACGGTGGCCGAGGCCTGTAGCGATGACTGGCAGCATGCCTACCCGCGCAGCCTGGCGGCCTGGCCGGTGGCCAACCTGCAACGCGCCAAGTACTGGCCAGCGGTGTCGCGGGTGGACAATGTACACGGTGATCGCAACCTGGTGTGCAGCTGCCCGCCCCTGTCCGACTATGCCGACGACGATTCGGTGGCACTGCGGCAGGCCGGATAAAGTGGGCCATGCGGACAGTTCGGTGACACGCAGCCGTCGCACAAGCATCGCCGACATGGCGCGCGAGCGCAGATCTGGTTATCCCGATTCAAGCGAGCGCAACGCAGGCCGCGGCGCTTGTGCGGCGGGTCTTCGGGAGCGACTGTGTCGGCGCGACTCTGTGTTGCTTGCTTGGCAAGGGAGCAGCCATTCCCTGCGCAACGCGCCTTGATTCGCACCGGCACAGTCGCTCTGAGCGTTACCTGACTATCCGCATGGCCCACTAATGCACTCCGCAGCAGCAACCGGCATGTCCCAGGGTGAGCTCTGGATTGATTTTGCCCACAGCGATGAAGCGGATCAGTGGATCAGCGTCAACGACAACGTCATGGGTGGCGTGTCCAGCGGTGCGCTGGAACGTGGCGAAGATTGTGCCGTGTTCAGCGGCAGCACCTCACTGCAATACAACGGCGGCTTTGCCTCGGTACGGCGTCACCTGATGCCGGGCGAGCTGCGCGCTTGTCGGGCCCTGACCGTGCTGGTCAGAGGCGATGGCCGTCAATATCAGCTGCGGCTGCGCCAGCAGCGCGGCCCATCGGCCATTGCCTGGCGACAGCAGTTCGCCGGCACGCCGGACTGGCAGGCGCTGACGCTGCCGCTGGCCGGATTCGAAGCCGTGTTCCGTGGTCGCCGGGTGGCCGATGCCGGCGTGCTCGATGCCGCCGCCGTGTGCGACATCGGCATCATGATTGCCGACGGCCAGGCTGGCCCGTTCCGGCTGGAGCTGCGGCAGATTTTGCAGCACCGAGCTTAGCCGCAAGGCGCTGGCATTTACATGGCCTGGTCTCTGCGGATCGGGTCTGCTGTGTTTAAATGTTTAAACAACGCCTGTCACCCCGGCGCAGGCCGGGGTCCAGTCTACTCGACCATGGTCGCACGCAGTGCGAGCGACATGGAGGTCGCGAGACAGATGACGGCTGCGTTTTAATACCTAAACAACGCCTGTCACCCCGGCGCAGGCCGGGGTCCAGTAGACTAAAGCATCGCGAAGCGATTCATCATCAGCGACAGGCAACGCGGGCTTCGAGCTGGAATGCACCGTTCCGGGTTGTTTATGGTTTGCCCGTTACCATGCTGGCGTAGGTGCTGTGTCGCTCCGCGACAATGAAATAACTGGATACCGGCCTGCGCCGGTATGACGGCTACGTTTTGATGTCGAAGCAACGCCTTTCATCTCTGGTGAAGGCGCTTCGCGACAGTGTTTAGCGACACGCAACGTGGCCTGCGCCGACCGATCAGCAGGATCGCTGATCGGGTCGACCATGGTCGCACGCAGTGCGAGCGACATGGAGGTCGCGAGACAGATGACGGCTACGTTTTGATGCCTAAAACAATGCCTGTCACCCCGGCGAAAGCCGGGGTCCAGTCTACACAACCATCGCGAAGCGATTCATTATCAGCGACACGCAACGCGGCCGGGGTTCAGTCCATTCATGCATCGCGAAGCGATTGATAATCAACGACAAACTATGCGGACATTGAGCCTGAATCCACCGTTCCGGCTGATTTGTGGTTTGCCCGTTGCCATACTTTGACTTGGCCATATTGTGTTTGTGTTGGGTAGCTGCGCGACAATGAAATAACTGGATACCGGCCTTCGCCGGTATGACGGCTGCGTTTTAATACCTAAACAACGCCTGTTACCCCGGCGCAGGCCAGGGTCCAGTCTACACAACCATCGCGAAGCGATTCATTATCAGCAGCGAGACGCAATTCGGCGAGTTTCAATTCGCACAGTACTCGCACAGCAAGACTTTCACTGCAATCCAGTGCATCCAGGCCGTTGCAGTAAGAGTGTGACCGCAAAGCTAGCCAACGATCTCAGGGTATAAATCTCGCCACTGAGGATTCATCTCTTCGATCAGTCTCAGTTTCCAGACCCTACGCCATTCCTTTAGAGCTTTTTCTCTCAGTATGGCTGATTCCATATCACCATGTTGCTCATACCATACCAGCATATCGGTGCCATATTTTTTACTGAATCCGTCAACGACATGATTTTTGTGTTGCCATACTCTGCGTACCAGATCGGATGTCACGCCAATGTAGAGCGTTCCATTGCGCCTGTTGCTGAGAATGTAGACGCAAGGCTGCTTCATTTCGCCATGCTAGCGTGTACTGATATCTCTGTCATGTCGGTTGTTGATTCTTAGCCGGTGTGACGGCTACGTTTTGATGCCTAAACAACGTCTGTCACCCCGACGAAAGCCGGGGTCCAGTCTACACATCCATCACGAAGCGATTCATGTTCAACGACAAGTTACGCAGCTGAATAAAGCGACGCTACCAGACCAGCATGCTGCGCAGCACCCAGTGCACCAGCAGTCCGATGAGTACCGCTTCGCTGACGCTGACCAGGGTGCCGATGAGAAAATACTCGGCGGCCTGACGATCGCGGCGGATGTCACCAAAACGAAATACCGATTTCGCCGCCAGCACCAGCCCCACTGCCGTGGCGGCCTGCAGCAGCACCGCTGTGAGCAACAGAAATCGCTCCAGCCAGCCGATATAGCGGCCGGCACTGGGCAGATCCAGGCTGGCTGTCTTGACGCTTGACGACGATCCGGTCAGCGCATCGGCAGAGCTTTCTTCGGCCAGAATCGGCTCGGCCAGCTGTTCCGCCAGTGGCTGCAATAGCACCCGATTGAGATGCCCACAGGCCGGCAGCGCCAGCAGATAGGCCAGCAGCAGGGTCACCAGCAGTTCGGCATGCTGCAGCCACCATTGCCACAGCAGCAATCCCGGTGTCTGCGTCAGAATCAGTGCCGCAGAACACAGCACCAGCAGATGCATGGCCTGATCCACCATGAAGGCGCGCGGCCCGACCCATGCCTGGCCGTCCGGCCCGGTGTTCTGTTTCACCCAGTCGATGGCGGCATGGCTTAAACCCAGCAGTGGCAGCAGCCACCATGTGCGCCAGGCGTGCACATAGTCTGGTGCAAACAGCAACAGCATCAGCAGCGTCAGCAACCAGTGCATGATTGCGTGCTCGGCATAGGCCGACCAGACATTGTTGCGCTTGCCGCAGACCACACTGTCGCGCTGCAGCACAAAATCGGCCAGCACATGAGCGCAGACAAACACCATGAAAATCAATACCGCCTGCATGTCAGGTTCTCATCATCATCGTAAGTGATACGCGGGCACTGTCATCGCCGCAGCTTCATGGCAGTGTACGCGATGCGAGCAGTTGCTGCAGGTCGTCCAGGCTGGCCTTGATTTCCCAGTAGTTGGCGCTGCGCAGGGTTCTGGAGATGGTCGACGGTGTCTTCTCCATCGCCGCCGCCACCGCATCCTGACGCCCGAGCTGCTCGTAGGCGTTGATCACCTGCCACTGCCCTGCCGTGATCCCGGCCAACAGCACATCCAGCAGCCGCGCACAGGCGTTGATGGCATGCTGCAGGTCGGGTTCATTCCAGCGCACCAGGATCTCGCTGCGACTGCCACCACGGGCCTGATCACTGATCGCATCCAGCGCTTCACGGGCGAGGAAAAATGCCTCTCCCGACGCCGCCTCATTGACCGCATCACGCTGTCGGCGCGCCCACTGCACCTCGCCACAACCAATGCCCAGTCGCAATCGCAGCGGGTAAAATTCGCGCTGCAGGTCCCACATCACCTGCGGCAGCGCCGCTTGTCCGGCCAGCAGCACCTGAAACTCGTCCCAGGCGGTGATGGCATAGTCGCTGGCGGTCAGTGCCTGACTGCCGTGCTGTTGCTGCACAGCCTGCAGCGCGCGGTCGCGCCGCGCGGCAAAGTCAGCGAACTCACGCGAGTTGACCACATCAGCAATGATGGCGACATGTGCATTCATCCATGCAATCATACACAATTGTATTATATTATGCAATTCTACCTATATGCACTTAATAATGCATTTGATCAACCATTGCAGACCATGAATATATCAGCCACTCGGCTCGTTGCGTTCTCTCGGAATGGCTGTCTGGTGGAATGACTGCAAGTAGCTTTACTTGACGGGTCTTGCGACCTGCACAAGGGGCCAGCGGGGACGCTGGCGCTCCAGAACGCTGCTTCACTGCTAAGGCAATTCAACCATGGCGTGGCACAGCGCAGTCACTGAATGTCGGCAGACGTTGTCGATTGAACATAGATCTGGAGCGCCGGCATCCTCGCTAACATGAACCTGCGCTGTGCGCCTCAGCGCAGACTCTCCAGTTCATCCCAGCGCGCGTAGCACTGCTCCAGTTCGCCGCTCAGGCGCTGCATGGTCTGGGTGGCCTGCTGGATCTGCGCGCTGTCTCGCTGGTAAAACGACGGCTCGCTCATGGCGGCGGTCAGTTCGGCCTGCTGCTGTTCCAGCTGTTCGATCTGCTGCGGCAGCAGTTCCAACTCACGTTGCAGCTTGTAGCTGAGCTTGCGCGCAGCTTTGTGTGCTGACTCTGCACCGGCGGTACGGCGCGCTGTGGGCAGCGCGGACTGACCAGCCCGGGTCGGTACCACCTGCTCAGCGGACTGTGCCTGAGACCGGCCTGCCGTTGCTGCTGTGCTCAGCGGTGCGCGCTGGGCCAGCCAGTCGTCATAGCCGCCGACGTATTCATTGACCTGACCATCGCCTTCGAACACCAGCGTGCTGGTGACCACCTGGTTGATGAAATCGCGATCATGACTGACCAGCAGCACGGTACCGCTGTAGTCGACCAGCAGCTCCTGCAGCAGATCCAGCGTATCCATGTCGAGATCGTTGGTGGGCTCATCGAGCACCAGCAGATTGGCCGGCCGGGCAAACAGCTTGGCCAGCATAAGGCGGTTGCGCTCACCACCGGACAGCACCGAGGCCGGCTGCCGCGCCCGCCGCGGCGGAAACAGAAAATCGTTCAGATAACCGATCACATGTCGCGACTGACCGTTGATGGTGACCGTGTCGCTGCCATCGCCGACGTTTTCCTGCACCGTTTTGGCATCGTCTATAAGACTGCGGTACTGGTCAAAATAGGCGATCTGCAGATTGGTGCCAAGACGAGCGCTGCCACTGCTTGGCTGCAACTCGCCCAGCAACAGTTTGATCAGCGTGGTCTTGCCGGCACCGTTGGGACCGATGATGCCGATCTTGTCACCACGCAAAATGGTGGTGGTCAAGGGCCGGATGATCAAGCCGTCGCTGCCGGCGCCGGGATAGGCGAACGTGGCCGCTTCGGTTTCGACCACAATCTTGCCGGAAGACTGATGCCCCTGCATGCTGAGCCGGGCTGTGCCCTGCTGCTCGCGTCGTTGCGCGCGTTCTCGCCGCAGCGCCTGCAGCGCACGCACGCGGCCTTCGTTGCGGGTACGCCTGGCCTTGATGCCCTGGCGCACCCAGCGCTCTTCCTCGGCCAGGCGCTTGTCAAACAGTGCATTCTGTTTTTCCTCGGCATCCAGCAGCTGCTGCTTGCCGGTCAGATACTGGTCGTAATTGCCCGGCCAATCGGTCAGCTGACCACGATCAAGTTCGATGATGCGGGTGGCCAGCCGGCGCAGGAACGCGCGGTCATGGGTGATGAAGAGCAGACTGGTGGAAGCCCCCAGCAGGAAGCTTTCCAGCCATTCGATGGCAGCGATGTCCAGGTGGTTGGTGGGCTCGTCCAGCAACAGCAGATCGGGATCGCTGACCAGTGCCCGGGCCAGCAGCACGCGCCGTTTGAGTCCACCGGACAGCTGTTCGATGCGCGCCTCGCCATCCAGCGCCAGCCGCGCCAGCGTGGTCTCGACGCGCTGATTGATTTCCCAGCCGCCGGCCGCCTCCAGCTCATGCTGACAGCGCTCCAGCTCATCCAGCAGGGTATGATCCGTGGCCACCTGATGTGACAGCGCATGGTATTGCTGCACCAGTCGACCGGCTGCACCCAGGCCATCGGCAACGACATCGAACACCGATCCGGTCAGACCCAGCGGCACTTCCTGCTCCAGGCAGGCGATGCGCGCGCTGCGCAGGCCGACCAGTTCGCCCTCATCGGCCTGCAGATCACCGGCAATGACCTTCAGCAGGGTGGACTTGCCCTCGCCATTGCGACCGATCAGACACACCCGCTCAGTATGATCGATGCTCAGCGAAATGCCGTCCAGCAAGGGTTTGTCGCCAAAGGCCAAAGAGACGTTCTGCAGGGAAATGATGGGCATGAATTGGCTACAGCTGATTGCGTGCTGGGCTAAGTTGACCTGATGGCGTATTGTACTTGTACAGTGACAG
Source organism: Gammaproteobacteria bacterium (assembly GCA_018819105.1). GTDB lineage: Bacteria > Pseudomonadota > Gammaproteobacteria > Xanthomonadales > Wenzhouxiangellaceae > JAHJQV01. The sequence goes on from JAHJQV010000029.1 coordinate 28,299, forward strand.
GTCATTGCTTGGAAGATAAAACCATGACCAATCGGTGGCGGTCATGGACAAATACCACGGTGGACAAAAAACCCCGGCAGCGCCGGGGTTTTGGATTGTGACCTGGCTTGTGCTCAGCCAGCAACAGACTGCCTTCAGGCCTGTTTTTTGGTCGGCAGCTTTTCCCGGATACGGGCTGATTTGCCCTGGCGATCACGCAGGTAGTAAAGCTTGGCTGAACGCACGCGACCACGGCGCTTGACTTCCACCGAGTCGATCAGCGGGCTGTGCGACTGGAACACCCGCTCAACGCCGGTGCCGTGGGAGATCTTGCGCACAGTAAACGCCGAGTGCAGACCGCGATTGCGCTTGGCGATGACCACGCCTTCGTAGGCCTGCAGGCGCTCGCGCGTGCCTTCACGCACGCGCACATTGACCACGATGGTGTCGCCGGCTGCAAATTCGGGCAGTTCGCGCAGCTGTTCTTTTTCCAGTTCGTCGATGATGTTGCTCATTGTCTTCTCCTGTCCCGACCGCTTGCGGTCACCATATTTCAATGTTGCTCAATTCTGCTTCGGCTGCTGCAACAACGGTTGCAGCAGTGTGTAATCCTGTTGGCTCAGTCCGCCCTGCTGCTGCACGCAGCTGAGCAGATCGGGCCTGTGTCGCCAGCTTGCCAGCAGTGCCTGCTGCCGTCGCCAGCGTGCTACTGCGGCATGGTCTCCCGACAGCAGCACCGGCGGTACCGGCTGGCCCTGCCACTGCTCCGGCCTTGTGTAGTGCGGACAATCCAGCACACCGTCGCTGAAAGAGTCCTGTGCCGCCGAGTCGGCATGCCCAAGCACACCGGGCAGCTGCCGCAGTACGGCATCGATCACCACCGCTGCTGCCAGTTCGCCGCCACTGAGAACGAAATCACCAATCGAGACGCTCTCATCAACATGTTTGTCTACAAAGCGCTGGTCAATGCCTTCATAGCGGCCGCAGATCAGCACGAGGCGATCACGCGCGGCCATCTCGGTGGCCAGCTGCTGATCAAACCGCTGCCCCTGCGGGCTCAGCAGTGTGACCGCTGCAGCACCCGGCGCCACGGCGGCCAGGGTGTCTGCCAGTGGCTGCGCCTGCATGACCATGCCGGGGCCGCCACCATACGGTCTGTCATCCACGCGTTGATGCGCATCGGTGCTGAAATCACGCGGATTCCACACCCGCAGGTCAACGCGTTCGTCACGCACTGCGCGTCCGGTCACACCGAGTTCGCGCAAACCCGTCACCCATTCCGGAAACAGCGTGATGACATCAATGCGCATGTTTCAGAAATCTTCGTCCCAGTCGACCAGCATCGTGCCCTGCTCAAGATCGATGCGCTGCACCACCTGCTCCATCAGGTACGGCAGCAGGCGCTCACGTTCGCCTTGCACCACCAGCACATCGTTGGCGCCGGTTTCCAGCAGTCCGGTCACCTTGCCGAGCTTGACGCCGGCAAGATTTTCGACCGCCAGCCCGATCAGATCGGACCAGTAGTATTCGTTGTCGTTGGCAGTGGGCAACTGGCTGCGTGCCACCACAATCTGCCGGCCAACCAGTGCCTGCGCCTGCTCGCGCTGCTCTGTGCCATCCAGCTTGACCATGAAGCGGTCACCGTGGCTGCGCTGCTGCTGCAGGGTCACGGGATACAGATCTTCACTGCGAAAATCTGCGTTGCTGCTGCCGCTGTCACCGGCATGGCCGACCACTTTGCGGGTCAGCAGCCAGGGCTGGTAGTCGACGATGTTTTCCGCTGGTCGCGTCCAGGAACGCACCTTGACCCAGCCTTTGATGCCATACACACCAATGATGGCACCGATAACCACATATTCCTGCTGCGCCATGGCTTGGGCCCCAATGGTCGTTGTGCCGTTGTTTTGCCTGGTCTGCTGTCAGCCGTTCAGGCTGAACCGGCTATCCGGCTGGCGCAGTCATGCCGATCGACGCAGCCGCACCATCGGCACGGCTGGCGGCGCTGCCGGGCTTTAAGCGGCGGCTTCAACCTGTGGCTGGGCAGCAGCTTCCTTGCGCGCCTGCTTCAGCAGCTTGTCGGCACGTTCGGAAATCTGCGCACCTTCATTGAGCCAGTGCTCGGCGCGCTGCACATCGAGATGCAGACGAACTTCCTTGCCACGCGCCATGGGGTTGAAATAACCCAGGCGCTCAATGTAGCGCCCATCGCGAGACGTGCGGCTGTCGCAAACGACAACATGATAAAACGGCTGCTTCTTGGCACCGCCGCGTGCCATGCGAATCTTGACCATAATGACTCAAAGACCAGAAATGTAAGGTTGGATGCCAGGCATCATTCAAGTTAGCAGATTATTATAACGCGTTAACCGCGCTGATGGAATAGCGAAATGAGGATGCCGTACCAGGAGTCTGTCGGACTGAATTTGCCTGAAGAGATCGAAAAATCTGACACCAACTGTCTGTGCTTCGCCACGATCGGTCAGAACCGACAGGCTCCCGGGCTATCGACATGACGCCACGCAGCGTGGATAATCGTGTTTTTGCTGGCGACCCTCTGACATGTCCGACATTCTGGTTACCCACGAACACACCATGAACCACGCCGATGCCCGCAAGCTGGCGGCTGAACTGGCCACCGAACTTGCAGACCGGCATCATCTCAGTCATCACTGGGAAGGTGACACCATCCATTTCGAGGGCATCGGTGTGCATGGCAAGATTGATGTGCACGACAGTGACATCAGCATCAGTGCCAAGCTGGGCTGGCTGGTACGGCCGCTGCGCCCGGTGATCGAGAAGGAAATCAGTAACGTGCTGAATTCGCACTTTGCCTGATTGCCGAGCCAGGCAGCCTCTGAATAACTCTGCGCGGAGCGCGATCCGGGGACATCGTCGTGCCCATGCAGAGTTGTTTCTGAGGTTCCCTAACCCCTCCGCAAGGCCCACAGCACCGGCTTAGTCCTGATGCTGAATGGCCGATTCCGCCTCAATCACCTGCTTGGCAAAGCTGGCATAGGCGGCACCCATGTCCCTGGCCATGCTGTCCGGATAGAAGTGGAACACTCCGCTGGCCAATGATTCGATGATGCCTTCGCTGACCAGGGTAACCGGCTCGGCGATGTCATCGATACCGGCGCGCACCGCCATGTCGGTGGCGATCGGCCCCGGATGCACACTGAGCACCTGGGTGCCCTGCCCGGCCAGTTGTTCACGCAGCGACTGAGTCAGGGAATAGGCCGCAGCCTTGGAGGCGCAGTAGGTACTGGCCCAGGCGCTGGCACGCAGCGAGGCCACCGAATTCAACTGTACCAGCGCACCGCCGCCGTGCTGCTTGAGGATGGAGGCAAACGCCTGCGCTATGCGCAACAGGCCGAACACATTGACTTCCAGTTCATCGCGCAGAGAGGCTTCGGCCTGCGCATCCAGCGGCATGTGGGTATTGAGAATGCCGGCATTGTTGATCAGCAGCTCCACGTCACCAGCCTGCTGTGCTGCAAGCTCGATCTGCTTTTGATCGGTGACATCAAGCTGCAGAGGTACCACCCGCTCACCCCAGGCAGCCACCAGCGGCTGCAGCGAATCCGGCTTGCGCGCGGCGGCATAGACTCTGGCGGCACCGTGCTGCAGCAGTGACTCGACAATGGCCTTACCGATGCCGCGGTTGGCACCGGTGACCAGTGCCGTTTTGCCTTTGACTTGAAAACCCATAACCAGCTCCTGTTGGCAAGCAATGATTGTTGCTGACTGATATTTGTACAGTTATTGATAAATGGTGCCTGAGCGAGCCATTGCAACGCCGGGCATCAGCAGGTTGGTTGCCGGTTGCTGATCGACCAGCTGTCAGCGCATTAGAGCGGGTCTTTTTTGGGGTAATTCCTGGCGCAATCACCAGCGCAGATCGTCGGGCACCTCAAAGCCCTTGTACTGCTCGTCCCAGTCCTCACCGCTGGGCTCGTCACCGCCGAGATCCGGCACCAGATCCGGCGCAATCTCCCTGAATGCGGACAGGGTTTCCTTATCCAGCAGCACCGGACGGCTGCGCAATACGGCAATACCCAACTCACCGCTGTTCACCTCGCCCAGTTGCGATTCGGTGAGCAGAATGCGGCGAATCTTGTTCATGTAGTTGAAATAGCGGGGAATTTCTGCAGCGTCATCGTTCAGCAGTTTGCCCTCGACCAGCTCGCTCAACTGCACATTGCGCTGACGCCGCTGCTCCTGCTCGGCGACCAGTTTCGCCTTGCGCTCTTCGCGCTCCTGCTTTTCCGCGCGGGCGCGGGCGCGGTAGGCAGCCTCCAGATCACTCTGCGGCCGCTTTTTGCCAGCCACACTCTCTGCCTTAGCCGAACCGGCAGCCTTGTCCTTGTGAGCCGCTTTGCCACTGCGCTGGTGCGATGGTTTGCCATGCCCGGTCCTGGCCCGGGGCGGCTTGCCGTGACCAGATTGGTGGCCGGTCTTGTTGCGCGTCGGTTTGCTCTGTGCCTGTTCGAGCTTCTGCTCGTCGATGAGACCGGCTTTGAGCAACTGTTCCTGTAATGATCCCATGCGCTAGCACCGTGCAGACGGCAGACGACCGGCGCGGTGCGCCGGCCTGAATGCCGATGACTCTGACAATATGACGAGAATGGCTGGTCGGCTGCGGGCCCGACCGGCAGGCTTACTCGCTGACATCGCCACCGGCAATTTCGAGCAACTCGACATCGAAAATCAGTGTCGAGTTGGGGCCGATCATCTGTCCGGCACCGCGCTCGCCATAGGCCAGCTCAGCCGGAATATAGAACTTGTAGGTGGCACCCGGGCTCATCAACTGCACGCCCTCGGTCCAGCCGGCAATGACCTGATTGAGCGGAAACGAGGCCGGCTCACCGCGGCTGTAGGAGCTGTCGAACTCGCGTCCGTCCAAAAGCTTGCCGCGATAATGCACGGTCACGGTGTCGCTGGCAGCAGGCTTGGGGCCGGAACCCGGCTCGATCACCTCATACTGCAGACCGCTCTCGGTCACGGTCACTTCATCGCGCTTGGCATTATCGGCGAGGAATGCCTCGCCTTCAGCCTTGTTGGCCTCCAACTGAGCCAGTCGATCTGCTTCAGCCTGTTCGCGTTGTTGCTGCATGAAAGCCTGACGGATGGCGGTGGCCTCCTCGGTGGTCATCAGGGTTTCTTCACCGTTGTAGACCGCGCGGATGGCGTCGAACATGGCATCCAGATCCAGTTCAGCAGACTGCTGTTTGAGCGAGTTGCCGATGTCCATGCCAATGGTATAACCCAGCTTTTGAGCATCGGTTTCCAGCGCTTGCGCTGACACCGACTGGGAAAAGAACAACAGGCTCAGGCAGCCGATGGCGGCAGCGTTGGCGGCCGCATTGAAAGACTTCGGGAATGACATTGATAGCTCCAATAAAAAAATGTGTGTGTGACACTGACTGGCAGCACTGCAGCTGGTTCCGTCCAGGCTCAGATGGGCTGATTATAGCGCATGCCCGGCCGCGTTCACCAGTGGCGGTGCGCACCCTGACGCGACACCGGTAACTCGCATGCCAGCATGCACATGCTGAAGATTCAAACTATAATAACCGGTTTGCACCCGCCAGCACCCCTGCAGTGGCGATCTGTACACCTCAACGGAACCCTGATGACCAGCACAAACATCCACTCGCTGCCCACGCCCCACGGCGGCAGCCTGATTGATCTATTGGCGCACAATGAAGCACTGGAGACACTGCGCCAGACCGCCAGCCAACTGCCATCCATTGTGCTCAACGAACGCCAGTTGTGTGATCTGGAACTGCTGCTCAACGGCGGCTTTTCGCCGCTCACAGGCTATCTGAACCGGGACGATTACGACAGCGTCTGCGAGCACATGCGCCTGGTCGATGGCACCTTGTGGCCGATGCCGATCACGCTGGACATCAGCCGCGACCAGGCAGCGAGCCTGCAGCCTGGTGATCAGCTCACACTGCGCGAAAGCGAGGGCATGGCGCTGGCCGTGCTGACCATCGAGTCGATCTGGGAACCGGACCTGATGCTAGAAGCACGTCAGGTATTCGGCAGCGAAGACGACAAACATCCCGCCGTGGCCTGGTTGCGGCATCATACCGGCCCGGTGTACGTCGGCGGCAGACTGGCCGGCATCCAGTTGCCACATCATTATGACTGTCGCCATCTGCGCCACACTCCGGCCGAGTTGCGCGCCTACTTCGAGAAAATGGGCTGGCATCGCGTGGTCGCCTTCCAGACCCGCAACCCGATGCACCGGGCGCATCAGGAACTGACCTTTGCCGCCGCGCGCCAGGCCGAGGCCAATCTGCTGATCCATCCGGTGGTGGGCATGACCAAGCCCGGCGATGTCGATTATCTGACCCGGGTGCGCTGCTATGAGGAACTGCTGAAACGCTATCCGGAAGACACCACCATGCTCAGCCTGCTGCCGCTGGCGATGCGCATGGGTGGTCCGCGCGAGGCGCTGTGGCATGCGCTGATCCGCAAGAACTATGGCTGCAGTCATTTCATTGTCGGCCGCGATCATGCCGGCCCGGGCAACGACAGCAACGACCAGCCGTTCTACGATCCGTTCGAAGCACAGCGGCTGATGCACGAATACGCCGACGAACTGGGCATCGAAATGGTGCCATTCAAGATGATGGTCTACGTGCAGGAGCGTGCCGAATACGTGCCCAGCGATGAAGTCCACGCAGGCGAAACCGTGCTCAATATCTCCGGTACCGAACTGCGGCGACGCCTGGCCAAGGGGCTGGACATTCCTGAGTGGTTCACGTTTCCCGAAGTGGTCGAGGAACTGCAGCGGCGCTACCCGCCACGGGCAAAACAGGGCTTCACCATTTTCTTCACCGGCCTGTCCGGTGCCGGCAAGTCCACCATCGCCAATGCATTGCTGATCAAGCTCAACGAGATCGGTACCCGCCCGGTGACACTGCTCGATGGCGACATCGTGCGCACGCACCTGTCCAGCGAACTCGGCTTCTCACGCGAACACCGCGACATCAACGTGCGCCGCATCGGTTATGTGGCATCGGAGATCACCAAGAATGGCGGTGTTGCCATCTGTGCGCCGATCGCGCCGTACGCCCACACCCGGCAGCAGGTGCGCGAGATGATCGAGCCGCTGGGCGGTTTCCTGGAGGTGTTCGTGTCCACCTCGCTGGAGGTCTGCGAACAGCGCGACCGCAAGGGCCTGTATGCCAAGGCCCGACGTGGCGAGATCAAGGAATTCACCGGCATTTCCGACCCTTATGAAGCCCCTGAGCATGCCGAACTAGTACTCGACACGGCCGAACTCAGCCCGGAGCAGTCGGTACAGAATATTCTGATTGAGCTGGAGCGCATGGGCTTGCTGTCGATACGGCGCTGATGGCCAGCGTCTTTCGCTGCTGCCTGGTCCAATACTGAGCTGTTTCTGGGCTGAGGAGCCTGTGAACGGCTCTGGCATTAGCGCAACGGTGGGCAGAGCTATCTCTGCGCCACTAATCTTATTTCTGCCCAATCTGCGTCGTGACAGGACTCAGTCAATCCACTGCCACCATAAATCGGGAAATCAAGACACTGTCTGGTCGCTTGCTGCCGCACCCGCAGTGCATGCTGCAGCCCTTCTTCCACCAGCGCACGCAACGTTGCACCTTCGGCCCTTGCCAACTGTCGAGCCTGTTTGACGAGGGCATCTGGCAACTCAATCGTGGTTTTCATACGGGTCACCCGTAAATTAATTACGGGTTCATACTAACGCTGACTGCAATGTCAGGCAAGCAGATCCATGGCGACGCGCTGACATTACAGGATCAGTGGCTTGCGGCAGCGTTGATAAAGCCCTGCGCCAGTGCCGCAAAATGCTCACCACGCTGTTCAAAATTGCGGAACTGGCTGAAGCTGGCAGCGCCGGGCGACAACAGCACGCTCAGTGGTTGCTGCGGCTGCGCCGGCAGGCGGGCGAACACGGCATCCAGATCCGCCACCGCATGCACGCCGCCCGGCGGCAGCGGCAAACCAGCCTGCTGCAGGCGCTGCTGCAATGCGCTGACCAGCGCCGCGCCGGTGTCCGGCAAACCAAAAACTGCATGCGGCGGGCACGCCAGCAGCGCATCCAGCAGCACGTCCCAGGCCAGACCGCGATCATAACCGCCGGCGATCAGACAGATGCGCTCGCCAGCCAGCGCCTGCAGGGCCATCACCGTGGCCAGCGGCGTGGTGGCAATGCTGTCGTTGATGAACGCATAGTGCTGATTGCCGGCGACCGTCTGCAAGCGATGCGCCAGCGGTTGAAATTCCGGCAGCGCACGCTGCAGCGCCGGCAGCGGCACGGCAAAACGGTCGGCCACCGCCAGTGCGGCACAGGCATTAAGACGATTGTGCTGACCGCGCAGGGCAAACCCGGCAGCAGACAGCTGGCGACCATCCGCGTGCTGCCAGCCATCCTCGCATGGCTGCCAGCCCGCCGCCGCAGAACCAAAGGTATGCAGCGGCAGCGACAGCGCCGGCAGGGTCTGGCGCACGTCAGCGACCAACGCAGACGCCACCAGCACCTGCTGCCGCGCCAGCGTCAGCAGACGCAGTTTGTCGGCACGGTAGCGGGCTGCACTGCGATGCCAGTCCAGATGCTCATCGAACAGGCTTAACAGCACGGCCAGCTCGATGCTTGCCTGCAGGTCGGCAATCTGGAAACTGGACAGCTCCAGCACCCATGCCTCGGCCTGAACGTCCAGCAGGCTGATCAGCGGCACACCGATGTTACCGGCCAGCTGCGTGTCCACGCCGCCGGCTCGCAGCAGGTGCGCGCTCAGAGAGGCCGTGGTGCTCTTGCCCTTGGTGCCGGTGATCGCCACCACGCGCTCACCCGGACGCTCGCTGAACCAGATGCTGCTGCCGGAAGTGACCACCACTCCGGCAGCCTGTGCCGCCTGCACCGCCGGATGATACAGACTGATGCCGGGTGACTTGATCAGCACATCAAACTGCTGCAGCGCTGCGGCAGCAAACGGCCCCACATGCAGACGGTCGACAGCCTGCGCAGGCAGAGCACTGGCGGTCGGAGGCTGTTCACAAAAGACCTCCACGGCCAGTGCCGGCAGATGTCGCTGCAAGGCGTGCAGCACCGCGTGGCTTTCCAGCCCCAGACCGAGCAGCGCCACGCGCGCCTGCGCCAGCGTCGACAGCTTCATGCCGACAGCACCTGCTGGTATGCCGGTGGGATATGATGCGGATAGCGCGCGGCAAGCAGCGCCGGCAGCTCGGCAGCCTGCTGCTCGCGCAGGGCCGGTGCCAGCTGTTGCGGCACCCTGTGCTCACCCCATTGCGACCGCAGGCTGGCATCGTCAACCAGCGCCAGCAGCGCGGCACGCGCTTCAGCCATGGTGCCGACGCATTCAAACGGTTTTTCGCCCAGCCCGCACAGATCGGCATAGCGCGGAAGCAGCGTGGCATCGTCCAGCAGATCGGCGGCAAACATCTGCCGCAGCGCCTGCGGCGATAAAAACGGTGCCAGCGCCAGGAAGACAAACAGGCATTTCGGGCAGCGGCCGCACCAGCGCCGGTCGCTGCGTGCGCCGTGCAGGTGAAACTGACGATTGCAGCTGGACACCAGCGGATGATAGCGGCGCAGACCGGCAAAGCGCTGGCAGATGGCCAGCTCCGAGAATGGCCGCAGGATGGAAAAACAGTACAGGTCGGTGGCAATGTAGCGCTGCATCCACGCCTGCAGCAGCACCTCGAAAGCGCTGGATTTGCTGTACTGGTGATTCACCGCTGTGCCATCTGCCAGCTGCCGGGTGGGCTCATCGGCCGAGGCCTCGTTGGCAAACACCACCGCCTCGAAGTCATACAGGATCGCCGCAAGCAACAGAATGGCGGCGTTGATCGCGGTGATCGGCACGTGACCGTTCAATGCCCCCTGCCCGTTCAGCGCCAGCAGCTGCGGGTCGATATGACGCTGGATCGACAGCCAGGGCAGGCCCGTGGCGGCGGCCACCGAGACAATCAATGCCGCCGGACGCACGGCGGTGACGCTGCAGTCGATGCCGGCCTGGAGCAGCAGATCCAGCGCCACCAGCGAATCCTTGCCGCCGCCCATCGGCACCAGCGCGCGCCGCTTGGGCTTCAGGCTGGCAGCCGACGCTGCGGCGGTTGCGGTTGCGGTTGCGGGGTCTGCACTGTGGAACAGCCTGGACCAGCCGCTTTGATCCAGCTCATTGACCAGGGCAAACTCGGCCAGACCCTGCCGGTAAATCTGCGCCAGCGCCTTACGCTGCCAGCGATCCGGCGCAGCGCCGGCAAATTCGATGTGCTCGTCGCAGTTGGCTTTCCAGTAGCTGCAGCCTGCCAGCCAGTGCAGCAGTTGCTGCGCTGCTGTCAGGGCCTGCAGGCGTGCTGCCGACCGCGGCAGCGCCACCGCCGGAAACACGATGCGTTCGCACAGCGCATGCTGCTGCCCGGCAAACCGCAGCCGATAGTGCAGCGCCAGCTCCAGATCTTCGCCGCACTGCTGCCAGTGCGTCGCGATGAACTGAAACCCTGCGGGAAGCTCTGCGGCAGGCATCAGTCCATGCCCAGAATCAGCTCAGCCGCAGGCGCACGCATGTTGTAATGGTTGCTCATTACTGCGCCATAGGCACCGGCATTGGCGATCAGCATGACGTCGCCTTCCTCGCACAGGGCCAGCATCCGATCCAGGCCGATGATGTCGCCGGTCTCGCAGATCGGGCCGACCACATTGACCAGCTGCTGCTGCGGGGCATCCAGCCGGGTCAGGTTGACGATGTCGTGATAGGCACCATACAGCGCCGGCCGCAGCAGCGAGTTCATGCCGGTGTTGAGACCGACATAGTGCACATCGCCCTTGCCCTTGGTCTGGGTCACGCGCGCCAGCAGCACCCCGGCCTCGGAGACCAGAAACCTTCCCGGCTCCAGCCAGAACGCCACCTCGCGTCCGCCGCGTTCGCGCTGCTGTTGCTTCACCTGCAGCAGCAGCCGATCCAGCTGCGCCAGATCCAGATCGTCATCACCCGGCTTGCCGGCCACGCTGAGGCCACCGCCCAGATCGATCACCGTCACTTCCGGAAACAGATCCAGCATGCCGAGCAGCAGTTCCGCACTGCGTCGCCAGTTGTCCGGCAGCGTGAGTCCGGAACCGATGTGCACATGCAGGCCGGTGACGCGTATGTTCAGCTCGCGACAGCGCTGCGCCGCCTGCGCAACCTCGTTCAGCGGAATGCCGAACTTGGAATGGATGCCGGCGGTTTTCACCTTCTGATGGTGGCCATGACCCTGGCCGGGATCAATCCGCAGAAACACTTCGCGCCCCTGCAGCAGACCATCCCAGTGCTGCAGCGCGAAGCTGTTGTCGATGGTGAGCCGCAGCCCCAGCTGCAGCGCCTGCTGGTATTCGGTGACCGGAGCAAAATTGGGGGTGAACAGTATGTCTTCGGGTCTGATCTGCAGGGTGCGCTGCAGGTGCGCCACCTCAGCCATGGCGACACAGTCAAAGCCGATGCCCAGCGCGTGCAGCAGGCGCAGAATGTGCACATTGTTGTTGGCTTTCATCGCGTACAAGACGCGATCGATGCTTTCCATGGCCAGCAGTTGCGCCGCCTTCTGCCGCACCACAGCCAGATTGTAGACGTAGGCATGGGCATGCGCGTCGGCCAGAGTCAGCAACTGATCACGATGCTGTCGATACCAGCTGGCCTGAGCCGGAGGCGCTGGTCGTTCGCCACCTGGTTGCAATGACTGCCAGGTTTCGCCAAACACCGATTCCTCGGGAATGCGGGCGTGGCGTGGAATCAGCAGCTCATGCAGCTGATGCACCAGATTGTCGGCATGCTCGGCGGCCACCACCACGCTCAGATTGAGATCATTGGCAGCCTGGGTCAGCAGCAGAATGCGGCGTTCTTCAAACGCCTCAAATGCCGGCGCCAAGCGGTGCAGCATGGTGCGGATGCCGCGCCCGACCAGCGACACCACGGCGCAGTCATGCAGCAGTTGTGCCCGGCAGATGCGCTGCAGATCCTGCTCCAGTGCCTGCAGCTGTGCCGGCGTCAGCAGCTGCTCGCCGGGATCGATGGAACAGGTGACATTGGATTCCGACGTCGCCAGCAGATCCACCGACACGCCATGCTGGCGGAAAATGGCAAAGGCATCGGCAAGAAAGCCGACCTGATGCCACATGCCCATTGTTTCCATGCTCACCAGGGTGATGCCACGGCGACTCAGGATGGCTTTGACCTGAGCACCGAAATCGCGCGCCTGATCGGAAATCAGCGTGCCCGGATGATCGGCCAGCCGGGTCGAACGCACGTGTACCGGAATGCCCGCCTGCTGGGCTGGACGCAGGCAGCGCGGATGCAGCACCCGCGCTCCGGTGGCGGCCATTTCCTGGGCTTCCATGTAACCCAGATGCCGCAGCAGCCGGGCGTTGCCCACCTGGTGCGGGTTGGCGCTGAACAGCCCCGGCACATCGGTCCAGATCTCCACGCGCTCTGCCGCCAGCTGCACGGCGAAATAAACGCAACTGGTGTCCGATCCACCGCGCCCCAGCAGCACCGTGCCGCCATCGCTGCCGGCGGCAATAAAGCCTGGTGCCAGCAGCGCCTGCCGGTCACCCAGCAGCGCGTTTATTGCCGCCTGGCAGGTGGCGTCACTGACGCATTCGCATTCGGCATTGAGCCAGGCATGATGGGCGGGATGATGCGGCGGCGGCGCACAGGCGGTGAGATGATCACAACTGTTGCACCAGCCGGACGCAACGCCCTGCAAGGCCAGCAACTGCACCCCCAGCGTGGTGCTGAGCAGTTCCCCGAAGGCCATGATCTGTGCCTGCTGAGGGGCCGGCAGCGGCTGCGCGCTGGCGGTTGCCGGCACGCAGCTGCGCAGACGTTCGATCAGCGCCAGCATGGGCGGATCGAACTGCTCGCCACCCAGATCCTGCAGCAGCTGCCGGTGGCGCGCGATGATGTCGTCCAGGGCTGCGTCAAGGTCATCGCAACGGCCGTCGGCGATGCTCTGCAGCGAGTTGGTGACCCCGGCCAGGGCCGAGCACACCACCAGCACACGGTGTTGTGTCTGCAGCTGCCGGATGCGCGTGGCGATACACTGCCAGCCGGCCGCCCCGGCCACGCTGCTGCCGCCGAACTTCAACACCACCCAACTGCGATTGCTGTCAGTGACTGCGGTTTGCATGGACATCGCTATATATGATCATCGCTGCAGGGTGGGGAACTGGCATTGTCTTGACGGGCATCTGGCTACAGCGCGTGATTGGCTACAAAAGCGTTATTGTCGCACTTCCAGCGGCGATTTCCAGCAACTTGTCAATCTAGGAGCCTGTCGGACTTAACACTGATCTACTGCAGAAAATCCGGATTGGGCCAGATTCTCCGATCTTCATCGTTGCATAGGCTCACTATTCGCCTCAAAAGATCGAAAAATCTGACTCCAACCGGCTTTCCTTCGCTAC
>JAHJQV010000030.1 GCA_018819105.1 Gammaproteobacteria bacterium
CTGGATATGATTTTTTTCAGCAGTTTAATTTCATCTTTACTTAAATTGATCTTTATAGGTGCTGGCATACTGGGCTCGGTTGGTCATTGAGTATGCCGATAGTATAACATTTCTTGATTAAGTTTAGGACACTACACTAGGTTACGAAGGAAAACTCGTAAGCAGAGCTACGGCTCAATGCAGCAAAGGGCGCATCGTTTCATGCTCGCATCAGCGTGACAATGTTTGATCATTGCAGCTGAACATCTATTCAGTGCCTGTTCAAGATCAGTTGCGCATCATGTGTACATAGACGCGTGCATCTAGTGCCGCAATACAATCAGTTTACTGAAGTGGGTGCCATAAGGGTTTACTCGAACAATTTTACATTCGTGGCTGCAATCAAAGGAGTTGAAAGCGCTATGTCTGCTAATCCGTATTTGACGAACACCGTCAGGGCAGTGGTGATCAATGTCGATACCGGCCCGGTCACCGCATTGGCGGTGTTAAGTCTGCAGCGTTACTACCAGTTTCCGATCACACTCGTTGACTGCAGCAGAAAACTCGATCAACAGCAATATGCCCGCGAGCTGGCGCAACATCTGCAGCTAGAGTTGGTGTTACAGCCCTTGCGTCCGCATGGTGAAACGCTGGATCAGTTGCTGCTGAAAACTGACGCCGAGCATGTGCTGCTGCTGGATTCAGATGCTGAACTGCTGGGAGAAGAAATGCTTGAGCAGATGATCGCCTGTACGTCGGACAGACAGTCGTTTGGCTCTGGATTTGTACAGCAGACCATGGACATGTCCAGCCACTCGATGCCGTTCAACTGGTATTGCTCAAGAATGTGGATTCCTTGCTGCATGCTGCACACCAGTCCGGTGAAAGAGGCGCTGAATCGAGGTGTTTCATTTGCTGGTAAAAAAATTTACAACGATTTGCCAAACTGGCCGAGACTCTCCAGGATACTGTCTTATCGCCAGCGACTGCCGGGTGGCAACAGGCTAAGGTTGACCATGCTTGACAGATTCCGAAACAACTATTTCGGCGTCAAGCCGACTGCTGTGGTCTACGATACCGGTGCCATCATCTTCAATGACTTGCTCGCGCGCGGCTATACATTCCAGCAACTGGACTGGCGTCTGCAACAGCAATGTGTGGCGCATTATCATGGCGTGACACGTCATGGGCTGAACTGGTTTGATCACCAGGCCACCAGTCAGCGCTATGCCTTCGAGCATGCCATGCAGCGCATCCGTGAGCATTATCCAGGCAGTCTGCCGGCATCGTTGTTGCGCTGATGTGGCTTGTGCCTCAGCTGGCAGAGGCCAGCGTCTCCACGCTGATGTGGTTGTTGGTATAGATACAGATCTCGCTGGCGATCTGCAGCGCTTTGCGCACAATCTCATCGGCAGCCAGATCGGTGTTGTTCAGCATGGCGCGGCAGGCGGCCTGGGCGAACGGACCGCCGGAGCCCATGGCGATCAGGCCGTGCTCGGGCTCGATGACGTCTCCGTTGCCGGAAATCAGCAGTGAGGTATGCCGATCGGCCACCGCCAGCATCGCTTCCAGGCGTCTGAGCATGCGGTCGGTGCGCCAGTCCTTGGCCAGCTCCACCGCCGATCGCACCAGATGTCCGCTGTGCTTTTCCAGCTTGCCTTCGAAGCGTTCAAACAGCGTGAAGGCATCGGCTGTGCCGCCGGCAAATCCGGCCAGCACCTGATCCTTGTACAGGCGCCGGATCTTCACCGCATTGCCTTTCATCACCGTGTTGCCCAGTGTCACCTGGCCGTCACCGCCCAGGGCAACCACGCCGCCCCGGCGCACGGCAACAATGGTGGTACCTTCAAACTGTTGCATGGCTTTGTTCCTTGTGCATTGACTGCAGAGTTGGGGCTTGTCTTGGTGCATGCAAGATATTCCCGCATGCAGATGCTGTCATCTCCGCGCGGCAGAGGTGCCCGTGACAGCACATTGCGACCCCGAACAGCTATGGGATCAGGGTGACAGATTGCCGGATGCGCTGCGCTTATCCGGTCTACATTGATCAGGCTTGTAGGCCGGATAAGCGCAGCGCATCCGGCATGATCACCTGGCCGACGCCAGCCCCAGCTGCTGCAGCACAAAGGCAAATTCGCGGGCGTAATCGCGCTGGCGCTGAAAGCGGCCGGAATTGCCACGGTGGCCGGCGTTCATGTCGGTGTACATGACCAGGGTATGGTTGTCGGTTTTTGTGTGTCGCAGTTTGGCCACCCATTTGGCCGGCTCCCAGTACTGCACCGCCGAGTCCCACAAGCCGGTACCGACGTAGATGTTGGGGTAGTCCTGGGCGCGAATGTTGTCATAGGGTGAGTACGACAGCATGTAGTCATGGTATTCGCGCTGGTTGGGGTTGCCCCATTCATCGTACTCGTAGGTGGTCAGCGGTATGCTTTCATCCAGCATGGTGGTGACCACGTCGACAAACGGCACCCCGACCACGAGTGTATGAAACAGCTCCGGAGCCATGTTGGCGACCGCGCCCATCAGCAGTCCGCCGGCGCTGCGGCCACTGCCAACCAGCTTGTCGGGATGCGACCAGCCCTGCTCGATCAGCGCCTGCGCCACATCGATGTAGTCGGTGAAGGTGTTTTTCTTCTGCAGCAGGCGACCCTGATCGTACCAGTCGCGGCCTTTTTCCTGACCGCCGCGAACATGGGCCAGGGCAAACACGAAGCCGCGATCGACCAGGCTCAGCATGTGGCTGAAAAAGCCGGCATCGTAGCTGTAGCCATAGGAACCATAGCCGAGCAGAAACGCCGGCTGGCTGCCATCGGCCTGGGTGCCGCGCCGGTACAGCAGTGTCACCGGCACCTCGGCGCCATCGCGGGCGGTGACGTGCAGACGCTGAGTCTGATAGCGCTCGGGCGCAAAATCATCGCCGGCATAAGACTGCTTCAGCAAACGCCGCTGGCCGGTGTTCAGGTTCATTTCGTACCAGCGTGTCGGCGTGGTGGGGGAGGCATAGGTAAACACCAGGCGCTCACTGTCGACCTGCAGATTCGTGCCGAGGGCCGCCGTATAGGCCGGTTCATCCATCTCGATACTGTGCTGCTGGCTGCCGTCCAGGCGCATGATTTCCAGTTTGCTGTTGGCGTCTTCGGTGATCTGCGCGACCAGGTGTTCGCGGAATACCGCCAGATTGTCAATCAGCGCCTGTGGCTGCTCCGGCAGCACCTCAACCCAGCTGGCACGGTCCTCGGCACGATCAACCGCTGTGCGCACAATGCGGAAATTTTTTGCGCCCTCATTGCTCAGCAGATAGACCTGATCGTGGTGGAAGTCGGCGCTGTATTCATGCTGCGATGTGCGCCTGATCAGCGCCTGCGGTGGCCGCTCGGGATGGTCAGCAGGTATCAGCTGCAACTCGGAGCTGCTGGTGCTGTGGTGTTCCAGCACGATCCAGCGGTCGTCGCGGCTGCGGCCGACGCTGTTTTGAAACGCGCTGTCGGTTTCTTCATAGACCAGCACATCGCTGTTCGGGTCGGTGCCCAGTGTGTGCCGCCAGATTTGCCATGGAATCAGTGTTTCCGGCTGCAGTTTGAGGTAGAACACGGTGCGGTTGTCGTTGGCAAACACCACATCATTGCTTACCCCTTCGATGACTTCGGCAAACGTCAGCTCGCCATGCAGGTCGCGAAAGCGCAATTGATAGATGCCGCGGCTGACGCGGTCTTCGCTCCAGGCCAGAAAGCGTCCGTCGGGACTGACGTCATACTCGCCGATGCTGTAGTACTCCAGCTCACCCTTGAGCTGGTTTTCATCCAGCAGCACTTCCGGCTCGCCTTGCGGCTGTTCATCACCCTGGCGCCAGCGCACATGAATCGGCAACTCCAGCCCTTCCCGATACTGCCGGGCAAACCAGTCGCCGTGGTAGCGAAACGGCACCGACTCGTCGTTGTCGGGAATGCGAGCGATCAGCTCCGCATAAAGCGTTTCCTGCAGCGTTTCGGTGCTCGCCATGCGTTGCGTCAAGTAGTCATTTTCGGCCTGCAGATAAGCCAGTACCTCGGCATCCTCGCGCTCATCGTCGCGCAGCCAGTAATAGGGATCAACACGTTGCTGGCCATGCGCGCTCAGCACCTGCTCGCGGGGTTGGGCAACAGGTGCCGGAATGGCCGCAGTGCTGGCGGTGGCAGAGGGGTCTGTCATGGGCTCGTTGTCTGGTTTTGTCGATGCTGGGCCATTGCAGCCGCACAGGGTCATCAGCAGCAGGATCGCACCGCCGCATGACGGTACGAAAATCATACGATGCATGATCAATTCACCCCGTTGATGACATAGAATGGCCATGATAACACTGTCCCGCAAGGCGGTTCGACAGCATCAGGTCACTGACGGCTTGCGTCAACAGCAAGCCTGCAGATGGTGCCGGCACACGGATTCGAACCGCGGACCTACTGATTACAAATCAGTTGCTCTACCAGCTGAGCTATACCGGCTTAGGGTATTCATACTGATGAAATATTATAAGCCAATCCGGGAATAACTTGTGGATCACGTTCGTTATAGGAGTACAAGTTGAAACTGTCCGAAGCTGAGCTCAAACAAGCGTTGATCGCACATCTGGAGCCATTGCGCAGATTCTGCTACGCCCTGACCGGCAGCGCAGCCGATGGCGATGATCTGGCGCAGAACACGGTGGAGCGCTTGCTCGACAAAGGTGTCCCGGTCGATGTGGTGTTTGCCGCCTGGATGTTCCGGGTATGCAAGAACCTCTGGATCGATCACATCCGCAAGGACGCAAGGTGCAGCACGCCGGGAGACGACGTGGTGTTCGCGAAGCAGGATGCCGTGGATGGGACAGCAGTTGTTGAACAGCATCTGCAACTGGATGAAATCGGCGCTGCCATGCAGCAGCTCGACAGTGATCAGCGACTGGTGATGGCGTTGGTGGCGGTGCAGGGTCACAGCTATCGCGAGGCGGCAGAGATCATGGAAGTGCCGATCGGCACGGTCATGAGCCGGCTGGCCCGAGCCAGAAGCCGATTGCTCGACTTGATGTAGCAACCCGACCTGAAGCAGGCGGGTGCAATGATCAACACACCGCTTGGCGGTAATGGAATGAATGACATGAACCACACAGCACAGCAGATCGATGACGCCGCCCTGTCAGCCTGGCTGGACAATGCGCTGGACGCTGCCAGCATGGCCCAGATCAGCGCTGCATTGCAGCAGCAGCCTGAGCTGCAACAGCGGCTGACCGCAATGATGTGCAACGAGCGCAAGTTGCAGCAGCACTACACACAGATGGCGCAGCAGCCGGTGCCGGCTGCACTGCAGGCGCTGCTGCATCCTGGCAGCAGCGCGCAGGCCAGCCCTGCGGCGGGCCCGGTAAAGTCTTTGGCAAAGCAACGTAAGATGGCATGGCAACAGCGTCTGCTCAACTGGCTGGATGCATTGCTGCCACGCCCGGTGCTGGCGGCAGCTGGTCTGCTGGCAGCCCTTGGGCTGGGCATGGTGCTGGGTGAGCAGACCCTGCAGCGCGGCCCAGTTGCCGGGCTGTCAATGCCACTGGCGAACGTCGCCCCGGAGCAGCCACTGCACACATTGCTGGAATCTGCCGCCGCAGGTGTCCAGCAGCGGCTGGATGCACACACCGATGCCGTGGTTGATCTCACCTTCAGAAACAAAAACGGCGAGTTCTGTCGTCAGTTCCGCATCCAGGACACTCAGGCCGGGCGCGGCAGCATCGCGGTGGCCTGTCGTCAGCAGCAGGGCTGGCAAATGCAGCTGGCCCAAAGCAGCCAGGCTGCGTTGCTGCCGGATGCGACATACCGTGCCGCCAGTGGCCCGGACACCGGCTTGATTGATGCCTTCATCATGGAGCATAGCATCGGTGATATCATGGCCGGCAACGCCGAGCAGCGCTTGCTTGATAACGACTGGCGCGGCGCTGAGCAACAATAATCATTCCATCAGACTGCGGGAAGCAACGTGTACAAAAATCGATTGAGCATCAGCATCAGAGGGTGCTGGCTGGTTCTGTTTTTGACCGCCCTGGGCATGCCGGCGGTGCAGGCCGATACCGGTGGCGACACTGAATCTTCGCAGGCCACTGAAACATCGCAGGCCGACATCGTCGCTGCAGGTCTGGCAAATGATGTCGAGGGTAGAGCTGAGCGAGATCCATATGAATTTCCGGTACAGCTCACGCTCGCGGCCGGACTGCAGTATGACGACAATGTCACCGTCGATGAACTGGATGAAACCTCCAATGTAAGCGATACGGCAGCATTGTTCGATTTTGATGCCGACTATAAAAAACGCTTTAATCAAGGTACGGATCTGAGTGTGGGTTATAGTCTGGCCCAGCGCACATTTTTCGAGGAGTCAGAATTCGATCTGCAGATTCACAACGGCAAGTTGGGTCTGAAACAGAACTTTGATGGTTTTGATGTCGGTGCCGATTTCTACACCATCCATGCCCGGCTGGATCGGGATGGCCTGCTTAACATCCAGCAGCTGGCCCCGTATTTCACCACCTTCCTCACCGAAAAGCTGTATTTGCGCAGCAGCTACCGCTATCAGGACAAGAGCTTCAAGGAAAACAAGGATCGTAACGCGCACACGCACGCCATTGACAACGACCTGTATTATTTTCTCGACAGCACACGCGAATATTTTGTCGCCGGTTACCGTTTCGAGAGCGAAGACACCCGTGCCGACCAGTTTGACTACAACGCTCACCAGTTTGTCGTGCGCTATGCCAGGCGCTGGAATCTGTATGGCAACCGGCCTTTGCGCATGCGTCTGGACTGGCGTTTTGAAATGCGCAACTACGAGTCCATCACACCCTCCATTGGTGAAATCCGTGATGATGATCGTCATCGCCTGCGCGCGCGCTTTGATGTCCCCATCAGCAAAACCCTGACCGCACTGCTGAAGTATGAATACCGCAACCATGCCTCGAATCTGGAGACGGTGGATTTCACCGACAACCGCGTTGAGGCGCAGCTGCAGATGGTGTTGTTCTGAAGTCAGTATTTGGCTGATTTTTGGCTGTTTTTGATCCACCGATTACACCGATTGCACAGAATGTGCGCCGGGTACATCAGCACAGAGCAAAATCTGCTTTATGCCAATCGGTGAAATCTGCGTAGTCTGTGGCTGAGCCCGTCTGTGGATAAACCCGCTTTAGGTCGGGCTGGCAACGCATGATTGCAAATGCATGTGGCAGCCAAACGATCCCCGGCCAATGGCCGCAGGCAACGCCGGTGGCATGGGCTACTGCAATCTCAGCATGGCCTGCTGCTGCTCGCGCAGCTGTTCCAGCAAGGCGCTCCTGTCGGCGTGTTTTTCGCGCTCGGCGGCCACCACCGCTGCTGGCGCATTGTTGATGAATTTCTCATTCGCCAGCTTGGCCGCAAGCGCCTGCTGCTCGCGTTCGGTTTTCTGCAGTTGCTTGTCCAGTCGCGCCAGCTCCGCGTCCACGTCAATCAGTCCGGCCAGTGGTATGAACATCTGCATGCCGCCGGCTGTGGCGCTGGCACATTCCTGCTCCACCTCGGGCCGCTGCAGCCATTCTATGTTGCCAACTCTGGCCAGCCGTTCCAGCCAGGGCAGAAATGCCTGCACGCGCGTCCGGGCGGGCTGATCAGCAAACACCAGCAGCGGCATCGGTTTGCCCGGTGCCAGATTCAGTTCGGTGCGGGTGCTGCGGATGGCCATGATCACGGCCTGCAGCCATTCGATGTCGGCCACGGCAGCGGTATCGCCGTCGGCATCTGTCGCTGCTGCGACCTGGGGAAATTCGCGCACACTGATGCTGATCGCGGTTAGGCCAAGCGGCTCGCGCAGTCGCTGCCAGATGTCTTCGGTGATGAACGGAATCAGCGGATGCAAAAGGCACAACAGCTGCTCCAGCACATGTGTCAGCGTGCTCAGGGTTTCTAGTTCATGGGCGGTGTGCTGGTCGCCGCTGAGCAGCAGTTTGCTCAGTTCCAGATACCAGTCACAGAATTCCGACCAGGTGAATTCATACAGGGTCTGGGTGGCCAGATCAAAACGGTAACCGTCAAAGTGCCGCCGTACTTCACCCACCGTGTGCTGCAGTCGGGCCAGAATCCAGCGATTGACCGGATGCCGGGCCTGCTGCCAGGCGTCGGCTTGCAGGGTGCGACCTTCCTGTTGCATGAGGGCAAAACGCGAGGCATTCCACAATTTGTTGCAGAAATTGCGATAGCCCTGAATGCGGCTCAGATCCAGGCTCATGTCGCGGCCCTGGGTGGCCAGCGAGGCCAGTGTGAAGCGCAGAGCATCGGTACCAAAGGCCGGTATGCCGTCGGGGAACTCGGCGCGGGTGGCCTGTTCGATGGCTGCTTTCATCTGCGGCTGCATCAGGGCGCGCGTGCGCTGGCGCAGCAGTTCATCCAATTCGATGCCGTCAATCAGTTGCAGCGGATCCAGCACATTGCCTTTCGATTTGGACATTTTCTGGCCGTGGGCGTCGCGGATCAGGCCGTGTACGTAGACCTCGCGAAACGGCACTTCGCCGGTGAATTTCAGGCCCATCATGATCATTCTGGCGACCCAGAAAAAGATGATGTCAAAGCCGGTCACCAGCACCGAGGTCGGGTAGAAAGTGTTGAGACGTTCGCCAGGCTCGGGCCAGCCTAGAGTAGAGAATGGCCACAGCGCGGAGGAAAACCAGGTGTCCAGCACATCCTCGTCCTGCCGCAACGGCAGTGACGGCGGCAAATCCTGCTGTGCACGCACGCTGGCCTCGTCCTCACCAACATAGATGTTGCCAGCATCGTCGTACCAGGCCGGAATGCGGTGCCCCCACCACAGCTGACGACTGATGCACCAGTCCTGAATGTTGTTGAGCCAGTCGAAATAGGTCTTGTTCCAGTTTTCCGGCACAAAGCGGATGCGGCCGTCGCGCACTGCGGCAATGGCCGGTGCGGCCAGAGTTGGCATGCTGACAAACCACTGGTCGGTGAGCAGCGGTTCCAGCACGGCACCACTGCGGTCGCCGCGGGGAATTGCATGCTGGTGTGTCTGCGTGCGCTCCAGCAGACCAAGCTGTTCCAGTTCGGCGACAATGCGCTGGCGTGCCTCGAAGCGATCCAGGCCGATGAATCGGGCCGGCACGGTGTCGTTCAGGCTGGCATCGTGGTTGAGGATGTTGCGCACTGGCAGATCATGCCGCTGGCCCACATCCCAGTCGTTGAAATCATGCGCCGGGGTGATCTTCACGCAGCCGGAGCCGAATTCAGGATCGACATAGTCGTCGGCGATGACCGGAATCTCCCGCTCGCACAGCGGCAGCTGCAGTCGTTTGCCGATCAGCTCGGCATAGCGTTCGTCCTCAGGATGCACGGCCACGGCGGCATCGCCGAGCAGGGTTTCCGGACGCGTGGTGGCGACCACCACGTGACCCTGGCCATCGCTGCGTGGGTAGCGGATGTGCCACAGCTGACCGGGTTCCTCCTGATTGATCACCTCCAGATCACTGAGTGCGGTGTGCAGGACCGGATCCCAGTTCACCAATCGCTTGCCGCGATAGATCAGGCCCTCGCGATACAACTGAATGAACACTTCGCGTACCGCTTTGGACAGCCCTTCGTCCAGCGTGAAGCGTTCACTGTCCCAGTCGGGGCTGGTGCCGAGGCGCTGCATCTGGCGGCGGATGTTGTCGCCGGACTCGGCCTTCCAGGCCCAGACTTTTTCCGTGAACGCTGCGCGACCGATGTCGTGCCGGCTGATGCCCTGCTCGGCCAGTTGTCTTTCCACCACCATCTGCGTGGCAATGCCGGCATGATCGGTGCCGCACTGCCACAGGGTGCGCTCACCGCGCATGCGGTGATAGCGTGTGAGCAGATCCATGATGGTGTCCTGAAAGGCGTGCCCGATGTGCAGGCTGCCGGTGACGTTCGGTGGCGGCAGCATGATGCAATAGGCTTCACGGTCGGAGTTTTCCGCTGGCGCAAACAGCTTGTGCTGCAGCCAGTAGGGGTACCATCGGGCTTCGATCTGTTCCGGATTGTAGGTGGTTTGCATGATGACCAGGGTTTCGCTTACAGCTTGTGAATGTGAAGATCAGAGGTGTACTGCTGGTAGTGCCGATAGCGCTGGCGTCCATGCTGTCGCAGCGGCTCGCCGGGGCCGATGACATCCAGTATGCGCTGATACTGATCCAGTCTGGCAGCTTCCGGCACCTCGGCGTGCAACTGGATCAGCATGCTGGCTGCGCCCGGCTCTGTGCTGATCTGTACCGGTGCCTGCTCGGCACTGTCGCTGCCGCTGATGCCATGCGCGATAAACCGCCCGGCGGGCAGCTGCCAGAGCAGCTCATCAAGTTGCGCCTGCTGCGGTGGCGGACAGCAGATGCTGATGCGCCGGTGCTGTGGCCAGGCTTTGCCCACCAGTTGACAGGCCAGTCGCAGCGCTGCGTCATCCGTCGCCGGCTGATCCGGCAGCAGATACATGTCAATGCGCACTGGCACCGGCCCGGCAGCTTGATCAGTGAGCAGCAGCGTTGCTGCGGTCCAGCAGCCACTGCGTCAGCAGTCGCACAGGTCTGCCGGTGGAGCCTTCGTTCTTGCCCCATTCCCAGGCGGCACCGGCAATGTCCAGATGCGCCCAGCGCTGGCCTTCGGTGAAGCGCGACAGGAAACAGCCGGCGGTGATGCTGCCGGCCGGAAACCCGCCGACGTTTTTCATGTCGGCGAATTTGGTGTCCAGCTGTTTCTGGTACTCGTCCCACAACGGCAGTTGCCAACAGCGATCCAGGCTGTTCTGGCCAGCCTCCAGCAGTTCCGCGGCGAGGTCATCATGCTTGCTCATGACCGCGCTGGCGTGGTGGCCCAGCGCGACCACGCAGGCGCCGGTCAGGGTTGCCACGTCGACCATGGCCGCAGGTTTAAGACGCTGACTCCAGGTCAGTGCATCGCACAGCACCATGCGACCTTCGGCATCGGTGTTGAGCACCTCGATGGTTTTGCCGGACATGCTGGTGATGACATCGCCGGGACGGTAGGCGCGGCCATCGGGCATGTTTTCGGCGGCGGCCACCACGCAGCTGATGTTCAGCGGCAGTTGCAGCCGTACGGCGGCAAAAAACGCACCGATCACGGTGGCCGCGCCACACATGTCGTACTTCATCTGCTCCATGTTGGCACCAGGCTTGATGCTGATACCGCCGGTGTCGAAGGTGATGCCTTTGCCGACCAGCACATAGGGTTGTGCATGGCTGTCGCTGCCGCGATAGTGCATGGCGATCAGTCGTGGCGGTACCGCGCTGCCCTGGCCAACGGCCAGCAGTGCGTTCATGTTCAGCGCCTGCATCGCAGCCACGTCCAGCACTTCCACCTCCACGGTGGCAAACTCGCTGGCCGCGTCGGCCAGCTCCTGCGCATGTTCGGCCAGAAACACCGGGTGGCAGATGTTCGGTGGCAGATCGCCCAGATTGCGGGCCACGTCAACCCCATAGGCGATGGCGCTGGCCTGCTGCAGCACCGCAGACGGGGCGCTACTGATGAAGGCGACTTCATCGCTGGACGGTGCGGCATCGTCGGCGGGCTTTTTGGTGTGCGTGTAGCGGTAGTCGGCGTGGGCAAACTCCAGTGCCGCCATGCGCAGCTGCCAATCCGGCTCAGCCTGACAGGGTGCCAGATCGGTCAATGCGCACAAGGCGCTGCGGGCGTGACTGTTGCGCAGGGCCTGGGCTGCGCCCTGGCAGGCCTGGCGGAATTTGCGCTGGTCAAACTCATCGCTGTTACCGCAACCGGTCAGCAACAGTTTGTGCGACACGCCAGCTAGACTCAGCAGCCAGGTGGTCTGGCCCGGCTTGCTGCTGATGTCACCCTGGCGCAGCAAGTTGTGCAGTTGCCCGCCACTGGCCTGGTCCAGTTGCTCAAACAGCTCGCTCTGTGTGGCTTTGCTGCTTGCCGGGATGCTGAACACGGGAACGATTAGACAGTCACCGGAATAATCGTTGGCGGCTTGCTGATACAGGCTGAATTTCATGGTTTCCTCAAACTTGTGTGGGTACGTGCAGTGTGCTTGCAGTTTTCCTCGCCGATTGCCTCGCCGATTGCCTGGGCTCAATGGTGCCGCATGGCAGCGATGGATCATCGCGCTGGTCGGTAGCAGTGCATCGCTCAGGCGGGGTGGCTGGCACCATGGCATGCGCACAGTGACCAGCGGCCATTCTAAGCAACCTGGACTGAATTATCCATGCTTGGCGGATCTGTCTCTGCCATTCCCGTGCCGCCGGTTGCACTACAATGACGCAATCTCTGGCACCTGTTGTGGTCAGTCAGTGTAACCCCGTCGGAACATGAGCAAGCTGCAATGAACCCCTTAGCCCGGATGATTCATGCCCCGACCGTCGCGAGACGGATCCAGTGCCCGCCCCGGACTGGATCCGGGGTTCTGTAGCCGTGGCGTTTCGCGACCCAGGGCGCCGGAAACGAACTCGCCTGTACGGTGAGGATGCGCGGCCGAACGAAACGCTGCGCATGTGGGCTTGGGGTCATCGCACTAGGTTGGGTCATGAATAATCCGGGCTTAGGAATATCGTTGCCGGGATCACCCTTGTTGGTGCGCTATTTGCTGCGCCGCTGGTGGCGCATGTCGCTGGCCTTTGCGCTGGTGTTTGTCGCTGTACTCATGCTGTTGTATGCGGCAGAAGTGATGGGTGACATCGCCGGCGGCGAGATTCCGGTATCGATGCTGGGCTGGCAGTTGCTGCTGCATCTGCCGGAGGTGCTGACCACGGTGTTGCCGCTGGCAATGGTCATGGCTGTGCTGCTGACCCGCCAGCAGATGCAGCGTGATCGTGAATGGGCCATGCTCACCGTGGCCGGACTGCGCCCGCAGCAGCTGCGCAACGGTCTCGGCCGCTTTATGCTGGGCGGCTTTCTGCTGTTGTTGCTGATTGGCGCATGGCTTGATCCTGCGGCCAAGTCCATGCAGGCAAAATTGTATCAGCGGGCGGCCAATTCGGCCGAGTTCTGGGGCATCCTGCCGGGACGCTTCAACACGCTGCCGGATCAGGGTGGTGTCATCTATGCAGAAGAAATGAACCGCTATGGTGATGCAGTCAATGTTTTTCTGCGCCTGCAGGACGAGGTCGGAACCCAGATTCTGAGCGCCGCAAGGGGGCGTTTCCGCATGCAGGCTGATGGCGATCGCTATGTCACGCTGGAGCAGGGCAGACGCAGTTACGAGGATCAGGATGGCACACTGCAGTTGCTGGATTTTGCGCTCGCGGAAGTCCGCTTGCCGGTGCCGCAGCAGATCGCGATGGATGCCAACCCGCGCAGTTGGGGCTGGCTGCGCTTGTGGCGCAACCTGGATGCTGCAGCGCAGGCGGAAATGCAGCGACGCATGGCGCACGCTCTGATGTTGCCGGTGCTGCTGGTATGGCTGTATGGCATGGTGCGCTCGGATCGCAGGCGTGGTGGCCAGGGCGAGACGCGGGCGGGCGGACGTGACCTGCTGATGATGGCGCTGATATTTGTGCTCTACATGAACACGATCAATCTGTTCACGGTGTGGATCGACAGCGGCAAGCTGCCAGTCTGGCCGGGCTTCTGGTGGTTGCATGGCCTGCTGCTGCTGGCCGGGTGGGCGTGGCAACAGGTCAGGTGGCCGCAGCGGTGGCGCAAACCTCACCTCGGACAGGCCGTCTGATGCTGGACGCGCTGCGCAGCCTGCTGCCGGGGCAGTTTGATCGCTATCTGCTGCGTCAGGTGGTGTGGCAGATCATGCTGGTGTGGACGCTGATGCTGCTGGTGTTCAGCAGTCTGCAGCTGATCGGTGAACTGCGTGACATGCGCGCCGACTACCAGCTCTTACAGGTGCTCTGGCACAGTGTGCTGACCATGGCTTACCGCGCTTATATCCTGTTTCCGTTTGCCGCCCTGGCGGGAGCGCTGCTGGCCGTGTCCAGACTGGTGGCGCAGCATGAAATCACGGTCATGGGCAGCGCCGGTCGCTCGCAGCAGCGGCTTATGCTGCCGGTGATGCAGGCGGTGCTGGTGCTGTTGCTGCTGGCGGTGATGCTGGGGGAATTGGCCGGGGGCTGGCTGGAGCCCGCCGCCCGCGATTATCGCGTGCAGCGCATCACCGGACAGGTGAGCCTGTCCTATACCGGTGGCTTGTGGCTGCGCGATGGTGAGGACATCATGCATGTGGCGTGGCCGGCCATGGACGCGGCGGCGCAGGCTGACTTCAGCGGCATCAATGTGTATACATTAATAGATGGTCGATTGTGTGGATGGCTGCAGGCCGATCATGGCAGTCATGCTCGCGGCCAGTGGCAATTGCAGGGGGTGCGGCAGCTGACCCTGTGTGTCGACCCGGTGCAGACCCAACGCCATGCGGCGCTGCCGCATGCCAGCCAGCTGTCCAGCGATCTGCTCATGACCATGGCACTGCGTCCCAGTCTGTTGTCGATGGCGGACCTGCATGCCTACATGCGGTTTCTCCAGCGCAGCGGCCTGGACGCCACGCGCTACCGCATTGCCCTGTTTCAGCGCAGATATTATCCATTCACGGTGTTGACGCTGGTCTGGCTGGGACTGCCGCTGGTGCTGAATGAGGCGCGGGCAAAAAGTCGCGGACGACAGCTGCTTGCCGGTATGGCGAGCGGGATATTGCTCTATATCTGCTACGAAATGACCGAAAGCATCACCGGTGTGTATCGTTTTAACCCGGCAATCAGTCTGCTTATCCCGGCTCTGCTCAGTCTGGTCTTCGCCAGTTGGCTGTATCGGCGTCGCGGAGTCTGAAGCAGGACTTTCTATTTAAGACCTTTTGCTGCACACCAGCCAGGTGCCGCTGGCCAGATCGTGCCAGGTCAGGTGGCCGGGATGCAACGCGGCAGAAAAATATCCCAGACCAAAACTCGCCAGCGACACACCAGCGATCAGGAATCGTATCAGGCTTTGCCACCAGCTCACCGTGCCCTGGCGGCTGCGGATATGCACCTGCCATGCGCGCATGCCCAGCGTCTGCCCACCGACTCTCCAGCTGTAGGCGAAATACAGCCAGGCACACATGAGCAGAAACAGCTGATAAGCAAGATTTCCCGGCGCAATGGCAGCGCCACCACGCAGCGCCAGGGTGATGGTGGTGATGGCAAACAGTATCGCAGCCAGTATCATCGTGTCGTAGATGACACAGCCCAGCATGCGACCGATAGAACAGGGCTTTTCGTCTCGATTCGGCATTATGCTGGTCTCATGGCGGTGGCTGTTGCGGGGAAGGTACGATTGCAAAGCAGGTGAGTTTGTGCTTTCATTTTAACTTTACACTCGCTATGCTTACTGACAACATTGTAGTGAACCATTGCGTTGCACTGGTTTGTGATTCATACTACGATTAGTTTCCTAGTTCGGATGTCGATACATTCGGGATGCATTTTCAACACTGGCAAAAAGGTTGCAGAATCTATGCTTAACTCGACCATTTCATTATTCAGTGCCGTCCGCAGACGGCTTCCCGTCGCCGTGGTCTTCGCCTGTTTTTGCGCCAGCACCCAGGCGCAGGTGCTGGATTCCACCATCAGCATGCAGAACAGCAGCAACAACCAGTCTGCCCAGTCGCAGGAGCGCATAGACAACCTTGCCGATCAGACGGAAAATCTGCTCAACGACTACCGTCAGGTGGTCAGCGAAACAGACAGCCTGAAAATCTACAACGCCCAACTGCGTCGGCTGGTGGAAAACCAGCGCGCGGAACTGGCTTCGATTGAACAGCAGCTCACCGAACTGGAAGCAACCGATCGCGCGGTGACGCCACTGATGATTGACATGACCGACACGCTGGCCGAAATTGTCGAACGTGATGTGCCCTTTCGACTGGAGCAGCGGCGCAACTCGGCACAGGATCTGAAAGCGCTGCTGGATGACCCCAACGTCACGGTTTCCGAGAAATTTCGCCAGATCCTTGCCATGTACCAGGCCGAGATCAATTATGGCCGCACCACGTTCGCCGAGCAGGGCAAGCTGCCCTCAGGCGAAGCGGTCAATTTCCTTCGGGTTGGTCGCACATTGCTGATGTACCAGAGCCTGGACGGTGAAACCACCGGCTGGTGGAACCCGAGTACGCGCGAATTCGAGACACTGGGAAGCGAGTACCGGATTCCGGTCAAGGATGGCATTGCCATTGCCCAGTCAAGACGCGCGCCGGACCTGGTCAAGTTGCCAGTGCCAGCACCTGTTGATGCCCAGTAAGTCCATATTGGCCAGCCAGTTTTATCGGAAATCAGTCATGAAAAAAATCATTTTTGTACTCTCAATGTCACTGTCTGCGCTGGTCATGGCGCAGCAAAGTCCGCTGGATCAGTTGGCTGACAAGGTGCGTCAGGATTCGGCCAGACAGGGCCAGATCAATCAGGAACGTGAAGCCAAATTCGTGCGCGAACGCAACAACCAGCAGGAGTTGCTGCGCCAGGCGCGTGCAGAATTGGCCGAACAACGACGTATCAGCGATCAGTTGCAGACCGAATTCGATGCCAACGAACAGAAGCTGGTGGAACAGGAAACCGTGCTGGACGAGCGCATGGGCAACCTCGGTGAGCTGTTTGGCGTGGTGCGTCAGGTTGCCGGTGATCTGCAGTCCATCTTTGATGACTCGCTGACCTCAGCGCAATTCCCCAACCGTGGCGAGTTTTTTGGCGATCTGGCACAGCGTCGCGAACTGCCCACCGGCCGTGAGCTGGGACGCATGTGGTCGGAAATGGTGCGTGAGATCGCCGAGCAGGGCAAGGTGGTCACTTTCAACGCCACCGTGGTTGAAGAAGGTGTGCCAGTGAGCAACGAAAGCGTGACCCGCGTCGGCGTGTTCAACGCGGTACTCGACAACAAGTTTCTTACCTGGAACAGCGGCTCGCAGGAACTGCTGCTGCTGCCCAGACAGCCGGCCGGACGATATCAGAGTATGGCCGACGACCTGACCAGTGCCGCACCCGGCGTAGTGGTGCCAATGGCCGTGGACTTCACCCGTGGTGCCATCCTCAGCCAGGTGGTGCAGGCACCGACGCTGGCTGAGAAAATCCGCCAGGGCAAAACGGTGGGTTACGTGATCATCGCCATCGGTCTGTTCGGACTGTTGTTCTCCCTGTACAAGGGAATCATGTTGCTGCTACAGGGCAGTGCCATCAACAGCCAGTTGAAGAAATCCGAGGCGAGCAAGAAGAATGCGCTGGGCCGCGTCATGTCGGTGTACACCGACTCGCCGGATATCGATATCGAAACGCTGGAACTGAAGCTGGATGAAGCCATCCTGCGTGAAACTTCGCCGATTGAATCGGGGCTGAGCTTTATCAAAGTGCTGTATGTGGTTGCCCCGCTGCTGGGTCTGCTTGGTACCGTGGTCGGCATGATCGACACCTTCCAGCAGATCACGCTGTTTGGTACCGGTGATCCGCGCATGATGGCGGGTGGTATCTCTACCGCACTGGTCACCACGGTTCTGGGTCTGGTGGTGGCGATCCCGCTGACCATCCTGCACAGCCTGTTGCAGAGCAAGGCGCGCACGCTGATCCAGGTGCTGGAAGAGCAGGCGGCCGGCATCATCGCCAGAATGGCGGAGCGACAGAATGCTGGCGCTTAATCAGTTCTTCGAAACCATCAATGGTTTCATCGAGCTCGGCGGCAATGTGCTGTGGGCCATCATGGCGGTGCTGTTCTTCATGTGGCTGCTGATACTGGAACGCTACTGGTTCATGTATCGCAGCCTGCCCGCACATCGCAATGCGATGTTGCAGGACTGGGATGCCCGCCGTGATACCGGCTCCTGGTATGCCAAGCGGATTCGTGACGAGATGATTTCGATCACCTCGGCTGCAACCCATCGCAATCTCAGCATGATCAAGACGCTGATCGCCATCTGCCCGCTGCTTGGGCTGCTGGGCACGGTCACCGGCATGGTCGGCGTGTTCGAAGTGATGGCGGTGGCTGGTACCGGTAATGCCAGGGCCATGGCGGCAGGTGTGTCCAAGGCCACGGTGCCAACCATGGCCGGCATGGTGGCGGCACTCAGTGGTGTTTATTTCAGCACCCATCTGGAACACAAGGCCGACGCCGAGACCGAGCGGCTGGAAGACATGCTGCAGTACCATGACTGAATGCATCAGCATGACCTCGGGCAGTATTGATTTGCGCAGCTTGTCACAGCAACGGAGTTACTGAACCATGGCCAGAAGACACGCCAAAAAAGACGATGCAGACATCAACATCACACCGATGCTGGACATTGTCTTCATCATGTTGATCTTCTTTATCGTCACCACTTCGTTCACCAAGGAAACCGGTGCCGACATCACCAAACCGGCCGCAGAAAGCACCGAGCGCAAACCGCGGGGCAACATTCTGGTCGGTATCCGGTCCAACGGAGACATATGGATGAACGGTGGTGAGATCGAACTGCGCCAGGTCAGAACACTGGTTGAGCGCGCCGTGGCCGAAAATCCCGAGGGTGAAGTGGTGGTGATCGCCGATCGCGGTACCAAAACCAGCGATCTGGTCAAGGTCATGGATCAGATCAAGGCCGCAGGATTTGAAAAACTGACCATTTCGGCGGACGAGCCGTCAGGAGTCTAGAACCATGAACACAGGTTATCGTTATGTCGTCGCTGGTGCCGCTGCTGTGGTGGTTACACTGCTGACCTTTTATTTCATGAATCTGCTGATTTCCGGTGGCGGCAACCAGCCGAACGATTCTGACCGGCCACCCACAATCAATTTCGCGGATGTGGACATTCCTGACAACGTGCAGGAGAAGGTGCGCAAGAAGCCACCACCACCACCACCACCCAAAGAGCCGCCGCCACCACCCAAGATGCAGATTGATCAGCCCGATCAGGTCACTGCCAATCTGGATCTGGACATGCCCAGTCTGGATGTGCCGATGGGCGGCACCGGTGGTCCGTTTCTGGGAACATTCCGCCGCCCGGATCCGAACGAGGAAGGTGATATCATTCCGCTGGTGCGTATCCAGCCGCAGTTTCCGCGTGAAGCCGCCATTCGTCGAATCGAGGGCTGGGTAAAGGTCGAGTTCACCATCACCCCGGCCGGTACCGTATCCAGTCCCCGTGTGGTAGACGCCGATCCGCCGCGGGTGTTTGATCGCGAGGCCATCCGCGCCATCCTGAAATGGAAATTCAAGCCACGTGTGATTGATGGCCAGGCTGTTGAGCGTCGGGCGACGCAGACCATTGACTTCAAGCTGGCGGAAAACTGATCGCCAAACAGCACATCGGCAATGCCAGACAATGCTGATCTGGATGACAGGAGAACCTGGGGTTATTGAACCAGGCTCAGGATCGCGACATCATCGCTGAGGCATGTGAGCACAGGCTAGGCGAGGACACCAGAGCTTTAGAGATCAGGCTGCCATGGCATGAGTGTCAACAGCATCACCGCATCGGTTGCAGGAGAATGAATATGAACGCAATGCTACGTTATGTCTTCACTGGATCGGCTGCGGTCGCTGTGACCATGCTCATGTTTTATGTCATGACTTTGCTCATTGCCACTGACCACAGCATGCCACGGCCGAGTTCCGAGCAGTTGCACATCGCTTTTGAAGACGTCGATGTGCCGGAACCACCCAAGCGGAAAAAACCGCCACCGCCGGAGCGTCCTGTACCCAAAGAGCTACCGCAGCCAAAGATGACGATTAATACACCGCAGCCGGAGTTGATCCCGGAACCCCTGAACATAGACACCAGCTTGCTGCGCAGCGGCCCCGGCACCAACATCATTGCCGGCACCATGCCGCCTGCTGCAGGTGGTCAGTCAGATGGCGAACCGTTTGCGCTCACCACCATCGCGCCACCGTATCCGCGCAATGCAGCACTCAACCGCATTGAAGGCTGGGTGACGATAGAGTTTGTCGTCACTGCCAGTGGGCAGGTCAGTGATGCGCGCGTGGTGGCATCACAGCCGCCGCAGGTGTTTGACGATGCCGCACTCAAAGGCATCAGAAAATGGAAATTCAAACCAGCCATGCGCGAAGGCCAGCCGGTGGCGCGACGGGCGAGTCAGACACTGACTTTCAGCCTGGAACAGGACTGATCCAACTGCAGCGTCCTGGCCGACTGAGTAAACGACAAGGCATTGACGTATGATCCATAGCCAGGATCTGATCCCAGCAATCTGAACCATTGATGATTATGAACCAGAACTTACTGCACACCACATTACCCGTTTCAGTGTTGGCGCTGGCTGCACTGCTGTCTGCAGGCCAGGTGGCGCAGGCGCAGGATCCGTGCCCTCCATACGAGGAGCGTGAAGTCAAGGCCCAAGCGCTGAGCGAGGCGACCTACAACAAGCTGTCGGGCATTTATGAGGACATCGGCGAAGAGAATTACAATGAAGCCGCTGCTGAACTGCAAAAACTGCTCAACAAGGCCGATGACGCAGGCTATGAAAGAGCCATCATTCTGCAGGCATTGGGTCACACCGATTCATCACGCGAACGCTATGATTCGGCATTGAAGTACTTCAAGGAATCAGTCGCCATTGATGCACTGCCGAATATGCAGCAATTCCAGATGATGTTTGCCATTGCCCAGCTGGAAATCATGAATGAGCGTTATCGTGATGGACTGGCGACGCTCAACGAGTGGTTCTGCAAGGTTCCGCCGGAGCAGATCAAGGCCAACGCCTATGTGCTGCGTGCCAATGCCTACATCGAACTGAAAGATTACCGGGCCTCACTGCGCGCCATCACCAAAGCAATAGAGATGTCCGAAGAGCCAAAGAAAAATTACTACCAGGTCAAGCTGGCATCGCATTACGAACTGGATCAGATGGGTGAAGCGGCCACCACGCTGAAGACCATGATCGAGCTTTGGCCTGAGGATGAATCCTTGTGGAAGCAGCTGTCATCGGTATATCTGAATCTCAAGCGTGAAAGCGATGCGCTGTCAGTGCTGGAGCTGGCCTACAAGCGTGGCTATCTGGATAAAGCCAATGAAATCGAGCAGCTTTCCAGCCTTTATCAGCTTAAGGACATTCCCTATCAGGCCGCTTCGGTGCTGGAAAAAGGCATTAATGACGGCATTCTTGAAGCCAACGAAAAATTTTGGGAGCGCACTGGCAATGCCTGGTATCAGGCGCGCGAGCTGGAAAAAGCCCTGGCTGCCTACGAAAAGGCAGGACGTTTTTCCGATGACGGCAAGCTCGATCTGCGTCGTGGATTCATTCTGATTGATCGTCAGGACTGGGACGCGGCCAAATCATCATTGAGTCGCGCCATTGAAAAAGGTGGCATTACCGACAACGAAACCGGCAATGCCTGGCTGCTGATCGGCATGGCAGAAATGAATCTGGAGCGATTCAGTTCCGCCATAGAAGCGTTCAACAATGCACAACGCTTTACATCAAGCAGACAGGCGGCAAGACAATGGATTGAACAGGTCAGGGAGCGACAAGAAGCTGCGTCATGATCAATATTGCGTTATTATGACAACCATTATCCGCGTGTTAGAGGACTAGCAATGACTGAAGACATCATGATGGAAGATGCGGCAGGCGACAACGAAGCCGCATCCACCGAATCCGGTCAGGAAAAAGCCAGCACCACAGCTGCCGGTAAAAAGGCCAGCAAGAAGAAAGTTGGCAAGAAAGGCCGACCGAAAAAGGCTGGTAAGAAAGGCCGCCCGAAAAAGGCCGGCAAGAAAGGCAGACCGAAAAAGGCCGGTAAGAAAGGACGGCCGAAAAAGGCCGGTAAGAAAGGTCGGCCCAAGAAGTCTGCCAGCAAAACAGTAAGCACCGACGTTGCTGCTACGCCTGGCAAGAAAGGCCGTCCAAAGAAGGCAGGCAAGAAAGGTCGGCCGAAAAAAGTCGGCAAAAAAGGCCGGCCGAAAAAGGTTGGCAAGAAAGGCCGGCCGAAGAAAGCCGCCAGCAAGGTAGCAACGACTGAACTGAGCGCACACAGCGCGGCCATTGCACAACACCTGCAGGCAGCCGTGGATGAGATCATGGCTTTGCTGACTCAGCAATTGCATGAGCGCACCAGTGAAATTGTCAGTCGCGCCCATGAACTGCAAAGTTCGGCTGAACAGCAGCTGAGCAGTGTGGAGACTGCCGCCAGGAACACCCTGAAAGCATTGCGCCGGAAATGATGCATGAGTGGTGGCATGCTGCCAAGTCAGCATGCCACCCGTTCGTGAGTCAAATCAGGTGACTGGTCATGGGCAATACCGACCAGCAAACAGCAAACGCCGCCGAAGATAAACTGTCTCCGGCGGCGTTTTCTTTGTGGGAGGCATTTCTGGACAGTTGCTGGGCAGAACGTGGGCTGGCCGAAAACAGTCTCAGCAGCTACCGCCACGATCTGCTCAGTCTGCACCGCTATCTGCAGCGGCAGAAGCTGATGCTGAACGAGGTCAGCCACGCAGTATTACAGGATTATCTGCAGCAGCAGTTTGCGCGCGGACAGACGGCGGCTTCGGTTATCCGCGCCGTTTCCACCTTGCGCCAGTATTTCCGTTGGGCTGAAGAGCAGCAGCATATCGACGCCGACCCCACGGCGCTGATCGGTTCCCCGCACAACCGCAGAAATCTGCCCAAGGCCATGAGTGAGCAGCAGGTCTCAGCCTTGCTGGATGTGGATACCACCAGCCGGCTGGGCTGGCGTGATCGTGCCATGCTGGAACTGATGTATGCGGCAGGCCTGCGCGTCAGCGAGCTGATTGCCGTGCGCATGCATGACATCAGTCTGCAACAGGGGGTGATTCGGGTGATTGGTAAAGGTGGCAAGGAAAGGCTGGTGCCGTTGGGAGAGCAGGCGCTGCAAGCGGTGCTGGATTACCTGCAGCAGCAGCGCACTGAGCTGTTGCGCGGAATGCATTCCGATCTGCTGTTTCCCGGACGTCAGGGCAAGATCATGAGCAGACAGTCCTGCTGGCACATGATCCGCCGGCGTGCGCGCCAGGCTGGCATCCAGACCAGCGTATCGCCACACATGCTGCGCCATTCCTTTGCCACCCACCTGCTGGATCATGGTGCCGATCTGCGCGTGGTGCAACTGCTGCTGGGGCACAGTGATCTGGCCACCACGCAGATCTACACCCATGTCGCCAAGGACAGCCTGAAAAGCCTGCACGGCAAGCATCATCCCCGGGCCTGATCAGCCCAGTCAGGCAATCAGTGAACCATTGGCCAGAACGCTGTCTTATAATCTGTTTCTGCATTACCACACACCAACTTCAGCAGCGGATGTCTCCATGACCAACTATGATTCCGGAAACCACAGCGTTTCACGATCTTTCACTTTGCTTGTCAGCGCTATGTTGTGGGCGCTGCTTGCGAGCGCCAATGCACAGGATTATCCGGCAGTGAGTTCGGCCATGAAGAAGCTGATCCCCACTGCCAGTGACATCGCCATCGCGGACACGCCGATCAATGGTCTGCTGGAAGTGACCGTGGGCGGTGACATTTTCTATGTCAATGAGTCGGGCGAGTATCTGTTGCAGGGCAAACTGTTTGATCTGGACAAGCGCGAGGATCTGACCGAAAGAGCCCGCGGCAAGATCCGCAAGCAGGTGTTGAGCCAGGTCAACGGTGACAGTCAGATCGTCTTCGCCGGTGACCGCATCGAACACGATGTGACCGTGTTCACCGACATCGACTGCGGCTACTGCCGCAAACTGCACAGCGAAATCGAAGAATACAACAAGCTGGGTATTGCCATTCACTACATGATGTTCCCGCGCGCCGGCATTCCTTCTGACTCCTATGACAAGGCGGTGTCGGTATGGTGTGCCGAAGATCAGCATGCCGCGCTGACCAGCGCCAAGCAGGGTGCAACACCCAAGCCCCGGCAATGCGACAATCCGGTGCGTGAACAGTACGAGACCGGTCGCGACATGGGTATGAGCGGCACCCCGGCCATCGTCACCAAGTCCGGTTATCTGATCCCCGGCTACATGCCGCCGGCCGACCTGAAGGCGCGGCTGGATCAGCTCGCAGCAGCCGAATAGTCAAGCCATTTAGTGCTGCCGCAGTTCTCGGCCAGCATGCCTTAAGCCCGTATGATTTATGACCGAACCTACTGCGACGGCCCCAAGCCCAGCATCCGCGCCATTTCGTTCGGTCGCGCATCCTCACCGTACAGGCGAGTACGTTTCCGGTGCGCTCGGTCGCGAAACGCCACGGCTACAGAGCCCCGGATCCAGTCCGGGACGGGCACTGGAACCGTCTCGCGATGGTCGGGTCATGAATAATCCGGGCTAAGCTGATGCAAAGACTGCTGTTGTATGGGAGTCAGGCGCTGCCTGACTTCCGCTTGCACAACCTGCGGCAGAAGCTCATCGCTGAGTGCGGCCTGCCGGTGAGTGCGGTGTCGGCCACCACGGTTTACCTGCTGGATTACCAGCAGGACACGAGCAGTGCTGATGTCCCCGAGTGGTTGCCAAGACTGCAGGAACTGCTCGCGGCAGACGCGGAGACTGCGCTGCCGACTGCGCAGGGCTGGTTGAGCGCACCAAGACCCGGAACCCGCTCGGCCTGGTCGTCCAAGGCCACGGACATCACCCGTCGTTGCGGTTTTACCGCCGTGGCAGGTATCGAGCACGCCGTGCTTTGGCTGCTCTACGCGCAGCAGCAAGATGGGCATGACAGCGAGACGCTGCAGACCCTGCCGGAGTCAGCCAGGCGACTGCTGCATGACCCGATGCTGCAACAGCTCAGTCAGGGAATCCGTACTGCGGCGATGGCGCCTGCTGACCTGCCGCAGCGCCCATTGCGGCAGTTTGTGTTGCCGGATCCTGCGGGCGAACCTGCTGCTGGACAGCAGACGCTGGAGCAATTGAATCAGGACTTGGCGCTGGGTTTGCAGGCTGCTGAGCTGGACTGGCTGCGCCAGGGTTATGCCAGTCTTGGACGCGGTCCCACGGACGCCGAACTGCTGATGTTTGCGCAGGCCAATTCAGAACACTGCCGGCATAAAATCTTCAATGCACAGTGGCTGCAGGATGGCCAGATACTGCCGCAAAGCCTGTTTCAGATGATCCGGCACACCCATGCGCAGCATAGCGCGGGGGTGCTCTCTGCGTATCACGACAACGCAGCGGTGGTGCAGGGTCTTGCCGGGCAGGCTCTGGAGCCCGATCTCGGGCATGAGTACCGGTTTCAGCCCGCCCAGCCGATTCCATTTCAGATCAAGGTCGAAACCCACAATCACCCTACAGCCATATCGCCGTGGCCAGGTGCAGCCACCGGCAGCGGCGGAGAAATCCGCGATGAGGCGGCCACTGGTCGCGGCGCCCAGCCGCGCGGCGGGCTGACCGGGTTCAGCGTCTCGGAGCTGCTTATCCCGGGTCAGCAACAGCCCTGGGAGCATGGTCTGGAAACACCGTCTCGACAAGCCACTGCATTGCAGATCATGCTGGAAGCCCCACTGGGCGCGGCGGCGTTCAACAACGAATTCGGTCGGCCTGCTCTGGGCGGCTACTGGCGCACACTGACGCTGCCGGTCGCTGCCACGGATGCGGCGGCCGAGAACGTCAGCCAACAGCGCTGGTGGGGTTATCACAAGCCAATCATGATTGCCGGTGGCTGCGGCCAGATGCGCGAGGGGCAGGTTGACAAGCTGTCACTGCGACCGGGCGACATGGTCATCGTACTTGGTGGTGCGGCGATGCTCATCGGTCTTGGTGGCGGCTCGGCCTCATCGCAGCATGGCGGATCGGCCAGCGAGGCGCTGGATTTCAGCTCCGTACAGCGTGGCAATCCGGAAATGCAGCGGCGCTGCCAGGAAGTCATCAACCGCTGCTGGATGCAGGGTGAACAAAACCCGATCCGCTCCATCCATGATGTCGGTGCCGGTGGACTCAGCAACGCTGTTCCGGAATTGCTGCACGATGCCGGTTGTGGCGGTGAGCTGCAGCTGCGCGACATCCCCTGCACCGACCCGTCCATGTCGCCGATGGAAATCTGGTGCAACGAATCACAGGAGCGTTACGTCATCGGCATGGCTGCTGAGGACGTGCAGCGCTTCGCCGAGCTGTGCCAGCGTGAGCGCTGCCCGTTTGCCGTGATCGGCGTGGCCAGCAATGCAGACCGACTGCGACTGCACGACGCCTGGCATGACAATGATCCGGTGGACATGCCGATGTCTCTGCTGCTGGGCGACCTGCCACGCATGCAGCGCGAGTATCTTCCCGTCCTGGCAGCACCGTCCGCAACCGGCGGCAACGACTCGGGCTGCTGGCACGGTATCGACCTAACCCACGCCATCGAGCGCGTACTGGCATTGCCCAGTGTGGGCAGCAAGCAGTTTCTCATCACCATCGGCGACCGTCATGTCGGCGGGCTGACCTGTCGCGAGCAGATGGTGGGGCCGTGGCAGGTTCCAGTGGCCGATCATGCCCTGATGCTGAACGATTTTCACGGTAGCGCCGGTGTTGCCATGAGCATGGGTGAGCGCAGTCCGGTGGCCATTCGCAACGCCCCGGCAGCGGCCCGGCTGGCCATCGCCGAGGCGGTGCTGAACCTGGCCGGCGCAGGCGTTGCCGATTTATCGACGATCAAACTGTCGGCCAACTGGATGGCCGCATGCGGTCGTGATGATCAGGCTGCCGCGCTGTACGACAGTGTCGCGGCGGTGGCGCTGGAGATGTGTCCGGCACTCGGGCTGGCCATTCCGGTGGGCAAGGATTCATTGTCCATGCAGGTGCAATGGCAGCAAGACCAGAACGGTGGCAGCGCGCAGCACTGTGAGGTGGCGGCACCGGTGTCCCTGATTGTCTCGGCGTTTGCCGCAGTGGCTGATGTCGAGCTTGCGGTGACACCGCAGCTGCAGCAGCTGGCAGACACCCGCCTGTGGCTGATCGCACCCAACGGTCGGCAACAGCGGCTGGGCTGCTCGGCGCTGGCGCAGGTGTATGCCCGTGAGCTGGACAGCAGCGGGCAGGCGGTGGCCGACGTGGATGACAACAATGCTTTCCGCAAGTGTTTCGAACTGGTACAGCAGGCGCTGCAGGCCGATACCGTGCTGGCCTGTCATGATCGCTCCGATGGCGGTTTGCTGTGCACGGCGCTGGAAATGGCATTTGCCGGTCGTGCCGGCATCACCCTGCATGCCCCTGAGGAGGACCTGATCGGCTGGCTGTTCAACGAGGAACCGGGGCTGCTGCTGCAATTGCATGACGCGGCAGCCGCACAACTGAAAAAGCGCTTTGCCGACGCTGGTCTGGACCAGTGCATGCAATTGGCCGGCACGGTCGAGGCGCATCAGGATCTGCGCATCGTTCGCACCAGTGCCGCTGACGATGACGTCATCAATCCACAGCCGCTGTGGACATTGCAGCAGCAATGGGCCAGAACCAGCCATCTGTTGCAGCGTCTTCGCGACAACCCGGACTGCGCCGACGAAGAGTTTGCCAGCATCACACAATGGCGCAATCCGCCCCTGTGCAGTGAGCTGACCTTCACCCCGCCAGCAGCGCCGATGATCCAGACCGGCGCCAAACCCAGGGTGGCAATCCTGCGCGAGCAAGGGGTGAACTCGCAAACCGAACTGGCGGCGGCGTTCATGCATGCCGGTTTCACTGCCGTGGACGTGCACATGAGCGACGTGCATGCCAATCCACAGCTGTTGCAGGGCTTTCAGGGACTGGCCGCCTGCGGAGGGTTTTCCTATGGCGATGTGCTGGGTGCCGGTCGTGGCTGGGCCCGCTCGATACTGTTCAACGCCCAGCTGCGCCGCGCGTTTGCGGATTTCTTTGCCGATAAACAGCGCTTTGCCCTGGGCATCTGCAATGGCTGTCAGATGCTGGCCAGTCTGCGCGAGCTGATCCCCGGTACCGGACACTGGCCGGATCTGGTGGCCAACCGCAGTGGCCAGTACGAGTGCCGCATGAGTCTGGTGGAGGTGCAGCCGGGCCCGTCTCTGTTTTTCCAGGGCATGCAGGGCAGTGTCATGCCCATCGTCAGCGCGCACGGTGAGGGTCGCATGCGATTTGCCGATGACCAGGCGCAGCAGGCGGTGGCGGTGAGCATGCGTTATGTGTCGGCACCGGGGCAGGTGGCAGAGCTGTATCCATACAATCCCAATGGCTCGCCACAGGGCATCTGTGCGGTCAGCAACAGCGATGGCCGCATCACCATTTCCATGCCGCATCCGGAGCGTCTGTTGCGGCGGCAGAATGCCGGTTGGTTGAGCGCTGCGGCGATGCGCCAGGCACCGCAGTCGTCGGCATGGTTGCAAATGTTTCATAATGCACGCAACTGGTTGCAATGAAGGCAGCGCCACAGACAATTCAGCACAGCTAAGGTGAAAACCCATGGGAGAGCAGTCAAAACCAGCGCAGAAAACCAGCGCGCAGCGTGACGCGCTGAATGCCCGACGTGCTGCACGCGAGCTTTTCCTGCTCGCAGCACTGTGGCTGCCGATGGGCTTTTTTCTCTGGTTTTATCTGGCCGACTGGCTGGTTTGGCCGGTGGGTCGCATTGCCGATCTGATCCTCACCGCGCTGATGCCGGATGCCATCGATGGTCTGCAGCAGGTGCGTCACAGCTTTGATGTGTACACCCTGATCCCGGCGGAAAGGCTGGTGGAAGGCCGCGTGGCGCTGCTGACCTGGAGCGTCAACCCGATGATCTACGGCTATGGTGTGCCGTTGCTGTTCGGCCTGATCATGGCCACCCCCGGGCTGAGCCCGTGGCGCCGAATCCTGCAGATGCTGACAGGCTATCTGGTGCTGGTGCTGGTGCAGGTCTGGGGCGTCTGCTGGGAGGTGCTCAAGGACATGGCGCTGAAAACCGGCCCGCTGGCGGCGCGTGTGGTCAGTGAACTGGGTCTGCCTGACAATCTCATTGCGCTGTGCTACCAGCTCGGTTATCTGATCATGCCGGCGGTGCTGCCGCTGATGCTGTGGATACTGATGAACCGTCGCTTTCTTGATCAGTACATTGCGCGTCCGGCGCGTGCGGGCTGAACTTGCCGTAGCAGCAGGGTTCACACTGACACAAGCGCTATAATGCAACCATGACAGAGGAAACCGAACAAGTGCAAACTGATGCGGGCGAGCACAGCGCCGACAGCGCTGTCGACTCGGCTGCGGGCAATCCGGCTGCTGTGATGTCGCTGCAACCGGAGCAGGCCGCACAGATGCTGGCTGACCAGAGCCTGCTGCAGGTGGATGCCGGGGCAGAAGCCATCTGCGCCGACCTGCTCGAGCATCAGCGCCTGCGCGAGACCGATCTGCACAAGGCCCAGCAATACCAGCAACAGCATGGTGGCCAGCTCATCACGCTGCTGGTGCGCCTGGGCCTGGTGTCCGAGCGCGATGTGGCGGAGGCGCAGGCGCGGCTGCTGCAACTGCCGCTGCTCGACAGCAAGGATTACCCGGAAGCGGCCCCGGAACTGGAACACGTTTCGGTGCGCTACATGAAGCACAGCCAGCTGGTGCCCATTCGCGTGGACGAAGATCAGCTGCAGGTGGTCATGACCAACCCGCAGGACGAGTTTGCGCTGAAATCCCTGCACATGGCCACCGGACTGCAGATCAGGCCGCTGGTTGGCGTGGCATCCGAGATCGATGACGCCATCGAGCGTTATCACGGCGGTGGCAAATCACAGATGCAGCAGCTGCAGGAGTCGCTGGGCAGCGAGGGCGTGGACGACGACGACGTCGAACATCTGCGAGATCTGGCCTCGGAAGCACCGGTCATTCGGCTGGTCAATCTGATTCTGCAGCGTGCGGTGGAATCGCGCGCTTCAGACATACACATCGAACCGTTCGAAAACCGCCTCAAGGTGCGCTATCGCATTGATGGCGTGCTGCGCGAGGTCGAGTCGCCGCCGGCCAGCTCCACCTCGGCGGTGATCAGCCGCGTCAAGATCATGGCCAAGCTGAACATCGCCGAACGGCGCCTGCCGCAGGACGGCCGCATCATGCACCGGGTCCAGGGCAAGGAGCTGGATCTGCGTGTGTCCACCGTGCCCACCGCGCATGGCGAGAGCGTGGTCATGCGTATTCTCGACCGTGAAAGCGTGGTGCTGGATTTTGCCGCACTGGGCTTTGATGATTTTCATCAACAGCGCTTCGAAAAAGTGCTGCACATGCCGCACGGCATCATACTGGTCACCGGTCCCACTGGTTCCGGCAAGACCACAACCCTGTACACCGCGCTGTCCAGCATCAACACGCCGGACCGCAAGATCATCACGGTGGAGGACCCGGTCGAGTACCAGCTGGAAGGGATCAACCAGATTCAGGCCAAATCCTCCATCGGACTGGACTTCGCCAGCGCCTTGCGTGCCATCGTGCGCCAGGACCCGGACATCATCATGATCGGCGAAATGCGTGATCTGGAAACCGCCAAGATCGCCATCCAGTCGGCGCTGACCGGCCATCTGGTGCTTTCCACCATCCACACCAACTCGGCCGCCGGCGGCATCACCCGCATGCTCGACATGGGGGTTGAGGATTACCTGCTCACCTCCACCGTGAATGCCATCATGGCGCAGCGGCTGGTGCGCCGACTGGATCCGAAAACGCGCATTCCCTATCAGGTGGATCGCGAGTTCATGCAGGAAGTTGGTCTCACCGATGTGGCCGACGGGGATCAGGTCACGTTGTACAAACCGGGTACCAGTGAAACCAATCCAACCGGTTTTCGTGGCCGTCTCAGCATCATGGAACTGTTGCAGGTGAATGAGCCGATCCGCCGCCAGATCATGAAGCACGCCGATGAAGCGGACATCCATCAGCTGGCGCTGGATCAGGGCATGCGCAGCATGTACGACGACGGCCTGATGAAATGTCTGCAGGGGCTGACCACGATTGAGGAAGTCCTGCGTGTCAACCAGGAGGGTTGATTCACTGTGTACCACAACGTCCCACACACCATCAGTTCAGCGCAATCGCCTTGCCTGGCTCGCAGAACGGCGGTCCCGGTGAGCGACTGAGCCATGGCCACCTATCAGTACAAGGCGGTCACGCCCACCGGTGAAACCATTCGCGGAGAACTGGATGCCAGCAGCGCCGAGGATGCTGCACGCATCTTGCAGGAGGCGGGCAACATTCCGCTGCAGGCGCGCGCCACCAGCGAAGGCGGCGGGCTGGATCTGCGCGCCCTGCTGGTGCGTTCCGGCAAGCCGGGGGCGCGTGAGGTGGGCCAGTTCACCCAGCAGATGGCGACCTTGCTGCAGGCTGGTCTGCCACTGGATCGTTCCCTGCAGGTACTGATTGACCTGGCGGAAAACGAGCGCACCCGGCGCATGGTGGAGAAGGTGCGCGATCACGTGCGTGAGGGTGGCACGCTGTCGGATGGGCTGGAGGCCCAGCATGGCGTGTTCAACCGGCTGTATGTGAACATGGTGCGGGCCGGTGAGCTGGGTGGCACGCTGGAGGAAACCCTGGCCCGGCTGTCCGATTATCTGCAGCGCAGCAAGGAGTTGAAGGACAGCATCGGCTCGGCGCTGGTGTATCCGATCATGCTCATGCTATTGGCAGCCGGTTCGCTGATCCTGCTGCTGACCTACGTGATCCCGCAGTTCACGCCAATCTTTGAAGACAT
Organism: Gammaproteobacteria bacterium; assembly: GCA_018819105.1. GTDB lineage: Bacteria > Pseudomonadota > Gammaproteobacteria > Xanthomonadales > Wenzhouxiangellaceae > JAHJQV01. The sequence continues at coordinate 31,515 of JAHJQV010000030.1, forward strand.
GGGCGCCGACCTGCCGACATTGACCAAGGTTGTGCTCGGTGCTGGCTCTGCATTGCAGAACTACTGGTGGTTGATGATACTCACCGGTGCGGCGGTGGTGTGGTTTTTTCGCGCCCAGTTCGCCAATCCGAAAACCCGGCTGCAATGGGACAAGCGCATCCTGCACATGCGCTGGATCGGTGATCTGGTGGCGAAAATGGAAACGGCGAAACTGGCACGCACCACCGGCACCCTGCTGGTCAATGGCGTGCCGCTGCTTGGTGCCCTGTCCATTGCCCGCAATGTCATGACCAACACCGTGCTGCAGGCGGTGGTTGCCGATGCGGCCAATGAGGTTAAGACAGGGCACTCGCTGGCGCGCACGCTGGCCAGGGACGACAGCTTCCCGCGGCTGGCGCTGCAGATGATCAGCGTGGGTGAGGAAACCGGCCAGCTGGACCAGATGCTGTTGCGCGTGGCCGATACTTTTGATCGTGAGGTGCGAACCACTGTCGACCGTCTGATGTCACTGTTTGTGCCGCTGATGACCCTGGTGCTGGCAGTGATGATCGGTCTGATCGTGATGTCGGTTCTGGTCGCGATACTGGGCATCAATGAACTGGTCTGATGTGCCTCCGGCGACCACCCATCACAGCATCATTGAGCACTGACGTACACAACGGAAACCATTGAACGGGAAATTGCCATGAACAAGTTAACCAATCGCATTGCATCATCCACAGCTGCTGTGCTGTCACGGCGCACGGTGGCCGCGCGCAGCGGATCCGGCTTCAGTCTGATCGAGCTGCTGGTGGTGCTGGTCATCCTGGGTCTGATCGCCGGTCTGGTGGTGCCCAACATCATCGGCCGCACCGAGGTGGCCAAATCCAGAGCGGCCAAGGCTGCGGTGCAGCAGTTGTCCAGCGCCGTGGATGGCTATTATCTGGATGTCGGCAATCCGCCGGACAGCCTGGAAGATCTGGTCAAGGAGCCGGGCGGCGTGGACAACTGGCGCGGACCCTATGCCAAATCCAGCCTCATCACCGATCCCTGGGGCAATCCCTACCAGTACATCTACCCGGGCGAGCACGGTGAGTACGACATTGTTTCCTATGGGGCCGACAAGACCCAGGGCGGTGAAGGCAAAAACGCCGACATCAACAACTGGGAGTAAGCCATCCGGCCTCATCATGATGCATGGTTCGCAGCGGCAGCTTGGCTTCAGCCTGATGGAAATCATGCTGGTGCTGACCATCATTGGCCTGATGTTCGGTCTGGTGGCCATTTCCATGGGGCGTGGCGTCAGCAATGCCGAAATCCGCAATGCCAATCGCGAAGTGGCGGCGGCGCTGCGCTATACCCGCAGTCTGGCCATGCGCAGTCACAGCGAGCAGGTGTTCAGTGTGAACATCGAGGACAAAAGCTGGCAGGCGGCAGACCGGCGTCCGGTGCAGATCCCGCGAGACATGGACATCACCATTGACACGGCGCGTTCGGAGATGACCGGTGAAAACACCGCCGGCATCCGCTTTTTTGCCGATGGCTCTTCTACCGGCGGCCGGGTCAAGCTGAGCAGCGCCGGGCGTGACTGGGTGGTCGGGGTGGAATGGCTGACCGGTGAAATCACCCGCGGCGAGTTGCAGGACATCTGATGCGGCTGCAGCAAACAACTGCACGGCCTGGCCGGCTGCGCAGTCGCGGCTTTACGCTGATCGAGATCCTGGCCGCGTTTCTGGTGTTTGCCCTGTCGTTTGCGGTCATCATGCAGATCATGAGCTCCAGCCTGCGCAACACGCGTGTGGCCGGTGATCTGACCCAGGCGGCACTGTATGCACAGTCAAAAATGGACATGCTGGGCATTGATGCGCCGGTGGAAGAGGGCGCTGACAGCGGCGAGTTTGATCAGCGTTATCGCTGGGAAATGCAGACCGAGTTGTATACCGTGGACGATGAGCGTGGCATCGACCCCGAGACCATTCCGGTGGACATGTACCGCATCATGCTGACGGTCTACTGGCAAAAGGGCGGGCGAGAGGAAAGTGCCGATTTCACCACCTTGTATGCCCAGGACAGAAATTACCAGACGCGGGCATTCGGGCGCTGACATGCACCGCCACCAGGGATTTACACTGATCGAGCTGCTCTTGGCCATCACTCTGCTCGGACTGGTCATGGCGCTGGCCTATGGTGGTCTGCGCTCGATCACCCGATCCACCGACAGCGCCGACGAGCTGATGCAGCAGCAGACTCATATGCGCGCCACACAACAGTTCATTCATCGCCAGCTGGTGCGGGCTTTGCCGCTCAGTTACTGGGTTGACAACGACGACCAGCGGCTGATGTTCGAAGGTGAGCGCGACTGGATCCAGTTTGTCGCACCGATGCCGGGCTATCTGGGGGCAGGTGGGCCGCAGGTGCAGCGACTGGAACTGGCGCGCGATGCCGGTGGTGCCTACCAGCTGCAGCTGTCACATGTGCCCTTGCTGGCCTATGAGGATGGCAGCATGCGTGATGCCGAGCCGTTCGTGCTGTTGCGCAACATTGAAGATGGCGGGTTTGAGTTCAAGGGCCAGGATGATCAGGGCGAGCTGACCGATTGGGAGTCCGGCTGGGAAACCCCCACCACGTTGCCGGTGGCCATCAACCTGCGTCTGAGCATGGCCGATGACGCCAGGGTGAGTTGGCCGCAGCTGTATGCCGCGTTGCGCATCGACAGCACCTCCGGCAGGCTACAGCAGACCGACGGGCGTGATGCGGTGTTGCGCTCACTGCTGAACCAGTGAACAGCGCAGCGCCAACAGTCCGCCATAGCGCGCCACGTCAGCAGCGTGGTGTGGCGCTGCTGATTGTGCTGTGGGTGCTGGTGCTGCTGAGCATCGTCTCCGGCACACTGGCCTTGCTGGCCCGCGCCGAGAACATGGAGGCGAGAACGCTGTTTGATGGCACGCGGGCACGCATGGGAGCGATAGCCGGGATCAACCGGGCGGTGTTTGAAATGCGCAATCCGGATCAGGCCAGCAAATGGATTGCCGATGGGCGTGGTTATGAGTTCCAGCTGGATGACGTATTGGTCACGGTCGAGGTGACCGATGAATCCGGCAAGCTGGATCTGAATGCGGCCACGCCGGAACTGCTCTACAACCTGCTGTTCAATCACAGCAATGATGCCGAGCTGTCGGCAGCGCTGGTGGACGCGATTCTGGACTGGCGTGATCCCGACGATGCCACCCGGCCGCTGGGGGCTGAGGCGGATGCCTACGACGCATCAGGTCTGAGCTGGATACCGCCCAATCAGCCCTTTGTCACGGTGGAGGAGTTGCAGCAGGTGCTGGGCATGAGTTATCCGCTGTACCGGCAGATCGAGCCGGCGCTGACGGTGTTTTCCGGGCGCGCCGATGTCAATGCGGGATTTGCCTCCGTGGAGGCCTTGCTGGCTCTGCCGCAGATGGATTTGGCAGCCGCAGAAAATCTGGTCGCAGAACGCCGGCAGCAGACCGGCACCGATCGCCAGCCACTGGTGCTGCCGGATGGCAGCACGGCGCTGGCACAAGGCGGGGGCTTGACGTATAGTGTGCGCTCTCGCGGCACATTGAACAATGGTGCCTTTGCACAGGTCGAAGCCACGTTCAGGCTGGGCACTGATCTGCTTGGTCGGCCATTTCGCGTTGTGCGTTGGCGTGAAGGCGTCGGTTCCGGCTGACCCCCTGATTTTCTGACAGCAACACATCTGAGATCATACCGGTAAACTCGTGTTCGAAGCTCTAGGCAAATACGGCGCCATCGTGCGAACCCGCTACCAGGCATCCGGACTGCCGCGTTTTCTGCAATGGTGGACAGGTGAGCTGCGGCCGTTGATCCCGGACCGGGTGATGGGCTGGTTCGAGGTGCCGGGAGAGAAACTGCTGATCACCTCATCTGCCAGCGAATGGCTGCTGTGGCGCTCTGGCAAGGATGGTGAGCAGTTGCTCGATCGGCTGGCCATGGACGCTGAGCCGGATCAGCTGCGCGAGCGCTTGCAGGCCTGTCTGGATCGGTTCCAGGAAGCCCTCACTGCGGTCATCTACTGCCTGCCATCGGCACAATTGCTGAGCAAGCGCCTGCGTCTGCCGCTGGCGGCCGAGGCCAATCTGCAGCAGGCGGTGGGCTTTGAGCTGGATCGGCAAACACCTTTCAAGGCCGATGAGGTTTATTACGACGTCAAGGTGGTGCAGCGCGATGCACCTTTCATTGAGGTCGATCTGTATATCATCCTGCGCAGTGAGGTCGATGCCAGGCTGCAGCAGCTGGCTCGACTGGGTCTGACCCTGCAGGGCGTGGACATCAACCAGGCCAGCGATGAGCAGAGCAGTACGCCGTCGCCACCCAGGCCCCTGCACATCAATCTGTTGCCGGCAGACAAGCGCGGTCGACGCAGCAACCGGCGGGTGCGCATCAACTGGGCGCTGGCGACTGCAGCGCTGCTGCTGCTGGCACTGCTGATGGCAGAGACCCTGTATCTGCGCGGCAACACCCTGCAGCAGTTGCAGCAGCAGCGTGATGCCTTGCGCGCCGAGGCGATGCAGGTCAGCAAGCTGGAGCAACAGCTTGAAGAAGCCATCGAGGCGGCCAATTTTCTTGCCGAGCAACAGGCGCAGACGCCAATGATGCTCGACGTGATTGCCGAGGTGACCAGTCTGCTGCCACAACACACCTGGATCCAGCGCATGCAAATGACTGGCAAGGAGCTCGAGTTGCTGGGGCTGTCGGACAGCTCGCAGCAGATGATCGAGCTGTTGGATCAGTCGGCCATGCTGGAAAACACTTCATTCAAAGGCACCATCGCCACCGACCGCCGACTCAACAAGGAGCGCTTCACCGCCACCGCACAGATTGATCCGGGCAGTCGATTCAGCCCTTCTGTGTCGACGGCAGAGCCTGCTGTCGATGCAGATGACGGGGGCACTGTGGAGGACGCCGGCGATGAGCTGCTCCCCGTGGACGACGCAGAGGACATTGATGCCGGGGAGGAGTCGGATGAGCTTGCCGATGGGGGCGCCAATGAGTCTGCAACCGGCATGCCATTGACCGGCAGCGGCAACCAGACAGGAGACGGTCATGCAGCTGTTGCCTGATCGCGAGCAGTCACGTCCGCTGGCGCTGGGATTGGCCGGGCTGCTGCTGGTGCTGGTCTATCTCTTGTGTTTTCACTGGTTCGTCATGCGTCATCTGGCCTTGAGTGATGAGATCGGCCGCCTGCAGGAAGATCTGCAACGTTTTGCCGAGGTGGTGGCCAGACGCGATGCCATCGAGGCCAGCCTGCAGCAACTCAACAGCGAAGACCGCAACGACGAGCTGTTTCTGCGCGGTGACAGTTTTGATGTCGCCGCCGCCGAGCTGACCCAGCGGCTGAAGCAGATCATTGCCACCCAGGCCGATCATGAATCCGGCTGTCAGGTGATCAGCAACCGCAATGTGCGACCGCGCGAGGTGGAGCGGTTTGAACAGGTCAAGGTGGAGGTGCGCATGCGCTGTAACCTGGGTGACTTTGTCAAATCCATGCACACGCTGAGTGCGTCATCGCCGATGGTGCTGATTGATGGCGTCAACATCTACCAGCGCTATGTGCCGGTACCCGGGCGCGAACTGCGCAATCAGAACACTGCGGAACTGGACATCCGGTTTGAAATGTTCGGTTATCTGGCGGGCGCTCGCGAGTTGGCGGACAGCTCAGGCAGGCGCTCATGAAAAGCGATCTCTGGACCGGACTGACCGCCCTGCTGGGTACCGTCTGCCTGCTGCTGCTGGTTGTGGCTGGCATCAGTGCCGTCCTGCTCGGTGAAGCCCCCGCCATCAATCCGGCGGATGTCAGCGGGCAGCGTCTGGCAGCGCAGCTGGAGGACCTGAAATCGGTCAGCTTCAATGAACGCAGCAGCGAACTTTACACCGCTGCAATTCTGCAGCAACCGCTGTTTTTTGCTGATCGCAGCCTGCCGGAAATCATCGACGAGGAAGCCGCTGCGGCACTGGCGGCGGCGGAACAGGCAGAGCAGGAAACCAGCATAGAAAAGCTGGATGCGCGACTTGCCGGCATCATCATTGCGCCCGATCAGCGTCTGGCCATGGTCGCCGACAACAAGTCGAAAAAAACCATGGTGCTGTCCGAAGGCATGACGCTGGAAGGCGAGCAGGCGGCCTGGCGTCTTGATCGCATTGCGGAACGTATGGTCAGTTTTGCTGCCGGAGACGAGTCGGCTGAACTGGAGCTGGAAGTCAACACCAAGGGACTGCAGGCACCTGCTGCGGCGGCTCGCCAGCAATCTGCCAACAGTCAGGACAGGCCGCAGCAGTCGGCTGAGGAGATCGTCAGCAATGCCAGAGATGCTGCCGCCCAGCGCGAACAGACGGCTGCAGAAATTCGCCGGCGCATTGCCGAGCGGCGGGCACAATTAAGAGCGGAGCGTGCCAGACAGGCACAAGATGGAAACAACAATGATTGAAAACCACAACACGCATGCGGGCAGGTGGGTCAGTACAACACTGCTGCTGGTGTTGCTCGTCGGCTGTGCCGGCAATGAGCCCAAAGACACCCGCGGCAAATCCAGTGCAACCTATACCGAGGCGCGCGAGCGCATCGAGGTGCCGATGCAGCCGGACGCGGAAGCCGATGCAGCGGCTGCCGTTCGCGGTGAGATCCCCAAAGTGGAAAAGATCGCCGGCAGCGGCAGCTTCATCAACGAAGAGGTGGCACGCAGCCAGCCGCGTCAGGTGCTGGCTGAGGACGGTGAAATCAGTTTCAATTTCGAGGCGCTGCCGGTGCAGGAAGTGGTGCGCGCGGTGCTGGGCGAAATGCTGGGCGAGAACTATGTCATCGCCCCCGGCGTCAGCGGTGAGGTGACCTTTGCCACCGCCAAGCCGGTCAACCGTGAGCAGATCATGCCGATTCTGGAAATGCTGCTGCGCTGGAACAATGCGGCCATGGTCTATCGCGACGGGCAGTACCAGATTCTGCCGGTCAATCAGGCCATACCCGGCAACCTTTCGCCCCGGCTGGCCAAAGCCGCAAGCGTCAAGGGTTTTGAAGTGCTGGCGGTACCATTGCAGTATATCGCTCCGGCGCAGATGCAGATCATTCTGGAGCCTTATGTGCGCGAGGGCGCCATTGTCAGCGCCGACAACGCGCGCAGTCTGATGGTACTGGCCGGCACCCGCGCCGAACTGGCCAGCTATCTGCGCACGATCGAGATTTTCGATGTCGACTGGCTCGACGGCATGTCGGTGGGGATTTTCCGCCTGGAGCTGGTCGAGGTGGCCGATGTCATCGCAGAGCTGGAGGCGGTGTTCGGCGAGGGTGCGGAAACGCCGCTGGCCGGGATGTTCCGCTTTATGCCGATCGAGCGACTCAATGCCATCATGGTGATCACGCCACAGGAAGAATATCTGAACCAGGCCGAAACCTGGATCCAGCGGCTGGATCGGGGCCAGGCCGGTGCCGCCAACCGGCTGTATGTGTATCGGGTGGAAAACCTGGAAGCTGGAGTGCTGGCCGATTACCTGCTGGACATCTTCGGTGGCAGCCGCAGCCAGAGCCAGAGTGGTGGTGATCGCAATAACCTGACCGCCGGTTCGATCGGGCCGGGGCTGGAGCCGGTGTCGCTGTCGTCGGTGAATCAGGAGGCCGAGCTGACCGCGCGTGGGCAGTCTGCCGCACGCAACGACAACATCGGCGAAGACAGCCGCCAGGGTGCGGTCATCGGCGACAACGAAAATGTGCGCATCACCGCCGTTGAGGAAACCAACTCGCTGCTGATCCAGGCCACGCCCAGTCAGTATGGCAGCATCCTCAATGCCATTGAGAACCTTGACATCGAACCCTTGCAGGTACTGATCGAGGCGCATGTGGTGGAAGTCACGCTGAATGAAAATCTGGAATATGGCGTTAACTACTTCCTGTCCAACTTTGATCCCAATGCCGATGGCGTGAACATCGGCGATGGTGGTGATGGCGGTGACGATGGCGACACCGGAGGCAGCGTCGGTGGCGATGGCACATCGCTGAATGCGCCAGGCTTTATCTCGCGCTCGGCCGGCTTTGATGGCAGCAACACCCTGCTCACCTATGTCAGCAACCCGTTGAATGCTTTCGGCGATTTTTTCAGCGCCACCATCAATGCTCTGGAGTCGGTCAGTGATGCGCGCACGATCTCCTCGCCAACACTGCTGGTGCGCAACAACACCGAATCCTCAATCAATGTCGGCACCCAGGTGGCGATCGCCAACACCAGCTTCAACGGCATTGGCGGAGTCGGTGGCACCGGCACCATCGCCAGCACGCAGTTTGTGCAGACCGGTACCACGCTGACGGTCACGCCGCGGGTCAATCCCGGTGGTCTGGTCTATCTGGAGCTGAACCAGGAAGTCAGTTCCCCGGGAGCACGCCCCACCGGTGGCGGCAACCCGGACATCAACACCAATACGCTGACCACCAATGTGGCGGTGCAGTCCGGCCAGAGCATCATTCTTGGTGGTCTGATTCGTGATTCCATGTCAGAAACCGAAAGCGGCATACCGTTTCTGCGGCGCATCCCGCTGCTGGGGCGTGCATTCGAATCCACCACGCTTTCCAGTACCCGCAGTGAGATCGTCGTCATCATCAAGCCGACCGTGGTCGAGACCATTGATAACCTGCAGGGGGTCTCGGATGAGTTCAGCCGCAAGTTCCGGGGTCTGAAGCCATTGCAGCGGCCCATACTGATGCCCAACGAAGCCATCCCGCGCGAAGTGGACATCAATGCGACATTGCGGCCTGGCACATCAGCTGACGACATGCAGCAGCAACAACCCTGAACCGAAGGCGTGGATACCGGTCACAAAGCATTCTCCCGGGCAGGACAGACAACAGACAAGGCCGTGGCACAGCAGGTGTCGCTGACTATTGTGCAACCACAACAGCATTGGAAGAGCAAACAATGAACAGAATGAAACCATCATCAGTGGCCGTCCTGTGGGGCATGATTCTGCTGCTGGGGGGCTGCAGCCAGCAGACCACCAGGCCGGATGACGGCCGCGCCGAAGACCTTGTCGAGCAGCGCGCCAAAGCGCGCTGGGATCTGATCGTGCAGAAGCAATACATGGATGCCTATGCCTATCTGACGCCCGGCTACCGGGCCACCACGCCGATAGACGTTTACTCGGTCACCATGCGACGCTCAGCAGTGCGCTGGAAGTCGGCCGAATTCAAGTCGGTGGAATGCCGGTCCGAGAGCGTCTGTATCGCCACATTTGATGTCGATGCCACCGTGGTGGGGCAGCTGCGCGGTGCTGACAGGGTTCCCATTACTAAGCTGGTGCACGATGAATGGCTGCTGGTGGATGGGCAGTGGTATTATGCAATGCCATGAGCCGGTAGTCCGCCTGTCTCCAGTTCCGGTACCGATCCAATCATGTCGAAGAAGCTTCACATGGAAGCGATTTTGCGCTTGCGTTCAGCGTTAATATGACGTAACATTCTCCCTAGTCGGATCGCTGTGCGTGGCTTGTAGCCCGCAAGCTGCGTGATCTGGCCGTGTTTTTTGCCCGTTAACAACCAATGGAGTGTTCCATGAACAAAAAGACCTTAACAACCGCAGTGTTGGCTGGTCTTACCGGTATTGCCGGTATTGTCAGCGTATCCAACGCGGTACATATCAATCCGGACGGTACCGGACAGGTACTCGTCTATCCTTACTACACCACCCGTGCCGACAACGTCACCCTGATTTCTATCGTTAACACGACAGAAGACGGCAAGGCGGTGAAAGTACGCTTCATCGAAGGCATGAACAGCCGCGAAGTGCGCGACTTCAACTTGTACATGTCACCGTTCGATGTATGGACCGCTGCCATCAGCGACAACGGCACCGGCGGTGCTGGCTTTGTCACCACTGACAACAGCTGTACCGCACCGTACTTCTTCAACAACGGCACCGTCGACGGCAGCAGTGCCGGTGCGCCGGGTTCCGAGTTCAGCACCTTCCTGTTCAACGACGTGGTTGGCGGTGCTGGCCCGACCAGCGGTCTGGATCGTACCCGTGAAGGCTACGTCGAAATGATCGAAATGGGCACGCTGACCAATGCAGTGGAAGATTCACTGGCTGCAGCGACCCACACCGGTCCTGACGATGTCAACGGCAACCCGACACCTGCTGACTGCCAGCAGCTGGTTGACGCATGGCGTAACCCGGGTCCGAACCCGTACTGGATTCTGGACGCGCAGACCGACATGGCTCCGCCTACCGGCGGCCTGTTTGGTGATGGTACCATCGTGAATGTGGCCAATGGCCGCGCCATGGGTTACGCTGCGACCGCTCTGGACGGTTTCTACGTACCTGGTGAACTGGATCCGGTTTCCCTGCACGAACTGCCGGCTTCTCCGCAGCCGGATCTGACCGACGTGCTGCCGACCACCAGTTACAGTGTGCTCGCCACCGGTGCTGGTGCTCCGGTTGTGGTTTCTGACGACTGGGCCATTGCTCCGCAGGCAGTGACCGCTGTATTCATGAGCAACCAGGTCATGAACCAGTACGCAGTGGAAGATGCCACCAACGCCGTGACCGAGTGGGTTGTTACTCACCCGACCAAGCGTTTCCACACCTTCGACCAGCTGCCTGGTCCGGCCGTGGCTCCGTTCACCGTTCAGTGGAATCCGGAAACCGGTACCGCCTGTGAGCCGATCGATATCCGTATCTGGGATCGCAACGAGCAGGAAAGTGGCACCGCACCGGGTGATGTTGAGCCTTCACCGGCACCGCCTCCGGAAATCGTTGGCAACAACTTCTGCTGGGAAGTGAACACCGTTGGCTTCAACAATGGTCAGGACATCGTAGATGCCGGCCAGACTGCAGCCCTGGGTTCCAAGCTGTCCATCAACTTCGACGTTGACAGCGCTACCCACATTCCGGAAGCCTTCAGTTCTGGTTGGGCTCAGGTCTCATTCCCACAGACCATGGTCAACGACCTCGGTACCCGTGAGTATGTAGGTCTGCCCGTGACCGGTTTCGCGGTTCGTACAGCCAACGCTGACGGCGGCGATGACGATGCCACCAACGACATCCTGTTCGGTGCGGCATTTGATCATGCTTATGCCCGCGTCATCCAGGCTCCGGCCCCGGTACCGGCTCCGTAATTCAGAGTCTGAATTAGCAATCGCTTAACAGCGTATTTGCTTAAATACACGGGCTGCCCACTGGGCAGCCCTTTTTTGTTGTGGACACTGGTTGCTCGTTGTGTATCATCATTGTCGCACTCACAGCGGCAACAGCGATTGGATCGCCAGGATATGAGTGATTGCACAGGCTCCCTCGCACGGTAACAGCTGGCTTTCACAAAAGTCTTACTTGCGCCTTTGAGGAAATCGCTGCTAATATGATCACATCATCAGATCAGGTGATTATGGCCAAAAGTTGAGAAATCGGATTAAATCATGGACGATTGATCAACATCGACTTGCTTGGAGATTTTATGAACAACCGGATTGCTGCTGTAGTGGCCTCACCTGCAGACATAGCACAATGCACAGCCACCAAACGGATCTTTATTATGCGTCACTCTTTCACTGGTATGCTTGCACTGTTGTTGCTGCTTTCTACTGCCGCTGTGCAGGCGCAGACACTGCCGCGCATCAACTTTCAATTGCCCAGCAACAACACCAGAGATGTCTGCATTGAGTCTGGCAGCCTGCTGGACATCAGCAGTGACAACGGTGACATCATACTGCTTGCCGATGCGCTGGCAGAGGATCTGAGTTGTCCCGGCGTTGATCCGGTGATCAACGGCTTTACCGTTACCCCAAACCCACTGGACATCAGCAGCCTGAATTGTGATACGGATGACGATGGTACCAACGATACCACCTGCCTGAACGTGTCCTGGGATGTGGTCCCAGGTCTTAATGCCACCACCTGCATCATCGATCAGGTCATTCCGACCAGCAAGTCATCCATGCTGCCGAGTTTTTTCATCAACCCGTCTGCCTTTGTCGAGCCGTTGAACCCGAGCGTTTTCCAGCCTGCTGTGAACGACCTGATCTGGCCAGTTAATACCGGCACCAACGGTGCGACTGCAGGGCAGAAACAGTTTCGTATGCGCTGCAACAGCGTTGGAGGCACTGGTGACGTGATCCAGACGGTCAATGCCACCTTCCAGGACGGCAGTTCGCCGGTGGTGACCATCAACAGTTTCAACATTGCGCAGACATCAGCAGCCCAGGGCAGCACGATCAATTTTGACTGGAATGTCTCGTTTGCCAACAATCCCAGCAATCCGACCTGCAGCCTGACTGCAACCGGTGTCATCAACACGGTAACGCAGTCGGTGTCTTCGGGTGCTGGCAGCAATACAGCCACCATCCTGGCCTCTGCGCCGGTCGGCAATCGCACCTTCACCTTCTCCTGCCAGCCAGATGTCACCACCGGTACCACGGATTTCTCCACCGATCAGGTGCTGATCACGCAATCCGGGGGTGCATCATGTCCGCCACCACCGGCTGGCAGAGACACCCGTGAGACCACTTTTGTGGGTCAGTTTGATCCGCCTTCAGGCACCTGGCCCGGCAACAATGGAATGAGCAGGACTGTCGGGGTACTGCGCAACCAATACAAGGCTCTGGAGTTCAATACCAGCCCTGGGGGTAATAACTTCCTTGCTGGTGAATACGGTTTCGGCAAGTCCACTAGTGGACTGGATCCGAGTGAGGTGACCATCAGTGAGTGTGCCGGGGACTTCGGTGACGGCGGCGCCTTCCCGCCACTGGGACAGTTCTGCAAATTCGATGGCACTTCGGGTACCTTGAGGTGGGCGTTCAGCGAGAGTGGCGTAACCAATCGCTGCCTGCTGGAGCGCAACCGCACCTATTTCATGAATGTGCGCTTTCCGGTTTGCCCAGTGACGCAGTCACAGTGCTTCCATCTGAATACGATTCAGAACATACCACTGCCCTGAGGCTGGACATGGCAGCGAGCAAAGATGGCTGAAACCATATTGCTGAGTAGCCATCCAACCACCTGATACCAGGCTGGTGAGCCTGACAACAGGAGTTCCATACAATGAGTAAAAGTTTTTTCGTGGTTGCCATGCTCTGCATGGCAACTTTCGTTGTTGCCGAGCAAAATGAATCGGCCAATGCCACAGCCGGGAGTGTTGCCAGCGACAGCGATGTGCTTGCCGAATGGCGCAGTGGCCGTCTCACGCGTGAGGACATGGAGATCTATCTCAGTGGCCTGAGTCTGAACGACAAGGCGGCGTTTCTGCTCAATCGCAAGCGCGCAGCCGAAGCACTGCAAGACCAGTTGCTGCGCAGTCTGGTGATGGCAGACGCTGATCTGACTCCAATACTGGCAGACAAAACGGTGCAGATGCAGCTGGAAAAAGCGCGACGCAAGATTCTGTTTGAAGCCTACCGGGATCAATATGTGGAGCAGCGCCTGCTGGACGATTACGAGCCATTGGCGCGTGAGAGATATCTGCTCAACGAGGCAAATTTCGTGGAGCCTGAGACACGCACGGTGACGCATGTGCTGATCAACAACACAGATCGCAGCGATGAAGCTGCCAGCAAGCTCGCGCAGCAGATACATGAGCGCATTGTGGCGGGTGAACTCACGCTGGAGGAAGCGGTGGAGCAGTATTCCGATGACCCCTCTGCGGCCAGCAATCAGGGACAACTGGACATCGCCCCCGGTGGCACTGTACCGTCATTTGAGCGTGCCAGTTATGCCCTGACTGAGCAGGGTCAGCTGACCGCGCCGGTGAAGACAGCTTATGGGTATCACATCATTCGTCTGGAAGCGATCACGCCACCGCGGACCGTACCCTACGAGGAGGTGCGTGGCCGATTGATCTATGAGGCCAGGGTTGATCACAAGGAAAAAATCTGGGCAAGATATCTGAGCAGCGTACAGCAGGCTGCTGGAACCGCAACGGTCCATCAGGACAATGTCAGTGATTTCATTGCCAGTTATCTGGCGCAGGTGGAAGACTTGCAGATGCTCAGCAACCGTCAGCAATAATGGCGACAGCGGCAAGGCCTGATCTGCGCAGCACTTCGACTGGCCGCTGCCACAGAGCATAATCCGGCATGGATCTGGCCCTGTTCCAACGGCAGTATCGTAAAGATCTGACCGATCAGTCAAAAAATACGCTGGCAGGCTCCCTGTGGCTGTTGATTGAGCCGGCAATCATGCTGCTGGTGTACAGTTTTGTGTTCAGCGTCATCTTTACCGCGCGTGCCGGTTCCGGCCATGACAGCCCGTTCATTGTGTACCTGGCGGTGATGATGTGGCCCTGGTTTGCCTTTTCGCAAGCACTTAGCCGCAGTCTGTCTGTGCTGGACGAGAACATGGGCTTGATGCGGAAAATGGCGCTGGACAAACACGCTCTGGTGGCGGCCAGGGTCTGTTCAGTGTTCACGCTGCAAAGTCTCGCCTACCTGCTGGTCCTGTTGGTGCTGCTGGTGCTCACCGGCGGAGTCGATTTCACCCGCATCTGGATAGTTTTGCTCAGTGTGCTGCAACTGCTGCTGGCTGCGCTGGGCCTGGCATATCTGTTTTCTGCACTGGCGGTGTTCGTGCGCGACATCAAGCTGGCCATGCCCATGCTGATTATGCTGATGTTCTTCTGCTCACCGATCATCTGGACCGTGGAGATGATTCCGCAGCAGTATCGGCATCTGCTCGATTACAATCCGCTGACCCATGTCGCCACCGCCGTGCGTGGCGCATTGTTGCAGGGTGAAACCTTACTCTCCGGCGGTTGGTGGTGGAACTGGCTGCTGGCTGCAGTGCTGCTGCTGTTGGGGTGGTGGGTGTTTTCGCGCCTGGCGCCATGGTTTGAGGAATACGCCTGATGTCCGCGCTGCTGCTGCGTGCTGAGAATCTGGGCAAATCCTATCCTGCCATTGGCCACGCCGGCGGCAGGCTGCGCGCCATGCTGCAAATTCTCGCCGGGCGTGCGCTCGCCAGCGGCAGTGGCGTGCAGGTGCTGCGCGATGTCAACCTGTCGGTACACGCCGGACAGTCCATCGGCATCATCGGCGAAAACGGTGCCGGCAAATCCACTCTGCTGAAACTGTTCAGCGGCGTCATCATGCCCAGTAGTGGCTCCATAGAGCGTCATGGCAGCATGGCCGCACTGATAGAACTCAGTGCCGGGTTTGATCAGGAACTCAGCGGCATGGACAACATATTCCTGAAGACCGCGCTGATGGGCATGAGCCGACGACAGACCCGGCAGCATCTGGATGCAATCATAGAATTTGCCGACATCGGCGATGCACTCTGGCAGCCGGTGAAGACCTATTCATCCGGCATGGTGGTGCGCCTGGGCTTTGCCATCGTGGCAATTCAGAACCCGCAGCTGCTGATGACCGATGAAGTGCTGGCGGTAGGGGATGAGTCGTTCCAGCGCAAGTGCATCGCCTGGCTGGACAACTACCTTGCGCACGGCGGTACGTTGCTGATGGTGTCGCACAGCACCTATCAGATCAAGCGGCTGTGTCCGCAGACCATCTGGATTCATGATCACAAAGTGGCCATGCAGGGAGATTCAGACCGTGTCATCAATGCTTATCTGGACTGGCATGCCGAAAAGCAGAGACAAAACGAGCAGCCTGCCCAGCGTGCGATGAATCCAGAGCATTACCAGGTGCTGTCGATGCAGCTGCTGGATGCCCGGCAGCAAGTCGTGCAGGAGATTCGCAGTGGCCAGGCACTGAGCATAGAAATGCGATTGAGCACACCCGATGGGCGTCAGCCAGTCGCTGGATTCGGCATCATTGATCGAGGTGGTTTGCCTGTTTATGGTGTGGCCAGCAGCAATGTTGCCAATGCCGGTGAGCAGCTCAGCGAGCAGGAGTGGCGCTATCGCGTGGAGTTTGCGGACTTGCCGCTGCTGCCCGGCAGCTATACCGTGCGCAGCCACGTGCTGGATCCCGAAGGGCTGCGCGTTTGTGACAGTCTGGAAACCAGGTTGGCAGTCACCGGCAGTACACTGGAGCTGGGCAGCGTACGTCTACAGCACAAGTGGCAGTAGTGGCATCACCATATCAGACCGCAGCAGCGCCGCCGATAGCGTTGATCATCCCGGTCTACAATGCCTACGACTGTTTGCCGGCGCTGCTTGCATCGGTCCGAAAACTGGATCCGCCGCCGACCCAGGTGCTGCTGGTTGAGGATGCCTCCAGCGACGCCCGCGTGCGGCCGGCGCTGCAGCAGTATATCCAGGCGCAGCAGCTGGACTGGACCCTGCTGCTGCACAATCAGAATATGGGTTTTGTGGTCTCAGTGAACGCAGCCATGCAGCGCGTTTCAGCGCACAGCAGCGACCACTGCCTGCTGTTGAATCAGGACACCGTCTGCGAGCGTGCACTGCTGGCCAAGCTGGGACGTGCCCTGCAACTGGTGCCCGATGTCGCCACCATTACCCCATTCAGCAACAATGGCGAGATTGTCTCATTGCCGCAGGTCTGCCAGAACAATCCAGCGCCGGCAGACATCGAGCTGATGGCTAGCGCCTGTGCTGCGGCTGGCCCGCCGCAATACCCGGAGTTGCCCACCGCCGTGGGTTTCTGCATGCTTATCAGCCGCGCTGCGCTCAGCAGGCTGGGTTATTTTGATGCACAGCGTTTCGGCCACGGTTACGGTGAGGAAAACGATTACTCCTGCCGCGCACGTGCCGCCGGCATGCGCAACATACTTTGTGACGATGCCTATGTTGCCCACATCGGCAACCAGTCGTTCGCCGATCTGGCCATGCAGCCCAATGCCCAGGCGCTGCAACGTGTGCTGGAGCTGTGGCCTGATTACCTGCAGCGGGTGCAGCAGTTCATCAGCGCAGACCCGCTGCGTGCGCGGCGTGATGTTATTATCGGTCACTATCAAGCGTTGACAGCAGGCAACTGACGACAGCGTCAGCAGACACCATCATGGCCAACAAGCAACCAGTGCTGGAGTTTACCGGCGAGCGCTTCACCCCGGAGTGCGTGCGGGAAATCTGGTATGAACACATGCACCGCTATGCCTTTGCCAGCCGACTGGCTGAGGGCAGGACGCTGTGTGATGCCGCCTGTGGTGAAGGCTACGGCACGGCTTTGCTGCGCCAGGCCGGTGCCGAGGCGGTTGGTGTGGACATCGATGCCGACACTGTGGCGCACGCCTGCCAGCGCTATGGCAGCCACTATGTCTGTGCCAGTGTCACCGCGCTGCCGTTTGCCGGCGACAGCTTTGAGGTGCTGACCTCGTTTGAAACCATCGAGCATCTGGCCCAGCAGCAGGCCATGCTGGCAGAGTTTCACCGCGTGCTGCGAGCCGACGGCTTGCTGATCATTTCCTCGCCGGACAAGGCGCAATACAGTGACGCCACCGGTTATCAGAATCCGGATCATGTCTGTGAGCTGTACCGGCAGGAATTTGTCGCCTTGCTGGAGCAGCAGTTCAAACACGTGCGCCTGTTCGGGCAGCGGCTGCAGTTTGCCTCCCTGCTGGCGGCCGAGGACGTCAACGGTGCTCCGGGCGCGGCGTCAAACGGACACTGTCATCATCATTATCTGACCGGCAGCATGCAGCTTATCACCGGCATCGCGCAGCCGGCCATGTACTGGATCGCGCTGTGCAGCAACGATGCCAGTCGCCTGCACGAACTGGATTGCACGCATGACCTGTTCTGTGATGAACCGCAATCGGTGTATGCCCATTACAATGACCAGGTGCGCAAAAACATCCAGGCCGGGCACGATCTGCAGGCCCGTGACAGCCGCATCGCCGAGCTGGAGCAGCGCCTGCAGGCACTGCAGCAGACCAGTACAGCGCCGGACGATGTGCAGCGTCATGCTGCCAGCGGCTGGTGGCAACGCCTGACCAGGCTGTTTCAGCGCAGGCAGCGATGACGCCCCAGCATGCCGGCAGCCGCGATGTTGCCGTCATCATGGTCAATCACAACGGCGGCGAGCTGTTGCGCGCTGCGGTGCAGGCAGTGCTGGCCAACCGGCCTGGCCGGCTGCTGCTGGTGGACAACGCCTCCAGCGATGGGTCGCTGCGTCTGCTCGAGGATCTGCTGCCGGCTGACAGCATCGTCAGCAATGCCAAAAACCTTGGTTTTGCCGCCGCCTGCATGCAGGCAGCCGCTCGCTGTAACCAGCCTTATCTGCTGTTGCTGAACCCCGATTGCCTGCTGCCGGCCGGCGCGCTGGATGCGCTGGTGGATGCCATGCAGACCCACCCGCAATACGCCCTGCTGGCACCACTGGTGCGAGACGAGCACGGTGACGAGCAATCCGGCAGCCGCCGCCGCCTGCCGACCCCGTGGCGCTTGCTGGCTTATGCCGCTGGTCGCCGTGACTGCATGGATCTGCGCCAGCAGCCGCTGCCTGACGAGGTGCAGGCGCTGCCAGCGGTCAGTGGTGCCTGCATGCTGCTGCGGCAATCGGCCTGGCAGCAGGTGGGTGGGCTGGATCGCGGTTATTTTCTGCATTTTGAGGATCTGGACCTGATGCTGCGATTGCAGCAACGCAACTGGCTGGTGGGCATCCTGCCGGGGTTGGCCGTCACCCACACCGGCGGTCACTCCTCGGCGGGCAAAAGCCTGTTTGTCGCCCGCTGCAAACACCGCAGCCTGATGCGCTATCTGCGCCGGCATCATCGCTGGCATCCGCTCACCTGGACACTGCTGCCGGTGCTGAACTGGGGGCATTATGCCTGGCTCTGGCTGCGCCACCGCGACCGCAATGGCGACGTGCGGACATGAGCCATTGCCTGCTCACCGGTGGCAGCTCGCAGATTGGCCATTTTCTGCTGCCACTGCTGCTGGCTGGCGAGCCTGCGCAGCAGATCGTGGCACTGGCCCGGCGACCCCGCCCGCCCCATCTGCCGGACGACCCGCGACTGCACTGGCGACTGACAAGTGGTGGCACAGTTGATCTGCCACAGCCGCAGCAGATCACGCAAATCATCTCACTGGGGCCATTGTCGCTGACGCTGGCGGTGCTGCCGCAGTGCAGCGAGGTGCGGCATGTGCTGGCGGTCACCAGTAGCAGCATTCTGAGCAAGCAAAGCTCCGCCGATGGCGCAGAGCGCGAGCAGATCCGTGCCCTGGCGCAGGCCGAGCAGGCCCTTATCGAACAATGCCGGCAGCGCGGCATCATCTGCCAGGTGTTGCGGCCAACGCTGATCTATGGTGCCGGATTGGATGCCAATGTCTGCGCGCTGGCAAACCTGGCCAGGCGTTTTGGCGTGATCCCGGTGGCCGGCCGCGCGCCCGGGCTGCGTCGCCCGGTGCATGCCGCCGATCTGGCCACGGCCATCGTGCAACTGCAAGCGCTAAACCTCTCCGGTGTCTGGACGCTGGCCGGCGGCAGCACGCTGAGTTACCGGCAGCTGGCGGAAGCAGTGTGTCAGGCACTGCAGCGCGGACGTGTGCTGGGCGTGCCGCAGGCGCTGTTGACGACCATGTTGTGGCTTGCACACAAAGCCGGACGAATGCGAGACGTCAATGCCGCCATGATTCAGCGCCAGCAGCAGGATCTGCTGTTCGATGATCACCCGGCACGCAGCGACTTCGGCTGGTCTCCGCGACCACTGCAACTGACCGCAGCCATGCTGCAAGCACCGCAGCAGCCAGCCAGGCTGGCCGACATCACGGCTTGCAGGCGGTAGACAGCCGCGGAATGAGTCAGCGCAATGTGGGCGTACTGCGGGCTAGCCTTGTGTTAAGCCTGCTTGTGGCTGAAGTGAATTGTAGTCAGCCGGGACACAAGCGCAAACAAGCCTTGTGCCAGAACGTCATACCAGACTGTCATGCCGGGCGGGCGCAGCGAATCGAGGTGTATTTACAACACCCGGCTGCATCCGCAGTCGTCCTGTGACTCAGGCATCAATGCGGCGATATTTGATCCGGTGCGGTTGCACGTCATTGCCCAGTCGCTTCCTGCGGTCGGCCTCGTATTCACTGAAGTTGCCCTCGAACCAGGTCACCTGGCTGTCGCCTTCGAACGCCAGCACATGGGTGGCGATGCGGTCGAGAAACCAGCGGTCATGCGAGATCACCAGTGCGCAACCGGGGTAGGCCAGCAGGGCTTCTTCCAGCGCGCGCAGCGTTTCCACGTCCAGATCGTTGGTGGGCTCATCCAGCAGCAGTACGTTGGCACCGGATTTCAGCAGCTTGGCCAGATGCACGCGATTGCGTTCACCGCCGGACAGATCGCCGATGCGCTTTTGCTGATCCGCCCCCTTGAAGTTGAAGCGGCCCACGTAGGCGCGCGATGCGGTGACGTAGTCACCCACCTGGATGTTGTCCAGGCCGTCGCTGATTTCCTGCCACACGGTGTGGTCGTCATTGAGGCTGTCGCGGCTCTGGTTGACGTAACCCAGTTGCACCGTGGGGCCGATGCGCAGTTCGCCGCCATCCGGCTGTTCCAGACCGCTGAGCATGCGAAACAGCGTTGATTTGCCGGCACCGTTGGGGCCGATGATGCCAACGATGCCGCCTGGCGGCAGGGTAAAACTGAGGTCCTCGATCAGCAGGCGGTCAGCGAAGCCCTTGCGCAGATGCTCGGCTTCGATGACCAGATCGCCCAGCCTTGGTCCCGGCGGTATATAGATCTGCCGGGTTTCATTGCGTTGCTGGTATTCCTTGCTCATCATTTCGTCAAAGCGTGCCAGACGGGCCTTGGATTTGGTCTGCTGGCCTTTCTGGTTGTGGCGCACCCATTCCAGTTCGGCTGCGATGGCTTTCTGGCGTGCCTTTTCCTGACGCTCTTCCTGTTGCAGACGCGCATCCTTCTGCTCCAGCCAGGACGAGTAATTGCCTTCCCAGGGGATGCCGTGGCCACGATCCAGCTCCAGAATCCAGCCGGCGACGTTGTCGAGAAAATAACGGTCATGGGTCACCGCCACCACGGTGCCGGGAAACTCGGCCAGATAACGCTCCAGCCAGGCCACCGACTCGGCATCCAGATGGTTGGTCGGCTCGTCCAGCAGCAGCATGTCCGGTGCAGTGAGCAGCAGTCGGCACAGCGCCACGCGCCGGCGCTCGCCACCGGAGAGGTGCTTGATGGGCGCATCCCACTCCGGCAGCCGCAGGGCCTCGGCGGCCACTTCCAGCTTGCGCTCCAGCTCCCAGCCGCCCTGGGCTTCGATCACTTCCTGCAGTTCAGCCTGACGCGCCAGCAGTTCGTTCATCTCGTCATCGCTCATCGGTTCGGCGAAGCGGTCGCTGACGGCGTTGAACTCATCCAGTGCCGCCTTCACCCCGCCAACCGCTTCCTCGACCATTTCGCGCACGGTCTTGTCGTCGTCCAGCTGCGGCTCCTGTGCCAGATAGCCGATGTCGATGCCCGGCTGTGGTCTGGCCTCGCCATCGAATTCCTGATCAATGCCGGCCATGATGCGCAACACGGTCGATTTTCCGGAACCGTTGAGCCCCAGCAGGCCGATCTTGGCACCGGGAAAAAACGACAGCGAAATGTCCTTGATGATGGTCTGCTTCGGTGGCACCACCTTGCTCACACGCAGCATGGAATAGACGTATTGACTCATGGGAATACCAGATCAGAAAACCCGCTATTATGCTGGATTCAGACAGCTTTGACCACCATATCAAACTGCGGCAAGGCGTTTTGACGATGCCGGCAGTCCACTGCTGGTAAAATGCTTTTTACACCAGTGTCATTGCTTGAATTCAGGAAACAGACATGTTCTCAGCCTCCATGCGCATCGATGGTTTTGATCCCGAACTGGCCGCCGCCATCGCGGCAGAAAACCGGCGTCAGGAACAGCACATCGAACTGATCGCCTCGGAAAACTACGCCTCGCCACGGGTGCTCGAGGCGCAGGGCTCGGTGCTCACCAACAAGTACGCCGAGGGCTACCCCGGCAAGCGCTACTACGGCGGTTGCGAACACGTCGATCAGGCCGAGCTGCTGGCCATCGAGCGGGCAAAACAACTGTTTGGTGCGGGCTATGCCAACGTGCAGCCGCATTCCGGCTCGCAGGCCAATCAGGCCGTGTTTCTGGCGCTGTTGCAGCCCGGTGACACCATTCTCGGCATGGATCTGAGTGAAGGTGGCCACCTTACTCATGGTGCCAAGGTCAATTTCTCCGGCAAACTCTTCAATGCGCTGCATTACGGTCTGGATCACGCCACCGGTCTGATCGACTACGAACAGATCGAACAACTGGCCAATACGCACCAGCCGAAAATGATCATTGGCGGTTTCTCCGCCTACTCCCGCACAGTGGACTGGGCGCGCATGCGCGCCATTGCCGACGCGGTCGGTGCCTGGTTTGTGGTCGACATGGCCCATGTCGCCGGACTGGTGGCGGCCGGCCTGTACCCGAACCCGGTGCCGCACGCGCATGTGGTCACCTCGACCACGCACAAAACCCTGCGCGGGCCGCGCGGTGGCATCATCCTGTCCGACAGCGACGATGAAACGCTGCTGAAAAAACTCAATTCGCTGGTGTTTCCCGGCTGTCAGGGCGGTCCGCTCATGCATGTCATTGCGGCCAAGGCGGTGGCCTTTCTGGAAGCGCTGCAGCCGGAATTCAAAAGCTATCAGCAGCAGGTCATCGACAATGCACGTGCTTTGAGCGCGGCGATGGCAGCGCACGGCTTTGACATCGTTTCCGGCGGCACCGACAACCACCTGTTTCTGGTCAGCCTGATTGGCAGGGAACTGACCGGCAAGGACGCCGAAGCGCTGCTGGGCGAGGTCAACATCACGGTGAACAAGAACACCGTGCCCGGCGAGCCGCTGTCGCCGTTCGTCACCTCCGGTCTGCGCATCGGCACCCCGGCCTGCACCACGCGCGGCTTTAATGAGGCCGATTGCACGCTGCTTGGCAACATCATCAGCGAGCGTCTGCTGCAGCCCCACGATGCGGCAGTCCGGCAGCGCGTCGCCGAGGCGGCGGCTGAGCTGTGCCAGCGCTACCCGGTCTATCGTCAGTTGGACACGGCCGCCTGAGCCGCCGATGCACTGTCCGTTCTGTCAACACACCGACACCCGTGTGATCGACTCGCGGGTGACCGTCGATGGTCTGCAGATTCGCCGTCGCCGTGAGTGCGAAAGCTGTCGGGCGCGTTTCAACACCTATGAATCGGCGCAGCTGAAAGCACCGAACGTGATCAAGGTGAACGGCACCAGAGAGCCATTCGATGAACAGAAAATCCGTCGCGGCATGCTCAAGGCGCTGGAAAAACGGCCGGTGCCGACCGCCGATGTGGATCGTGCCATCCGCCAACTCCTGCGCCATCTGCTGACCCTGGACGAGGCCGAGATCAGCAGCCGCCGCATCGGCGAGTGTGTCATGCACACGCTGGCGCGGCTGGATGAGGTGGCCTACATACGTTTTGCCTCGATTTACCTGCGCTTTGATGACCTGCAGGCGTTTCGGGATGAGATCGAACGTCTGGAGCGGGAAGATTTCGGCGCGCTGGATTTCAAGCAGATTTCCTTGCTGAAACAAAACCGGGCATGACGCCGCCGCCGGCCATGGGCATGCACGACAGCGACAGCCATTACATGCAGGAAGCACTGCAGCTCGCCGAGCAGGGGCTGTACAGCAGCGATCCCAATCCGCGTGTGGGCTGCGTGCTGGTGAAAGACGGTAAGGTGGTGGGTCGTGGCGCGCATCTTGCCGCAGGCCAGCCGCATGCCGAGGTGCATGCGCTGCGTGAGGCCGGTGCCAGTGCCCGTGGCGCACACGCTTACGTCACGCTGGAACCATGCTGTCATCATGGCCGCACCGGGCCGTGTGCCGAGGTCCTGATTGCAGCCGGTGTCAGCAAGGTCAGCTATGCGCTGGAGGATGCCGATCCCAAGGTCAGCGGTGGCGGCGCGGCGATGTTGCGCGAAGCCGGCATTGAGGTTGCAGCCGGCATGCTGGCGACCCCGGCGCTGCAGCTTAATCGCGGGTTTTTTTCCCGCCACCGGCGCGGACGGCCCTGGCTGCGACTGAAGCTGGCGATCAGTCTGGATGGCAAAGTGGCCGCCGCCGATGGCAGCAGCCAGTGGATTACTGGCAGCCAGGCGCGTGCCGACAATCAGTTGTGGCGCGCCAGGGCATCGGCGATCATGACCGGAGCCGGCACCGCCAACACCGACAATCCGCGCCTGAACGTGCGCCGTGATGAGTTCGAACAGGCGGCCACGCGGCAGCCGCTGCGGGTGGTGTTGAGCACGGATTTCTCGCTGCCGACCGACGCCGAGATGCTGCAACTGTCGGCCGGGCAGGTGCTGGTGCTGGGTTGCCGCCACAACCTGCAGGCGCAGCGACTGCGCGCCGCCGGGGCGCACACTGCTGTGCTGCCGGAAGCGACCGACGGTACCGGCGTCGATCTGCATGCAGCGCTGGCCTGGCTGGCGCAGCAGCAGCAGGTCAATGAGTTGCACGTGGAGTGCGGACCTAGACTGGGCGGCAGCCTGCTTGCCGCCGGGCTGGTGGATGAACTGCTGATCTATCAGGCCAATTGCCTGCTCGGTGATCGCGGCCTGCCCATGCTGCATCTGCCGCACATCAACAGCATGTCTGAGCGCTTGCAGCTGGCGTCTGCACAGCAGCAAAGCTGCGGTGATGATCGCCGCCTGCTGTACCGGCTGACCGCGCTGGAACAGCTGCACGTCAACACTGCGGCCACAACGTCGCCATTGCGGCAAAACCTGAACTCAACCACACCATTGGCCAGCGGAGCAACATGTTTACCGGACTGATACGTTATCGCGGCGAAATGCTGTCGCGTCAAGGCAACATCAACGGCGAGCGCATCGTCATCGCCCTGCATGATGCCATCCCCGATCTGGAAGAAGGCGACAGCCTGGCCGTGAACGGCGTCTGCCTGACCGTGCTGGACATCTCGCCGCAGCGTTTCTCGGCCGATCTGTCTCGGGAAACCCTGGCGCTGACCACGCTGGGCCAGCTCTATGCCGGCGAGGAGCTCAACCTGGAGCCCTCGCTGCGGCTGGGCGATACCCTGGATGGTCATCTGGTCAGCGGCCACGTCGATGCCATCGGCCATGTGCGCCGCATCGAACTGCAGTCGCTCAGCGCCAAGGTTTGGGTCAACGCCCCGGCGCGGCTGTTGCCGCTGATCGCGGTCAAGGGCAGCATTGCCATCGACGGCGTCAGCCTGACCGTGAACGAGGTCGATGGCGAGGGTTTCTGCGTGCAGCTGATCCCGCACACTCGCCAGCACAGCACGCTGGGGGCGCTCAAGGCTGGGCAGGCGGTCAATCTGGAAGCCGATCTGTTGGCCCGCTATGTCACCCGTTACCTGGCTGCGTCCCGCCATGATGATAAAATAAGCGAATGAACGAACTTTCCGTGAATGCCGGCATCAGCGAGCGCACTGATGGCTGCGAAGATGAGTTGATGCATGACATCGCCGAGCTGCTGGAGGACATCCGCCAGGGCCGCATGGTGATCATGATGGACGATGAGGATCGCGAAAACGAAGGCGATCTGATCATGGCGGCCAGCATGGTGCGTCCCGAGGACATCAACTTCATGGCCCGCTATGGCCGCGGTCTGATCTGTCTGCCGCTGACCCGCGAGCGTTGCCGCCAGCTCAATCTGGGGCTGATGGTGTCCGACAACATGGCCCGCTTTGCCACCAATTTCACCGTCTCCATCGAGGCCGCCGAAGGCGTTACCACCGGCATCTCGGCGTATGATCGCGCCCACACTATCCGCACTGCGGTCAAGCCCGATGCCGATGCCGCCGACCTTACCCAGCCCGGCCACATCTTCCCGCTGATGGCGCAACCCGGTGGCGTGCTGACCCGCGCCGGGCACACCGAGGCTGCGGTCGATCTGGCGCTGCTGGCTGGTCTGGAACCGGCTGCCGTGCTGGTGGAAATCCTCAACGAGGACGGCACCATGGCCCGGCGCAAGGATCTGCACCGCTTCGCCGCCGAACACCAGTTGAAAATCGGCACCATCGCCGATCTCATCCGCTATCGCCTGCACAACGAGCGCAGTGTCGAGCCGGTGCACAGCCAGCCGGTGAGCAATGCCTATGGCGATTTCCAACTCATCACCTACCGTGACAGCATTCACAAGTGCCTGCACTGGGCGCTGCTCAAGGGCGAGCCGGATCCCGAACAGGCGTTTTTGGTGCGCGTGCATGTGCAGAACATGCTCGGCGACGTGCTCGGCCTGCATGAACCGTCCTTTGGCCTGCCGCTGCAGGTGGCGATGCGTGAAATCCAGCAGCATGGCGCCGGACTGGTGCTGGTGCTGGCCAACCAGGAAAACGACGAGCAGCGGCTGGCCGCGCTGCAGCAGCGTGCGCCCGCCGCCCACGAGGCCGGCGACAACGCCGCCGCCAGTGAGCTGCGCACCTATGGCATCGGCGCGCAGATCATTCACGATCTGGGCATCCGCAAGATGCGCGTGCTCAGTGCGCCAAAACGCTTTCTCGGCCTGTCCGGATTTGGTCTGGAAGTGGTCGAATACGTCGACTCCACGCCGCAAGACCACCTTTCATGAGCGGTTCTGCTGGCACTCCGCAAGCGGTCGACGCCAGTGCCCTGCAGGCCCGCTATGTGCTGCTGGCCGCACGTTTCAATGCGGCGATTGTCGAGCAGCTGCTCAGCGGTGCCCGCGAGGCGCTGTTGCAGGCCGGTGTGGCCGCCGCACAGATCGAAGTCATGCATGTGCCCGGCGCGTTCGAGTTGCCACAGGTGGCCGCCGCCGTGGTCGGCAGTGGCCGTGCCGATGCGGTGATCGCACTGGGCACCGTGATCCGCGGTGAAACCGCACACTTCGAATACGTCTCATCCAGCTGCGCACACGGACTCAGCCGTGTCGGCGTGGAATACGGCGTGCCCGTGCTGCTGGGCGTGCTCAACACCGAAAACGAAGCCCAGGCACGGCAACGCGCCGCCATCGACGGCGACAACAAGGGCGCGGAAGTGGCCCAAGCAGCGCTGCAGATGGTGTCGCTGTACGCACGCCTGGACGCCGCCGAACTGGCTGCGACATGAGCCGGGTTGCCGCCGAGCATCGGCCCCGTCACATCGCCCGGCAGCGCGCTGCGCAGGCGCTCTACCAGCTGCAGATCAACCCGGATACCCCGCGCGCCGTGGTCGAGCAGTTTCTCGCCACGCAGGATTTCACCAGCGTCGATGCCGAATACTTCCGCGAACTGGTGATCCGCGCCGGCAACCAGCAGGAAGCCATCGTCAACCAGTGTGCACCGCACATGCACATCCCCTGGGGCCAGCTTGATGCCATGGAACGCGCCATTCTGGCTCTGGCCTGGGTGGAACTGGCCGAACAGATGCAGATACCGGTCAAAGTGGTCATCAACGAGGCGGTGGAACTGGCCAAGCGCTTCGGCGCCGAGCAAAGCCACACCTTCATCAACGGCGTGCTCGATCGGCTCGCTCGCCAGTTGCGCGCGCTGGAAGCGGCCAGCCTGCGCTGAGCGATTCTGCACAGCGTCTCCGGCCACATGACATTCACCGAATTCGACCTGATCGCAGCCATACAGCAAGGTCTGCCGCAGTCCAACGACGAGCAGTTGCTGTTGGGTATCGGCGACGATGCCGCCATCGTCCAGCCTACTGTCGGTGAGCAACTGGTGATCAGCACCGACACCATGAACGCTGGCGTGCACTTTTTCCCCGACGACAACGCTGCCGACATCGGCCACAAGCTGGTTGCGGTCAATCTCAGCGATCTCGCCGCCATGGCGGCCACACCACGCTGGTGCCTGCTCAACCTGAGTCTGCCCGCAGACTGGTCGGCCAGTCAGCGCAGCAACTGGCTGTGCGCGCTCATCGATGGTCTGCTGCCGATCATGCAGCAGCATGCCATGACACTGATCGGCGGCGACACCACCAGCGGCACGCTGAGCCTGACGCTGACAGCCATCGGCAGCGTGCCGGCTGGCAGCGCCGTGACCCGCGCCGGGGCCGCAGCGGGAGACCACATCCTGCTCAGTGGCCATGTCGGTGATGCCGCCGCCGCACTGCATGGGCTTAAGCATGGTGCCGTTGTCAGCGCAGCACTGCTGCACAGACTGCGACGACCAACGCCACGGCTGGAATTGGGGCAGGCACTGCGCGGTCTGGCCAGTGCCATGATCGACGTCTCCGACGGCCTGCTGGCAGACCTGCAGCACATCCTGCAGGCCTCAGCGGTGGGTGCCAGTGTGTGCGTTGAAGACGTGCCCATGTCCCCGGTGCTGGCGGCTGCCGGAATGGACAATGCAGAAATGCAGCGCTGTGCGCTCAGCGGTGGTGACGATTACGAACTGTGCTGCTGCGTGCCGGACAGACACCTGGCCGCGGCACTGCAGGCCGCACAGCACTGCTCGATAAAGCTCAGTTGCATAGGCCGCATCGAAGCCGAGCCCGGCCTGCGCTGTATCGACGCCGCTGGTGAACCCATCAAGCTGCCGCAAGGCGGCTGGCAACATTTCCATGACTGAACCCAAACCAGGCCCATGCCCACACCGTCACGGCCGCCAGCAACGCCAGCAGCTGTGGCAACTGGCCTGGCGCACACCGGCTGGCTGGCTGGCGCTGGGGCTTGGCAGTGGCCTCAGCCCCATTGCACCGGGCACCGCCGGCAGTGCCATGGCGCTGCTGCTGGCCTGGCTGTGGCTGCAGTTGCTGGCCATGGCAGGATGGCCGATACTTTGGCCATCACTGGGCATGATTGCACTGGTGTTCGTGCTCGGCGTGTTGGCATCAGACTCAGTTTGCAGGCAACTCAAAACCCACGACCACGGCGCCGTGGTGGTGGATGAATTCGTCGGCCAATGGCTGGTGCTGCTGCTGGTGCCGATGTCCATCGGCGGCTGGCTGGCAGCATTTCTGCTGTTTCGCCTGTTCGACATCATCAAACCCTGGCCTGCCCGCGCCGCCGACCGCCACATCCACGGCGGCATCGGTGTCATGCTCGACGACGTGCTCGCCGCCGGCTATGCCATGCTGGTGGTGCTGGCATACCAGCAGCTGATGCCATAACGACGTCCCATTGCCAACATATCTGTGCTCAAACAAAAAGCCGCCTCGCAGACGAAAAATGCGCTAAAAACCCAAGTAAATCAGAGTCATGCAGGAGCCTGCTTGCAGGCGAAAAACCCATAAGATGCCCTAGTAGAACGAAGCCGACTTGTAGCCTGTTGAAGGTGAATCATTGACAAAATACATGGTCAGTACCTCGTAGGTCGGACAAGCGAAGCGCATCCGGCCAAGTCAACCACCAGCGCAGCAACAAACACCAAAGTCTTGCGCTTTGCCCTAATAGTAAGGCTCGGGATCGGCTCGGGGCACCCATCATCCGTAGCGTTCAGAGTATTGGTATCCCATCCCATTATCCCTGAGAAGACCCTGTCTCTGGATTAGCATCCGTCGTGAATTCGGTGGCTCGTGGTGTCAACCGGATTGATCAGCTGGGTAAATCCATAGTCCTCGAAGCCTCGGGTATTGCGGGTGGCGAATTCGGTGATGCCGTGGTATCGCAGGGTCAAGGCGATACGGGCGTCAAAAACTGCCCGTCGCGCGATGTCGGGACGTTGCGCAATGACCCAGACTTTGTCCATGATCGGCGCGTTTTCTATCATTGCCCAACGAGGATTCTCACGCCACTGCAAGCAGACTGCGGCCGCATCCGCTGCATTGAGGGGAAAATTCAAAACTGCTCGGTTTCGTAGCAGTTGATAGAGTTCAACCAGCACCAGGTCGCAGATTGCAACATCGTCGCGTGATCCACATTCCTCGATAAATGCTCGTGCCGGTCGGTGCTCCGGACAGTCCTCGTTCTGTGCGTAGAGAAGGATATTGGAGTCGATGGAAAGCACCAATGAGTCCTTAGCTATTCGCGAGTTCGCGCCAGTCGTCCTCCTGGGCCTGGAACGCTCCCAGGCTGATGGGCGCGGGCGGCCGCCAGGGGCGCTGGTCAGGACGAGGCGGATAGATACGCTGCATGTGCTCCAGTCCCCGTCGCAGCACTTCTGCCAGGCTGATCTCCTGTTCAGCAGCAATCCGCTTGGCTTCGCGATAAAGCTCGTCAGGTAATTGAATTTGGGTTCTGATCATGATGTAGATCGTACACCGATGTAGAAACGATGTCTAGATCGTCGGCGGTGGCTCGGCAGCGGCTCGGGACACCTATCATCAGTAGCGTACAGATTTTGGGTGTTCCATCACTTCCTGATCAACCAGCCAAGTCATGGCGAAACTACTTACTGATGTCCATAAATCGCTGTGATGACAGGGTATATCAGTCAATCGTGTACTGACTTGTGTGATGATCTCGCAGGATGGCATTGTGTTCTGCGAACGACAATCTTATTTGCTTGAACGATAGTGATTTTACGCAAAGGGTTTGCGAATTCAGATCAAATCAGGTACAAATGGATGGGGAGTGAGGGTGGTTTAGGGGATGTCCGGTCTTGCGACCGGACAGTGACCCCACGGCACATCAAATGAATGACGGCCTTATTGTAGCAACGGCTCTCACCCCGATTGGCTACATGTAGACTATACAGGGAGTGAGGGCAAAAGTGAACACATCTGATAAAGAAATTTCTCGCCAGTACGTGCTGGGTCTGGATATAGGCATTGCTTCTACCGGCTGGGCTGTGTTGAACAGTGATGACGGCAGCACTGTAGATGGCATCATTGATCTGGGTGTCAGAACCTTCGAGCGCGGTGAAACCGCCAAAGAAGGAGAGTCGCTCAATCTGGCCAGAAGGCTTGCCAGAGGCACCAGAAGGCGATTGCGCAGGCGTGCTCATCGCATGTTGCGTTTGAAACGATTGCTATTGCGTGAAGGACTGATCAAGCATGACCAGTTGGATACAAGTGGAAACATCAAGTTCAGTGCTGATCCATGGCGCTTGCGTTCAGACGGTCTCGACAGACTGTTGACGCCTTTTGAATGGGCTGAAGTGATCTATCACATCATCAAACATCGCGGCTATCTTTCGACCCGAAAAGCAGATAAAAACACCTCGGACGATGACACCGGCAAGGTATTGGTGGCGCTGAAGTACATGAATGAACGCCTGCAAAATGGTGGCTGGCGTAGCATAGGTGAAATGGCATATAAAGACGATGTCGAGTTTGGTCATTCGATTCGTAACAAGCAGGGAGATTACCGCCACTGCTTTGATCGCAAGATGTTGATGAAAGAGCTGCAGCTACTGGCTGTGAAGCAGAGAGAGTATGGTAATCCGCATACGGATGATGCTTTTGTTGACCAGATCACAACACTGCTGATGCAGCAACGACCTGCTTTGTCAGGTAAGAATCTGCTCAAAATGCTTGGTAAATGCACCTTCGAAAAACATGAATACCGTGCGCCAAGGTCAAGCTATAGTGCAGAGCGCTTCGTTTGGCTGACAAAACTCAACAACCTGCGTTTGCTCAACAGTGATCGCACCAGGCGGGCATTGACTGCAGCAGAAAGGCGGACAATCATCGACATGCCTTATGAGCGAAGCACAGTCAAATATGCGCAAGTACGCAAGATACTGGATCTGCCGGATGATGTCTTGTTTGTTGGTCTGCGCTATCGAGATGACAAAAATGCCGAGAACGAAAAGCTGATTGAGCTGAAGTCATGGCACAAACTGAAAAAAACGCTCACCGATGCCGGACTTAAAACTGAATGGCAAGGCATCGCCACCAGGCCTGATGAACTGGACAAGCTCGCCTACGCACTCAGTGTGTTCAAGGACGACAAGGAAATAACAGATTACTTGCGTGCAGAAGGATTTGATGATGCCATCATTGATGCGCTGTTGCCTGTCAGTTTCAGTAAATTTTCTCATCTTTCGCTGCTTGCCTTACGCAAGTTGATGCCACATCTGGAAGCTGGCATGCGTTATGACGAGGCGTGCACCGAAGCTGGCTATGATCACAGTCTGCCAGTCAATATTGACCAATCCGAACTGCTGCCGCCGATCAACCCTGAAGATGTCCGCAACCCGGTTGTATTACGTTCGCTGACTCAGGCGCGTAAGGTGATCAATGCGATTGTTCGAGAATACGGACAACCTAAAGTGGACCCCATAGTCAAGACAAAATCCACTTGAGTTTAAGCTCCACATTCCACACCACATGCAGCTGCACGGCGCTGCCCCGAATCTGCCTTGATCTCTGCTCCAGAGACCTTCTCGCTGAATTTGTCCACTATCC
>JAHJQV010000031.1 GCA_018819105.1 Gammaproteobacteria bacterium
CATGCCGGGTGGGAGGCAGCATAACCCGTGCATGATCAGAGATTGGGGAGCAGTCTAAGAAATTGGTAGCGGGGGCAGGATTCGAACCTGCGACCTTCGGGTTATGAGCCCGACGAGCTGCCAGACTGCTCCACCCCGCACCAGACTCACTATTATGACGGCTTTATGAACCGCTTTCAAGCATTATTCGGGCTTATTTCTGAATCACTGCGCCGGGCTGCTCAGCGACGCAGCATCCAGCGCACAATGCCGATCAGACTGATGCTGATCCAGAAGATCTCGATGATGAACGATGCCCAGTTAAACGTGTACAACAGGGAAACAAGGATCAGCACGGCACTGATACCGTTGAGCAGCGAATAAGCCAGTGACTGCGAGTCGATGCGGTCGATCTGCAGGGCAAAATAGGTGCCCAGCAGCATGACCACACCGGCCAGCCCCACCACATCGTGCCAGCCGAAACTGTTGAAGCTGATGGTCATGTCAGATCCGGAACCAATGCGCTTGTCGTCCGCGCATGCTCAGAAGCTGGCCACACACAGGCCGATGAGAATGTTGGCGAAGATGCCAAGCAGCAGTTGTGCGCTGCCATTCAAGGTCAAGGCGGCACGAAAATCGGCCGGCACGGAGATCGCATCATCTTTGTCGGGCGCATCAAAATACATCAGCTTGACCACGCGCAGATAGTAGAACGCGCCAATGACGGAGAAGATCACCGCCAGGATTGCCAGCCAGATCATGCCGGCATCGATGACTGCCTGGATCACCAGCCATTTGGCGAAGAACCCGGCAAACACCGGCACCCCGGCCATGGAAAACATCAGCATCAGCATCATCAGCGCCAGCCACGGACTGCGCTTGCTCAAGCCCTTGTAGTCGTCGAGGTGCTCAGCTTCCACCCCGTGCTGGGACAAAAGTATCATGACGCCGAACGCGCCGGCCGCCATGATGGCATAGACGATGGCATAGAACATCGCTGCACTGAAGCCCTGATCGCTGCCGGTGAGCAGACCCAGCAGCATGAATCCCATGTGACCGATGGTGGAATAGGCCAGCATGCGCTTGAGATTGCTCTGCGCAATGGCCACCAGATTGCCAACCACAATCGACAGTGTCGCCAGCACCACCAGCATGCTCATCCAGTGCATCTGCATGTTGCCGAGACCATCGCTGAGCAGACGAATCGCCATGGCAAAGACGGCCAGCTTGGGCAACGAGCCAATCAGCGCCGTCACCGCTGCTGGCGCGCCGTGATAAACATCCGGCACCCACATATGAAACGGCACCACGCCCAGCTTGAAGGCAATGCCGATGACGACAAAGATCAGCCCCAGCACCAGCACGGTGTTGTTGCCCATGGCGGTGATGTTGGCCACCTGGGCCAGGCTGAGGGTGCCGGTGACGCCATAGATCATGGACAGCCCATACAGCAGCAGACCCGAGGCCAGTGAACCCAGCACGAAATATTTCATCGCCGCCTCGGTGCTGCGCTGATCATCGCGCCGCAGCGCCACCAGGGCGTAGGATGGCAAGGCGATCAGTTCCAGCCCCAGATACACGGTCAGCATGCTGGCGGCCGAGATCAGCACCATCACGCCGAGCAGCAGAAACAGGCTCAGCACGTGGTACTCCAGCATCGCGACCTTGAACACGCGCAGGTACTGGCGCGCATAGACCAGGATCGCCGCCAGCACGATGAAGGCAGACAGTTTCAGCACATCGGCCATCTGATCGCGCACAAAGGTGGCGTTGAAGGCAAAGCTGACCGCCGCCGGATCAGGATCGTCCCAGCCGAGCAGAATGATGGCGGCAAACACCAGTGTCATGATCGAGACAAAACTGATCATGCCCTGGCGCTCCTCCGGCAGCCACAAGCCGAACAGCATGATGATACAGGTCATGCCCAGCACGAAGATTTCCGGCAACGCCAGCATCAGATCGGCAGCAGTCATGATCAGGACACCTTGGATTGAATGATGTGAGACAACAGCTGATCCACCGACGGTTGCATCAGCGTGATCAGCGGATCCGGCCACACGCCAAGCAGCAGCACGGCGGCCGCAAGCACGCCGAGGATGGCAAACTCACGTGCGCTGAGATCCTGCAGTTCGGCAACCGCCTTGTTTTTGACATCGCCAAAAATGACCCGCTTGACCAGATAAAGGCTGTAGGCTGCGCCCAGAATCAGGGTCAGACCAGCCAGCGCCGCGTACCAGAAGCTGGCCGCAAACGAGGACAGGATGACAAAGAACTCGCCGACAAAACCACTGGTGCCAGGCAGCCCGCTGTTGGCCATGAAAAACAGCACAGCGAAAGTGGCAAACCAGGGCATGCTGTTGGCCACCCCACCGTAATCGGCTATCTGCCGCGAGTGCATGCGATCGTACAGCACCCCGACGCAGAGGAACAGTGCGCCGGAGATAAAGCCGTGCGAAATCATCTGCACCATGCCGCCGGTCAGGCCCATGTTGGCGGCATCGGTGACGCCGGCATCACGCACTATGGCGACCACCACGAAAAAGCCCAGCGTGGCAAAGCCCATGTGTGCGATGGAGCTGTAGGCGATGAGCTTCTTCATGTCCTGCTGCACCAGCGCCACCAGACCGATGTAGACGATGGCAATCAGCGAAAAGGCGATGATCAGCCAGTCCAGTGCGGCACTGCCATCGGGCGTGATCGGCAGGGAGAAGCGCAGAAACCCGTAACCGCCGATCTTCAGCATGATCGCTGCCAGAATGACCGAGCCACCGGTGGGTGCTTCCACGTGCGCATCCGGCAACCAGGTGTGCACCGGCCACATCGGCACCTTCACCGC
This sequence comes from Gammaproteobacteria bacterium, assembly GCA_018819105.1. Taxonomy (GTDB): domain Bacteria; phylum Pseudomonadota; class Gammaproteobacteria; order Xanthomonadales; family Wenzhouxiangellaceae; genus JAHJQV01. The sequence goes on from JAHJQV010000031.1 coordinate 2,816, forward strand.
AAAGGCGATGAAGAACGCCATGAACAACCATTGCTGGGCGCGCAGCGACAGCGGGAAATCATGCCAGGTGAGAATGTCGAAACTGCCCGACTGCAGGTACAGCCAGATCAGCCCCACCAGCATGAACACCGAGCCGAGAAAGGTGTAGAGGAAAAACTTTACCGTGGCATAAACGCGCCGTTCACCGCCCCAGATGCCGATAATGAGAAACATCGGAATCAGCATGGCTTCGAAAAAGATGTAGAACAGCATGCCATCCAGCGCTGCAAACACCCCGACCATGAGCCCCTGCAGAATAAGGAAAGCCGCCATGTATTGCGCCACCCGCTGCTGGATAGAAACCCAGCCGGCCACCACAACGATGACGCCGAAGAAACAGGTCAACAGCACCAGCGGCAGGGAAAAACCGTCCACACCAAGGTGATAGTGAATGTTGAAGGCCTCGATCCAGACCATTTTTTCGACCATTTGCATGGCCGCGCTGCCACTGTCAAAGCCGGCATACAGCGGCACGCACAGCGCCAGACAGACCAGCATGCTCAGCAATGCCAGAATGCGCGCCAGCATGGGCCGCTGATCCCCGACCGCAAGCACCAGCACTGCACCCAGCAGCGGCAACCAGACAAGAAGTGATAACAAGTGCACTGAACAAGCTCCCTGATCAGGCCAGGATGATGTAGGTGAAGATGATCATGATGAGACCGACAATCATGGCGAACGCGTAGTGGTAGAGATAGCCGGATTGCAGATACCGCAGCAGACCGGCGCACCAGCCCACCAGCGTCGCCGAACCGTTCACCATGAGATTGTCGATCACGGCAATGTCGCCGTAGCGCCACAGCCCGTTGCCAAGCCGCGCACTGCCACGGGCGAACATGGCCTGATAGATCTCATCAAACCAGTATTTGCGATCCAGCACGTGCACCAGCGGTGAGAACCGCTGCCGGCACCAGACCGCCAGTTGCGGTTTCCAGAACCAGATCGCCACCGCCAGCGCGCTGCCCAGCACCACCAGCCAGAACACCGGCGTGACCAGCGCATGCACGGCCATCGCCAGCGGGCCGTGGAAGTGGCTGCCGATTTCGGCCAGCACGTCGTTGCCGGCAGCAACATGAATGGCATCGCCAAAAAACCCGCCGAACAGCATCGGCTCGATGCTGAAGTAGCCGATGAACACCGACGGTATCGCCAGCAGGATCAGCGGTACCGTGACCACCCAGCCCGGCTCGTGGGCATGCTCACGCACCGACTGCTCCATGCGCGGCTCACCGTGGAAAGTCAAAAACAGCAGGCGCAGCGAATACATCGCCGTGACCACCACCCCCAGCAGCACGCACCAGTAGGCAAAACCGGCCCCCGGTCGATTGGCCAGGTGCACCGCTTCGATGATGATGTCCTTGGAATAGAAACCGGAAAACAGCGGCACGCCCATCAGTGCCAGCGAACCCAGCCACGCGGTGACAAAGGTGATCGGCAGCACACGTCGCAGACCGCCCATCTCGCGCATGTCCTGACGGTGATGCAGGGCGATGATGACCGAGCCGGCACCGAGGAACAGCAGCGCTTTGAAAAACGCATGCGTCATCAGGTGGAAGATCGCTGCGCTGTAGGCAGAAGCGCCCAGCGCCACCGTCATGTAACCCAGCTGTGACAATGTGGAATAGGCAATGACCCGCTTGATGTCATTCTGCACCAGCCCGATCAGCCCCATGAACAGCGCGGTGATGGCACCAATGACCAGCACAAAGCTCAGCGCCACCTCGGACAGCTCAAACAGCGGTGACATGCGCGCGACCATAAAAATGCCGGCGGTGACCATGGTGGCGGCGTGGATCAGGGCGGAAATCGGCGTCGGGCCTTCCATTGAGTCCGGCAGCCACACGTGCAGCGGTGCCTGCGCCGATTTGCCCATGGCACCGATGAACAGACAGATGCAGACAAAGGTCAGCAGCGCCCACTCAACGCCGGGGAAGACGCTGATGGTCTGGTCAACGGCCGTCGGTGCCACGGCAAAGACCTCGGCATAATCGAGACTGCCGAAGCTGACCACGATCGCGGCGATGCCGAGCAGGAAGCCGAAGTCACCGACCCGGTTGACCAGAAACGCCTTCAGATTGGCGAAGATCGCCGACTCCTTCTTGAACCAGAAGCCGATCAGCAGATACGACACCAGACCGACCGCCTCCCAGCCGAAAAACAGCTGCAGGAAGTTGTTCGACATCACCAGCATCAGCATGGCAAAGGTAAACAGTGCGATGTAACTGAAAAAGCGCTGATAGCCGGGGTCGTCATGCATGTAGCCAATGGTGTAGATGTGCACCATAAGCGAGACAAAGGTCACCACGGTCATCATCACCACGGTCAGCGAGTCGATCAAAAAACCGATCTCGAACTTCAGACCGCCGGTCACCGCCCAGGTGTAGATGCTGGTGTTGATGGCCGGCATGGCGTCGAACACGATCAGCTTGAACACATACAGCGACAGCAGCAGTGACCCAGCCACCGCCAGAATGGTGATCCAGTGCGCGCCGGCGCGTCCGATCTGGCGGCCAAACAGACCGGCCAGCACCGCGCCGAACAGCGGCAACAGCGGAATGGCCAACAGAATGATGTGCAGATCTGTGTTCATGTCAGCCCTTCAGTTCATCCATGTCTTCAACATTGATGCTGTTGCGATTGCGGAACAGCACCATCAGTATGGCCAGGCCAATGGCCGCCTCGGCCGCCGCCACGGTGAGTATGAAGAACACAAACACCTGTCCTTCCAGATGACCGTGGAAGCGCGAGAAAGCGACAAAATTCATGTTCACCGCCAGCAGCATCAGCTCTATGGCCATGAGCAGAATGATGATGTTCTTGCGATTGAGAAAGATGCCGGCCACGCTGAGACTGAACAAAATGCCGCCGAGGGCAAGAAAATGTGCCAGAGTCAGGCTCATGAGCGTTCCTCCGCGGACTTGCTGCCAGCGCCGGGCATGCTGACGATGCGCACGCGATCCTCACGCCGGGTGCTGACCTGCCGCGAAGGATCCTGATAGCGCGTGTTGGGGTTGCGTCCGGTATGGGTCAATGCAATGGCCGCGACAATGCCAACCAGCAGAATCACCGCAGCGATTTCAAATGGATACAGATAGGCGGTGTACAGACGCTCGCCCAGCAGTGCCGTGTTGGCACCGGCATCGCTTTGTCCGGGCGGCAAGGGCAGCTTTTCCGCACCCTTGGTCCAGATCACGAACATCAATTCGCCGGCCATGATCAGCGCCACCAGTATGCCCACCGGCAGATAGCGGGCAAAGCCCTCGCGCACGCGTTCGCTGTTCATGTCCAGCATCATCACCACGAACAAAAACAGCACCATGACCGCGCCCACATACACCAGCACCAGCGTGATGGCGAGAAATTCAACTTCCAGCAGCATCCAGATCGCTGCGCTGGAGAAGAAGGCCAGCACCAGAAACAGCGCCGCATAGACCGCGTTGCGTACCGTGATCACGGCCAGCGCAGACAAGGTCAGCACAGTGCTGAAAAGATAAAAAACCAGTTCGATGGCAGTCATGGGTTTATGTCAATCAGAATTAGCGATACGCCGCATCTTGGCGGCGGGCGGCGGCAATACTGGTTTCAAAACGATCACCGAGAGCCAGCAGTTGTTGCTTGCTGACAATGTTCTCGCCGCGATTTTCAAAATGGTATTCATGAAAATCGGTCTCGACGATGGAGTCCACCGGGCAGGATTCCTCGCAAAAACCGCAGTAAATGCATTTGAACAGATCAATGTCGTAGCGCGTGGTGCGGCGGGTACCATCGTCGCGCTGCTCGGAGTCGATGGTGATGGCCAGTGCCGGACACACCGCCTCGCACAGCTTGCAGGCTATGCAGCGCTCTTCGCCATTCGGGTAGCGGCGCAGCGCATGCAGGCCGCGGAAACGGTTCGACTTGGGGGTTTTTTCTTCCGGATAATTCAGCGTGAACTTGGGCGCCACCATGTGTCGCCAGGTCACACTGAGGCCCCGGAACAGCTCGACCAGCATCAGCGATCGCAAATATCTTGTCACTGCAGTCATGTGAGTACTCCTGACATGTCGCTCAGCTTCCGCGCACAATGGCGCCGGTCAGCACCAGCACCGCTGCCACCACCACCCAGACGATGGTGATGGGAATCAGCACCTTCCAGCCCAGACGCATGATCTGGTCGTAGCGATAGCGCGGGAAAGTGGCGCGGAACCACAAAAAGAAAAACATGAAGAACACGGTTTTGGCCAAAAACCAGCCGATACCGTGGGTGGCCAATAACGTGCCTCCCAGCACCGGCACGTTCTCGAACGGCGACAGCCAACCACCGGCAAACAGCAACGCGGTCAGTGCCGAGATCAGTATCATGTTGGCGTATTCAGCGAGAAAGAACACGGCAAACGCTGCACCGGCGTATTCGACATGAAAGCCGGCAACGATTTCCGACTCGCCTTCGGCGACGTCAAACGGGGCGCGATTCGTTTCTGCCACGCCGGAGATGAAATACACCATAAACATCGGCAGCAGCGGCAGCCAGAACCAGTCAAACACCCCGCCCTGCTGTGCCTCGACAATGCCTTTCAGGCTGATGTCACCGGCGGCGATGAGCACGCACACCAGGGCGAAGCCCATGGCAATTTCATAGGAAATAATCTGCGCCGCCGAGCGCAGTGCGCCGAGAAAGGCATACTTGGAATTGGACGCCCAGCCGGCAACGATAATGCCGTAGACCCCCATCGAGGTCAGCGCCAGCACATACAGCAGACTGGCGTTGATGTCGGCCAGGATCAGCCAGTCACTGAACGGCACCACCGCCCAGGCAGCCAATGCCGGGCCCAGCGTCAGCACCGGTGCCAGATAGAACAGGAACTTGTTGGCGTTGGCCGGCAGGATGATTTCCTTGAACAGCAGCTTGAACACATCGGCAAACGGCTGCAGCAGACCCCACGGACCAACCCGGTTGGGACCGATGCGTGACTGCATGTAGCCGATCACCTTGCGCTCGGCATAGGTGTAATAGGCCACCGTGAGCGTGATCGGAATGATGATGATGAAGATCTTTGCCAGCGTCCACAGCAAAGTCTGCAGGGTTTGCATGTCCATCAGGCACCGTCTCCCGCATCGCTTTCCGCCAGCGCCAGCGTTTGCTGGGCATCGGCTGCTGGCTGCAGGCTGACCGGCCCGAAGGCGGCGCCCAGTTCAGCGGCCAGTGCGGTGGTCAGCGCAATGCCGATGCAGCCGCTGGCCACGGCCGCATCGGCAACCACGGTGGCTTCCGCCCGGGCATCGCCCTGGCTGATCAGCACGCGTGCCTGGTCATTGAGTTTGAGCTTGCGCAGGTCATCCGGGTGCAGCCGTGCCTGCCGGTCGGCCACCTGATGGGCGCTGGCCTGGAGTGCCGCACTGTGCCGGCACAACTGATCCACACGTACCATGGGCAGCTCACCGAGACGGTACAGCTGGCCGGCAGCCGACGATTTTGGCAGCGTCATCGAAGCCGGCTTTTCCGGCAGTTGATGGATCACTGCCTGCAGATCCACACTGCTGCCGGCGTCGCTGACACCCTCACGCAGCGCCTGCAGACGATTGGCCACGGCCTGGCGCACCGCATCGTCGTCGTTCCATTGCAGCAGGCTTGCGTCTTGTGCATCCGCTGGTGTGGACGCTGCCGACATGGACTCGGCCAGCCTGCGGGCAATCTTCCAGCCCGGTCGGGCACTGCCCGGTGCCCTGGCGGCAGCGGCAAAGGTCTGGCTTAAGCCATTCAGGTTGACACTGGTGCCGCCGGTTTCGATATTGTCTGCCACCGGCAGCATGATGTCAGCGAGCTGTTCCAGGTCGTCATCGCGCCAGGCACTGAGCGCAATCACGGTGTCGGCCTGCTGGCACAGTGCGTGCAAGTGCTCCGGCCGGGCTGTGTCGCACAGCGGCTGCAGTGAATGCAGAATCAGCACTTTGGGCGCGTCGATCCGACGTTCAGCACCGTCATGCATGAGCATGGCACCGGCGGCGTTGCCACCGGCGGCGAGCACGGTCAGACCGCTGCCACTGGCCTCGGCGATCAGCCGCAGCAGATACTGCAGCAAGCCCGCCTGCGGATGCATGGCAATCTGCTGCCCGGCAATGACCACAGCACGCTCGGCCTGCTGCAGACGCTGGGCAATCTGTTCCTCTTCCGGGCCGCGCCGGGCGGCCTTCATCAGTGTCTTGAAACCGCTCTGCCCGGCGTAGTCAGGCTGCAGTGCCAGCAGTATGCCGGCCAGATGCTGCGCCCACTGATCTGGTGCTGCCAGCACGGTGCTGTCCTGCCGGCAATACCAGTCGACCTGCGCAGCTGTCAGCACGTTGATGCTCGCCCCATGGCGCCGTTGCGCCTGACGCAGGCGGTGGCCCAGCATGGGCTGATCATGGTGAATTCTGGCTCCGGCCAGCAACACCGCGTCGGCCCGCTCCAGCGCTGCCAGCGGCACATTGCTGTGTGACCAGTTCTGCGCCGGCTGGTCGCCATCGGCCACGGCGTGGTCATACACCTGCCAGTCGACTGCAGCGCCAATCTGATCGGCCCAGTGGCGGAAAGCCAGCTGTTCTTCGCACACCAGCTGCGGCGACAACAGCATCTGCACGCTGTCGCCAGCCTGCTGCAGTGCGGTCACCGCCTGCTCCAGTGCCTGCTCCCAGCTGGTCTGCTGCCAGCGCTCGCCGTTGCGCAGTTGCGGCTGCAGCAGGCGATTGGCGTGCTGCAGACCGGAATGGCTGTAGCGATCACGGTCGGACAGCCAGGTTTCGTTGATGGCCTCGTTGTCACGCGGCACCGCCCGCAGCACTTCACCGCGACGGGTGTGGTACCAGATGTTGCTGTGCAGGCAGTCATGGCTGGATACGGCCGGGCGCGCCAGCATTTCCCACGAGCGCGCGCGAAAGCGGAACGGCTTGTTGGTCAGTGCCCCCACCGGGCACAGATCGATGATGTTGCCGGACAGCTCGGAATCAATGCTGTGCTCGATGTAGGTACTGATTTCGGTTTTTTCACCGCGTCCGATGGTGCCCAGTTCGTTGCTGCCGGCGATTTCATCCAGAAAGCGCACACAGCGCGTGCAGTGAATGCAGCGGGTCATGTCGGTGCTGATCAACGGACCGAGGTTCTTGTCCTTGACCGCGCGCTTGCGCTCAGTGAAGCGCGACACCGAACGGCCGTAGCCCATGGCCAGATCCTGCAATTCGCATTCTCCACCCTGATCGCAGATCGGACAGTCCAGCGGATGATTGATGAGCAGAAACTCCATGACGTTTTTCTGCGCATCCCGCGCGCGGCAGGATTCGGTGAACACGCGCATGCCGTCTGCCACCGGGGTGGCGCAGGCCGGCATCGGCTTCGGCGCCTTTTCCACATCGACCAGACACATGCGGCAATTGGCCGCGATCGACAGTTTGCGGTGATAGCAGAAGCGCGGTATGTCGATGCCAATGCGGTCGGCCGCCTCGATGATCATCGAGCCTTTCGGCGCTTCCACCTTGCGGCCATCGATTTCGATCGTGACCATGTCCTGTTGCACCTGCGCGTTCATGCTGCCACCCCCGGAGCCTGTTCCACCAGCGAATGGCCGTGTTCTATGTAGTATTCAAATTCGTCCCAGAAATGCCTGAGCATGCCCTGCACCGGCCAGGCGGCGGCTTCACCGAAGGCACAGATGGTGTGGCCTTCGATCTGGCCGGCGGCGGCGCGCAGCAGATCCAGATCACTGCGCTGTGCCTGTCCGGCAAGAATGCGCTGCAGCACCCGGTACATCCAGCCGGTGCCTTCCCGACACGGTGTGCACTGGCCGCAGCTCTCGGCCATGTAAAAACGCGCGATGCGGGCACACATATTGACCATGCAGGTGGTTTCGTCCATCACCACCACCGCACCTGAACCCAGCCCGGAACCGGCCTTGGACAGGGCGTCGAAATCCATGGTCAGCGCCATCATCGTGTCTGCCGGCAACACCGGCATGGACGAGCCGCCGGGAATCACCGCCTTCAGCCTGCGGCCCTGCCAGACGCCACCGGCCATTTCCAGCAGCTCGGCAAACGGCGTGCCCAGCGGCACTTCGTAATTGCCGGGCCTGGCCACATGTCCGGACACGGAAAAGGTTTTCGGACCACCATTGTTCGGCTTGCCGATGTTGAGAAACCAGTCGGCGCCGTGGCGCAGAATCGCCGGCACTGACGCCAGCGTTTCGGTGTTGTTGATCGTGGTCGGCTTGCCATAGATGCCGAAATTGGCCGGAAACGGCGGCTTGAATCGCGGCAGGCCTTTCTTGCCTTCCAGTGATTCCATGAGCGCGGTTTCCTCGCCACAGATGTAGGCACCGGCACCGAGCAGGTTGTGGATGTCGATATCGATGCCCGAGCCCATCACGTCCTTGCCCAGATAGCCGGCCGCATAGGCTTCCGCCAGTGCCTGTTCAATGCGCTCGAACGGCTCATGATGAAATTCTCCGCGCAGGTAGTTGTAGGCCACGCTGGCGCCCATGGCGTAGGCGGCGATGGCCATGCCTTCGATCACCGCGTGCGGATTAAAGCGCAGGATGTCGCGGTCATGGCAGGTGCCCGGTTCGGATTCATCGGAATTGCACAACAGGTACTTCTGTCCGGGAGCCGAGCGCGGCATAAAACTCCATTTCAGCCCGGTGGGAAAACCGGCACCACCGCGGCCACGCAGGGCCGAAGCCTTGACCGTCTCGATGATGTCTTCCTGCGGGGTCTTGTTCTTGACCACATTTTCCCAGGCCTGATAACCATCACGCTGCCGGTACGAGGCCAGCGTCCATGGTTCCGGATCGGTGTTGCGGTCAAAATTGAAACAGACATTGTGTGCAGACATATCCATCAATCCTGCTCGTCGTCGGTGGCAGCGCTGTCGGATGGTGACAGCCCGGCCAGAATCTCGTCAATGCGTGCTGGCGTGAGGTTTTCGTGGTAATGGCCGTCGACAATCATCACCGGCGCACCGCAGCAGGCGGCCACGCATTCTTCCTCGATCTTCAGCGTGACGCGGCCATCGGCGGTGGTCTGGCCCAGCTTGATGCCGAGCTGCTGCTCGACGTAGGCCACCGTTTCCCCGGCCCCACGCAGCATGCAGGAAATGTTGGTGCAGATCGATATCTTGTGGCGGCCAACCGGCTCGGTTTCGAGCATGGAGTAGAACGAGGCCACCTCGTACACCCACACCGGCGGCACCTGCAGATACTCGGCCACGGCATCCATCTGCGCTGTGCTGAGCCAGCCGCTGCCATGCTCCTGCAGCGTGAACAGCGCCTGGATGATGGCCGAGCGCTGACCCTGCGGTCCGTCCGGAAACTTGCCGCGCCAGTGATCGATGGCCGTGCGCTCGGCGTCACTGAGCTGGTAGCCCGCTGCAGAGCCTGCAGCCATGCTTGCACTACCCTGGCTCATCGGTCTATCTCGCCCAGTACGATGTCCTGGGTGCCGATGATCGCCGGCACATCGGCCAGCATGTGGCCGCTGAGCATTTCATGCATGGAGGACAGATGCACGAAGCCGGGCGCACGCAGATGCACGCGAAACGGCTTGTTGCTGGCATCAGACACCAGGTAGCAGCCGAATTCACCTTTCGGCGCTTCCACCGCGGCATAGGTCTCGCCTTCCGGCACGATGTAGCCTTCGGTGAACAGTTTGAAGTGATGGATCATCGCTTCCATGTCCTCTTTCATCTCTTCCCGCGTTGGTGGCACGACCTTGAAGTTCTTCGGCATCACCGTGCCAGGGTGCTCGCGCAGCCAGGCAATGCACTGCTTGATGATGCGGTTGGACTGGCGCATTTCCTCGATGCGCACCAGATAGCGGTCATAGCAGTCGCCATTGACCCCGACCACGATGTCGAAATCGACCTCGTCATAACAGGCGTAGGGCTGCTGCTTGCGCAGATCCCACTGCACCCCCGAGCCGCGCAGCATGGGACCGCTGAAGCCCAGCTGCAAGGCACGCTCGGGCGATACGGTGCCGATGCCCACGGTGCGTTGCTTCCAGATGCGGTTGTCGGTCAGCAGGGTTTCATAATCATCGACCTTGCTGTCGAAGTCGTCACAGAAATGCTGCAGAAAATCCAGCAGTGAGCCTTCCCGCCAGGCATTCACCCGCTGCAGGTCCTTGCCTTTGGTCCAGCGGGTTTCCTGGCGCTTCGGCATCTGCGCCGGCAGATCGCGGTAAACCCCGCCGGGACGGTAATAGGTGGCATGCATGCGTGCACCGCTGACCGCCTCATAGCAGTCCATCAGCTGTTCGCGCTCGCGGAAGGCATACAGAAACATGGTCATCGCACCCAGATCCAGCCCATTGGTGCCCACCCACAGCAGGTGATTGAGGATGCGGGTGATCTCATCAAACATGGTGCGGATGTACTGTGCACGCTTTGGCACTGCAATGCCGATCAGCTGCTCGATGGCACGCACATAGGCGTGCTCATTGCACATCATGGAGACGTAGTCGAGCCGATCCATGTAGCCGATGGAATGATTGAACGGCTTCGATTCGGCGAGCTTTTCCGTCGCCCGGTGCAACAGGCCGATGTGCGGATCAGCCCGCACCACGGTCTCGCCATCCAGCTCCAGAATCAGCCGCAGCACACCGTGCGCAGCCGGATGCTGGGGACCAAAGTTCATGGTGTAGTTGCGTATCTCAGCCATGCCAGCCCGCATTGTCCGAATGTTTTCTGTGACGCATCATGCTCAGGCCTCCTGTTCCTGATTGCCGCTGCTGCTGCGATCAGGCTGCACATAACGCGAATCCCGCCGCACCACCCTGGGCACGGTGACCCGTGGTTCGATTTCCACCGTGTCATAGACCACCCGGCGCTGCTCTTCGTCATAGCGCACGGTGACATTGCCGATGAGCGGAAAATCCTTGCGGAACGGGTGGCCGACAAAACCGTAATCGGTGAGAATCCGGCGCAGATCCGGATGGCCTTCAAACACGATGCCGAACAGGTCAAACGCTTCCCGCTCGTACCAGTTGGCGCTGTTCCACACCTCCACCAGCGAGGGCAACAAGGGCATAGGCTGAAGTGGCGGGAAGCAGCGCAGACGCAGGCGGCGATTGTGCTGCAGCGACAACAGTTGCACCACCACGGCAAAGCGGTTTTCGACCTCGGCGGCTTCCGGCCGGTGCGCCCAGTCAAACCGTCCCGGGCCCAAGGCATCCACACCACGGCTGTAACCTTCGCTGGTGGCCTGTTCGGTCTCCCATTCGTCGTTGCCGTAGCCCAGATAATCGACGCCGCACAGGTCAATCAGCTGGGCAAAGGCAAAGCGCTCGTCATCACGCAGCTTCAGCGCCACGCTTTGCCAGTGCTGTACCGGCACTGTCACGGTGAGCTGACCGATCGGGTTGCAGCTGGTGCTAACCTTATGTTCGGCCAGCACTTCCTGCAACAGCTGTTCCAGGCTTGGCGTCGTTTCATTCATGACAGGTGCTGCACGGGCTGTGACCAATGATTGCAAACATGCTGATCAGCCCTTTGCGCCGGAGCTGAAAAAGGTGTTGGTGCGGCGAATTTTCTTCTGCAGCTGCAAAATGCCATACACCAGCGCTTCCGCGGTGGGCGGGCAGCCGGGCACATAAATGTCGACCGGCACGATGCGGTCGCAGCCGCGGGTGACCGCATAAGAGTAGTGATAATAGCCACCACCGTTGGCGCAGGAGCCCATGGAAATGACCCATTTCGGATCCGCCATCTGATCGTAGACCTTGCGCAATGCCGGTGCCATCTTGTTCACCAGGGTGCCGGCCACAATCATGACGTCGGATTGCCGTGGACTCGGACGGAACACCACGCCGAAGCGGTCCAGGTCATAGCGCGCGGCACCGGCATGCATCATTTCCACGGCACAACAGGCCAGACCGAACGTCACCGGCCACATCGATCCGGTGCGTGCCCAGTTGATCAGTGCATCGGCCGAGGTGGTGGCAAAACCGCGATTAAGCAGCGGGTTGTGATCGGCATCCGGTCGCAGGATGTCGTCCACCGCGTTCATCGGCATGGGTTCGTTGGCGGCCGCTACCATTCCAGCGCTCCTTTCTTCCATTCGTAAATGAAACCGACCACGAGCAGGCCAAGAAACACCATCATGGCCCAGAAGCCGGTCCAGCCAATCTGCTCCAGCACCACGGCCCAGGGAAACAGAAAGGCGATTTCCAGATCGAAAATGATGAACAGAATGGCGACCAGGTAGTAACGCACATCAAACTTCATGCGCGCGTCCTCGAAGGCCTCGAAACCGCATTCGTAGGCAGACAGCTTTTCGTCGTCCGGCCGTTTTGGCCCCAGCACGGAACCGATGACCACCAGCGCCGCACCCATGCCAGCGGCGATGATCAGAAACAACAGGATTGGCCAGTATTCATTGAGCATATTGGTCTGTCACCAGGCTTTCAGTTAGCGCCTGCGAAAAACCGCAACAAGTGCCGGCTTTTCCGGGCGTGGTGCCGCACCATGCGGCAACATTGATCTGTGATGCATGTGATCTTTCTGTCCGGCAAGCGCTGTGGATGGCGTCAAGTTACGCCAGCCGGCAAGCCACCGCGCAGCGTGCATGGTAGACACACACTTGCCAGCACGGGCCAGCAAAGCCAGTGCTTGAGCGTGACCATCCATCGATTGCTATGGTGCCGAAGGCCGGACTCGAACCGGCACGGCTTGCGCCACTGCCCCCTCAAGACAGCGTGTCTACCAATTCCACCACTTCGGCAAATCGTTGGTCACTTCGTTCCGTTCAGCCCCACAGGCTGCGCTCAGCCACCGTTGTCGTCATCTGCGCCCTGCCCGCTGGCAGCATCGTCTGCTGTCGCCATGTCAGCGTCGGCGGCTGGCAGATCCTGGTCTGCGTCTGTACCGCTCAGTGCTGCGTCGTCGACGACCGGCAGGTCATCGGCGCTGAGCATGTCCTGGCTGACTTCTGGCGCTTCAGTCTGCGCCGCATCCGGCACCGGCTGGTCCGTATTCATGCCGTCCATGCCACTGTCCATAACGCTGTCCATAACACTGTTTTGGGAGTTGTCGGTGATGCCCACGCCGCGCGACACCATGACCGCCATGGCCAGCGCGATGGCGAAGAACATGGCCGCCATCACGCCGGTGGTGCGGGTCAGAAACGAAGCCGAGCCGCGTGCGCCAAATACCGTGCCTGAGGCACCGCTGCCAAACGCCGCCCCGGTGGTGGCACCGGCACCGCGCTGCAGCAGTATGAGCGCGATCATGCCGATGGCAATGAGCACCAGAACAATGGTCAAGATGGTCAAAATATCCATAACTTCTAACTGGTTAGCGGCCTGCTCGGCAGACGGACTTGGCGTCGGCGGAAAACACGGCCTGGGTATTGTAAGCGGATGGCGCTGTCGCCTTGCGCGGCATGCTCTCAGCCGGCACGGCAGATTCCAAGAAACTGCTCCACCTGCAGAGAGGCACCGCCGATCAGCCCGCCATCAATGTCCGTCTGGGCAAACAAATCAGCGGCATTGTCAGCCTTGACACTGCCGCCGTAAAGTATTTGAACCTGACCCGCTATTCTAGCATCGACTGCAGCAATTGTCTGCCTGATGTAGGCATGAACCTCTTGCGCCTGCTCCGGGCTGGCGGTCTTGCCGGTGCCTATCGCCCAGAGCGGCTCATAGGCCAGCACGGCATTGCCCAGTGCCGCAACCCCGGCGCGATCCAGCACCGCCTGCAGTTGGCGCTTGACGATGACTTCGGTGAGCCCATTCTTGCGCTGTTTGGCCGATTCTCCCATGCACAGAATCGGCCTCAACCCGGCACGCTGGGCGACGACAAACTTCTCCGCCACCAGGTCGTCATCCTCACCGTGCAACTCGCGCCGCTCCGAGTGCCCGACCAGCACGTACTCGCAACCGACCTCGGCCAGCATCGCCGCAGAGACCTCGCCGGTGTGCGCGCCCTGCTCGTGGGCACTGAGATTCTGCGCGCCCAGCAGCAGTGGCTGATCCTGAATCAGGGATTCTGCCAGCGTCAGGTACGGGAATGGCGGCAGCAGCAGCACATCGGTGTTGGCCGGCAGATCAGATTCATCGAGCAGATTGCTGATCATGTTGCGCAACAGCGCTGCCGTGCCGTTCATCTTCCAGTTGCCGGCCACCAGGTGGCGACGTTCGGCTTGATCTTGCTGCGCGTTCGGCATAATGTACATCCAGTTGCAATGTGATTCGATGCTGGGCAGTTGCAGTCGCCGGCATGTCTGGCTGCACCGGGACAAGCCGCAGCAGAGAGCCTGACACCAGGCATGGCATCCGGCTGCGGGCAGTGCCGTGACCGGCAGCTGTCAAGGCAGGCCATTTTATCCGACCCGCGATCGAGTTGCCACGCAAGCAATCATGTAACGTGACCGCACAAGTCAATGACCGCCATTGCCGCAAGCACCAGCCCAATCATCCACCAAGCAGAGTGAGCCCATGAATCAGGCCGTTTCCGCCAGCAAAGACAGCAGCCAAGGCAACACCTCAACCGCGCTGGTTACCGGTGCCTCGGCCGGCATCGGTGCCGAATTCGCCCGCCAGCTGGCGGCACAGGGCCACGATCTGGTACTGACCGCCCGACGCCTGGATCGCTTGCAGCAACTGGCTGGCGAGTTGCAGCAGCAGCACAGCATCCGCGTGCACTGCATCGCCGCCGACCTGGCTGCCGCTGACGCGGTCAGCGAGCTGGTCAGCAAGATCGACGCGCAGCAACTGCACATCGACATCCTCATTAACAACGCCGGTTACGGTGTGCCCGGGCATCTGACCAGCGTGGACTGGACCGAACATCAGCGATTTATGCAAGTGCTGGTGCTGGCGGTGATCGAGCTCAGTTACCGACTGCTGCCGGGCATGCAGCAGCGTGGCTTCGGTGGCATCATCAACGTCGCCTCACTGGCCGGCCTGGTGCCGGGCACTGCCAGTCACACACTGTATTCGGCCAGCAAGGCCTTTCTCATCCGCCTGTCTGAATCGCTGGCGCTGGAGAATGAACAGCACGGCATCCGCGTGCAGGCGCTGTGTCCGGGTTTTACCTACAGCGAGTTCCATGATGTCACCGGCAGCCGCGAACTGGTGTCACAGATGCCGGATTACATGTGGTTGCAGGCCGAGCATGTGGTGCGCATTTCGCTTGCGGCGCTGGTGCAGGACAAACCGCCGGTGCTGGTGGTGCCGGGGCGCATCAACCGCACGCTGGCGCGCATCGCCGCCTGGCTGCCGCACCGACGCGCCCTGAACCTGGTGCGCCAGCGCAGCCGCAAGTACCGGCAGCAGGAATAGCTGGCCTCTGCCGGCTTGTTGATCTATGCCTGCAACTGCATTGGACACAGCCGCGTGTTCCCGGCCGTATGAGGAAAAGAGCCGCTCTCAATCATAATTCAGGCGAAAGAAATCCGTGCGCGTCACGGTGAGAACATCATCAATACCGATCAAGGAAAATCTCGAGTCAGTGATACTGTCGAACTCAACACCAAAGCCTTGCATCGGACCAGCAGAAAAACTCAAAGAACAGTTCGGCGCTTGTTCCGAGCCCCGAACGAAATCGCAACTGATCACCGGATCAACTGCAGTGAATGCCAAGCCCTCCAACACCGGGTAGCTGACGGTCAGAAACACATCGCCGGTGTCTGCATCGGGAAATCTGCTTACTGTTCGATCGCCTACAACAACAATGCTGGAAAAATCCTGACTGCTGCTGCCAAAGCCAGAGCCCTGAGTGCTGACGCTCAGCCAGATCCCGGTCAAATTCGGCAAAAACAGATTCGGCTGCTCGGGGTCAAACGCAAATGCAGGATTGCCCCAGTAGGCTGGGAATATCTTGACGGGTTCGTTGTCATCGACGCTGAACGTGGCCTGACTGCGACCACTGAACTCCAGCCTGATCTGAGCAACCTCGTCGGTCACCGGATCAGCCACATCGGCCTCGGCACAGTCCAGAATGCAGCCTCCTGCCGTGGTCTGCCGCAATGGTGACTCCAACAGCCAGCCATTCTGAAGTCCATCGTCGCCAATGACTGGCTGCAGCTGACCACTGAAGATCAGCCAGACATTGTCACCGGCAGCATCGGCACCAAAATAGGCACCGGCCAGAATGCCGTTCTGCACCTCCATAAAGAAGCCGGTTCTGGAGCCGTCTTTGGCATCCCAGGCACCGGTTTCAGGATAAGGGTTGAGCAGTAAGTCCAGATCCTGTCCTTGGGCATGCGCAACACAATGCAGGCAGCCCAGCAGTATCCACATCTCGAATGAATAAGAAAGCAGGCGTTTCATTTGCAGTGATCAGTCATAATTAAGTCGGAAAAAATCTGTACGGGTCAAGGTGAGCGTGTCATCTGAGACCAGCCAAGTAAATCGGGAGTCAGAGATATCATTAATCCTGATGCCGGCAATGTCCATAGATATTGGCACCAAGCAAAGCGACGCAGTATCTATATTTCTAAAATATCTGCATAAAATATCCAGCCCTGAGAAGCTGCCTTTGATAATTGGGTACAGCACTTCCAAAAAGGCTTCCTCGTCTGCGGCATCAGGAAAGTTAGTGACCTGACGTTCGCCGATTTCCATGATAAAAATATCCGAGTCAAATGCGTCAAATCGACCCTGCATCGTGCTCACCCCAACCCAAGTTCCGGTCAGATTCGGCAAAAACAGATTAGGCTGCTCGGGATCAAAGGCAAATGCCGGATTGCCCCAGTAAGCTGGATATATATTAGTCGGCTCGCTGTCATCGATACTGAACGTGGCCTGACTGCGACCGCTGAACGTCAGTGTGATCTGTGCTACCTCGTCGGTTACCGGATCAACCATATCGGCCTCGGCACAGTTCAGAATGCACCCCGCTGCGGTAGTCTGCCGTAATGGCGACTCCAACAGCCAGCCATTCTGCAGTCCATCGTCGCCAATGACTGGCTGCAGCTGACCACTGAAGATCAGCCAGACATTGTCACCGGCAGCATCGGCACCAAAATAGGCACCGGCCATGATGCCGTTCTGCACCTCCATAAAGAAGCCGGTCCTGGAGCTGTCTTTGGCATCCCAGGCACCGGTTTCGGGATAGGGGTTGAATAGGAAATCCAGGCTTTGCTGAGACAGGGCGGTTTCATGAATGCACCCTAGCAGCAATAGCATTGAGATTGAATTGCGCCATGAACGTTTCATATTTCAGTCCTCAATCATAATTCAGGCGAAAGAAATCAACACGAGTTGTAAATCCCGGAACATCATCCACAGTAGAGCCTAACAATGTAAATCTTGAATCAGTGATCAAATTAAAAAAAGCGACTGGTTCTGGCAACAGCGTAGGCATTGATATCGTTTGCCTGCATTCAGGACTTTCAATTCCAGTCGATACTGCCGCACGATAGAATGTACATACAATGTTATGCTGTGCTGGAGGAGGCGCAAGCGCAGCGGAGAATAGCGGATAGCGAACTTCCAGAAACGGTGCTCCTGGCTCTGTCCCTGGATCAATTGGCGTAATATCTCTCTCACCAATCTCAACAATAAACGTTGCCGCAGGGTTCTCGCTTGAAGACAAAATCTGATCAATCCTCACTGCCCCCCAGGTGCCCGTCAAATTCGGCAAAAACAAATTCGGCAGCTCGGGATCAAACGCAAAGGCAGGATTGCCCCAGTAAGCTGGATATATATTAGTCGGCTCGCTGTCATCGACACTGAACATGGCCTGACTGCGACCACTGAACTCCAGCCTGATTTGGGCCACTTCTTCGGTCACGGGATCGGGCTCAACACCTGAATCACAATCGAGGATGCAGCCCCCTGCCGTGGTTCGGCGCAATGGTGACTCCAGCAGCCAGCCATTCTGCAGTCCCTCGTCGCCAATGACTGGCTGTAGCTGGCCACTGAAGATTAACCAGACATTGTCGCCGGCAGCATCGGCACCAAAATAGGCACCGGCCATGATGCCGTTCTGCACCTCCATAAAGAAGCCGGTCCTGGAGCCGTCGTTGGCATCCCAGGCACCGGTTTCGGGATAGGGGTTGAGCAGGAAATCTAAATTCTGACCGTCCTGAGCAGGAAGTGAAATATGAAGACTGATGTAAATGAGCAGCGTGAATGCAATAAATCTTGAGCAATGTGTAATCATCCTGATTCTCCTTTATAGGCAACTTGGAATGGAGCCGGCTGCCTCCTGATTACTTAAATCGCTGCAACCGCCGGAATTGCATGCCTTGACTCGCAGATACCAAGTCTGACCCTGTGGTACATTGACGGTAGTAATCAAACTTGATCCAGTGAATATTTTAGTTGGAAATGAAAAGCCAGAAGACAGCGATCTAAATAACTCATAACTGTTCGCACCATTAACCGAATTCCATGTAACTGTGTTCAGCCCTAAACAGTGTTCTGACTGTACATTTAATATTGGTGCGCTGGTCGGCGCGGGCGGATCAGCAAAATATCCGGAAACAATCGGCATTCCTGAAACTTCCAGCCAGCTTTCCATATCGGCCTTGAATTGGTCATTCGCCACACCTGGCATATCAGTGTCCACGGAGGCCCCAAGAGAAATGATTTGGCCATTGAATTGTGCTGACATGACAGGGTTGGAGAAGTGAGGGATTCTCTCGCATGGCTGCATTTCTGGATCTGTCAAAGAAAAATCGAACTTACACCTTAAAGCAGCAACAAAAGGATTAGTATCATCAGTCCTGTAACCACCCATTATGGTCTGCCACTCAAACGTCTGAGATCCACTGACTACCTCACCGTCTATTCCGTGTGAATATTCACCAAGAGTAAACTGAGCAGCTGTGGGTCTTGATTCGTTGGCATGTTGCCCGCCCAATGTATGACCGATTTCGTGTAGTGCAGTAAGGTCACCCAGTGCATAGGTATCCGCACTAAGTGAAAAAGGGCTTTGTGAATGATCCTGAATGCCTGCGGTCCCGGGATAAAAACCCGTTGAAACACCACCTATTCTCGCTCGCACATTAAACCCACCCAAGCCTGAAGGGCATGGAGTACTCAAAGAGCCAGTTTGCACAATCAAAAACGCAATATCTGCTGCATGACTATTCAACCATGAGTTCATGGCTGTAAATGGTGCATTGCGCATATGCATGTCATAGAGAATCTTACCCCTGCAATCATGACTGCCGGTAAAGCCGCTGGCAACGGTGAGCACACCAGCCGAACTGATTTTATTGGCACATGCCACACCAGAGCGAGCCAGCGCCAGGTTGAATTCTGAAACGGTTTGTGCTGCTAACAGCGCCTGATTGTTGACGTTGTTGGCAAATAGGAATAACACTCTGACATCACCCGAGCCAGTGCTGCTGCGAATGGGCTGACTCGCCGCTATCTCAGCATCAAAAGCTGGTGAATCATCTACTCGAATCAACAATCCACGATCTAGCACTATGATGTCATGCATACCGCTGACATCAGCAACCGGTTCAATGACATAACTGACCTGCCCAATCAGCAATTTGCCCAGAAGCCTGGAATCCTGAAGCGAGAAACTAAAGTATGCCTCCGTATCATCTGTGATATTGCCAGAATACGTAATCACGTCCGGTTCAAATTGTGCAACCTGATTGACCTCAAGCGTTATGGGTTTGGAGATACCTGGCAGCCGCATGCGAAAAGTCTGGCCGACAATCAGCGGCGTAAATTTTTTCCTGTCAATCAATTCATTTAAGGGGGATAGCGGTAATGCCAGCGCTTTGGTATTGAGCCTGACCCGGTGCACAGATACCACAGCGTCATTGTGTGCGTTGTGCCAGCGGGATGTGGTTCGTAAATTTGATGCAGAATCCGCAGCATCAAGTAAAAAGTCAGCGTCTGGCTGCTCAGCCCGCGCATGGAGATGATTAAAAGCAAACAGAATCGCCAGCACACAAAACAATGCGATGCGCCTTGAATTGCTGCCAAAAATGACAACGGAGCCATAATGTGAAGAATTATTCATGTGATACCCTTATGAATGCAACTTGATAAAATTAATACTATATCCTTCGTTTTTTATTGTCAACCATTGTGAATTATGCCCAGGGCAGTATCTATGTCAACACGACACCGTCAGTTGAACACGACCATGATTATCTGGCCAGAGCCCGAATCTCGATCAAACGCCCGTGCTGGAACAGCAGTTCGCGATCCAGCACAGCGCCGTGTCCGGCATAAATCCAGCGTGAAAACGCCACCGGCTGGACCGCGCCGTGGTGTCTGGCATGGTAATAATCCGGCACGCCGGAGTAGACATAATCCGGGGCACCACAGCGGGCAAATATTTCTGCCGTCATGCTGCCGGCATTGGCCAGGTCCCGCGCGGCGCAGCGGCGGCTTCCCGGCGTGTAGCCCACGCCATAGCCCAGCTCATCGATGCGCTGCAACTGGCCGTTGCTGAACACCAGCCTGCGCATGAGCTTGCCGCTGCCAAAATTCAGATACCACACCTCTGCGGCAGGCAACACCACGGCATGACCATAAGCACGATGACCGCCAGGATGGTGATACAGGGGTTCCTGATAAAACGGCTGTGGGCAGGCGCGGGCGACGCGATGCTGCGGATCACCGACCTTGACCAGCTCGCTGCCGCAGTACATGCTGGCCTGTGCCGGCAGGCTGCACAGTGCCAGCAGCAACAGTCCGCACGCCAGTGACCATTTTGTTGCAAGCATGGATTTCATGTCTGCATTGTAACGCCAGCAATTGAATGGTCGCTGAACAGGAAGTGCTGACGGCTTGGGCTTTGTATCTGAGCAATCTGTGTCATCCGGGATTCATGAGATCAATAAGCACTGATCCACACCACCGGAGATCAATGCCTCTGCCAATGCCGGAGTATTGGTGATGACTGCTTACACAGGAGCTTGCGCCTGGACTGGTATCAGGTAGATTTGAATGGCAATGGTGTTTGCGGTAGCGGCAGAGAGGCAAACTCCGGGTCTTTGTGCACGAGTATGGCATCCTGCGTCATCGCTGCGGCAGCGATCCAGGCATCTGCCACCGACAGGCTGTTGCCAGCCTTCAGTTCGGCCGCCTGCAGCAACAGTTCATCACTGTACTCGATCCACTGCATCGGCAGAGCAAGACACTGTTGCAGAGCCAGTTTTCCGGCCAACTCCCCCTCATCTTTCCACACCCGATACAACACTTCCATGCGCGACATGAAGCATCCCAGGCACTGCCCATCTACGCATTGCAACAGCGTTTCCACTTGATCTGCGCCGGGCTCATCATCGCGCAATGTCAACAAAGCCGATGTGTCCAGCAGGTAGCGCTTCATTCCCGCCCGGTGTCATGGCGGCGATCTGTGATCAGCCGCTGCGTGGCACCACCCTGTCCCCGCCCGCGAAAGGCGCTCACCGGGTCGGCCTTGACCGGCACCACTCTCAGGCCGTCACTGGTCAGTATCCATTCCAGGCGATCACTGGCTTGCAGTCCCAGTTGGCGACGAATCGCAGCCGGTATCACGGTCTGACCACGCTCGGTGATGGTGCTACGCATGTCTGTCCTCACAGATGAATTACCTTTTCAAGTATAGTGTAATTCAAACAAATCTGTTACGGCAATGACAGGTAGCTGCTTCTGCAGGCCATCAGCCCGCGTCACCGGCGATGGTCATCTCGCGAATCAGCCAGGACGGGGTCTGCACGTTGCCACGCAGGTCGACGTCGTTGCCCAGCGCGAGCAGGTTGGCGAACATGTCACGCAGGTTGCCGGCGATGGTCAGTTCCTGCACCGGATAGGCAATCTCACCGTTTTCGATCCAGAAGCCACTGGCACCGCGGGAATAATCACCGGTCACGGTGTTGACCCCCTGTCCCATCAGTTCATTGACCACCAGTCCGGTGCCCATTTGCTGCAGCAGTGACTGCTGGCTGTCCTGTCCGGGATGAATCAGCAGGTTGCGCACACCGCCGGCGTTGCCGGTGGTCTCCAGCCCCAGTCGGCGGGCGGCATAGCCACCCAGCACATAGCGTTGCAGCTTGCCGGTACTGACCAGTGCGTTGTGCCGGCCGGTGGCGACACCATCGTGATCGTAGCTGGCACTGCCCGGCGCGCCAGGCAGCTGCGGGCGCTCCTCGATGTTGACGAATTCAGGAAACAGCTGCTGTCCGACCTGATCCAGCAGAAACGAGGCCTGTCGATACAGGGCACCGCCAGAGCAAGCGGCAACCAGATGCCCGAGCAGGCTGCGCGCGACATCGGGCGTGAACAGCACCGGCGCACGTGTGGTGCGGGCGCTGCGCGCACCGAGCCGGCGCAGGGTGCGATGCGCGGCGTTGCGCCCCAGCTCACGGGCATCCAGCAGATCCTCAAAACGCCGCCGGTTGTCCCAGTCATAGTCACGCTGCATGCTGTGCGGCGAGGCGGGCTCGGCAGCAACCAGCGCGAGGCTTTCGAAAAAGCTGGTCCCGGACTGGGCAGCACAGAAGCCGTGGCTGTTGCCGTAGGCACTGACGCTTTGATCGAAGCCGGCACTGGCGCCCTCGGAATTGTGAATGCGGGCATCCACATCACGTCCCGCCTGCTCCATCTCCATGGCCCGCTCAATCAATTGAGCCGCGCTCAGTTCGCGCGGATGCCACAGGTCCAGATCGGGAAATTCCGTCGCCAGCATGGCCGCATCGACCAGTCCGGCGCAGGCATCGGGTTCGGTGAAGGTGGCGATGTCCAGCGCCCGCTGCACGGTATCGCGAATGCTTTGCGGACGCAGATCTCCACAGCTGGCGCTGCCTTTGCGCTGGCCTTTGTAAACGCTGATGGACAGGCTGCGATCACGATGATGCTCAACCGTCTCGACCTGCCCCATGCGCACGGTGGCCGACAGGCCGCGATGACCGGATACCCCGGCTTCAACAGCACTGGCACCCAGTTGCATGGCCTGCTCGATGACGTCGCTGACCAGCGCGTTGAGCTGCGCCGGCGCAAAGTCGGCGCGGTGATCGACCGGCTCGGCTGCCGCGTTGGTCATTGCTGCGTGCGGGTTGTCTGCGGCCTGATCGCTGCCTGGTTTGTGCATGGTCATGTCCTGGTTGCTGCCGCGTCTGCTGAGCGCATCAGCGGCCATGAATGATAGTAAAATGGGAAAATGGTAAAAAAATCCGCCCCCGGCCAAGCGGCCGACGCCGCCGCACAAGACGCCATCAGCGGGCCCGATCCGCATGACAAGACGCTCAGCCGCACGCAACGCAAGCTGGCATCGAAATCACTGCAGCAACTGGGCCAGCGCCTGGCGGCCCTGCGCGACAGTGAACGCGCGGCACTGGATCTGCCCGCTGACATTCTCGAAGCGGTGGATGATCTCAACAGCATGCGCAGCCACATCGCACGCAAACGCCAGATGCTTTATCTGGGCAAGTTGCTGCGTCGCATCGATGTCGGTGGCATCGTCCATCAGCTGGAGCACAGTGAACAGCAGACCCGGCAGCAGGTCGCCAGCCAGCATCGCGCCGAGCGCTGGCGAGAACACCTGCTGAGCCACGGCGACCAGGCCCTGCAAAGCCTGCTGACACATCTGCTGGCGAACACAGACAATGCCCCCGCACCGCCCGTGGCGGAGCCGCAGCAGTGGCGTGCGCTGCTGCGTCAGGCACAGCAACAGCTGCGCGCCGGCAAACCGCCGGCAGCCAGCCGCAAGCTGTACCGCATGCTGTATGCGGCCGATCAGGCACAGCCCTTGCCGCCAGTGGTCGACTGAACTGGCGCATGGCTGGCGGCAGCGATGTCACGATGGCGGCGGCAGGCATCAATCCGAACGGGTGCCGCCAACGGTCAGCGTGTCGATCTTGAGGGTCGGCTGACCAACCCCCACCGGCACGCTCTGACCTTCCTTGCCACACACGCCGATGCCGTTGTCGAGCTTGAGATCGTTGCCCACCATGCTCACTCTGGTGAGCACGTCCGGGCCGTTGCCGATCAGGGTGGCACCGCGCACCGGCTGGGCAATCCTGCCGTTTTTGATCAGGTAGGCTTCGCTGGCGGAGAACACGAACTTGCCGGAAGTGATGTCCACCTGTCCGCCGGCGAAGCCGACCGCATACAGGCCATTTTCCACCGAAGCAATGATTTCTGCCGGATCGTGCGGCCCGGCCAGCATGTAGGTGTTGGTCATGCGCGGCATGGGCAGGTGCGCAAACGATTCCCGCCTGCCGTTGCCGGTGGGCCGGTTGCCGCTCAGCCTGGCATTGAGCTTGTCCTGCATGTAACCGACCAGACGACCATTTTCAATCAGCGTGGTGCAGGCTGTGGGTGTGCCCTCGTCGTCCATCGACAGCGAACCGCGACGTTCTGCCAGGGTACCGTCATCCACCACGGTGCACAGCTCACTGGCCACGCGTTCGCCCATTCTGCCGGCAAACGCCGAGGTGCCCTTGCGATTGAAGTCGCCTTCCAGACCGTGACCGATCGCCTCATGCAGCAGTACCCCCGGCCAACCCGGACCCAGCACCACCGGCATGCTGCCGGCCGGGGCGTCTTCGGCCTCAAGGTTGACCAGTGCCTGGCGCACCGCCTCGCGCACTTCGTGCTGCCAGAACTCTGTGCTCATCACGCGCTCCAGCGCAAAGCGACCACCGCCGCCCGCCATGCCCTGCTCGCGCCGTTCGCCAGCGACGGCAATGACATGCACATTGAAGCGCACCAGTGGCCTGACATCACCGGCCAGCGTGCCATCGCTGGCTGCCACCAGCACCGACTCGTGATTGGCCACCAGCGAAACATTGACTTGCTGTACGCGCGCATCCAGCGAGCGCGCATAGGCGTCTGCGGCACGCAGCAGCGCCACCTTGTCGGCCGCACTGACTGCGGCAATCGGATCGGTGTCGGCATACAGCGCCGGCTGCGACTGACCACGCCAGGCCTGGATACGACCCTCACCGCCACTGGCGGCGATGCCACGCGCGGCTTTGGCGGCCTCCAGCAGGGCCGGCAGCTGTACCTCATCGGCATAGGCAAAACCGGTTTTCTCACCGCTGTTGGCGCGGATGCCGACCCCCTGTTCAGTGTGGAAATTGCCACCGCGCACGATGCCATCCTCCAATGACCAGGATTCCCGGCTCAGACGCTGAAAATACAGCTCGCCGGCATCAATCGATGGCAGCATCAGGGTGTCCAGCGCCTGTTCCAGCTGGCGCAGCTCGACCCCGGCCGGCGTGAGAATGGACTGCTGGGCGAGTTCTAGTGAATTGGCTTGCATCATGGTTTGTTGACCGTCACGGTTGGTTCGGGGCTGTAGGCACTCAAGGTCGGGCTCTGCCACGGGCCGGTGATCTGATATTCCAGCTTGCTGATTTCGCCAATCGGGCCACTGAACAGGCTTTGCAGGGCAAACCCGGCACCGGCTCCAATCGGCCCGCCGGCGATCACCCCGATCAGCGGCAGGGCAAAGCTTCTGGCCGGCTCGATCAGCAGGCGCTGGTCATAGGTTCTGGCGACCAGGTCGGTGCTGCCGGTCATGCGAATGGTGGCCGCGGCCGCATTGATGACGACGTTCTCGGCGGTGGCCATGCCGTCATCAAAAACAAAGCGACCACTGGCGTTCTCGAACTCCATGCCCTCGGCGAACACATCACTGAAATCCAGAAACAGCCGCTGTGGCAAGGCCTGCAGGCTGAGCAGTCCCAGCGCCCTTCCGGCCCCGGGAGATGCCTTGGGTATCACCCCGCGGCCGGTTTTTACATCGAGATAGCCGCGCAGCTTGTGCAGCCTGAACTGGCTGATGTCACCAGCCCAGTTCACATCCAGCAGCATTGTCGTCTGCGCATTTCTGACCAGGTCATCATAACCGAGCCCACGCAGCACAGTACCCATATCATTGCTGTCCAGGCGCAATTCAAGCCGTGATTCAACATTGCCCTGCTCGGCCTGCCAGGCACCGGTGGCGGTGACATTGATGCTGTCGGAACTGGCTTCCAGCCGCTGCAGCGAAAGACCATCGATGGTCGGCACCAGCTCCAGTCGCACCATGCCCAGATCAAGCTGCTCGTAGCGCACCTCATCGGCAATCAGGTTGACCGTGATGCCGGTGCGGCCGGCCTGCGGCAGAGCCGGATCAGAGCGCATGTCAGGACGCGGCTCTGGTGTGTTGCTCAATGACGGCCCCGGTGCCGGCAGGTACAGTCTGCGCATGGCCACATTGACCAGCGCGCCACTGGCGGTGTCGACAACGTCGGCGCTGCCGGCAATGTTGTCACCCCGCAGCTGCAGGGCCAGCGCCGGCGGCGAATCGCTGCTGGCGGCAGCGCTGTCCGCCGCCGCAATGCTCAGCGCCACCGGACCAAGATTGCGCTGCGCCAGCAGCAGGCTGTCGGTGCGCAGATCGCTGCTCAGGGTAAAGCCGGGCGCAGTCGACACGCTGCTGGCGGCGGTAGCGGGCCGGGCTGCAGTATCGCGTCGATAATCCAGCAGCAGACCGCCCCAGTCCAGCGCCGAGATGGCGCTGGCATGACCGCTGAAGCGCAATTGTCCCGGCTCCAGCGGTGCATCGTAGAGCTTGCTGCTGATCTGCATGGGGGCACGCCAGTCGGCGGCGGGCTGATCAAAGTGCATGGCTGCGGCGACCACATTGCCATCGTCCCGCAGCAACAGCCTGACGCTGAGCAGACCAGTGCCGACATGGCGCTGCCCGGCCTCCAGTTGCCCGAATTCTGCGACCTTGCTGCCATGACGGATGCGAATGCTGCGCGCTCCGGATCCCAACGGCAGGGACAGGCTCAGGGGTCTGCGCGTTGTCGCCAGTTTGCTCAATGGTGCTGGCAAGCGGATCTCGGTACCCAGCAGATCGCTGTAGGCCAGTACCATCGCCGTGTCCCGATCCAGCAGCAGGCGCAGTTTCCACAGGCTGCTGCCGCCAATGTACTGCGGAATCAGGGCCGGCAGATCCACCGCAGCATGCGCCACCTGCTGACTCGGAAAGCGCCCCTGCATGCGGATTTCCGGACCATCGGGGGTGCGCTGCCAGGCCAGTCGGGCATCGTGCTCACCCCAGCGTCCTTGCAGGCTGCTATTGGTGGGGCCGGCATCGTCAAAGCCCAACTGACCGTGGATGTCATCAATGGTGATCTGCTCGGTCACGGCCTGGACGCCGCGCAGATTGGCTGCGCCACGGGCGTACAGCAATTCGGTTCTGCCGGCCAGATCAATGCCGATGTCGGCCTGGGCCTGAACCGGGCCGCGCAGTCGGTAATCGCGCTTGCTGAAGTCGCCGTCAGTGATCGGCATGCTGGCGAGCAGATCCAGCATCTGCTCGCCATCGCCGGCAACATTGGCCTGCAGATGCAGGCTGGCATGACTGAACAGCTCATCAATGCGCGCGCTGACATCGGTCAGACTGACGTCACGCATGCGTGCCTGCGATGTGGTGGCCTGCAGCCGGTTGTCAACGATGCGCATGCTGGCCTGCAGCGACTCCGCCGGCGGCCAGTTTTTGGCATAGTCCATGCGCACATCGTCCAGCTCCAGCGCCAGTTGCAGATCATCCCATGGCGCGCCGTCGGCCTTGTTGTCGGCGGCGTCCGCAACTGCCGGCAGCGGATTATTGCCCCAGGCCAGTGGCCAGCTTAGCCGCAGATCACGCAGCCAGCCCCCCTGCATGGCCTGCTCGATCCAGCGCGCGGTGTCCGGCTTGCCGCTGTCCGGCGGCAGATAGGCCTTGACTCGGGTCGCCAGCAGGGCCGGCATATGGACGTGCAGCTCAGCACTGCCGCGGTCGGATTGCTGCTGCATCTGCCATTGCGCCTGCATGCTGAAATCCGGCGTTTCCAGCCGCGCCTGCGCGGCATCGACACGCACACCGTCTGCCAACTGCTCAAGCGGCCCGGCAATGCTGAAATGATCCAGCAACAGCGGGCTGCGCAACAGCCCCGGCAGGGCACACACGGCCTGGTCTGCAGTCAGTCTGAACTGCCCCAACTGCTGCCGCATGTCCAGCTGCAGGGCAAATGGGCCGCAATCGTCGATGCCGTCGCCAGCATCGGCTGGCGACTGGCCTGCCAGCACAGCGTGGCTGAGCAGCAGCTCATCAATGCGCAGACTGGCAGCTTGAATGCGTTGCCGGTCATCCACCACCAGCTGTGACAGATTGATGCGCGTGTCCGGATGTTGCAGCTTTATCCAGTCCTGCAACTGCTGCTGCCACTGCGCCACGGCCTGATTCGGTGCCAGCGCGTTGAATGCCGCGATGAGTGCGGCCAGCTGTTGTGGCTGCAGCTGCTCCACGCGGGCGGACCAGCCGCCGTGTCCAGCGCTGCCGGCAGCAAGCGATGCCGCCGAAGGCAGCGCATCGGGTTTGCCGAGATGATGCAACAGCAACTGCCAGTAAGGCGTCTGTCCGTCTGCCGGGCTCTGCCACAGCCATTCGATGTCACTGGCCAGTGGCAATACCTGCGAGGCGCTGGCAGTCTTGTGTTCGGCGGCGTCATGCAGCGCCAGCGCGCCGCGCAGCTGCAGGTAGTCATGTTCGCGCCAGCCGAACCAGACGCTGCTGCTGAGCTTGAGCTGCGGTGCCGCTGCGGCCGCTGGCACCAGTGCCTCGGGATCGCTGCTCAATGTGCGCAGCAATTGCTGCCAGACATCGATGGGTTGCTGCGTCAGATCGGCGTAACCTTCCACCGCCATGCCCTGCGGACCAAAGCGCAGTTGCATGGCCACATCGACCCCGGCCTGTGCTGCCCGGCCAGCGTCGCTGGCCACCGCATTGTTGGTTTGGCCAGGGCTGGCTTGGGGGCGCAGACGCAACTGAACCCCGTAACCGCCCTGATCGGAGCTGGGCGCAGTCCACTGCGGCATGGCCGTGCGTGGCAGCGCATCAGGACGCTGCGCCAGTTGTTGCAGTGCCGGGCGCCAGGCACTTCCCGAAAACCGGCTCAGATCAGCATAGTCAACCCACAATGTGGTGCGCTCGTCCGGCAGCGCGGCATTGCTGATGCTGATTTGTGCGTCGCGCAGGCGC
This sequence comes from Gammaproteobacteria bacterium, assembly GCA_018819105.1. Lineage (GTDB taxonomy): Bacteria > Pseudomonadota > Gammaproteobacteria > Xanthomonadales > Wenzhouxiangellaceae > JAHJQV01. The sequence continues at coordinate 31,776 of JAHJQV010000031.1, forward strand.
AGATCCCCCTGACTGAGCACTGACTCCAGCGTCTGCCGTCGTGCTCCGGCAGCGATCTCGCTGACCCCGGCCGGCGAGGAAAGACCGGACAGCGACCAGCCTGTGGCAGTCCTGTGCAGCGCCAGACGCGCATTGATCACTTCCATCTGCAGGGCATTGCGACCGCGCCGCAGCAGCGCACCGGGACGCAGATAAACCCTGACCTTGCCCAGATACAGCTGTGCCTCGTCGCGCCCCAGACTGAGGTCATCAATGAGAAAAAACGGTTGCGCGCCTTGCCAGCCGGCACGCAGTTTCGACATCTGCACGCTGGTCTGCAGCTGCTGTGCCAGATAGTCGCTCAGGTGTGGCTGCAGCAAGTCGGCCCTGGGCGCGAGCAACCGCGTGGCCAGCAACAGCAATGCCAGCAGCAGCAGCAGCCAGAAACCACAATGCAGACACAGCCGCGTAAACCCGGTCCACCAGCGCATCGGCCTATTTCAGCACCACGTCAAACTGCTCCTGCAGATAGTGATCGTCTGGCTGAAAACGGATCTGTTTGTGGATCGAATCTTCGATTTCGGCCACCACTGCGGTGTATTCATCCAGCATCTTCTCCACCACCCCCACCGCCGCTATGACGATCACCTGGGGCGCATCGAACTGACGCACGGCGCGGGTCACCTCGCGGAAGATTTCGTAACAGATGCTGTCGGCGGTCTTTACCCGACCACTGCCGGCACAAACCCTGCACGGCTCGCAGATACGCTGGGCCAGGCTTTCGGTGGTGCGTTTGCGGGTCATTTCCACCAGGCCCAGCGGGGAGAAATCATGAATCACCGTGTGGGCATGATCCGGTTCCAGCGCACGCGCCAGCGTTTGCAGCACCTGCTCACGATGTTCCGGTTCGTACATGTCGATGAAATCAATGATGATGATGCCGCCGAGGTTGCGCAGTCGCAGCTGCCTGGCGATGGCCTGGGCCGCCTCCAGATTGGTGCGGAAGATGGTTTCCTCCAGATTGCGGTAACCGACATAGGCACCGGTGTTGACATCAATCGTGGTCATCGCCTCGGTCTGATCAAAAATCAGATAGCCGCCGGATTTCAGTTTGACATCGCGCTGCAGCGCCTGATCGATTTCCTCATCGACCCCATACAGATCAAAAATCGCCCGTTCGCCCTGATACAGATAGAGGCGGTCTGACCAGCCATCGAGAAACTTGCCGGCAAAATCACGCATGCCGCTGAGCAGATCCGGGGCATCCACCAGCACGCGGTCCACCTCGGTGTGCATGCGATCGCGCAGGGTCCGGTATGGCAGCGTCAGCTCCTCATAGATGCAGGATCCTGGTGCCATGCTCTGCTGACGCTGATACACCACCCGCCACAGACGCAGCAGATAATCCATGTCGGTAAGCAGTTCGGCAGCACTGGCACCTGCGGCATTGGTGCGGGCGATGAAACCCATTGCCGGGGGCGCGCCAGTGGCCGCCTCATTGCCGGCAACGCTGAAGTATTTGGGCATCAGTTGCTGCGCATGTTCGCCCATGATCCGGCGCAGGCGTTCGCGTTCCTGCTCATCCTCGATGCGCAGGGAAACTCCGATGTTGTCTGCCAACGGCAACAGCACCAGCAGGCGCGACGGTATGCTGACCTGTGCCGACAAGCGTGCCCCCTTGCTGCCGATGGCGTCCTTGATCACCTGCACGGTGATGGTCTGGCCGGACTGCAGCAGTTCGGTGATGCAGGGCGCTTCCAGCTCCGCTGCAGCTGCCGGCACCGCAGCAGGTTTTGTGCTGGCAGACGCCTCCAGTTGGTCATCGCTGACGGCCGCCGGGCGGGGTGTGATCAGATCGCGCACATGCAGAAAGCCGGTTCGCTCCAGACCGATGTCGACAAAGGCGGCCTGCATGCCTGGCAGCACGCGGCGCACGGTACCGATGCAGATGTCCCCCACGTGGCTGGCACGATGGCCACGCTCCACATGCACCTCCTGCACGGTACCGTTGCTGACGACGGCCACCCGGTTTTCCCCGGCGACCGCGTTGATCAGTATTTCATCTGTCATGGTGTTTCGCTGTCTCGTGGCGCACTGCGCCGACTGCAATCACTGAAGCATCCTGAGACCATAATGGCCGGCAAACATTGCGCCCAGCTGGCGTCACCCCTCTGCAGCCGCAATCCTGCATCCGTTTCCGCACACGCATGCCAATCACCTGCTCAATAGCCCAGGCATTGTGCGGTGCGCAGCAGGCCTGCGGTTTCTGCCAGTGGCAGACCCATGACGCTGCTGTAACTGCCCTGCAGGTCAGTGATGAAAGCGGCAGCGCGACCCTGGATGGCGTAGCCGCCCGCTTTGCCCATCGGTTCACCACTGGCAACATAGCGACTGATCTGCAGATCGGTCAAGGGCATGAAGGTCACCGTGCTGGTCTGCAGCAAGGTCTGCCTGCTGCCAGCTGTGACCAGGCATACCGCCGTCAGCACCTGATGACTGCGCCCGGACAGCCGACGCAGAAAACCCACGGCGGCCAGCGCGTCGTCCGGCTTGCCCAGAATCATGCCGTCGCAGACCACACTGGTGTCTGCGCCTAGCACATGGGTCTGCTGCCGCACGGCGCAGTCCAGTCGCCGCTGGCAGGCCAGGGCCTTTTCCTCCGCCATGCGGCAGACATACTGGCCGGCTGGCTCGGCAACAGCAGGGGTTTCATCAATGTCCGCCGGCGCAATGCCAAATTGCACACCCAGCTGCTGCAGCAACTGCGCACGGCGTGGCGAGGCGGAGGCCAGAATCAGTCTTGGCGGCAGCATCATTGCGGGTGACCACTGCGGTGATAGGGATGCCCCTGCACAATCATCGCGGCGCGATACAACTGCTCTGCCAACAGCACCCGCACCAGCATGTGCGGAAACGTCAGCGGCCCCAGCGACCAACACTGATCAGCAGCCTGCAGCACCTGCGGCTGCAGGCCGTCGGCGGCACCAACCAGCAATGCAACATCGCGTCCCAGCCGCTGCCAGCCTTGCAGCTGGGAGGCCAGTTGTTCGGTGCTCCAGGTCTGGCCGCGCAGATCCAGCGCCACTCTGTGCTGCTGCTCAGAATGCTTCAGCAATGCTGCTGTCTGCGCTGCGCAGCCGGCCTGTTTGCCAGATACCGGCAATTCATGCAGGCTCAGCGTCAGGCCAGCCGGCATGCGACGGGCATAGTCCTGCCAGCCGGTGTGCATCCAGGCAGGCATCTTCTGCCCCAGGCTGACCACACGCAGGCGCATCAAACAAGGTGATTCAGGCGCAGGCCACACCAGCGTGGCATCACTGCAGCGGTGCCACCAGTGTCACCATGCACGCCAGCTTCAGCCACTGCGGCAACGCGCCATGCCGCCCGGGCCATGACCCGCAACATCAGGACAAGCAGTGCCATGCCTTCAGTCGCTGCTGGCCTGATCGGCTGCCTGGCCGGCGTCCTGGTCGGCGTCCTGGTCGGCATTGGGCCGGACTTCCCACAGGCTCTCGATATTGAAGAAGTCGCGGATTTTCGGCAGCATCAGATGCAGGATGACATCTCCGGTATCAATCAGCACCCACTCACCTTCGCGCTCGCCTTCGACCCCCAGCGGTGGCATGGCAGCAGCTTTCAGACGCATCACCACATGATCTGCCATCGAGCGCAGGTGCCTGGAAGATCTACCGCTGGCAATGACGATGTAATCGGCAATGCTGCTGCGACCGCGCACATCAATGGTGGTGACCGCTGCGGCCTGATCCTCATCCAGCTGATCCAGCAGCAGCTGCATCTGCTGGTTGACGCGCTGCTCGGCAGCGGCGTCTGTCGAGGCGGGATACACGGCATCCGTGGGCTTGTCAGCGCCGCTCATGGTGCCTCTTGAGGAAGTTTGTGGCATGGTCAATGATCAGTTCTCCGGGACAAAACATGGGGTTCATGCTGCGCCTGCCCGTGCACGGCAGCATGAAAGAAAACAAGGCAGGTGAACAAATGCTGTTGGGGGTAATGCTGCGGTCCAGGTGAGAGCCCCGGACAAGCCTTCAGCCCTGACAGAATAATGAAAAAGTCCAACCTTGACCTTTTTCAACTCGCTTGGGCGCGGCGCATGTCTGCGCCTCGCGCCGTTTCTCAAGCACTGACGTGCTGCAGAAACGATGCGTCCCATGCCTGGAGCGCTCACCAGACTGTTTTTCAACAGCCTGCCAAGGCTGGCTGCAGAGTGTGACTGCTGGATCGGCTTCAAGCCTTATGCTGGACTGGATGCATGCGCGTATTCTAGCAGAATCCCTGGTGCATAAAACCTGCAGTGTACTCACTGTATGGGCGTGATAGACGGCTTCACGTCGTTGCCAGTCGCGCGCGCAGATCGAACAGACAGATTCCGGTCGCCACCGAGACATTGAGACTGCTGATGCGGCCATACATGGGCAGGCCGGCCAGCTCGTCACAATGTTTCATGGTCAGCTGACGCAGTCCCTTTTCCTCGCCGCCCATGACCAGCAGCGTGCGGCGCTGCGGTGTGGTGGCATACCAGTCCTGGCTGGCCTGGTCGCTGGTGCCGATGATCCAGCAGTGCTGCTGCTGACAGCTGCGCATGGCCCGGGCCAGATTGACCACTTCGCAGATGGGCAGCAGCTCTGCGGCACCGGCAGCGGCGCGCCTGGCGACTGCGGTCAGACCGGCCGCGCGCTGCCGTGGCAGCAGCACCAGCTGCACCCCGGCAGCCTCGGCGCTGCGCAGGCAGGCCCCCAGATTGTGCGGGTCCTGCACACCATCCAGCATCAGCAGCAATGCCGGTTCCTGCAGGGCCTGCAGCAGTTCCGGCAGGTCCTGCTCGTTATACAGGTTGTCCGGCACGAAATCGGCCACCCAACCCTGATGCATGGGCGTCGCCGCCAGTCTGGTCAGAGCTGCCGGCTGGCTCGGCTGCACGCGAATGCCCGCCTGCCTGGCCAGTTCGTGCAGGGCTTCACTGCGTTGATCGCTGCGATCCCGCGCTGCCCACAGCGACCTGACCAGCTGCGGCTTGTGCTGCAACAGATTCTCGATCACATGGATGCCGCAAACGCGTTGACTCTGGCTCATGCTGTCACGCTCATGATCGCAGCGATCATTTTGTCTCACTGAGGGCAAAGTTTAGTTTGCGCTGATCAATGTCGACATCCACCAGCTTTACCATGACACGGTCAGACATGCTGAAGCTCTGGCCGCTGCGTCGATTGCGCAACTGTTGCGAACGCTCTTCATAGACAAAGTAATCCTTGCCCATCTGGCTGATGTGCACGAGGCCGCTGACGGTCGGTTCATGCAGTTCCACAAACATGCCAAACGGCTTCACGCCGGTGACGGTGGCGGCAAAGATGTCGCCGATGAAATCCTGCATGTAATCGCAGATCAGACGCCACTCCACATCGCGGACCGCCTCTTCGGCGCGGCGTTCGGTCATGGAGCAGTGCGTCGCCATGGCCTCGAGTCTGGCATCCATGTCCTCACCGGCGATGTAGTTGCTCGCAGGCTGGCGATCCAGCAGTGCATGCAGGGCACGATGTACCACCAGGTCCGGGTAGCGGCGGATCGGCGATGTGAAATGACAGTAGGCATCCAGCGCCAACCCGAAATGCCCCTCATTGTCCGGCAGGTAAACCGCCAGGCTTTGCGCTCGCAGCAGTGCTTCATCAATGATGTGGGCATCTTCGCGGCCGGCACATTGGGCCTGCAGCGTGGCAAAGTCTCTGGGTTCCGGTTGCTCGCGCCAGTTTGGCTTGATGCCTCGGGCCAGCAGCAATTGCGTCAGCTCTTCCAGCTTGCGCCCCTGCGGTGGCGCATGCACCCGGTAAAGCGCTGGCTGCTGCCGCTGCTGCAAATAACGCGCCGTGGCCACATTGGCCAGGATCATGCTTTCCTCGATGATCTTGTGACTGGTGTTGCGGGTGCGCTGATCGATGCTGGCAATGGCCCCATCCTCGCGCCAGGTGAACACCGATTCCGGACGGTCAAATGCCAGCGCACCGCGCTGTTCGCGCAACTTGATCTGCAACTGAAACAACTCGTGCAGCGTCATCAGGCTGTTGTAGATCAGTTCGCCCGGAGCACGCTGATCGCCGTCAATAATGGCCTGCGCCTCGGCATAAGTCAGCCTTGCGTGGGAACGGATCACCGCCTTGTAGTGACGGCTTTGCTGCAGTTTTCCGGCGGCATTCAGGCGCATGTCGCAGACCAGTGCCAGCCGCTCCTGCTGTGGACGCAAGGAACACAGGCCGTTGCTCAGTGCTTCCGGCAGCATCGGCACCACACGGGTGGGAAAATACACCGATGTGCCACGCTCCCAGGCGTCGTCGTCCAGCGCAGAGCCGGGGCGCACATAGCTGGCGACGTCGGCAATGGCAACCACCAGGCGCCAGCCATCCGCAGTTTGTTCACAGTACACCGCGTCATCGAAGTCACGCGCATCGGCACCGTCAATGGTGACCAGCGGCAGCGCGCGCAGATCTTCCCGCTGCTGCAACTGGCTGGCATCAATGTGTGCACCAAAGGCCTCGGCTTCCGCTATGCAGGCGGGGGAAAACTGCTCCGGCAGGTTGTGCTGGATGATGGCGATTTCAGTGGCCAGTCCGGCCTCATTGCTGTCATCAAGTTCGCGCAGCACGCGCACTTCACCGCGCTGACCATAATCCGGGTAACTGACGATTTCAGCGACCACAATCACGCCCGGCTGCAGACTGCTGCCGCTGTCGGCCAGCACCTGCATGGTAGCGGTGATGCGCGGGTTGTCGGCACTGAGCACCAACCCGGTTGCGGTTTCCACGACGCGTCCAACGAGATGCTTACGCGCCCGCTGTACCACCATCAGCAGCTCACCAAATACTTTATCTCGGGCTCTCTGCTTGCGCGTGTGCACCAGCACCACATCACCATGCATCAGGCTTGCCATCTGCACTTCGTCCAGATAGACGTCTTCGTGTGCCGCCGGTGTCAGCACAAAACCGTAACCATCGGCGTGGGCACTGACTGCACCTCCGGCCAGACCCAACGCGGCATTGATCTGCCACTGATCAGGGCCGCTCTGCTGCACCAGCTGCTGCTGCTCAAGCTTTCGCAGCACGGCATGAACTTCACAGTCGTCATCGAGCTGGTTGCTGCAGTGCTCGGTGGACACCGGGTGTTCCGTGCCGGCAAGATGAATCAACAAATGCAGTTCAGCGCGCGACAGCGCCTGCAATGAATGTTTCAGTCCGGCATTGGCCCCTGCCGCAGGGCCGTGTTCAATGCGACGTGATTTTGATTTTCTGGCAGCAGCCTGACCGTTGGGTTTTCCGTGCTGACGTTTGCGTTTGCTCATAGGCGGGTTTCAATGTTGTTATCAGGGGTTGTTTGGCGGGCATGCCAGTTATCGAACTGACACACCCGCAAAGTGAGCACATCACATCCGCCCCATACCGATCCTGCTGCTGTCAGTTGACAGCATTGAGCAGTGATGCTGAGTGGATGATTCGACACATCTTTGCGGTCGAGGGCAGGCACTCAGAAAAGCCTGGCCAAGTTGATGCTCTCAGTCCGGCAGGTCGAGTGAATGATTCATATTTATTCTAACAGAAACAGAGCCTCCATTCCTGTTCCTTGCCATCGTCATGTCACCCGCAGCATCCACAGGGACTGCACGGCGTCAACAGCATCTGCCAGGATGATCATCGCGCGCAGTAACCAGCGCAGCAGACAGCATCGTCACAGGCTGAACGCATGCCGTCTGCCTGCAACCACAATGCATTGCCGGGAGCATGAACCAGATCAGTGTGTTAGCAATGTTTGCGCACACCGACTGTTCACACCCTGCACCCGGCAAAAAAAATTTTGCCTGTGCACTTGACTCTGCCTGACGGTGATAGCATCATAGTCATGTCGAAGCGGGTTGCCCCCTTGCCCGCTTCACACGTGGCTGGGGTTTCCCCCTTGCCCCAGCCACACCTTTTTTAATCCCCGGCCGAGGTGGCGGAATTGGTAGACGCGCTAGCTTCAGGTGCTAGTGACCGCAAGGTCGTGGAGGTTCAAGTCCTCTCCTCGGCACCATTTTAACCTGACAACCTTAAGGTGCATCGCCAATCCCTGGTGGAGTGGCGTCGGATGGTTTCAGCAGTTAGACTGTGCAGAACGCCGGGGTGGCGGAACTGGTAGACGCGCTGGTTTTAGGTACCAGTGGGGCATCCCGTGGAGGTTCGAGTCCTCTCCCCGGCACCAATCCACAGCATTCACACATATATGGTAACTCTCGTACGAACACTTGCGTAGAGACTCTTACTGTGCTACAAATGCTCTACACACTCACTGCAAGAGAACCATCACATGCGTCATTTCGTATCCACAATAATCCTGTTTGCCATCATCAGCGCGATCGGTTGCGCCAGCAGTCCCGATCAGGCTGACTCAGCCAGCGCGCAATCTGACAAAACGGAAATGCGCTGCGAAAAGCGTTCACACAGCGGCTCCCGCCTCGGCGTCAGCAAGTGTCGACGAGTGACGGTCAGCGACGACGAAGGCTGATTACCCTGCACGAGCGCGCAGTACAGACCAATAATCCCTGTAGGACTCGCTTTTGCGCTGTCCTGCAGGGCTCTGCAATCGGTGTTCAAGCTGCTGATGGCAGCTGAAGTGGCTGTCAGGTCTGCCTGCAATGATTGCGCGCAGACATTTATGTGGCCTCAATGTCGACCGATAGGCAGTCGCACATGCGTCTTCGGAATGACTCAATCTCGGTCAGGTGGCGCGCATCGCTGCATTTTTGCGCATGATTCCGCGCCAGTGAAAGTAACCCAGCACTGCCAGCACGGTAAACACCAGATACTGCAGCGATAGCATCCCCAGCCCACGCCATGCGTACAGTGGCACGGTCATCACATCGGCGATGATCCACAAGGTCCAGTTTTCCAGTTTCTTGTTCGCCATCAGCCACATGGCGGTGAAAAACAGCCCGGATGTGAAGATGTCGATCCAGTTTGCCCAGCCGATGCTGCGGCCGAACATGCGATAAACCAGCCAGGTCACCAGCAGCGTCAACGCAAACAGGATCGCAGCAATGACTTTGTCACGCTGGCTGGTCACGCTGATCAGCAGCAACTCACCCTGCTCACCATGCCGGCGCGTCCAGTTCCACCAGCCGTACACACTCATCAGTGAGTAGTAGACGTTCATGGTCATGTCGCCGAGATAGCCGGCGCGATACAGCAGCACAACGGTAATGGCGGTGGCAATCAGGCCGGTGGGATAAACCAGAATGTGCGCCTGCCGCGCATACCAGACACTGGCAATGCCGAACACGAACGCGATCGCCTCCAGCATGATCGCCAGCGCGCTGGCATCCCGGTAGGGGTCAAGCAGGAAATCGATCACCGCAATCAGCTGGCAGGTTCAGCGCTGTCGTTGCTGAGGGCCTCCCACTCAGCCAAACGGTGCGCGCAGGGTAAAACCTTCGTTGCGCTCTGGCCCGGTTGAGAGCATGTGCACTTCGGCACCGACCAGCTCTTCCAGCCGGCGCAGGTAGCGCTGTGCGTTCGCTGGCAGCTGATCCATGCTGGCAGCGCTGCGCGTGCTGCCCTGCCAGCCGGGCAGGGTTTCATACTGCGGCTGCGCATGGGCCCAGTTGTCACGGTCAACCGGATAACCGGTCATGTCCGAGCCCGGGTACGTGTAGGCCGTACAGATACGGATTTCCTCCAGACCATCGAGCACATCCAGCTTGGTCACGCACAGGCCATCGATGCCGTTGATGCGAACCGCGCGGCGCAAGGCCACCGCATCCAGCCAGCCGCAACGCCGCGGCCTGCCGGTGGTGGCACCGAATTCGCGTCCGCGCTCACCAAGATGCTTGCCGATGGCATCGTTGAGCTCGGTCGGAAACGGGCCGCTGCCGACGCGCGTGGTGTAGGCCTTGGTGATGCCCAGCACGTAATCGATGTCACGCGGCGCAATGCCGCTGCCGGTACAGACTCCGCCTACGGTGGTGTTGGACGAGGTCACGAACGGATAGGTGCCGTGATCAATGTCCAGCAGAGTACCCTGGGCACCTTCAAACAGAATTCTGCCGCCGGCTTCACGCAAGGTATGGATTTCTGCACTGACATCGGTGAGAAACGGCTCCAGGAATGCACCCAGCTGCAGGGCCTCGTCGCGCACCCGGCCAATGTCCAGCGCCTTGTCATCAAAGTAATTGACCAGCACGAAATTGTGATAGTCCATCACCGGTTCCAGCTTTTCCTGCAAGCGGTCGCCATGCAGCAGGTCGCCAAGACACAGCCCGCGACGTGAGATCTTGTCCTCATAGGCCGGGCCGATGCCGCGGCCGGTGGTCCCGATCGCCTTCACCCCTCGGGCTTTTTCTCGAGCCCGGTCCAGGGCCTCATGGTAGGGCATGATGGCGGCGCAGTTCGGCGCAATGCCCAGCCGTGCAGCATAGTCGACACCGCGCACACTGAGCTCATCCAGCTCCTGCTTCAGCGCCAGCGGTGACACCACCACACCATTGCCGATCAGATTGCGGGCATTTTCGCGCAATATTCCAGAGGGCACCAGATGCAGCACCAGCTTGTCGCTGTCACCGACGATCAGGGTATGTCCGGCATTGTGTCCGCCCTGATAACGCACCACCATGTCGGCCTCTGCGCTGAGCAGATCAACAATCTTGCCCTTGCCTTCGTCACCCCACTGGGTGCCGAGGACAACCACGGAGCGTGCGGTGGAAACCGCGGCGGCTGCAACTTCATTCATGGGGATTCTCTTGCTCAGGATGTTCAGACAGATGATTGAGGGCCGCGCGGTTGGCGTGTGCGCGGTGGTGTATTGTATCAGCCGGTGACCATGCGGAACACCACCGCACCAACGATGATGCTGGCGATACCGACCAGACGAATGCTACGCGGATCGCTGTTCACCAGCCTGGCCATGGCTTCCCGCCAGGCTTCCGGCGTCAGCGCCGGCAGCAGTCCCTCAATGATCAGGACCAGTGCCAGCGCCCGCCAGATGTCTTCCGCCATCAGCTGCGACCTGCTCAGCGCCGACCGTTGCTGTCAGCGCGCGGATTCTGATTGCCGAAATAGTCAAAGAACTCGGAGTTGGGATCCAGGACCAGAGTGTCCTGGCCGCTGGAAAACGCATTGCGATAGGCATTGAGACTGCGGTTGAAGCGGTAGAACTCGCGATCCTGATCAAACGCTTCCGCATACAGCGTGGTGGCCTCGGCGTCGCCTTCACCACGCAGCTTTTCCGCATCGCGATCGGCTTCAGCCAGGATCACCCGTGCCTGACGATCCGCTTCGGAGCGGATGCGCTCGGCCTGTTCGCGCCCCAGCGAGCGGCGTTCGTTGGCCAGCTCCTTGCGCTCGGTCTCCATGCGCGTGAACACCGCATCGAGCACATCGTTGCTCAACTCAATGCGCTTGATGCGCAGATCGACAATGTTGATGCCAAGATCGCCGGCGCGGTCATTCACGCTCTGCGTCAACCGATCCATCAGCTCACCACGATCCAGAGCCACCACCTGAGTCAGCGTGCGCTGGGCAAACTCGTCGCGCAGGCGGTCCCGAATGACCTGGGAAATGCGGTTTCTCGCCAGCATTTCATCACCACGGGTGGACACATAGTAATTGTCCACATCAGCGATGCGCCAGTTGACAAAGTAATCCACTTCCAGGTATTCCTGTTCCACCGTGTTCAGCTGTTCGGTGGGCATGTCCATGGGCAGAATGCGACGATCAAAGCGGCGCACGTTGTTGATGAATGGTGCCTTCACGCGCAGGCCAGGCTGGATGTCACTCTCGATGATTTCACCCAGTCTGAACTTGATGGCGGTTTCGTATTCGTTCACCGTGTAGAGCATTTGCGAGCCGATAAAGACAATCAGCGCAATGATGATGATGGTGCTGTACTTGATCATGTTAACGTCCCTCCCGACCGCGCAATCTGGCTGCGTCGGCGGCATTGTTGCTGCCTCCGGATGAAGCGGATGTGCCGGTGTTGGCCGCACTGCGCAGCGGTGGCAATGGCGCTGCGGTGTTGTCGGCACCACTCAGCGGCAGATAGAAAATGTTGCCGTCCGAATTCACGTCCAGCAGCAGCTTGCGGTTGGTCGCCAGCACACCCTCAATGGAATCCAGATAAAGTCGGTCGCGGGTCACTTCCGGAGCCTGCCGGTAGGCCCCCAGCTGCAGCATAAAGCGCTCGGCCGAACCGGTCGCCTCAGCCGTCACCGTGGCCTTGTAGCCTTGCGCCTCTTCCAGAATTCTGGCGGCCTGACCGCGCGCTTCCGGCACCACTTCATTGGCATAGGCCTGGGCTTCATTGATAAAGCTCTGGCGATCCTTATCGGCCTTGATGACATCATCGAAAGCGGCCTTGACCTGGGCCGGCGGGGTGACATCACCCAGGTTGAAATTGGAGATACTGATGCCGGTGGCATAGCGATCCAGCATGGATTGCAGCAGTTGGCGGGTTTCCGAGCCGATCGCGCCACGGCCGGTTTCCAGAATGAAATTCAGCTTGTTGGCACCCACCACCTCGCGCAGTGCACTTTCCGCCGACAGCGACAGCACTTCTTCCGGATTGCGTACCTGGAACAGATAGGCCATCGGGTCAACCACCTGATACTGCACCGAGTAGGCCACCGCGATGATGTTTTCATCGCTGGTCAGCATGGTGCCATCGTTGCTGACCGAGCGGACACTGCTGACATTGACCTTGTACATGCGCTCGATCGGCGCTGGCCAGGTGAACTTCAGACCCGGTTCGGTCACTCGCACGAATTCACCAAAACGGGTCACGACACCGCGCTCGGCCTGATCCACCACGTGCGGTGTGGTCACCAGAATCCACAGCAGCACAGCAATCACGGCGATGATGCCGAAGCCGGCAAAGCCACCGCCGCCACTGCCGCCGCCGCGGTTGCCGGAACCGCCGGAATTGCCGCCGAACACGCCTTTCAGCTTGCGTTGCAGCTTGGCAAACACCTCATCGAGATCAGGCGGCTGCGACGAGCCTTTGTTCCAGGGGTCTTTCTGACCATTACCCGAGCCTTTGCCAGGTTCATTCCAGGGCATGTTGATGCTCCGTTAAAGTTTGAGAATGCAATGATTTCATCTGTTGCGACAGGTCGTGAATTGACCACCACGTGAGCGCTTTCGCTGTAGCCATCACAGCAGTTTATGGTAGCAGCAATGCAGCAGCGTATCTTGGTGACTGCAGCATTCAGTGACTATCAAATAGTGACTGTGCCGCCACTTTACCAGCCTCACCCGGCAATCGACTCAACTGCTGCAGAGTGGAGTCAGCGATGTTGACACTGACATTGAAACCATCGGCATCGTTTTCATGCTCGGCTTCAATGGCATCCAGTGCGAACAGTCTGGCGCGCAGCTCCGCCGCCGCGAATGGAATATGCATGTGTCCACGCACCCGACCGATGCCAAGACGCTGATTGACCGCACGTGCCAGATCGTCCAGTCCGGCACCGCTGGTGGCACTGATCGTCACTGACACCGTTTCGTCCTTGTTGTCCTGATGGATGCCGATGGCGGCGCCGCTGCGGTCGGCCTTGTTGAACACTTTCAGGACCGGTACACGATCAGCGTCGATGTCGCGCAGCACCGACTCGACATCGTCGATGTGCCGCTGCATCTCGGCATCCGCGCCGTCAATCACATGCAGCAGCAGATCCGCTTCTCTGGCCTCCTGCAGGGTGGAGCGGAAGGCTGCCACCAGATCATGCGGCAGTTCACTGACAAAGCCGACCGTGTCACTGAGCAGCACGGTGCCGAGTTCCGGCGCACTCCAGCGACGCACAGTGGGATCCAGCGTGGCAAACAGCTTGTCTTCGACCAGCACGTCGGAGTCAGTGAGGCGATTGAACAGTGTCGACTTGCCGGCATTGGTGTAGCCGACCAGCGCGACCACCGGCTCCTGCCCCTGCTGGCGACGGCTTCTGCCGGCCTGACGGCGCTTGTCCACGGCAGCCAGTCTAAGTTTAAGCTGCTTGATGCGTTCACCGAGCAGGCGCCGGTCGGTCTCCAGCTGGGTCTCGCCGGGCCCGCGCAGACCGATACCGCCCTTTTGCCGCTCCAGATGGGTCCAGCCACGCACCAGCCTGGTGGAAAGATGTCGCAACTGCGCCAGCTCGACCTGCAGCTTGCCCTCGTAGGTGGCGGCCCGCTGGGCAAATATGTCCAGGATCAGCGCCGTGCGTCCTAGCACCTGGCAGGAAACGGCCCGCTCGATATTGCGCTCCTGCACAGGCGTCAGCTCACGGTTGATCAGCACCAGATCGGCCTCGGCATCGACAACAGCCTGGCGCACTTCCTCCAGCTTGCCCTTGCCGATAAGCGTGCCGGCGTGCGACTGCCGCAACGGCGCGGCCACCGTGGCCACGGTGGTCACGCCGGCGGCATTGACCAGTTCCCGGAATTCAGCAGTGGACTCATGCTGATGCTGTTGACTGTGCCGGACATGCTGTTCTGAGACCAGAATCAGCAGCGCACGATAACCACGTTCACGGGATTCAAACATGCAGTTTCATAACGGTGTGTGCAGACAATCATATTGATATGCCTGGCATGGTACAGCAAGTGTACTCTCCGGCACCAATGACTGCTGTAAGCCAGATGACGGAAGCCATGCCGGATGCGCGGTCGCAACAGGGCAACTGCTCACAGCAGCAGCAATGCCTGTGCTGCCAGTATAGCGCAGGATGGCCCGCAACTGGCAGCAGTCAGCACAGTTGACAACAACACTGCAGCTTAACGACCTGATCAGAACCGGATCAGCCTGGAGCCAGATCAGCGCCGCGAATGATCAAGTTGTCGTGCAGATCAATCCTGCGGCTGGATATCTTCAGCTCCGGAATCGTCGGCATTGCCGTTTTCGTACGGCAGCTTCACGTTGCGTGCAGGAACGATGGTGGAAATGGCATGCTTGTAGATCATCTGATTCACCGCGCTGCGCAGCAGCACCACGAACTGATCGAACGAATCGATCTGACCCTGCAATTTGATGCCATTCACCAGGTAAATGGACACTGGCACCCTTTCCTTCCGCAAGGCATTGAGGTAAGGCTCTTGCAGTGATTGTGCCTTATTCATTGATCATTCTCCGTTTAAATTTAAACCGTTCAGGAAAACGCGTCCATGACGGATTCCGACAGCTGTATCCTTGATATCACAGTTTATCCAAATGCACAATCAACAACCCGTCCTAGGCGTCACTCGCGCACACTCATGGCATTCAGACCAGAGATATAGGGTAACTGATTTCGCTTTTAACCCTCATTGCGACTAATGTATGACATTGATTCCAATGTCGGTTTATCCATATAGCACCGGCTTCGCTGCGCAGCCAGGTGAGTTGCCGCTTGGCCAGTTGCCTAGTCGCCTGCGCAATTATATCAACAACTTCTGATTCAGCAAGCGCTTCATGCACGGCCCGCCAGGCCTGGCGATAGCCCACCGCGCGCATGCTGGTCGGCAAACTGCGCAGATCGTAGTGCTTTTTCAATGCACGGATTTCATTCAGCAAGCCGGCCGCCAGCATGCTTTCTGCGCGTCGGCGGATGCGGGCATGCAGTGCGGCCCGTGCCAGATCGTGCAGGACAAACTTGAGTGGTCGCCAGCCTGCATCCAGGCCAGGCATTGCGTTCGGCTGTCGACCCGATGCCGGCCGATCAGGCTGCCCGACAATTTCCAGGGCGCGGGCGATGCGCTGGGCGTCGTTGACATGAATTCTGGCGGCAAGCGCCGGATCCTGCCGCGCCAGTTCGCTGTGCAGCTCAGGCCAGCCCTGCTCGGTGGCGCGCTGCTGCAGTCGGCTGCGCAGCTGCGCATCGGCTGCGGGCAAGGCATCCAGACCATGCAACAGGGCATGAAAGTAAAACATCGTGCCACCGACCAGTACCGGGACGCGTCGCTGTTGTCGGCACTGCTCCAGCAAATTCAGCGCATCGCTGCAGAACTGCCAGGCATCATAGCTTTGCAGCGGATCACGGATGTCGATGAGTGCGTGTGGATAGCGCTGCAGTGTGGCCGCATCCGGCTTGGCGCTGCCTATGTCCAGCCCGCGATACACCTGCACTGCATCGACACTGATCAGATCGCAGGCGATACCGTCTGCCGCCAGCGTATCCACCACCTGCATGGCCAGTTCGGTCTTGCCCACGGCGGTGGGCCCCATGATGCAGACCAGTGGCCAGACCGATTGCCCACGCCCCGGTTCAGGCATCTTGCGCAGATCAGCGACCACGCAGAAACAGCTTGTCCAGCGTGGCCAGATCCAACTGCAGCCAGGTGGGTCGGCCGTGATTGCACTGATCACTGCGCTCGGTGGCTTCCATGGCCCGCAGCAGCGCGTTCATTTCGTCCACACTGAGCTTGCGGTTGGCGCGCACCGAGCCATGACAGGCCATGCTCGACAACACCTCGTTGGCCTGCTGCTCCAGCAGCGTGCTGGATTCCAGGCTCAACAGCTCTGCCAGCACATCGCGCAACAGCGTCTCGATGTCAGCACCAGCCAGCAACTGCGGCAATGCGCGCACGCTGACCAACTCCGGCCCGCTGCGCACCACATCCAGCGCGAACGCCTGCAGCTGTTCGGCAAACTGTTCCACCGCCTCGGCCTCACGTTCACTGACCGCAATCTGTTGCGGCAGCAGCAATTGCTGTGCCTGCAGCGTGGCCTGGGCATGGGCCTGTTTGAGCGCCTCGTAGGTCACCCGCTCGTGTGCGGCGTGCATGTCCACCAGCACCAGTCCGTGGGCGTTTTCGGCCAGCACATAAATGCCCTGCAATTGGGCCAACGCATGGCCCAGCGGCGGCATGGAAGTGTCCACCTCCAGTGCTGCATCCGATTTGTCATTGGCATCGGCATCTGCGCCCGGCTCGGCCATTGACTGCGCCGATGACTGCGTCAGATAGGCATAGGCCGCTGCCGCGTCCGCGATGTGCCGGGCGCTGCCGCCAGGCTGCGGCATGACCTGCGTGTGCGCATGACGCTGGGCAAACAGCGCCGCTGAACCGCTGCGTCCCAGTGCACCAGCACCCGACAGCGCCACGCTGCGATGGCCCACCTGCAGACGAGCTGCCGCCGTTGCATCCGGTGTCTGTGCCATGCTGGTGGCGGCGTCGTGCTGCGCCGCCAGGCGTCGATGCAGGCTGGCAAACAGGAAATCGTGCACCTGGCGCTGCTCACGAAAGCGCACCTCATGCTTCTGCGGGTGCACATTGACGTCCACCGCAGCCGGATCCAGCGCCAGGTAAAGCACATAGGCCGGGTGACGTCCGTGATACAGCACATCTTTGTAGGCCTGGCGAATCGCATGCCCCACCAGCCGGTCGCGCACCAGTCGGCCATTGACAAAAAAGTACTGCATGTCCGCCTGCTGGCGGGAAAAGGTCGGCCGTGCGATCCAGCCACGCAGGCTCATACCGGCCTGCTGGCCGTGACCGGCCTGGGCATCAATCTGCTGCGCCTGCTCAACAAACGCCTTACCGCAGACCAGTGCCAGCCGCTGCTGTTCGGCCTGTTGTGCCGACAGCAGCGCCGAGGCGGACAGCTGGCGCACGGTCTTGCCATTGTGCTCGAGCACGAAATCCACATCCGGGCGCGCCAGCGCCAGGCGCTTGATCAATTCGTCGATGTGACGGAATTCGGTCTGTTCGGTGCGCATGAACTTGCGCCGGGCCGGGGTGTTGTAGAACAGATCGCACACTTCAATGTCGGTGCCCTCGGCACAGGCGCTGGGCACTGGCGTCTGGCCGCCGGGTTCGATCTGCCAGCCATGGCGCTGGTCATCGCGCTGACGACTGGCAATGGTCAACCGGGCCACCGAGGCAATCGACGCCAGCGCCTCACCGCGAAAGCCCAGACTGGCGACCGCCTCCAGATCGTCCAGCGAGGCAATCTTGCTGGTGGCATGGGCCGCCAGCGCCAGCGGCAGATCATCTGCGGCAATGCCGTAGCCGTTGTCACGCACGCGGATTTTGCGCATGCCGCCGCGCTCGATCTCCACCTGGATGCGGTTGGCACCGGCATCCAGACTGTTCTCAACCAGTTCTTTGACCACCGAAGCCGGTCGCTCGATGACTTCGCCGGCAGCGATCTGATTGATCAGTCGCGCATCCAGCTGCCGGATCTGGTGCTGGTGTGCAGGGGCACTCAACCCTGAATGCCGCCCTGGGTCAGCGTCAGCGGATCCAGCAGGCGATCCAGCGTGGCACTGTCCAGATCGGACAGCTCCAGCGCAACCTCCTTGACCGGACGGTTCTGCTGATAGGCCTGCTTGGCGATTTTTGCGCCGAGCTCATAGCCCAGCACCGGATTCAGTGCCGTGACCAGAATCGGATTGCGCCCCAGCGCCTGCTGCACGTTGTCCGCACGCACACTGAAACCGGCGATGGCGCTGTCGGCCAGCACGCGGCTGGCATTGGCCAGCAGATCCAGGCTCTGGGTCAGGTTGTAGGCCACCACCGGCAGCATCACGTTGAGCTGGAAGTTGCCGGCCTGGCCCGCCACGGTGATGGTGGCGTCGTTGCCGATCACCTGGGCACAGACCATGCACACCGCCTCGGGGATCACCGGATTGACCTTGCCCGGCATGATAGAGCTGCCCGGCTGCAGCGCCGGCAACTCGATTTCACCCAAGCCGGCCAGAGGCCCGGAATTCATCCAGCGCAGATCGTTGCAGACCTTCATCAGGCTGCAAGCCAGTGTTTTCAGCTGTCCGGACAACTCCACCGCCGCATCCTGGCTGCTGATGCCCTCAAAGGCGTTGCCGGCAGCGCGGAAATTAAACCCGCTGAGGCGGGTGATCTGGGCTGCGAAGGCTGCGGCAAACCCGCTGTGGGCATTGATGCCGGTGCCCACAGCGGTGCCGCCCTGCGGCAATGCCGCCAGCCGGTGCAGCGACGATTCAATGCGTGCGCGGTTGCTGGCAATCTGTGCGGCCCAGCAGGCCAACTCCTGGCCAAACGTCACCGGCATTGCGTCCATCAGATGGGTACGACCGGTCTTGGCCACCTGATCCAGCTCACCGGCACGGCGCTCCAGGGTGTGCTGCAAGTGCGCCAGCGCCGGCAGCAGCTGTTCGTGTGCGAGCAGACAGCCGGCGACCTGAATCGCGGTGGGAATCACATCGTTGCTGCTCTGGCTCATGTTGACGTGATCATTGGGATGCACTGCAGTGCCGGCATTCGCCGCCACATGCGCGATCACCTCGTTGGCGTTCATGTTGCTGCTGGTACCCGAGCCGGTCTGAAACACATCGATGGGAAAGTGCTGATCCAGGTCACCTGCAGCCACCTGCGTTGCGGCAGCAGCAATGGCGTCGGCCAGGCTGGCATCCAGCAGACCCAGCTGCTGGTTGCTGCGTGCAGCCGCCTGCTTGATCAGCCCCAGCGCTCGGATGATCGCGCGCGGCATGCGCAGGTCACTGATCGGAAAATTGTTCACCGCCCGCTGGGTCTGGGCGCCATACAGGGCCGCTGCCGGCACCTGCAAGGCGCCCATGCTGTCGCGCTCTTCGCGCCAATCGCCGGCGGCATCCGCTTGCTCTGTCATCACTTGCTCCATGGTTTGCTGGATATGGGTGCAGGCGGCATCGCCTACACTGCAGCAACCATTATAAACGCTGGCCTGGTCTGCGCCGACCCGGGCGTCCGGCTTTGTCGTGGTTGCGTCGTACCGTGCTTCCGGGCTCATTGCTCAGGCAAAACCCGCTAAAATGTCAGCCATGAACCATGCTCAAGCCAAACTGCCATTGCAGGCACTGACCGCTGTCGGCCCGGTCGATGGCCGCTACGCCGACAAAACCGCCGCCCTGCGTGGCCTGCTCAGCGAATACGCCCTGATCCGCCAGCGCCACCAGATCGAGGTGCGCTGGCTGCAGGCCCTGGCGGCGGCACCCGGCCTGCCCGAACTGGCCGCATTCGATGCTGCCAGCCAGCAGTTTCTGCAGCAGCTGCTGAACGATTTCGGGCTGGAGGATGCTGCCGCGATCAAAGCCATCGAGCTACGCACCAACCACGATGTCAAAGCGGTGGAGTACCACCTGAAGGCACAGTTGGCCAAACACGCACCCCTGTTGCCGGCCACCGAGTTCATTCATTTTGCCTGCACCTCGGAAGACATCAACAACCTGGCCTATGCGCTGATGCTGAGCGAAACCAGAGCACAGCTGATCCTGCCTGCGCTGGGGCAGCTGGAACAGCAGCTGGCAAGCATGGCAGGGCAGTATGCCGAGCTGCCGATGCTGTCGCGCACGCACGGCCAGACCGCCAGCCCGACCACGCTGGGCAAGGAGATTGCCAATGTGCTGCAGCGCCTGCGCCGCCAGCGCGACACGCTGCAGGCGGTCGCCATCTGCGGCAAGCTCAACGGCGCGGTGGGCAACTACAATGCCCATGTCATCGCCTGTCCGGAACTGGACTGGCTGCAACTGTCGCAGCAGTTTGTCGAAGCGCTGGGCCTGCACTGGAACAGTCACACCACGCAGATCGAGCCACACGACTGGATCGCCGAGTACGCCGACGCGCTGTGCCGCAGCAACACCGTGCTGATCGATCTGGCACGCGACATCTGGGGTTACATCTCGCTGGGCTACTTCCGCCAGCAACTGGTGGCCGATGAAGTCGGTTCCTCGACCATGCCGCACAAGGTCAACCCGATCGATTTTGAGAACGCCGAGGGCAATCTGGGTCTGGCCAATGCCATGCTTGGTCACCTGTCCGCCAAGCTGCCGGTTTCGCGCTGGCAGCGCGATCTGACCGATTCCACCGTGCTGCGCAGTCTGGGTACCGCCATTGGCCACTGCAGCATTGGCTGGCAGGCGCTGCACAAGGGACTGGGCAAGCTGGCAGTGAATGAGGAAGCCCTGAACCGCGATCTGCAGCAAAGCTGGGAGGTGCTGGCGGAAGCGGTGCAGACGGTCATGCGCCGGCACGGCCTGCCGGAACCCTATGAGCAGCTCAAGCAACTGACCCGCGGCCAGGGCATTACCGAATCCTCGCTGCGCGAGTTCATCAGCAAGCTGGAGCTGCCCGCTGCCGATCGCCAGCGCCTGCTGCAACTGACCCCGGCCGGCTACACCGGACTGGCAGCACAGCTGGCGCGGGACGTGGTCGCTGCAGCAGGAGATTGAATGTCTGCTGTGACCAGGTCTGCACTCAAAGCGCTTGTAAGACTTAAGTATCAGGTATAGAATCGGGCCTGCAGCCGTCTGTGCCTGTCGCAGGCTCAGGCACTGCCCAAGCAGCAGGTCCAATAATGAGAAAAATCTTGCCAGCCGGCAGCCTGATCACCGTATTGACAAATCATGTCAGCAATTGCCGTAGCCAAATCCGGTCGGCTGCAGTCAGTGATCATGAGGCAGCGGCAGTCTCCCACGGCCTGCGCACCTCAGGGTTTACATTTCGCTTCCAACCTAGCGCTCAGCCCCATCATGCAGCATGCCAACTCTGCCTGCGCATGGCGGCAATCGCCTTTGCACAAACTGTTACCAGCCTGCCTCGCTGCGGGGCGCGCAGGCCGCTGACAGGCCGCAGGAACTGACCGGCTCATGGACGGCAACTCTGGCAGGATGCCTGAAATCGCTGTCATGACAATGACATCGTAAACCAAGGGAAAGACATGCAAACCCTCAATCATAATAACTACCAAGAGAGGTAACGACATGAACAAAGCAACCATCCTGAACAGCTGTATTGCCGCCGGTCTGGGGCTTGTGCTCGCCGCACAGACCAGCTCTGCCAGTGGCGGCCAGGTCAGCTACACCGACATTGTCGCCGCAGGCACAGCCGGCATTGCCTACAGCAATGCGCCGGGTCTGTATGATCCGCTGTGGGACGACATCAAGCTGCTACCGGTGTTTCGACCACCGGTGGAGGGGCCGCTGGTGCCAACCAAGGCGACCGGCAATCCCGGCATCGCCGTGCTTGACTACGACCGCGACGGCGACCTGGACCTGTTCGTCACCAATTCCACCAATCAGACCGCCAACAGCCTGTTTGCCAATCAGCTGGCACAGACCGGCGTCACCAGCTTTGTTGACGTTGCCGCCAGTGCCGGAGTCACCGGTCAGGATGATCCGGCCCATCTGCAGAGCACCGGCGTCTGTTTTGGCGACATCAACAACGATGGCTACGACGATCTCTACGTCACCGGCTTTGGCAGCAACCTGCTGTATCTGAACAATGGCGACGGCAGTTTCAGCAACATCACTGCCAGCAGCGGTACTGACGGCGGCAGCCGGGATGCCGGCGGCTGCAGTTTTGGCGATGTGGACAACGATGGCTGGCTGGATCTTGCAGTGGCCAACAGCTACAGCTGGATCGACCGCGTGCCGCTGAACTCACTGGCCGCAGTGAACCAGTTGCAGGACAATCAGCTGTTCATGAATCTGGGCGGCGAGCAGTTCGTCGACGCCTCAGTCAGCAGCGGCATCACTGGCAGCGGTCGTCTGACCTGGGCGGTGGCGCTGGTGGACATAGACCACGACGGCGACCTGGATCTGCTCAATGCCGACGATCAGGGCCCGCGTCCCGGCAGTGTGTTTGGCGGACTGGATGTCGGTCGCATCCGGGTATTCAGCAACGACGGCAACGGCCAGTTCAGCGAGACCACGGCCAGCTCCGGTCTCAACGATCTGATTGGCGGCTGGATGGGCATGGCGTTTGGTGACCTCAACCACGATGGCGCAGTGGATCTGTTTGCCACCAACTTCGGTCAATTCCTCGGCACCAGCCTGGAACTGGCCGCAGGCTTTCAGAATTTCACCGCATCGCAGTGGCTGCTGGGTCAGGGTGACGGCAGTTTCGTCAACCCCGGTCAGGGAGCCATCGCCAACACGCCATTCGGCTGGGGTGCCGCCATCGCCGACTACGACAACGACGGCGACAGCGATGTGCTGTATCACGGCGGGTTTGACATCGGCGCGTTTGTGGAATCGTCCAACCCGGGCAGCATACTCAGCAACGATGGCCAGGCGGGCTTCCAGCGCGATGAACTGGCACTGGCCGGTTCCACCGATCACCTGCGGCGCAACGTGCAGGGTTTTGCCATCGGCGACCTCAACCGCGACGGCCTGATCGATCTGGTCACTGCCTCCAACATGGACTGGCCAGCACCGTTTCCACTGCTGCCCTACACCGCGCGTGGGGTCAATCTCGGTGGCCCGTTTGCCGGCATCGCCACCACCTGGCCCATATTCCGGCCGGTTGAACCAGGCAACCCTGCTGCTGGCCTGACCTGGGCCGGTGCCGAACCCGGCGATGGCAGCCTCAGCATCGAGCTGGCCAGCCAGAATGATCCCGGACACTGGGTGCGGGTGAATCTGGTCGGCAGTAAGGACCTCACCGATGAGGGTCGCGTCAACCGTTCCGGCATCGGTGCCATGGTCAGTGTCACCCCGCTGGGCGGCACCCCCAGCCTGATGCCGGTGGTCAGCGGTGCCGCCACCAACTCCAGTCACACACTGGAACAGATCCATGGGCTGGGCCAGCGCACGCTGGCGCGACTGGATGTGACCTGGCCGGGCGGCATCCACAACCGCCTGCCGCTGGTGTATGCCGGCGAATCCATCGTGTTTCCGGAAATCCCCTGTGATTTCAAGGATCAATCGCAATCACTGGGGGCCTATCTGCGCTGCGTGCGACCGGCACTCAATGACCTGCGCCAGGCCGGCGTGATCAATCGTCAGCAATCGACCCGCTTGCTGCTGGGAGCCCTGCTTGCCTACCTGGAGTTTGCCCGCACCGGCCAGTAGGCGGCCAGTAATCGGCCAGTAACCGGCGCGGTGATAGATGGGATAGAGACAAGCTGACAAGCAGACAATCGCGCAGCAAGCTGCAGGCCCCGAACCAGCAGGCAGCCCCGAACCAGCTCAGACACCCTGCCTGGTCTGCAAAGCATTGTCTCTGCCAATCCCCGCACAGCGAGTTACCACTGGTGGCTCGCCTTGCGGCTTGGCCTAATCACCGACATCACCCGCATCAAAAAAGCTGCCCATCAACTGCGCGATCGATGATAGGATTATCATAGGGATATATCACAGGGAGTTAATCATGGCGTCTTCGTGGCACACATCTCAATGTGTTGGTGATCACTTAGACTTTACTCCGCTTCCAGTGAACAAGAACAAAGCATTTCCGGCACAAGGCTCAATCGACCCAACAATGGCTTGATGCTCAAGCCAATTCGAGTTTAGAGTGCAGAACATGAAAGGAATCAGGCAGGGGTGCGACAGTATCATTGAGACATGCAAAGCGAGCAATGCCAATCTGTCTGACACTATGAATGCAAAAGATTGTAGCAGGCAGGCGACTACCACTTCACTAAAGTTTAACTTGCGCGAACATACAAGTTATCGTATAGTTGTTCACAACAGACCCGCCAAGCCTCTGTGGATTTCGATTCACAAGCTCAAATCGAGCGGGTTTTTTTATGCAAGCCTGAAACT
This sequence comes from Gammaproteobacteria bacterium, assembly GCA_018819105.1. Taxonomy (GTDB): domain Bacteria; phylum Pseudomonadota; class Gammaproteobacteria; order Xanthomonadales; family Wenzhouxiangellaceae; genus JAHJQV01. The sequence goes on from JAHJQV010000031.1 coordinate 56,233, forward strand.
GCCATCTTCTGCAAGCCTGGGTGCAGTGTGATGCGCTTCAGTAAACCAGCTCTCACTCCCCAGCAGCAGCTAAATCGGCTCATCAATCGAGGACTAGAAATCCACAATCGGGAAAGGGCTCTGCGCTTGCTTGAGGTCACCAGTTTTTTCCGTCTCATTCCCTATATGCGACCTTTTCAACAGCTTGACGCCGCTGGCAAATGCTTCAGGCCGGGTGTAGGGCTGAAGCAGATATACACACTCTACCAGTTCGATAGCCGACTGCGACAGCACACCATGTAAAGTGGACCCCATAGTCAAGACAAAATCCACTTGAGTTTAAGCTCCACATTCCACACCACATGCAGCTGCACGGCGCTGCCCCGAATCTGCCTTGATCTCTGCTCCAGAGACCTTCTCGCTGAATTTGTCCACTATC
>JAHJQV010000032.1 GCA_018819105.1 Gammaproteobacteria bacterium
ATGCTGCCAGTGCCTGTAGCTGTGGTGTTTCACGACCGAACGAACCGCAGGCGTACTTGACAGTACGTTGAGGATTCGTGACCGAGCGAAACGCCGCAGATACGGGTATTGGCGGCATCGCAGTAGTCGGTTTCGTGAATAATGCGGGCTAGCATGTTGTCTGCCCATGCTGCACAATACGGCGCACATTCATGACCGGTAACCTCCATGCGCCTGCAATCCGTTTCTGTGCTCTTCCTGTGCGGCCTGCTGCTGCCGCTGACCGGCATCACCGCCAGCAACGATCCCCACAGCCACGCCCGGGCTGATCTGGTAAGAATCCAGCACCTGCACCTTGATCTGACGCTGGATTTTTCCCGCCAACAGCTGCATGGGCACGCTGATCTGCGGCTGCAGCGCCTGCAGGATCAGGTTCGGGAACTGGTGCTGGACACTCGCGATCTGGATATACGGCGCGTGCAGGCGGCGAACGGTGACGATGCCAACTGGCAGACGGTGTCTTTCCGGCTGGCTGCGGCCGACGCCATCCTCGGCAGTGCCCTGCACATTGATCTGCCGGCGACTGCCGACCGGCTGCGCATTGACTATGCCACCAGCCCGCAGGCTTCCGGTCTGCAGTGGTTGACGCCGGCACAAACGGCAGGCAAACGCAAGCCGTTCATGTTCAGCCAGTCGCAGGCAATTCACGCACGCAGTTGGGTGCCTTTGCAGGACACACCACAGGTGCGCTTCACCTTTACCGCCAACCTGCACACCCCGGCCGGCATCAAGGCGGTGATGGGTGCTGAGAACGATGCCGCCGATCAGGATGGTCATTACCAGTTCGACATGCCGCAGCCGATACCGTCGTATCTGCTCGCCATCGCTGCCGGCGAGCTGCAGTTCCAGGCCATGAGCGAGCGCACCGGCGTATACGCCGAACCAGCCCTGCTGCCCGCCGCTGCGGCCGAGTTTGACGACACCGAAAACATGATGCAGGCCGTGGAACAGCGTTTTGGCGCGTATCGCTGGGGTCGCTACGACCTGCTTATTCTGCCGCCCAGCTTTCCGTTTGGCGGCATGGAAAATCCGCGGCTGTCTTTCATCACGCCCACGGTGATCGCTGGCGACAAGTCACTGACTTCACTGATCGCACATGAGCTGGCGCATTCCTGGTCCGGCAATCTGGTGACCAATGCGGTGTGGGCCGATCTGTGGCTGAACGAAGGCTTTACCACCTATCTGGAGCGGCGCATCGTGGCGGATGTCTACAGCCAGCGCCGCGCCGACATGGAAGCAGTGCTGGGCTGGCGTGATCTGCAGCAGGAGATGGCCACACTGGATGCCGCCGATACCCGGCTGGTGCCGGATCTGCAAGGCCGCGATCCCGACGCCGTGTTTTCCAGTGTTGCCTACGAAAAAGGCAGTCTGATGCTGCGCTGGCTGGAGCATGCGGTGGGCCGGGATGCTTTCGATACCTGGCTGCGCGGTTATTTCCAGCGCAATGCCTTTGTGCCGATGACCAGCGAACGCTTTCTGCAGGACATTGCGCAGCATCTGCTGGCGCAGCATGGCGAGGTCAGCCGGGCGCAGATCCGGCAATGGATCGAACAGCCCGGCGTGCCGGAGTTTGCCGCTTTGCCGCAGTCCGATGCGTTTGCTCTGATTGACGACGCGCGCGGGCAATGGCTCAGCGAGAGCATGGCAACCACGCAGCTGCCGGTGACGGACTGGACCACGCAGGAATGGGTGTATTTTCTCAATCGGCTGCCGCGTGATCTCGGCACCGAGCGCATGGCAGAACTGGATCGGGCATTCCGGCTGACGGCATCGGGCAACAATGAGATCGTGCACAGCTGGCTGCTGCTGGCCATTGCCAACGACTATGTGTCGGCACGTGCACGGCTGCGTGACTATCTGGTCAGCATCGGCCGCCGCAAGCTGATCATCCCGCTGTATGAAGCCCTGCTGGAAACTGCGAGCGGTCGTGCGCTGGCCAGAAGCATCTACCGCATGGCGCGGCCCGGTTATCATCCGCTGGCTCAGACCACGGTGGAAAATCTGCTGGCCGCAGCTCAGCCCAACTGAAACGCATCGGCATCGCGCAGAAACGGCAGCTGGCTGCGCACCTGCTGCACGGCTTGGGCAGACAGGGTTTGGCACAGCACGGTGGCCTGATCGAGCGCATCGGCGACGATGTTGCCGAGTGGATCAATGATCAGGCTGTCACCAACATAATTGACACCATTGCCATCACGGCCGATGCGGTTGACGCCGACACACCAGCTCTGATTCTCAATGGCGCGGGCCTGCAGCAGGCTGCGCCAGTGCAGGCGACGCTTGTCCGGCCAGTTGGCCACATACAGGAGCAGGTCGTAGCCCGCTGAGGTGCAGTGTCGCGACCACACCGGAAAGCGCAGGTCATAGCAGATTTGCGGGCAGATGCGCCAGCCGCACAACTCGGCGATCAGTCGTTGGCTACCGGGTGCATAGGACTGGTGTTCACCGGCCATGGCAAACAGATGGCGCTTGTCATACTGCTGCACCACTCCGGTTGCGCTGACCAGGTAAAAGCGGTTGTAACAGCGTCCGTCGTCTGCGCGCACCGCCACCGAGCCGGCCAGCGCGCAGCGATGCCGAGCCGCCTGCTGTTGCAGCCAACGCAGGGTATGGCCATCCGCTTCGGCCTGCTGCGCCGAATCCATGGTAAAGCCGGTGGTAAACATCTCCGGCAGCACCACCAGATCAACCGCCTCAATGGTCTCCAGCAGCGTCTCGAAATGCGCCAGGTTGGCCGCGCGGTCATGCCAGACCAGCGGCTGCTGCAGCAGTGCCAGGCGCAGATCCCGCGCCGGGGCAGCGCTCAGATCCGGCACAGGATATCGCCGCCACGGGCCAGCGTGTCGGCATCCTTGGCGAAGCAGAAACGCAACACTTTGTGGTCGGTGGGTTGCTGATAGAACACCGATACCGGAATGCTGGCAATGCCATGTTCGCTGATCAGACGGTTGGCGAAATCGACGTCGTTTTCATCGCTGATGGCGCTATAGTCCAGCAACTGGAAATAGCTGCCCTGGCAGGGCAACAGCTTGAAACGGGACGGCTCCACCGCAGCGCGGAAAGCATCGCGCTTGGCCTGATAAAACGCCGGCAGTTCCTGGTAATGCGCGGGATCATCCAGCGCATCAGCAATGGCGTGCTGCATCGGCGTGGACACGCAGAAAGTGACGAACTGATGGATCCGGCGCAATTCCCAGGTCAAATCCGGCGGGGCAACACAATAACCCACTTTCCAACCGGTGGCGTGGTAGGTCTTGCCGAATGAGGACATGACAAAAGCCCGCGCCCGCAGTTTGGGGTATTGCAGCATGCTGATGTGGCGCTGCTGATCGAACACGATGTGCTCATAGACTTCATCGCTGATGAGAAACACATTGCTACCAGCAACGATCTGCTGCAGGCGCGCAAAGTCATCGTCGGTGAGCAGACTGCCACAGGGATTGTGCGGCGTGTTGAGCATGATCAGGCGTGTTTTGTCGTTCACCGCTGCTGCAACCTGATCCCAGTCCGGACGATAGTGCGGCGGCAACAGCGGCACGTGCACGGTTTTGCCGCCGGCCAGTCGCACCGCCGGTGCATAGGAATCGTAGGCCGGATCCAGCAGAATCACCTCGTCCCCCGGCCGCACCATGGCGGTGATGGTGGAAAAAAGTGCTTCGGTGGCCCCGGTGGTGACCGTGACCTCAGTTTCAGGATCGATCTGTACGCCGTAACAGAGCGCCGTCTTGGCGGCAATCTGCTCGCGCAGCCTGGGCACACCAGCCAGCGGCGAGTACTGGTGGTGGCCTGCATCCAGGTGCTTTTTCAACGCCTGCTGCAGCGCTTGCGGCGGCGGAAAATCAGGAAACCCCTGGGCCAGATTCAGTGCCCCGGCAGCCGCCGCCTTCTGTGACATGATGGCAAAAATGGACAAGCCCACATCCGGCAATCGACTGCCCGGCTGCGGTGTGTTCGCCTGATCTGCTGCGCCTGCGTCATTCATTGTGTCTCTCATCATGCAAAAATGCCTCAATCTCATCTTTCCTGTCCATCACATCACGATAACCCAGATCAATCAAGGCCCGGCAAAAACCCTGTTCGAACAGCAGGTAACTGGGCAGCCGCACTTTGCGCCCGTCACCATCGGCCCCCAGCCGCCGCAGCATGAAACGCAAGGCAGCCGGCACCTCGTGACTGTGGGCATAAGCGATCTCGCGCACATCGGCACTGGGCGTTAAGTGCAGCACATCGGTATGTCGCAGACCAAGTTCCCGTCGATGCGCCATGCTCATGCGCGCGATGATCTCGTTCAACTGTCTGGTGCGCTGGATGTCGGCATTCAGATTGTCCAGAAAAATGATGTCCATCATGGCACCACCGATCTCGCCCAGACTGGGAAACTGCAGATCCTCCTCGCGCGCCGCCTGCTCATCCTGCTTGGCGTCGCGCGTACTGATCACCAGGATGCGGCGGGCACCCAGCTGCAGGGCCGTGCTCAGCGGTGCCGTCAGCCGCATGCCGCCGTCACCGAAGTATTCGTTGCCGATACGCACCGCAGGAAAAATCAACGGCAGGGCGCTGGAGGCCAGCAGGTGCTCGACATCGATCATGCTGCGCTCACCCCGGCGGCGTTCATGCTGCCATGCCGTGATGTCCTCGTGCCCCTGAAAAAAACTGACTGCATCCGAGCAGGTGTAGCCGGAGGCATTGATTGCCAGCGCGCGCAGATGGCCACGGCGAATCGCCTCACTGATGCCACCCGGCGTGAGATTGTTTCGCAGCAACTCATGCAATGGCGTGTTGTCCAGCAGCGAACGCGGCGGTCGAAACCCGAAGAACCCCAGATACATGGACAGAAACCAGCGCAACCCATTGATCAGCATGGCCTGCAGATCGGTGCGGAATATCATCTCGCTGCGCATGTTGCACCAGAAATGCTCCAGCCGCTCCACTCCGATGGACAGGGAACAGCCATGACTGGCCAGCACACCGGCATTGATGGCCCCGGCCGAAGTGCCGGTGATGATCGGAAACGGGTTGTCACAACCACCAGTGCTGTTGTTGAGCTCGCTGATCGCCTTCAGCGCACCCACCTGATAGGCACCGCGGGCACCGCCACCAGGCAGCATCAGGGCATTGCCGGCACTGTTTGAATGATCGGTGGTCATAGAACGCCCAGTCGGAACATTAGCCATGAATGATGCAATATACTAATACCTGCATCGCTATCAGTAAGAACGGCAGAACAGCGCTCCGCGTGCAGGGACAGATTATTGCAGCAGGGACTGAAAGACAATCGCAGGAACAACGGTCATGACAGACAAGCAAGCCAGGTTTGAAGCCATTGCACGGCAGTACTCAGCCGACATGTTCCGCTATGCGATGTGGATTTCCGGCGATCATGCGTTGGCCAAGGATGTTGTACAGGAAGCCTTTCTGCGCGCCTGGAAAGCCCTGGACAAGCTGCATGACGAGAAAGCCATCAAAGGCTGGCTGTTTACCATTGTGCGCAGGGAGTATCTGCGCACATTCGAACGCAAGGTGCCCAATTTTGTTGATGTCGACGATGTGGTGCTGACCGAACATGCACAGATGGAGCCGGAAGCCGATTCGGAGGTGGCCAATCTGCGCGAGGCCATTGCCGCTTTGCCGGTCAAGTATCGGGAACCACTGATGCTGCAGGTGATTGGCGGCTTCAGCTGCAACGAGATTGCTGAACAGCTCAACATTTCGCGCAGCGCAGTGATGACACAACTGTTTCGGGCCAGGGAAAAACTGAAGATTGCCATGGTTGATGATGTGCTAAAGGATGACAACGTACATGAACTATCTTGAATTCAAGCGCCAGTTGATGGTGGAGCCGGGCAGCCAGGACGCTGCTTTCGTGCGCGCCCGCGAGTCTGACCAGCGCCATCGCGAGGCCTTTGCCCGCGCCATGGCATTTGAAAACAGCCTGCAACAGGCCACCAGCATTCCGGTGCCGGATGACCTGCTGCAGTCGTGCATGAACCGGGTGTTTGCCACCGACATTGGTCCTGATGCTCTGCACAGCATGACGGCAGGGTCTCAGCAGCGACCGGCGTGGTCATGGCTGCCGGCAATGGCGGCGGGAATGATGCTGGGCATCGGCCTGACCACGGCCGTGTTTCTGCTTGAGCGCGTCACTGATGACAGCATCGCCGGCTATCTGGCAGCGCACTGGCAGGAAGACGGTCCGGACATCATTTCGCGTTCTGCACTGGCTCCGATGGATGCCGCCAACATTGAGCGCATACTTGCCACTCTCAACCTGAACATGAGCAGTGAATATGCCGGCAAGTTCGTGTTCGCCAAAAACTGCCCAACACCGGAAGGGCTCGGGGTGCATCTGGTGGTACAAAGCGATTACGGCCCGGCCACGGTCTACTACATTCCGGCACGCTCTGATTACGATCCGAACGCGTTTCGTGTCAACGGCATGCAGGCGCAGCTGGTGCCCATGCAGCAGGGTTCGGTGGCCATCCTCGGCAACAATCAGAACGTCATCGACAACACCGCCAAGCTGCTGCGCAAGGCACTGCATGAACGGCCCGCCATCGACACCTGAGCGCTTGCAGTGATCAGTTGAAGGTTTTGCTGTCCGGGCTGAAACGCCAGGTACGGGTGATGTACAGAATGTCCACTTCGCTGGCAATCTGTTCCGGCAGCACCGAAAACGGTGCCGACAATTCGACGATGCGAATGGCCGCCTCGTCGAGCACCGGATAACCGGAATCGCGCAACACCTCGATCGACTCCAGGCTGCCATCGGCACGGATTCCCACCGACAACACCAGATCCCCGCGCATGTTGCGGCGCAGTGCCTCTTCCGGGTAATTCATGTTGCCGATGCGCTCGACTTTCTGCGTCCAGGCATTCATGTAGCTGGCATATAGCCAGTCCGTGGTGCTGGCCGAGATATACTTTTTACGCAGCTCACCAGGTGCCAGAGTGGCCTGTGGAATGAACTGCTCGGCACTGCCCAGGCCCTCACGAAACAGATCAGCGCCGGTGGGCAGATCCGGCTGCTGCGGAGCGGGCTGCTCGATCTGCGTGGCACTGTCTTGTGCAGTCAGCAGACGAGCCTGCTCAGGGGTCTCCGGCACGGTTGAGGGATCGGGTGTTCTGGCCTGCGGCAGCTGCTCCACCGTGTTCGCCAGTTCTGCCTGCTCGCCGGGTGCGGTGATCTCGCTGGCGCTGGGCAGTTCCACCAGATTCACATCCAGGCCAGGCGGCTGCTCGGGTTTTGCTGCCGGCAGATCAAAGCCGATGAACCACAGGTTCAGATGCAAAGCCACTGCCAGGAGCACGGCGATCCACAACACCCCGCTGGAATCGGCGTGCGCAAACTCGTGTCCGGAATAAAGCAGTTGCTGGTGGGTATTGGCCATGGATCAATGCTGGTGCATCACGCTATCTTCAAGCAGCTGGTATAAATCTGCGCAGATATTGATTCCATATTCGCGCTCCAGTTCCCGTACACAGGTGGGCGATGTCACGTTGACCTCGGTGAGTCGATCGCCGATCACATCAATGCCGGCGAACCAGATACCACGCCGCAACAGCTCCGGCCCGACCAGCTCGGCAATGGCCTGTTCGGCAGCGTTGATCGCCCGCGGCACACCACTGCCGCCGCGCGCGAGATTGCCACGAAAGTCCTGTTTGCCCGGCATCCGCGCAAGCACATATGGCACCGGCTTGCCGCCGATCAGCAACACCCTGATGTCACCGTCTTTGATGGCGTGGAGATATTGCTGCGCCATGATCGCCTGACGCCCCTCTGCGGTCAGCGTTTCAATGATGACATTCAGATTGGGATCGGGCGCCGAGGTTTTGAAGATCGAGCGTCCACCCATGCCATCCAGCGGCTTCAGCACGCAGTCCTGCTGCTCGATGACGAACTCGCGGATGCGCTCAGCCTGAGTGGCCACCAGGGTTTCCGGGATGCAGCCTGGAAACCATAGCGCGGCCAGTTTTTCATTGGCGTCGCGCAGCGCCTGCGGCCGATTGCACACTGGCACACCCTGCTGCTCAGCCAGTTCCAGCATGTAGGTGGCATGCAGATAGGCGCTGTCAAACGGCGGGTCCTTGCGCATCATGATCAGATCAAAGCCGGTCAGCGCAAGCCGCTGCCGATCAGTGACGGCATACCAGTCGCTGTCCTCATCGCTGACACACAGGCTGCTGACCATGGCCGCCGGGCTGGCGTTGCGCAGCCAGATGTCTGCCGGGGTACACACCGACAGCGCATAGCCACGGCGCTGCGCCTCCAGCAACAGGGCCACAGTGGTATCCTTGTACGGCTTGATGCTGGCCAGGGAATCCATGACCACGAGAAGATGCTTCATTGAACTGACCTGCACAGCAGCTTGAAGCCTCTATTATGCCCGAAGCCGGGTGCGATCTCGACGCCTGTTCCCGGCAGCAACAGCTGCGCCAGAGGATTTCTGTATGCAGATCGCCTGTTTTATGAAGATGTTAGTATAATGCCGCAATATTTCTGCAAAAGTTGCTATGAGTATTGACATTTCAGCAATAAACAACGAAAGTTAAATATTCTTCACTGCGTGATCTGCCAAAACACCGGTGATGACGGACAGCCTGCCAGGGAATGGACCAAGGATTATGAGTGCGAAAAAGGTTTTGATCATCGACGACAGCCAGACCATACGTCGTTCTGCCGAAAACATGCTCAGTTCAGAGGGGGTGGAAATACTCACTGCCGAGGATGGTTTTCAGGCGTTGTCAATCATTGCCGAGGAAAAGCCCAGTCTGATCTTCATCGACATCGTCATGCCCAAGCTGGACGGTTATCAGGCCTGTGCCATCATCAAGAACAACCCGGAATTTCAGCACATTCCCGTGATCATGCTGACCAGCAAGGATGGACTGTTCGATCGCGCCCGCGGCCAGGTGGTCGGCTCCGACCATTATCTGACCAAGCCCTTCACCAAGGATGAGTTGCTGCAAAGTCTGCAGCAGCACATGCCTGCCTGAACTGCCTGCCGGGGAGCGTCAGACTGTGAGCACCACCATGTCAGCCGGCTCGCTGCTGCAACAGCTCAGGGATTATGAGGCCAGCGCGCTGGCGCATCAGCCCGATCTGGATGAAGATGCCGGCAACCGCTGGGATGGCCTGGCATTCCGGCTGCAGCAGCATGAACTGTGCGTCGACGTGGTGCTGATCGACGAAATCATTCCGCCACCCAGGCTGACGCCGGTGCCGGGTTCGGCAGACTGGCTGCTGGGGCTGACCAACGTACGCGGCAGCCTGGTCACTATCATTGACCTGCGCCTGTTCCTGTTTCAGGAGCGCACGCCCATCAGCAGCAAGTCACAGGTTCTGATCACCAGTGCAGACAACCACCACACCGGCTTGCTGGTTGACGAAATTCTCGGGCAGCGGCATTTTGACATTGACTCGGCCAGCGCCGTTGATGCTGAGCTCTGGCCTGGCATCAGCCCTTATCTTGGCAATGTGTATGCGCAGAATGACGTCCGCTGGGGCGTGCTGGATCTGCCACAGTTGCTGCATGACCAGCGTTTTCTTGATGGCGCTGCCTGAGGCCGACGGCGTATGCTGTTGATCGTCACCATGAACCCAACAACTTATTGAACAGGGACCAGACCATGGCCAAAGCAAAAAAGTCAGTCAACCAGAACAGCTACGGATCAGTGCAGGCGCTGCTGTTTGTCATTGCCATCGGCTTGCTGATTGCCGTTGCCTACAACTTCTTTCTGCTCAATCAGCGCAACACGCATCAACAGCTGTACATCGTGACCGCGACCGACATTCGTGTGCAGGTGGAGCGTCTGGCCAAAGCTGCGGGTGAGTCCGCCGTCGGCAACTTTTCCGCCTTTGAGGATCTGCGCAACACCCGCAACATCATCAGCGACAACATCGCGGCGCTGCGCAACGGCGATCCGGCGCGCAGCCTGCCGCCCAGCCCGGCCCAGGTCAACCAGACACTGACGGCGGTGGAAAGCCTGTGGTCGCGCATCAATGAACGCGCCCTGAGCGTGGAGGATAAGGAAGAACTGGTGCAGGAACTGGCCGACAGCGCCGATCTGTTCACCGCCACCATTCCCATCCTGCAGGCCAGAACCGACGAGGCCATCCGCACCATGACCGAGGCCGGGGCATCCTCCGCCCAGGTATTCATTGCCAGCCGTCAGCTGGTGCTGGCCGACCGCATGCTGCGCCACGTGGTGCAGATCCTGCAGGGCGGCCTGAATGCGGTCACCGCAGCCGACAACCTGTCGCGCGACTCGGCATTGTTCGGCCAGGTGCTGGATGGGCTGATCGAAGGCAACCCGCAACTGGGACTGAACCAGGTCAATAACCTCGCCGCCCGCGCCATTTTCAACGAGGTGCGCAATCAGTTCGAGGAAGCCTCCACCGAAATCGACAATCTGCTCACTGCCTCCAGCCAGCTGTCCGACGTGCGTCTGGCTGCCGACGACGTGTTCATCGACAGCGAAGACCTCAGTGGCCTGGTCACCGAACTGTCGGACCAGTACCGCACTCTGGGTGAAGGTGTCTTCTGGCCCTCGCTGCAGACCGGACTGCTGCTGGGTGCCGCCACCCTCGCGCTGTTCATTCTGATTGGCCTCACCGCACTGGGCGCGGCCCGACAACGCTCGCGCGTGGCTGCAGAAACCAACCAGCGCAACCAGGAGGCGATTCTGCGCCTGCTGGACGAAATGAGCTCGCTGGCGGATGGTGACCTGACCGTGGAGGCCACCGTGACCGAAGACATCACCGGCGCCATCGCCGACGCGGTCAACTTCGCCGTAAGCCAGCTGCGCGGACTGGTCACCGGGATCAACCAGACCGCCGTCCAGGTGGCCGCGCAGGCGCAGGAAACACGTGCCACAGCGGCCCAGGTGGCGGAAGCCAGCGAGCATCAGAGCGAACAGGTGGATGCCGCCACCGAGACCATCAACAAGATGAACACCGCCTTCGGCGACATGGCCAGACAGGCGGAGGAATCGGCAAAAGTGGCGGAACGTTCGGTGGCCACCGCCAACGATGGTGCCAACCGCGTGCGCGAAACGATCGAAGGCATGGACGCCATTCGCGGCCAGATTCAGGAAACCTCCAAGCGCATCAAGCGGCTGGGAGAATCCTCGCAGGAAATTGGCGACATTGTTGAACTGATCAACGGCATCTCGGAGCAGACCAACATGCTGGCGCTGAACGCCGCCATCCAGGCCGCCTCGGCCGGCGGGGCCGGACGCGGATTCGCCGTGGTCGCCGACGAGGTGCAGCGATTGGCCGAACGCGCCACCAACGCCACCCGTCGCATCGAAACCCTGGTACAGACCATTCAGGGTGATACCAGTGAAGCGGTGAACTCCATGGAGCTGACCACAACCCAGGTGGTCAAGGGTGCCAAGACCGCCGAAGACGCCGGCCAGGCCCTCAACGACATCGAGAGCATCTCCAATGAGCTGGCCCAGCTGATTGCCAGAATCGCACAGCAGTCTGACCAGAGCGCGAAAACCGCCGCCGAAGTCACGCGTGTGATGAACTCGATCCGCGAGATTTCCGAGCAGAACCGCAGTGGTACCAACACCACCACCGAATCCATTCAACAGCTTGCGCGACAGGTGCAGGCGCTCAGTGATTCCGTGTCCGACTTCAAGCTGCCGGCAGAGCCTGATTACACTGAGTACGACTTCAGTGCAGGCACCTCAGCAGAAACCGCCTGAGCTGATCAGCGCACTGCTCTCATGAAACCGCTTGCATCAGCCATGCATGCAGTCAGCGCCAGCCGCACTGGTTGCAGGCACGGCAGCCACCGACTGATGCGGCGAACTGAGGCATGGCAGATGCCGCTGTCACAGCCATCGGGCAAACCATCACCAACGCCGATATGCAGCATTGCCACAGGGAGATCATCGGCATGATCAACACGAATGGAATCGTGCAACTGAACTGGATCCGCGAACCGCTGGGCGAGCTGCTGGACAAGGTCAGCGAACGTTTGCGCCGACTGGAAAAACATTCCGGCGCAGAAGCCGACCAGACTGCCGCAGCGGCACTGTGGAGTGAATGCGACCAACTGCTGCGCCAGATTCAAGCCACCCTGCAAATGGCACGCATCAGGGGTGCCGCCATATTCACTGGCGAATTGCTGGCGCTCGGCGAGTACCTGTTTGATGCAGAGCACGGACCGGTCAGCGGTGCCCAGCTGCAGTTGCTGCAGGAAGCGCAGCTGACGCTGCAGGACTATCTGGATTATGTCAGCCTCAACCGGGCCGATCAGACGCTGGTACTGACCCGCCACATCAATCGTCTGCGCCAGGCCCGTCAAGCCGAACTGATGCACGAGGGGCAACTGTTTTTCCCACCGCTCGACCGTGCCACACTGTCGCCAGATGATCCACCTCAGGTGGTCAGTGGCGAGCTGTCGTCAGTGCGCAGCTTGTGGCAGCGCGCGCTGCGTGACTGGCTGCTGCAGTATCAACCCAGACTGGGTCGTTCCGGCGCCGATGCCGCAGATCAACTGTATCGCATGACCCTGTCTCTGGCCCAGTCCGCAGCGCTGCCACCCGCGCTCACGCAATGCTGCGCCCTCACCGCCGAAGTGATTCTGGCCGCGCGCGACGGTTGCAGCAACGGCGACGTGGATCTGGGCCGCTTACTGGCACGACTGGATGTGCTGCTGTCCAGACAGCAACAGCTCAGCACCAGGGCAGCGACTCACACCGGCGACAGCGAATCACTGCGCGAACAGGCCCGTGACCTGTCACGCGCCATGCTGTATTTTCTCGCCAGCTGCCATCCACTCAATGCAAGGGTGCAGGCGCTGCGTGACCATTACCAGCTGGCGTCACTCATCGATCAGCAGTCTCTGGACGCGGCAAGAGCCAGTCTCAAAGGCAAGAACCGCGCCCTCAGCGAGGCCGTGGCCAGCGCCATTCACAGCGAACTCGACGAGCTGAAAAACATGGTAGAGCGGCTGCAGCTGCGGTTGCAGGCAGACGCGGCCAGCGCCGCAGACAGCAGTGAGCAGCAGCGTATGGACGAGCTGGCGCACACCCTGCAGGCCAGCGTCATGCGCATGGGCGGATCGCTACGGGTGATCGGCTTCACCGAAATTGCCGACCGTTTGCAGCAGCAGGGCCCCGCATTGCTGGGCCAGCGCGCAGAGACCCAGACTGCCCTCACCCAGCTGGCCACCACGCTGCTGGATTTTGAATCAAGGCTGCTGGCCAACGATGGCGGCATGCACAGCGGCCGTGCCAGCGACAAGATCTTCGAGTCCGGCATGACCGAAGTCATCAATCAGTCCATCAAACAGCTGGACCACGTTCAGCAGCAGTTGGACGGCCTGCTGCGCAAGGCTGCGGAAGGCAGCAGCGATGCGCAACTGAGCGACGAGCCACAGCAGCAACTGCAGCGCATCAGCGGTGTGCTGCAGATGATCAACGAAACCGCGCTGGCCCAGGCGCTGCGCCGTGGCATGCTGTTGCTGCAATCGCTGCACTGGGAGTCGGCAGACACGCTCAAAGACCCTTCGCTGGCGCATTTCGCGGCCATGCTGGCGGCGCTGGAAAGGTATCTGATCAGCATTCGCGACCGCATCATCAACGAGCCGATGCGCGCAGCGGCACTGGCCAGTAGCGAGCATCTGCCAGCGCTGGCTGCAGTCAGCGCAAGCGTAGCGGAATCCGAGTCAAAAGCCCCTGCAGAGACCATCCCGGAGACGCCGGCAGATGCGGACGACGCGACCAGCGAAGACGATAGTGCACAACCAGCAGGTGCAGCGCAGGATGAATCCGGTGCCACCATGCCGAGCGCAACCGGGATAACGCTGCCGGAACCGGCAGCAGTCATCGTGCCTGGCGGCGGTCATGCTGTGCTGCCGCCGATCGGATCACACGACTGGGAAACCGACCCGGAACTGCAGGCCATCTTTCTGCAGGAACTGGATGAACTCATGGCCGGGCTGGATCGCAGCGTCAGTGACTTCATCGCTGCGCCGTCTGCTGACGAGACCCTGCTGCACATCAGACGCTGCTTCCACACCTTCAAGGGCAGCGCACGGATGGTGGGCGCAAGCTGTACCGGGGCTTATGCCTATGCCGTGGAAATGCTGCTGAACGCGGTACGCGATCAGCATCTGCCGCCCGCAGACGCCGCCCCGCTGCTGCCTGATCTGATGCAACACATGCGCAAACTGCATCAGGCATTGCAGGATGGTCATGACCTTTGCGATGAGACCAGCCATGCCCTGATCCGACAGTGTCTGGCCATGGCCGGACAACCGGTCACTACCGCAGATGAGCCTGTAGCCAGCGCTGCAACGCCAACAGACGCCGGTAGCCAGACTGAAGACGACGCTGACATTGCAGACAGCACGGAAAGCACGGAAAGCACGGAAAGCACGGAAAGCACGGAAAGCACTGACATCGCGGACAGCGAGAACGGCGACGACGAAGATCTGCAGTTCACCAGCATCATTCATGAAGAACTTGCCACCCACGTACAGACCGTCGACGGTTTTCTGGCACGCAGTCAGCAGCATGATCGGGGTGAGTTGCCCGACGCCGAGCTGATCCGCTCGGTGCACACCATCGCCGGCACGCTGGCCCTGCAGCCTAGCGCAGATGGTCACAGCCATCGGCAGAACAAACTGGTGCACGACATCGAATCGATGCTGTTGACCATGCGCGATCAGGATCTGCCGGTAGCCGGCAAGACACAGGACATTCTCGTCAGCCTGTCAGCGCTGGTGCACCAGCGCATCAGCGGCAGCGACGAATCCAGCGCACAGGCCACGTCTGGCTGGACACGGCTGCAGGAACTGTTGACCCAGACCCTGCATGAACTGGATGGCGGTAAGCTGGCAGCCCCGGACATCCCATCTGCTGCGGTCGATGTGGATACCGGGGCGGACCGCGAACCGACAATCACTGGTGGGGAACTCCCGGTGGATGCCGACGCCGATGTCGAATTGCCCCAGGAACCCCTGCTGGATATCCCGGACGATCCATTCGCAATTGATTCGGGCGTTGCAACGCTCAACACGGACGATCTGCAAACAGAAACCGAAAACGCCGAAGCCGAAGCCGAAGCCGAAGCCGAAGCCGAAGCCGAAGCCGAAGCCGAGGACGAAGCCGAGGACGAAGCCGAGGACGAAGCCGAGGACGAAGACGAAGACGAAGACGAAGACGAAGACGAAGACGAGGACGAGGACGAGGACGAGGACGAGGACGAGGACGAGGACGAAAACGAAGACGAAGACGAAGCCGAGGACGAAAACGAAGACGAAGACGAAGCCGAGG
>JAHJQV010000033.1 GCA_018819105.1 Gammaproteobacteria bacterium
GCGGCCGATTTCTGATGACAGGTCGATACTGGTGGCGGCTTGTTTCACAATTGGGGCCTGCTTGGATGCTTCATGTGTGACTGTGATGGTGCCCAGGGCCGGACTCGAACCGGCACGGTATCGCTACCGAGGGATTTTAAGTCCCTTGCGTCTACCCATTTCGCCACCTGGGCGGGGAAATCGTCAAGCATGCAAGTATAGCAAGCCAGTACCGTGGTTGCGGAGCACAGGTGGCAGATCGGGGATGAAATCACGGACAGGGTTGCCGGAACCGGCAGGAAATGGAGGCTAGGCCCGGAGTCGAACCGAGGTACACGGCTTTGCAGGCCGCTGCATAACCACTCTGCCACCTAGCCACAGATGCACGATGCAAGCCGGGTATAATAGAACCTAACGGCGCTTAACTCAAGCACCATCGAGCGCCTAGTGTACCCCGCCGGAAATACTGTGACATTCAGAGCATACCTGAGGCTGCATTACAAGGTGCAATCCGTAGAGAATGGCAAGCCCTTGACAAGGATTGCAACGCCGTAATGCAGCCTCAGGGGCGCTCCCGCAGGGCGAGCCGGAAAGCACTCATCCGCTGTGTTATGGCTCTTGGCCATGGAATAGCCATGACCTGCGAGCCATGCCTTGCGGCTAAGCGCTTTCCGACTCACTGAACGTTACAGTATTTCCGGCGGGGGTACACTAGCCCGCATGATTCATGAAACCGACTACTGCGATGCCTCCAGGCCCGCATCTGCGGCGTTTCGCTCGGTCACGAATCCTCAACGTACTGTTCAAGTACGCCTGCGGTTCGTTCGGTCGCGAAACACCACAGCTACTGGCCCCCGGATCAAGTCCGGGGCAGGCTCTGGCAGCATCTCGCCACATCGACTCATGAATAATGCGGGCTAGCAGCCGGATACTGAGCCTACGCGGCGGTGATGAAGTCGATCGGTTCCGACACCTGCAGCGTCAATGTGGTCGGCTTATCCAGCGTCCAGCGCTCGCCATCGATGTGGATGCTGTCTTCGATCTGCATCTCGATCCTGCGGCTGGCGCGGCTGATGTAACCGCTGGATTCCGGCAGCCAGCGGTTCCAGCCCATGATGATCGGCACGATGCGCCACCACAGGCCGCGCGCCTGCCCGGCCACCACGCTGATGAGAATGCGGTCATCGGCACCACCGCTGTCGCCCCAGAACGGCCGGATGCCCAACGGCATGGACTTGTTCATGGTCACCATCACTGCCTGGTGGTGCTCGCCGGCGATGGCCTCGCCGTCGATGCGCAGACTGACCCGACGGCGGTCCAGCAACGGCCTTCCCGGCAACGTGGTCAACAGGCGCTTGCCCACCCACAGCGGGGTGGCAAAGCTGCGCAGTGGCCCCAGGTACTGCATCTTTTTTTGCAGATCCCAGCACGATTCTATGCCGGCGGCCAGACCACCACCGCTGACCAGAAACGCCAGCTGTTCCGGTACGCCGGGCAGATTGATGCGGATCAGGCGACGCTGCTGAATGTGCTGTGCGCGCTGTTCACAATAGCGCTGGATGATGGTGCGCAGCATCTGGCGCGGATCGCCGGCACCGTTCAGATCTCTGGAGATAACGTTGGTGCGGCCACCAGGAATCACCGCCAGCGCCGGCATGCCGGTGTCGGCGAAGGCATGCCAGACCTCGGTGATGACGCCCTGCACGGTGCCATCGCCACCATCGGCAATGACCAGTCCCACCCCTTCGTGCTTGAGCTGCTGCAACGCCGCACGCATCGACTGGCGGTCACGGACTTCGTGACGTCGCAGCGGCAGCTCGGCAAACTCGCGCCTGAGCATGGCCTGAATGCCACGCTTGCGGTTCTGGTAGCTACGCGGATTGGTCAGCCAGCCCACCGGCAGCTCGTCCAGCGCCGGGCACTGCTGTGCCAGCTCATGCGCTGTGCTCTGGAGGCTTGCTGTGCTTGTGCTCATGTGTATCAATCAGGACTGTCCATACCTGGTCTGGTGCAATGCTGTTCTGCGGTCATGAAACCAATTGACGCCAGTCTGCAGTAGCTTCGCGACCGCAGTCAGTCGACCCGGCCGCAACGACAAAGCTGACAGCCGGCAGATGACAGATGCACGCTGCAGGAAAGACTCAGCTGCGCACAGTCCACGCGGTATTCAGTGCTACAATACCGATCCGCGAGACGCGCACGCAGAAAAGGCTGGCACGGTCAGATGAATGAATCTGCAAGTGGCCAACGCTGTGCCCGACCTGACACCGTTATTTTAGCAAACTCTGCACCACCCTATGCGATTGTTACTGAGCCTGGCCCGCCAATACCCCTGGCGCACGCTGCTGACCATGCTGTCACTGATTTTGGCCGGAATGGCCGAAAGCATTGGCCTGTCAGCGCTGCTGCAGTTGCCGGGAGTACCGGAAGATGCCATCAGCGACCCCGGCAATCTGCAGTTGCCGCAGTGGCTGGATGGCTTCATCCATGCCATAGGCCTGGATTCCTCGCTGTCGACCCTGCTGCTGCTGCTGATCGCCGGCTTCTGGTTCAAGGCCATACTGATTCTGCTCGCCAATCGCCAGGTCGGCTACACCGTGGCCAGAATCGCCACCGATCTGCGCAGCAACCTGATGCGCGCGCTGCTGCAGGCACGCTGGGTGTATTACCAGACACAATCCACCGGTGGTCTGGCCAACGCCGTGGCCGCCGAGGCAATGCGCGCCTCGGAAGCCTTTCTGCAGGGTGCCCGCATGGTCAGCATGCTGGTGCAGGGCATTGTCGCCATGCTAGTGGGTTACTCGTTCTCGCCCATGCTCACCGGCATCACGCTGGCCGGCGGCATGCTGATTCTGGCGATTCTGAACATTCTGGTGCGCATCACCCGGCGTGCCGGCGAAGACCAGACCATGCTGATGCGCTCGCTGGTCGGGCGCCTGGCCGATCTGATGTCATCCTTGAAGTCGCTCAAGGCAATGGCGCGCGAGCACCACGGCAGCGAACTGCTGGAGGCGGAAACCGAGGAACTGAACAAGGCGTTGCAGCGTCAGGTGTTGAGCAAGGAAACACTGCGCGCCATGCAGGATCCGCTGTTTGTCAGCCTGGCGGTGATCGGTATTTACGCCGCCATCTACTATCTGGACCAGTCCATCAGCACAATCATGCAGAACGTGATCCTGTTTGCCCTGCTCGCACGCGGCATGGAGCGACTGTACAAGGTGCAGCAGTTCTATCAGGAACTGGCCGGCAGCGAAAGCGCGTACTTCGCCATCAGCCGCGCGACCGAAGACGCACGCGCACACAAGGAGCCGGTACTCGGCAGCCAGCAGCCGGTCTTGCGCAAGCTGCTGCAGCTGCGCAATGTCAGCTTTGCCTACGACGACAACAAGCTGCTGGACAACGTTTCTTTGCAGATTCCGGCCCACAGCATGGTCACTCTGACCGGTCACTCCGGGGCCGGTAAAACCACCGTGATCGATCTCATCTCCGGGCTGATCCGCCCGCAGCAGGGTGATGTGTACATCGACGACACCGCCCTGGCCGAGGTCGACATCACGCACTGGCGGCAGCGCATCGGCTATGTGCCACAGGACACCATACTGCTGCACAACAGCATCGCCTACAACGTCGGTCTGGGTGATCAGCAATACAGTCGCGCCGACATCGAGCGCGCGCTGCAGCAGGCCGGTGCGATGGAATTCATCGATGAACTGCCTGATGGCATGAACACCCTGGTGGGTGAGCGCGGCGGGCGCTTTTCCGGCGGCCAGCGCCAGCGCATCATCATCGCCCGGGCGCTGGTCGGCAAACCGGATCTGCTGATTCTGGACGAAGCCACCAGCGCACTGGATGAGCAAAGCGAACAGCGCATCGCCGCGACGCTGCGGCAACTGACCAGCGAGCTGACCATACTTGCCGTCAGCCACCGGCCGGCGCTGATCGAATGCGCCGACCTGGTCTATCATCTGCAGCAGGGCAAGGCTCAACGCATGCCGCAGGTGAGCAGTACCGGCACTGCCGAGGGCGACAGCGGCAGCCGCTGATGACGGACTAAAGCGCCAGCACAAAACAGCCCAGTATCAGGCCGCCGCACACCCAGCTCACGCCATCACCGATGGCAAACGTCAGTGGATCACGCAGCAGTTCTCCGCGCTGGGCCATGCTCCACAGGCGCGTCAGCCAGTACAACAGGATCGGGCCGATCAGCCACAACCAGGCTGTTTGCTCGTACAGCAACTCAACCTGCTCGCTGTTGACATACAAGGCCAGCACCAGTATCGCCGCCATTGCTGCCGCGACCCCGAACGCCTGCAGCAGGCTGGCATCACCGGCAAGATAAGCGCGACCATCCAGGCTTTGCACGCCGGTGGCACACAGCTCGGCATAGCGCTTCAATGTGGCCAGGGAAAAGAACAAAAACATGGAAAAGGCAGCCAGCCATGGACTCAGCTGAACGGCAACCACGGCAGCACCGGCAATCAGCCGAATGGTGAACAAAGCCGCCAACAGCATCACATCAAGCCACATGACCCGCTTCAGCCACAGGCAGTAGCACAAAGCCAGCAAGGCATACAGCAGTGCTGCCAGCAACGCTGAGCGCGGCAGATTCAGCAACAGCAACAGCGCCACTGCCAGCAGCAATGGCACCAGCCAGTAAGTGAAGGATCTGGGCAGCACACCACTGGCAAAAGGCCGTTTGCGCTTGAGTGGATGCAGCCGATCGCTGTGGTAATCCAGGGCATCATTGAACACATACACGGCACTGGCCAGGGCGTTGAATGCCAACCACAGAATCAGCACCGCGTAGAGATATTCCGGCACATGCCACAGATGGGCTGCCAGCAAAGGGGCAGCAACCAGCAGGTTCTTACTCCATTGCTGTGGCCGCAGCAACAGCAGCACAGCTGGCAAACGCTGCCCGATGCCCGCACTGATCATGATCTTGTTGACGGCTCGGGTAGCCGCAACATGTCTATACCATGACAGGGTGGGCTTGCCATCACATCACGCCAGAACGCTTCCCAATCGACGAGAGATACGGCAGCATCGGGCAATGCCAGCGGCATCAACGCGCCGCTGTACGGATGCATACAAAAAGCGTACTGCGGCCAGCTGCGTTCACCTTGCTGCAAGCGCTGGTACCAGCTTTTCATATCGCGATAGAGAAACGGCAGCAACTGCGGCAGAAGTGTCTTCTGCTGCAATGGCGGCATCACCAGTGCCCCCTGGGCATTGCGCGCCACCAGCGCCATGCCAAGATGATCCGGCACCAGCACCAGCGCCCAATGATCAGGTGGCATGGCCGCTGCCTTGAGCGCCAGCTCCGTGCGCAGTTTGTCCACCAGAACCGTGGCCTGCGACCAGTCACGTTGCGCCGGGTACTGGCTGCAGGCCAACACCAGCAGCACCACCATCGAGATACCGAGATGCAAGGCAGCAGACACTGTGGGACTGCCGAATAAAGGTTTGCCCAGGCCTGCTTTATCGGCATGCGCCATTGGCAGCGCCAGCAACAGCGCCAGCCAGGCTCCGGCGTTGTACATCAGCCGCGAGCCTTCGCCGGCACTGGAAGCGGTCTGTACATGCGGCAACAAAGCCAGCAGTGCAAGACTCAACCACAGGGCTGGCAGCAACCATGTCCTGATCCATATCGACTGCTGCGCAGTTCGCAAAAACAGCAGTCGCCACAGCCCGAAGCCTGCAGCAAGGGTCAGCGACAACACAAACAGCCACTGTAGTGCCGGGGCATCACGCCAGCCCGGCAACAGAATTTCCAGCAGCACCGGTACGCGCTGCAGCCAGTGCCAGCCGAAATCATCCGCCATTGATGTGGATTTGGCATACACCGACAAAGGGTCACCGAATAGGTGCCAGCGCAACGCCAGGTAGGCCAGAACCAGCACAGCAGTGGGCCACAACTCCAGCCAGGATTGGCGCACTCTGGCTGCCAGCGACGGCGGCGGTGCATCATGCAGCGCGTATCGCCACCAGCTTATGCTTGCCAGCAGCACCGGCAGCACCAGTGCGGATTCCTTGCTGGCCAGTGCCAGCAGGGTCATCAGCACAGACCAGTGGTAGCGCCCATGACCATGCAGCAGCATGGCCAGCAGCATCCAGCCAAGCGCCAGCACGTTGTACCTGCCAGCTATCCAGACACTGACTTCCGGTGCCGCCGGACTGATAAAGAACAGCACAACGGCCAACGCTGAAGCCGACTGTCGCCAGCGCAAACCGCGACTGAGCAGTCCTGCCAGGGCAAACAGCAGCAGCCCATTGCCGGCATGCAACGCCAATTGCATGCTGTGCCAGGCCATGGCATTGTCAGCAAAAAGCAGGTAATCCAGACACAGTGATGCACTGCTGAGCGGACGATAATAATGACTATGCACCGGCAGCCCGTCCAGCCACAACTGCAGCAGCCAGGCCAGCAGCGTGCCCTCTTCTGCTCGCGCGTGACAGCCCCGCATCAGACTGAGTGAATCGCTGACCAGCTGTCCATGCAGCGCAGTCCAGTGTGTCAGTAGCAGATAGCAAAAAGCCAGCAACAACAGGACGATGGCGATGCGTCGATCCAGATCCCGCTGCGCCGGCACGGCATCACTACCCGCATTCATCGGCGATCACCCCAGATCAACCTGACCACAAACCCCAGCAGCATGGTCGCATACCCCAACAGCGGTGCCAGCACATAGGGCCAGATGCTGTCATCGCCCTGCATCAGTCGATGACAGGCTGCCACCACCACCACCGTGAGCAGCAGCAGAGCGAGCTGGGCCAGCACATCTGACCGGCCGTAACGGCGGCGAAACAGGTGCCAGTCGATCCACGCCAGTGGCAGATACACCGGCAGCAACAGCAGCAACGAGATGATCATTGCAGCGCGCTGATACCCACCGCCGCGCGCAGACGCTGCATGAACGGGGATGCCACCGCCCGTGCTTTGTGCGCGCCGTGCTGCAGGATCTCCTCGATGGCCTGCGGCTGGCTGATCAATTCACAATAACGCTCGCGTGGCGCGGCCAGTTCCGCCTCCAGCAGTTCGAACAGCTGCTGTTTGACCTCGCCCCAGGCGATGCCGTCGGCAAAGGCCTGGCGCATCGCCTGACGCTGGCTGGGGCTGGCAAACGCTGCATAGATGCTGTAGACGTTGGCGCTGTCGGGGTCTTTCGGCTCACCCGGTGTCTGTGAATTGGTGACAATGCGCATGATCTGCTTGCGCAAGGGTTTGCTGTCCAGCCACAGCGGGATGGTGTTGTCGTAGCTTTTCGACATCTTGCGCCCGTCCAGCCCCGGCAACGTGGCCACATCGTCATCGATGACCGCCTCCGGCAGCACAAAATGCTCACCATAGTGATGATTGAATCGCTGCGCCATGTCACGAGCCATTTCCAGATGCTGGGCCTGGTCCCGCCCCACCGGCACATGGCTGGCATTGAACAGCAGGATGTCGGCACTCATCAGCACCGGGTAATTGAACAGGCCCATGGAGATGCCCTGATCGGGGTCCTCTCCGGCCTCCACATTGGCCTGCACCGCCGCTTTGTAGGCGTGTGACCGGTTCATCAGGCCCTTCGCGCAAACGCAGCTCAGCAACCAGGTCAGCTCGGGTATCTCAGGCACATCGGACTGCCGGTAAAACACCACGCGCTCGGGATCCAGCCCCAGCGCCAGCCAGCTGGCGGCAATGGCCAGCGTCGATTCACGCAGGCGTTGCGGCTCAAAGCATTTCACCAGCGCGTGGTAATCGGCGAGAAAGAAATAGGATTCAGCTGCCGCATCACGGCTGGCGGCGATGGCCGGCTTGATGGCACCGGCGTAATTGCCCAGATGCGGCGTGCCGGTGGTGGTGATGCCGGTCAGGGTGCGGGTTGTGCTCATGGATCAGATTTCGCTTGTGTTGGCATTTGCCCTGGTTGTCAGTGCCAGGATGAGTCTGCCCAGGTCGCGTGTGTTCAGATCGCGTGTGTCCAGGTCGCGCAAGAAACAGGTCGCATTTGCCCGGGGCAGCAGTGTCATGCGGGGATTTTAAGCCATGCCGGCGCTGCTGTCTTGACCGTACCGCCTGCACACAACGCATGAGCACAACACCAAGGCTGCGATTCGAGTCAGACACTGACAGTGGTCGGGGTGTTTTTCGCACAAACGGCAGCGCTGTCTGCCGATACCGGCAGCCTCAGTGCGGGGACAGACTGGTGTTCCATCAGACAAAGGAGCGCACCATGATCCATGCAACCATACCCGAGAGTCCACAGCGCGGCTTCACCCAGATTGAGTTGATGATTGCTGTGGCCATTGTGGCCATTCTCTCCGCCGTGGCGATGCCGGCTGTGGGCAGCTTCCTGCAGCGCAACACGCTGCTGGCTGCCAGCAACAGCATGATCACCAGCCTGAATTTCACCCGCAGTCAGGCGGTGACCAGCAACCAGCGCATCATCATGTGCGCCAGCAGCAATATCCACATCGATGAGCCATTGTGTGACGGCGGCAATCAATGGCACAACGGCTGGCTGATCTATGTCGATGACAACCAGAACAACCAGCGCGACAGCGGTGAACCATTGCTGCGCGTGGACCAACTGCCAGACAACGTTCGTGCCGACAGCGCTGGCCGCCTGCGTTTTCGCTTCCTCGCCAACGGCACCGCGCTGGGCAACACCGGCACCATCCGCCTGTGCATGGATGGTCTGGATGATCGCAGCTACCGCGTTATCATCGCCAACACCGGCCGCATACGCGGTGAACAGGACAGCGTTGGCTGTGCCTGAACGCAGACGGCGCAATTTCATTGCCTGATGCTGAGCGTGTGACCGTCATTCGTCAGGATTGCGGCTGCTGAGCAGACTGTCCGCAATCAGTAATACCACACCGACACTGATGGCTGAGTCGGCGAGGTTGAACACCGGCCAGTGCCAGTCGCGGTAGTGCCAGTCGATGAAATCGATGACATGGCCCAGCCGGATGCGGTCGATGACGTTGCCGATGGCGCCACCGATGACCAGCGCCAGTGCCAGTGCCTGCAGGCGCAAATGACGCGCCCGCTGCAGCCACACCAGCAGCACGCCGGTGATGACCACGGCCAGCACCACGAACAGCCAGCGCTGCCAGCCACCGGCGTCGTTGAGAAAGCTGAACGCGGCCCCGGTGTTGTAGGCCAGCGTGAGATTGAACCAACTGCTCAGGCGCAGGCTTTCGTACAGTTCGAAATGCTGCAGCACCAGCCATTTGCTGTACTGGTCGAGTACGATCACCAGCACCGCCAGCAACAGCCAGCGGCCATAGGGCCAGGACATCGTCATCCCCACCGGCGCGTTTCGCCGTCGCCACAGACGTTGCTGTGGCAGCGGCTGCACAACTCCGGGTGATCGGCAATGCTGCCGACGCTGTCGCAGTGGTGCCAGCAGCGCACGCAACGTCTGGCCGTGCTGGGCTGGATCTGCAGCAACAGCGCGCCAGCATCCAGCTCGACCCGCTCCAGCACGGCGCTTTCATCGGCCGCAGCCAGTTCATGCACGCTGACTCTGGCAGTGATGAACAGAAAGTGCAGTTCAGCGGCCATTTCCCGCAGCGTTGTCAGCAACTCGCCGTCGGCGTACAGATCGACGCTGTAGGCCAGTGAATTGCCGATGTTTTGCTCACGGCGCAGTATCTCGATGCGCTTGCGCAAGGGATCACGCAACTGCAGGATGGTGTGCCAGCGATTGCGCTCATGGGCATCAAGGTGGTGCTCCTGCAGCCCGTCGTACCAGGTCTGCAGCAGCACGGTGCGGCTGCGCTCCCCGCTCATCGCCTGCCAGATCTCCTCAGCGGTAAAGCACAGAATGGGCGCCATCCAGCGCACCATGGCTTCCAGCATGTGCCACATGGCCGTCTGCGCCGAGCGACGGCCATGGCTGTCGCGCGGCATGGTGTAGAGCCGGTCCTTGATCACATCCAGGTAAAAGCCGCCCATGTCGACAATGCAGAACTGGTGCATGCGCTGGTAGACGTTGTGGAACTGATAATCATCGTAGGCCTGAATGATCTGTTGCTGGGTCTGGCGGGCGCGATCCACTGCCCAGCGATCCAGCGGCAGCAACTGCTGCGCCGGCAGGCGTTGCTGCGCGGAAAAATCGGCCAGATTGCCGAGCAGGAACCGGCAGGTGTTGCGGATGCGCCGATAGGCATCGCCGATGCGCCCCAGAATTTCGTCAGAGACAGTCATTTCCTGCCGATAATCGGCCCCGGAAACCCACAGCCGCAGAATGTCGGCCCCCAGCGTGTTCATCACCTGCTGCGGTGCGATCACATTGCCCAGCGATTTGGACATCTTGCGGCCATCGGCATCGACCGTGAAGCCGTGGGTGAGCACCTGCCGGTACGGTGCCTCGCCACACATCGCCACTGAATTCAGCAGCGAGGTCTGGAACCAGCCGCGATGCTGATCAGAGCCTTCCAGATACAGATCCGCCGGTCGCTGCAGTTCCGGCCGCTGCTGCAACACGGCGAAATGGCTGCTGCCGGAATCGAACCAGACATCGAGGATGTCACGCACCGGCTGCCATTGTTCCGGATCCTGTCCCAGCCGACGGACGATGTCGTCGTCAAACCAGGCATCGATGCCTTCTGCTGCCACCAGATCGGCCACCTGGCGCACCAGCGCCGCGGCGTCAGGATGCAACTCGCCGGTCTGTGTATGGATCAGCAGCGGGATCGGCACCCCCCAGGTGCGCTGTCGCGAGATGCACCAGTCCGGCCGGTTTTCCACCATGCCATGAATGCGCGCGCGACCCCATTCCGGCACCCACCTGACCTGCTCGATGGCCGCCAGTGCCCGCACGCGCAGCGTCCGCTCCGGCCCCGGTGTGGAGCTGCCGTCCCTGCCGGGCTGATCCATGGCAATAAACCACTGCGGGGTAACGCGGAACGCGGTCGGTGTCTTGTGCCGCCAGCAGTGCGGGTAACTGTGTTGAAAATCCGCATGCGCGAGCAGGCTGCCATTGTCGCGCATGGCCTGCACCAGCATGGCATTGGCCTTCCAGATGTGCTGGCCGCCGACCACACCGGTGTCTTCGCTAAAGACGCCGTTGCCCAATACCGGACAGAGCACATCCAGGCCGTACTGCTGGCCCACGGCAAAGTCTTCCTGACCATGACCGGGCGCGGTGTGCACGGCACCGGTGCCCTGCTCGGTGGTGACGTGCTCACCGAGAATGACCGCAGCGGCGCGATCATACAGCGGATGTCTGAGCTGCACATGTTCCAGCGCCTGACCGGTCACGCTACCCAACCGCTGCAGCTGGTGCAGGTCACAACGCTCGACCACCTGCGCCACCAGCGCCTCGGCCACCACCAGATACAGTGTGCGCTCGCCTGCTGCAGTGGCCTGCTGCGCACTGATCAGCTGATATTCCAGCTGCGGGTGCACTGCCACCGCCTGGTTGGCCGGGATCGTCCACGGCGTGGTGGTCCAGATCGGCACACCGACCCAGGCGTCATCGCTGGCGCTTGCACCGAACAATCCCAGCAGACCCGCCGCATCGGTCGCCCGAAACAGCACATCGATCGCCGGCGAGGTCTTGTCCTGATATTCGATCTCCGCTTCGGCCAGCGCCGAGCCGCAGTCAAAGCACCAGTGCACCGGCTTCACGCCCTGCTGCAGATAGCCGTTGTCGATGATCTGCGCCAGCACCCGCAGCATGTCGGCCTCATAGCTGAAATCACTGCTGGCGTAGCGGCCCTGCCAGTCGCCCAGAATGCCCAGACGCTGAAAATCGGCGCTCTGGCGTGCAATCTGTTTGCTGGCATATTCACGACAATGCTGGCGGAAGGTGCGCGCATCGACCTTCTGGCCGACTTTGCCGATCTTCTTCTCCACCTGCAGTTCAATCGGCAGGCCATGACAGTCCCAGCCCGGCACATACGGCGTGCGAAAGCCGCTGAGCAACCGCGAGCGCATGACCATGTCCTTGATGATCTTGTTCACCGCGTGACCGATGTGGATGTCGCCGTTGGCATACGGTGGGCCGTCGTGCAGGATGAAGGCCGGGCGCTGGGCGGTTTCGCGCTGCAGCAGGCCGTACCAGTCCTCGTCATGCCACTGCTTGAGCATCTGCGGCTCGCGCTGGGCCAGGTTGGCTTTCATCGGCACAGCGTCGCCGGGCAGGTTGATGGTGTCTTTGTAATCCATGATTCTCATCTAGTGTAGTGTTGCAGAAGCTGTCAGCAGGCAGCACGCGGTCACTGGTCGATGCGCCAGCGCAATGCTGCTCCGGCCTGTTGCTGCAATACGGCTTTGGCGTTGTCGCTGTCAGCATGCATCTGCGCAAGCATGGCATCGACCGATGCGAACGACCATTCATCCCGCAGTTGCTCAATGAAGATGACTTCCGCCTGCACACCATAGCAGTCGCGATCAAAATCAAACAGATGCACTTCCAGCCAGTGCCCTGGTCTGGCACGCTCGGGCAGATGTTCGCTGACCACTGGCCGATGGCCGATGCTGGCGACGCCGGACAACAGTTCAGATTTCGAACCATTATCGCAAAGCTGCACGCGCACCGCATAGATTCCTTGTAACAGACAGTGCCAGTTGCTGACATCGATGTTGATGGTCGGGAAACCCAGTTCGCGCCCCAAGCGCTGCCCGCTCACCACTTCACCGGGAATGCTGTAGGCGCGCCCCAGCAAGTCCGACGCCAGGCGCAGATCGCCCGTGCGCAGTGCCTGGCGCACGCGGCTGCTGCTGATGCGCTGTGCATGTTCCGGGTTGCGATCATGAACGTCATTCACTGTGGTCACCGCAAAACCATGCTCGACCCCGGCTGTACGCAGCGTGGCCACATCACCACTGCGCCGATGACCATAGTGAAAATCGGCACCGACCACCACATGCTCCGGCTGCAGACCATGCCGCAGAAAGCGCTCGACAAACTGTGCTGGCGACATGTGTGCCAGTTGCTGATCAAACGGCAGCATCCAGACCACGTCCACACCCGCCTGTTGCAGCCAGGCCACTCGCATGGCATCACTGCCGATGCGTCCGGGCGCGGCATCCGGGCGCAACACTTCCAGCGGCAGCGGCGCAAACGTGATCACGCCCAGCCTGTCACTGCCGGCCAGTGTCCGAGCCTGCTGCAGCAGGCGCTGATGGCCCAGATGCACGCCGTCAAAATTGCCGATGGCGACCGCCCGGCAAATTGGCGGTGTGGCCTGTTTGCAATTGTAGTCTGTCATGCTAAAACCGGATTGTGCAGGATTTGATCGTCGCTGGAAACTTGCCTGAGTAGACTTTCGGGCACCACCGCTGACGGCTCAGCGCCGGGTCTGATTGCTCGGCGCTTCGGGCCGCTGCGGCGCATCGGGCCGACTCAGCCAGTGCAGCCGCAGTCCACAGGCAAAACCTGCTGCAGCATAAACCACCACACCCGACATAACCAGCAGTAGCAGCGTAGCAACCCGCTGCCACCAGATCCCCTGCAGCCCGGCCTGACACCAAGGCTGCGCCGCCAACCAGCCGAGCAGCAGTCCCATGACCACGCTCATGGCCAGCACCCGCAGCAGAAAAGCGCCCCATCCATCCGGTTTCCGCCACCAGCCTAGCCAGCGCAGACGCTGCCACAACAGACTCATATTGATCCACGCTGCAGCCGCGCTGGCCAGCGCCAGCCCCAGATGCAGGCCGGGCGTCTGCGCCAGGCGCTGCAACCAGCCGGCATTGCCCACGCTGTCATCGCCAGCGGCAAAAACCTGCAGCAGCAAAAGCACAAACAGCACATTGAGCAGCATGTTGCTGGCCATGCTGATGATGGCAAAACGTACTGGCGTGGCGGTGTCCTGGCGGGCATAAAATCCCGGTGCCAGCACCTTCACCGCAATCACTGCAGGCAGCCCCAGCGTGTAGGCCTGCAGTGCCATGCTGCTCATCGCGGTGTCGCTGGCGGCAAAACGTCCATACTGGAACAGCGTCTGCAGTACCGGCGTGGCGAGCACCAGCAGTCCGACTGCGGCCGGCACGCTGATCAGCCAGGCCAGCCGCATGGCCCACTGCAAGGTGGCGGTGAAGCCGGCATCGTTGGCATGCTCACCAGCCTGCCCGCGCTGACCACCGGCGGCGCTGGCAAGACGCGGCAGAATGACGGTGGACAGGGCCACGCCGAACACGCCGACCGGAAACTCGAACAGGCGGTCGGCATAGTACAGCCAGGACACACTGCCGGCCAGCAGCATCGACGCAATGATGGTATCCAGCAACAGGTTGACCTGCGCCACCGAAGAGCCAAACAGCGTGGGCAGCATCAGGCGCATGATGCGCCGCACCCCTGCGTGCGCCGGTCGCCAGCGCGGCCGTGGCAGCAGACCCAGCCGCTGCAGCGTCGGCAACTGGAATGCCAGTTGCAGGAATCCGGCCAGCAGCACCCCCCAGGCCAGCGCCTTGATCGGCACCGCCAACGCCGGTGCCAGCAACAGCGCGGCACAGATCAGACTCAGATTCAGCAGCGCCGGCGTCACCGCCGGTATCCAGAACCTGCCCCAGGTGTTGAGAATGCCGCCGGACAAGGCCGTCAACGAAATCAGCAGCAGGTAGGGAAATGTCACGCGCAGCATCTCTGTGGCCAGCGCCTGGCGCGGATCGCTGTCTGCGAAACCGGGCGCGAACAGCTGGATCAGCAACGGCGCGAGCAACACGCCGGCGGCGGTGATCAACAGCAATGCAGCGAGCAGCACACCGGTGATGCTGTCCAGCAGTTCACGCACTTCGGCGACATCGCCACGCTGACGAGTGGCCGACAGCACCGGCACGAATGCCAGCGCAAAGGAACCTTCGGCAAACAGCCGCCGGAACAGGTTGGGAATGCGAAAGGCGACAAAAAAGGCATCGGTGGCCAACCCGGCACCAAACATGCGGGCAATGACGACATCGCGCAGAAAGCCCAACAGGCGCGACACCAGCGTGCCGGAAGCACTGCTGCCGATGTTGTGCAACAGGTTTTTCATCTTCTGTGCTGCGCCCCTTCTACTGCAACTGCGCCGGCGTGACCTGGCCAGAGCCTGCGTGCCCTCAGCCTTGACCATGGACAACATTGCGCGCGCGGATTGCTGCCCGGGCAACGATACTGGGGCTTGGCCCGCAGCACGCAGCACGCGCTGCGCAGCGCTCGCAGGCGTGCCCGCACAGGCGTGTAATCAGAGCAGATGAAAGTTAACATCGATGGCATCAGCAGCCGATACAGCGTTGACTGCCCAGTAAAAAAAGATCATAATATCCGGCTTGTTTCAGATTTACCAATGGAGTCACAACGTGGCCAATTCCGCCCAAGCCCGCAAACGCGCCAAACAGGCCGAGAGCCGTCGCAAACTGAACGCCAGTCAGCGTTCTGCCATGCGCACCACGATCAAGAAAGTCCAGACTGCCATTGCCAGCGGCGATCAGGATCAGGCCAGACAGGCTTATCTGGCTGCAGTGCCGGCACTGGACAAGGCCGTCAGCAAAGGCCTGATCCACCAGAACAAGGCGGCACGGCACAAATCACGGCTGAACAAGCACATTCGCGCTCTGGCCTGATTGTTCTGGGCCAGGGTTCCAAGGTCAGATTTTCCAGGGCCAGATTTTCCAGGGCCAGATTTTCCAAGGCAATATTGGCACATGCTGATTGGCCTGGTGTAGTCCATCCACTGCGACCAGAGCGCATAGCAAGCAGTCCCAAAACCGTTGAGCCTGACCGCTCAGCGGTTTTTTTTGCGCGCAAAGCGCGGTCTGCGCCGGTTGATCAGGTGGTTAAAGCTTTACCAGCCGCTAGCCCGCATTATTCATGAGTCGACGTCGCGAGATGCTGCCAGTGCCTGTAGCTGTGGCGTTTCACGACCGAACGAACCGCAGGCGTACTTGACAGTACGTTGAGGATTCGAGACCGAGCGAAACGCCGCAGATGCGGGTACTGCAGGCATCGCAGTAGTCGGTTTCATGAATCATGCGGGCTAGTCTCGTCGTCGCTCACAGCACCGTCGCCAGTCTGCCGGGGACTGATTGCATCATCCTCATTCGCATGATCCGGCAGTGGTCTCTGCTGCGCCTGCAGATGCTGCATGATGGCATACAGCAGTGGTTTCAGCCCCTGCCCGGTTGCGGCCGAGATCATGAACCATGGCTGCCGCCAGTCCAGTTCGGCAATCACTGCCTGCGCCATCTCAGCGGCAGCATCGGCGGTGAGCAGATCACATTTGTTCAGCACCAGCCAGCGCGGTTTGTTCGCCAGTTCGGCATCGTAGGCCTGCAGCTCGTGCTCAATGGCGCGGACTGAAGCCACCGGCTCAGTGCCATCGACCGGCTGCATGTCCACCAGGTGCAGCAACAATCTGGTGCGTTGCAGGTGACGCAAAAACTGCAGTCCCAGACCGGCACCCTCAGCGGCACCACTGATGACACCGGGAATGTCGGCAATGACAAAACTCTGGTCAGCAGCCAGACTGACCACACCCAGATTCGGATACAGGGTGGTAAACGGGTAGTCAGCGATCTTCGGCCGGGCGGATGATACCGCGCTGATGAGCGTGGATTTGCCAGCATTGGGAAACCCCAGCAGGCCGACATCGGCCAGCACTTTCAACTCCATGCGCAGCTGTCGCTGCTCACCTGGCTCTGCCGGAATCGTCTGCCGCGGCGCACGGTTGGTGGAGGATTTGAAATGCAGATTGCCGAGGCCGCCGCGACCACCGCTGGCCACGCACAGGCGCATGCCATCGGCGGTTAGATCGCCCAGCAGATCACCGCTGTCGGCATCGAACACCTGGGTCCCAAGCGGTACCTGGATCTCGATGTCCTGGCCGCTGCGACCGGTCATCTGACGGCCGCGCCCCGGCTGACCGGACTCGGCGCGAAACTGACGCGCATGGCGGAAATCGACCAGCGTGTTCAGACCACTGTTGGCCACCAGCCAGACACTGCCACCGCGGCCACCGTCGCCACCATCTGGACCGCCGAAAGGCACGTATTTCTCACGCCGGAAACTCGCCGAGCCTTCACCGCCTTTGCCGGCGCTGACATGGATGCTGGCTTCATCGACAAATTTCATGCTGGTACTCCGGGCGGGAAAACATCGACGTCATCCAGGAGCCTGTCGGATTTGACCGATCGTAGCAAAGGTACTGCAGAGGACCTGCGTTAAGCCCGACAGGCTACCAGAACGGGCAATAAAAAACCCGGCAAAAAGCTGGTTTTCTGCCGGGTCGTCGTTGCCTTGGTGCAGTAAGGCTTTAGGCCTTAAGTATAGATACATACTTCCGTTTTGGCAAGCCTTTTTCCAAAAAATTAACTTTGCCGTCGGCCAGCGCATACAGCGTGTGGTCACGCCCAACGCCAACATTGTCGCCGGCATGGAAGCGGGTGCCACGCTGACGCACGATGATGTTGCCGGCAGCCACATTTTCGCCGCCGTAGCGCTTCACACCAAGGTATTTCGGATTGGAATCGCGACCGTTACGGGTACTGCCGCCTGCTTTTTTATGTGCCATGACTGGTTCCTCGTTTGTTGCTTGTCGGTTGATTCTGCTGGCTCGACCCGCAAGAACTCTGCCTTGATGGTCGGGTTAAGCGCATCAACTCAGGCACTGATACCGGTGATCTCCAGATCGGTATAGTACTGACGATGTCCCTGCGTGCGACGCGAGTGTTTGCGCCGACGAAATTTGATGATTCTGATCTTGTCTGCACGACCATGAGCGACGACTTTCGCCGTCACTTTACCGCCTTTGACCATCGGGGTACCTACCACAACCTTGTCCTGGTCGTCCCGAACCATCAAAACCTGATCAAGATCAACAGTTTGGCCGGCATCGGCCTGGATTTTTTCAACTCGCACCACATCGCCTTTGCTGGCTTTGTATTGCTTGCCGCCGGTTTTGAATACCGCGTACATGGTTGCTCCGGAAATTTCGCTGAACTAAAGAGCGAGGATGTTAGCAGAACCGTCGCCTGATTTCAACGATCGATCGGGGATATTATTTCCTCAGCGACCGCAGCTGCACATTTCAGCGCCGTGTCAGCACCGTGGCATTCAGCCACCGAAACTGTCAGCGAAAACCTCCTGTTGCGCAGATCCGCTGCTCTGATCTGCAGCCTGCGAGCTGTCAAAATCACTGCGAAACAAAACGTCATCGGCCGCGCTGACGGCAGCGATCGGCATGGACTGTGCCGTGCGGTCAGCCAGCATGGCATCATCATTGCTGTGCTGGCGGCTGACACTGGTCATCAGCATCAGCGCAGACACGGCCAGCAGCACTGATGCCGCCAGCATGGCCGGACGCATGGTCCCCTGTGCAGTGAATACAGCGGTCAGCGACGGCAACCAGCCCGGCGCACGGTTGCCGCTGGCTGCTGGTGTGGCCAGCGCGCTGCGCATGTCGAGCGCAGCCTGGCGCATGACACGATAATCGTCGGCACAGGCGCTACACTCGGTCAGATGCTGCAGCAGGCGCTTGCGTGCTGGCCACCACAGGCGGTTTTCCGCCAGCCGGACCAGGCTGCCGCTGTCGGGGCAAGCTGCTGCGATGTCACAGCTGTCAGCCTGGTGGCGATGGTCGTTGGCATAAGCTGCCCTGCATGCGGCAAGCTCGTCATGACTGTCGTGGGTCTGCGGATGAGTCGGTCTGTGCATTCTGATTACCAGGTTGTCCAATCTGCTGCCGCCTGCAACCCAGGTCGGCGCTGTGGAGTTGTCTCAATCGTTGTCATCTTGTGCCATCGTCTGTTTCAGCTCGCGGGCCCCGCGGTAGGCCAGGTTGTGCGCCCGATGCTTGTCACATTGCATCAGCTCGGCGATCTCGGCGGCATTGAAGCCCTGCAGATACAGTGCCACAGCGCGCGCCCGGTCAGGCGGCAGTGCCTTGATTGCGGCACGCAGTCTGGCACTGCGCAAACCGGCATCGAGCTGCTGTTCCGGTCCCGGCAGATCGGCATCCAGACGCTCCAGGATGTCCTCGCTGTCGTCGCCATGCTCGCGCTGCGCATGGGCCAGCGTGCCGCGGTGGCGTCGCAAACAGTCAATGATGGCGCTGTTCACGACCCTCATGTAGTAAGACGTATTGAAGCTGGAATTGTTGTCACGCTGACAGGTCTCCCAGACCCGTATGCGCACCTCCTGCAATAGGTCATCGGCCGCCAGTGCAATGTCTCTGGAACGGTGCCGGGATACCGCCGCCCGCACGGGGCCGGCGATTTTTTGCCACAACTGCTCGAAATCGCGCTGTTGATCTGCATCGCCCATACAAGCCGCCCGGCTGGATACAGCTCAGGAAAAATCCAGATCCAGCGCACCCACCCTGGCCTCCACGCTTTGCCATGCGGGCCGCGCCTCACAGCGCTGCAGCCAGTCACTGATGCTGGCATAGCCGCTGAGCAGATCACGCGCCCGGCAGGCCTGCAGCGGAAAACTCAGCATGACATCGGCGGCACTGAAAGCCTCCCCGGCCAGCCAGTGCTGACGCTGCAGTTCGGCATCGACAAAGGCCAGATGCTTGTGCAACTGCGGATCAATGAAGCTTTGCATGGCACCGGCACTGATCGCCCTGGCCACCGGTCGCACAAAGAACGGCATCGGCTGCTGCGGCAGTTTGCTGAACACCAGCCGCAGCAGCATCGGCGGCATCAACGAGCCTTCGGCATAGTGCAACCAGAAGCTAAACTGGCGTCCGGCAGCACTGTCTGCAGGAGGCCGCAAGTCAGTCGGTGCCGCCAGTGCCAGCAGGTATTCGAAAATGGCACCGGTCTCGGCGACGACGATGTCATCGTGCTCGATCACCGGCGACTTGCCCAGCGGATGCACGCGCGCCAGCGACTTTGGTGCCAGCATGGTTTTGCGATCGCGCTGATAGTGCTTGACCTCGTAATCAAGCTGCAGCTCTTCCAGCAGCCACAGCACCCGGTGCGAACGCGACTTTTCCAGGTGATGGACAATGATCATGGCCGTGCTCCGGCGCTGTCCGTCACCGCGTCGACGGGGCTACGGTAGCGCTCAAACCAGCTCAGGATCGCCGCCACCTTGGCCACCAGATTGCTCGGCCGGTTGGCGATGCCATGCGAGGCTCCGGGAATGCGCACCAGCGCCGTCTCCACCCGCGCCAGCTTGAGTGCGGTGTAGTATTGTTCGGATTCCGAGATCGGCGTGCGGTAATCGACTTCTCCGGTCAACAGCATGGTCGGTGTTGTCACATTGCCCACCAGCGACAGCGGCGAATAACGCTGGTAGGTGGCGGGATCTTCCCACGGCAGCTGCTTGAACCAGTAATTGGCGGCAAAAGCCGGCAGATCTGCAGTCAGTAACCAGCTGGTCCAGTTGATCACCGGCTTGGCCACCACCGCTGCGGCAAAGCGGTCGGTGTTGCCGACGATCCAGGCGCTGAGCACCCCGCCACCGCTGCCGCCGGTGACAAACAATTGCTCGGGATCAACGAAACCACGCTGCAGCACCGCGTCCACACCGGACATCAGATCGTCGTAATCATGGCTGGGGTAATTCTTGTCGATGTAATTGCCAAAGGTTTCGCCATAGCCCGCACTGCCGCGCGGATTCATGTACAGCACCACATAACCGGCTGCTGCAAACAGCTGCAGTTCGGCGCTGAACACATCACCGTAGCTGGCAAACGGGCCACCGTGAATCTCCAGGATCAGCGGGTACTTACGGTCCGGATCAAACTCCGGCGGGGTGATGATCCAGCCCTGCAGATCAAGGCCATCGTGGGACGACTGAAAACGGAATTCCTCCACCGCGCCCAGTTGCTTGTAGCGAAACAGGTCGTCATTGACGCGTGTCAGGCGCTTGTCCCTGCCCGCGCTGCCGACCGCCAGATCGGCGGGATGGGTGGCATCACCCAGGGTGTAGGCATAGCGCCCGTTGGCTGCCACGGAAAAATCGGCAGCATTGTACGGGCGACCCAGCGACAGCCCGCCCAGACCACCGGTGACCTGACGGAAGTTGCCCTGCAGATTCAGATGGCCGATGTAGTCATGCCCCTGATCGGTGTACTGGAAATACAGTCCGCGGCTGCGGCCATCCCACTGAATGTTACCGATGTCGCGTGCGAACTCTGCCGACAGCAGACGCTGTTCACTGCCATCGGCACGCATCAGATACAGCCGGCTGTTCTGATAGCCGAGGTAGCGGTCATCAAACCCCAGATAGGCAATCCACTGGCCATCCGGCGACGGCACCGGACTGCGATCGGGACCGGCGCGGTCGGTCAGTGCGGTGATCTCGCCAGTGCTCATATCCAGCCGGTGGATTTCACTGTTCAGCGGATTGTATTCGGCATCCTCGTGCGCATTGGCGGCAAACAACAGCGCCTGGTCATCGACACTCCAAACCGCCCCGGCATGATGGTGATCGCCGTCGGTGAGCTGACGCGGCGTGCCGCCGGTGACCGGCAGCACAAACAACTGGCGCTTGCCCGGCGCCAGGTAGCCGCCGCCATCGCTACGGTAATTCAGATCATCAATATAGACCGGCGGCTTGTTCCACTCGGCACCGTCGGGCTTGGCCGGCATTTTCAGCACCTTGTCGGGGCTGGCCGGAACGAACATGCTGAAGGCGATCTGCTCATCATCGTGGGACCAGGCGGCATTGCCGGGTGCCTGCGCGGTATTGGTCAGCTGCATCACCTCGCGCGATGCCAGCCACATGACATGCAATTGCGGCTTGCCGCTGCGGTTGGAACGAAACAGCAGACGGCTGCCATCGTGTGACCAGCGTGGTGCGCTGTCGCTGAAATTGCCGCTGGTCAAGGGCCGCTGCTGACGGCCCTCGAAATCGCTCAGCCACAGGTTGCTGTGCTGCTGATCGGTCATCACATCGCTGAAGTGCCGCACATAGACAACGCGTTCGCCGTCCGGCGAAATCTGCGCATCAGAAATGTATTCCAGATTGAACACATCCAGCATTTCCAGCCGCTTGGACAGGGCCGGGTTGACGACTTCAGCTGCTGGCGTCGCCGGCATGGCTGCGGCTGTCATCAGCAGTATGAACATCAGCCTGAAGCAAGGAGATGTGAAGTGGGGCATGGTCGTGTTCCGTGGCAGTGAATCAGACTGCTATGCTAGCGCAGATCATCAGCGACGGCATCCGCCGTCTGCACAGCCGCTGATGCCGCGGCACGCCTGGTCGACAACAGTGGCATCCGAAGCTGCGGCGCGGCAGAATAGCCAGCCATGAACAGCAAGTCATCTCTGGCCGGCAACAGCTTGCGCATTCCACAGTTGCGGCCTCAGCAGCATTGCGACGCACCGAGCGCAGACCCCGCACAACTGCAGGCTTGGCTGCAGCAGCATGCGCGCGTGCTGGTGCTGACCGGTGCCGGCTGCAGCACCGCTTCCGGCATTCCGGCCTACCGTGATCACAGCGGCAGCTGGCAGCGTCGGGATCCGATCATGTACCAGGACTTCATGCGAGCTGGCAGCAGCCGCCGGCGCTATTGGGCGCGCTCATTTCTGGGCTGGCCGGTGTTGCAGCAGGCCCGACCCAATGCCGCGCATCACGCCCTGGCCAGGCTGGCAGCGGACAAACGACTGGGACCACTGATCACGCAGAACGTGGACGGTCTACACCAGTTGGCCGGACATGATCAGGTGATCAACCTGCATGGCAGTCTGTCCAGCGTGCGCTGCCTGCAGTGCGGCGCGATATCACCACGTCAGCAGCTGCAGCAACGGCTCACAGCGATGAACAACGACTGGCAGGCCCGGCTGCTGGGCATCAATCCCGATGGCGATGCGGAACTGGATGTCCGCGCCTACCCCGGTTTCCGGGTTGCCGACTGCATCGACTGTGGCGGCATGCTGAAACCCGATGTCGTGTTTTTCGGTGAGTCGGTGCCGGCCCAGCGGATTGCTGCGATCAATCAGGCCATCAGCGACTGCGATGCGATACTCAGCATCGGCACGTCGCTGGTGGTTTGGTCGGGTTATCGCATCGTGCGCGACGTGGTCGCCCAGGGCAAGCCGGCGGTGGCGATCAATCAGGGCCGCACCCGTGCCGATGCGCTGCTGCAGTTCAAACTGCATGCCGACTGCAGCCAGGTGCTCAGTGCCATCATGCCCGCGTCAGAACAGGCCGGAACCATCAGGCGATCAGCTGGGTAGGCAAGCCGTCCGGCTGTGTCCGGGGGGCTGCGCGTCGCGCTGGCAGAGCCCGACCGATGGCGTAGTGCACCAGACCGGCTTCGGCCACTGCAATCGGATCGTAGATGTTGCGGCCATCGACCAGTACCGGGTGTTTGAGCAGACTCACCATGCGCCGGAAGTCCGGACTCCAGAAGCATTTCCACTCGGTCACCAGCACCACCGCATCGGCATCTTCCAGCGCCCGGTAAGGATCGCGCAGCAACTGTAGCTGACGGCTGCGCAGCTGCGCCTGATAGGCACTGCGGATCGCCGCCATCGCTTTGGGATCATAAGCCTGGACTGCAGCGCCCTGCGCCCACAGCGCTTCCATCAGCACCCTGGACGGCGCGGCGCGGATGTCGTCGGTACCGGGTTTGAACGCCAGCCCCCACAACGCCACCCGACGTCCGCGCAGATCGCCGTCGAAATGCTCCAGCAACAGACTGAACAGGCGGGTTTTCTGCTGCCGGTTCACCTCCTGAATCGCCTGCAGCATGCGCGCGTCGACACCGGCATCCTGGGCCACAAACTGCAGCGCGGAAAGGTCCTTGGGAAAACAGGAACCACCGAACCCGGCACCCGCATAGAGAAACGGGTAGCCGATGCGCGGATCAGAGCCAATGCCGATGCGCACCTGCTCGATGTCGGCACCAACGGCATCGGCAATGGCTGCCATTTCGTTCATGAAGCTGATGCGTGCGGCGAGCATGGCGTTGGCGGCATACTTGCTCAGTTCTGCCGAGGCAATGTCCATCACCAGCAGCTTCTGGTGATTGCGGTTGAATGGCGCATACAAGCGACGCAGCAACTGCTCTGCGCGCTGGGTTACCACCCCGATGATGATGCGATCAGGGCGCTGGAAGTCGGTCACCGCAGCCCCTTCCTTGAGAAACTCCGGATTGAAGGCAATGTCTGGCAGTGGCGGATTGCCAGCGCTCTCGCGCAAATCGTTGATTCGCGCCAGCAGTGCCTGCGTGGTGCCGCTGGGAACGGTGGACTTGACCACCAGCAGCGCATCCCGGCGCACCTGGTTGGCAAGGCTGTCGGCAACTGCCGTCACCGCAGCAAGATCACAGCTGCCATCGTCGGCGACGGGAGTGCCCACGGCAATGAAAACGATGTCGGCGGTGGCCACCGAACAGGTCATGGAATGGGTGAATTCAATTCTGCCGGCAGCCTGATTGTCCTTGATAAGTTTTTTCAGACCGGGTTCGTAAATCGGCATCTTGCCTTCCAGCATCCGACGAATACGCTGTTCGTCTGCGTCCATCGCCAGCACGTGGTTGCCCACTTCCGCCAGACAGGCCGCAGTGGTCAGGCCCACATAACCACAGCCGATGATTGCAATGCGCATGCTCTGATTCCGTTACGATGGTATTCTCTTTCACCAAGCATATGTCATCATCGTGACAGAAATATGGCAGCACCGGCGGCAACTTGCTGCGGCCGGGTCATGAATAATCCGGGTTAAACAACAATGAAACATCCCACCATTATCATCGGTGCCTGTGAGTGGATCGGCCTGCCCGATCTGGGGGTGAACCGCTTGCGTGCCAGAATTGATACCGGCGCCAAGACCTCAGCCCTGCATGTCAGTGATCTGGAGCCGTTCCGCAAGCGTGGCCAGGACTGGCTGCGGTTTCGTGTTCCGGTGGGTACGCCGCGCCCGAACCGCTATGTTGACTGTGAAGCGAAAATGGTGAATGTGCGCAAGGTTCGCAACACTTCCGGCGAACTGGAAGAGCGTTTCTGCATCGACACCAGGATAATGATCGGCTTTACCCAGTGGAATGCCGAGATCACCCTGACATGCCGCAAAAAAATGCGTTATCGTATGCTGCTGGGTCGCACAGCCATGAGCCACCATGCGCTGGTCGATCCAGGCAGTCGCTACATTCAGGGCTTTCCCAGCCAACCTTGACATCACCTGCAGGCCGTCGCACAAGCATCATGAAAATAACCATCCTGTCACGCAGCAAACGCATCTACTCCACCGCCCGCTTGCTGGAGGCGGGCATTGCGCGTGGCCACGATGTACAGGTGGTGGACACGCTGCGCTGCTACATGAACATTGTCAGCCATCGCCCGCTGATTCATTACAAGGGCGAGGTGGTGGAAAAGCCGGATGCAGTGATTCCGCGCATAGGTGCGTCGGTGACTTTCTATGGCACAGCCGTGTTGCGCCAGTTTGAAATGATCGGCACCTTTCCGTTGAATGAGTCGGTCGCCATCAGCCGCTC
Source organism: Gammaproteobacteria bacterium (assembly GCA_018819105.1). Classification (GTDB taxonomy): domain Bacteria; phylum Pseudomonadota; class Gammaproteobacteria; order Xanthomonadales; family Wenzhouxiangellaceae; genus JAHJQV01. The sequence continues at coordinate 25,348 of JAHJQV010000033.1, forward strand.
GCGGGACAAGCTGCGCTCCCTGCAGCTGCTGTCGCGTCGCGGGCTGGGTCTGCCGGTTACCGGCTTTTGCCGCTCTCCCGACGACATCGATGATCTGATCAAGATGGTGGGCGGTGCCCCGCTGGTGATCAAGTTGCTGGAAGGCACCCAGGGCATCGGTGTGGTGCTGGCGGAAACGCGCAAGGCTGCAGAAAGCGTGATTGAGGCGTTCATGGGTTTGAACGCCAACATCATGGTGCAGGAATACATCAAGGAAGCCGGTGGTGCCGACATCCGCTGCTTTGTCGTCGGCGGCAAGGTGGTGGCCGCCATGCGCCGCCAGGCTCAGCCGGGCGAATTTCGCTCCAACCTGCATCGCGGCGGCACTGCGGAAGTGGTCAAGATCACGCCGGAAGAGCGCAGCACGGCAGTGCGTGCAGCCAAAGTCATGGGGCTGAACGTGGCAGGGGTCGATCTGCTGCGCTCCAACCATGGCCCGGTGGTGATGGAAGTCAATTCCTCACCGGGCCTGGAAGGCATCGAGGCGGTGACCGGCAAGGACATCGCCGGCATGATCATCGGTTTTCTGGAAAACCATGCCGCCGAGAAGAAAACCCGCACCAAGGGCAAGGGTTGAACCAGGGCGTTCTGCAACAGGCCATCGCGCAATTAAATTCCGGGCATGGCCGCGCCGCTGCAGAGCTGGCACTGGACATGCTGCAGCAACAGCCCGGCAACCTGCAGGCCATGGCCATTGCTGGTGCCGCGCTGGGTCAAAGCGGTGATTACAACCAGGCGCGCTACTGGCTGCAGCAACTGCTGCAACGCCAGCCCGACAACATCCATGCACTGATCAACCTGGCCCAGGTGTGTGGTCATCTGCGCCAGCCGGACGCCGCCATCGGCTGTCTGCAACGTGTTTTGCAACTGCAGGCCAACAATCATCGCGCCCGCTTGCAACTCGCCCGCGCCTTACAGCAGAACGGCCAACCGGTGCAGGCCCAGGCGCAGCTGCAGCAACTGTTGCAGACAAACCCCGATCACCTCGATGCGCTGGCCATGCAGGCCGAACTGAATCAGTCCAGAGGACACACCGGGCAGGCCAGGCAGGGTTATCTGCAGGTGCTGCAGCAACAGCCCGGGCACGTTGTCGCCAGCCTTGGGCTGGCAGCGCTGGAACTGAACGACGGTGCGGCGGCAGACGCCCTGCATCGTCTCGAACAGCTACTGCAGCACAGCCAGCTCAGTGCACGCAACGAGGCCATCGCCAGACAGCGCATGGGCATGGCGCAGCAGTCATTGGGTGAGTATGCCCTGGCCTTTGCGGCCTTCCAGCACGCCAACAGCCTGTTGCAGAATCTGCCCGAATGCAGCTTGCCGCGAGACAGCGAATCAACTGTCGCCAGCAGTGTTTATGCAACCGGGTTCATCCGCAGATTGCTCAGTGATGTACAGGTTCTGCCCAACGACCAGACCGCTGCCAGGAAGACCGCAGCCAGGACCGCGGCGAGCACACCCACAACAAGCGCCGCCGCCACGCGCATTCCCCTGTTTCTGATGGGTTTTCCCCGTTCCGGCACCACCCTGCTGGAACAGATGCTGATCGCCCATCCAGACATTGACAGCGTCGAGGAAAACGACAACCTGGCTGATCTGCATGATTTGCTGCTGCAGGCGAACAAGCCCTTGCAGACGGTCATGGCGCTGCCGCCTGAACAGCTGGAAGAATACCGCCGCAGCTACTGGCAAAGGCTGGATGCAGTGCACGCTCAGACTGGCGAAGCGCATGCCCAGGCAGGCGTGGTGATCGACAAGCTGCCCCTGAACAGTGTGTTGCTGCCGGTGATTGCGGTGCTGTTCCCGGAGGCAAAAATCCTCTTCGCTGTGCGCGATCCGCGCGCTGTGGTGTTCAGTTGCTGGCAGCAGCTGTTTGATCTGAACGAGGCGATGGTGCACTTTCTCAGCCTGCAGGACAGCGTCGCCTATTACGATCTGGTCATGCAACTGGCCAGCGCCAGCCTGGCACGGTTGCCGGTTGACTGTCTGCTGTTGCGCCACGAGACTTTATTGCAACAGCCGGAAAAAACCCTGCGTGAGGTGCTGGCATTCATCGATCAGCCCTGGAATGAGCAGGTCCTGGATCACCGTCAGCGCGGTGGCAATCGCTTTATTGACACACCCAGCGCGCAGCAGATCAGAAAGCCCCTGAATCAAGCCGGAACGCAGCGCTGGCGGCACTATGCCGAACTGTTACCGGAAGAATTCAAACAGCTGGATGACTGGGCCCGCCATTGGGGCTATGCCGGATGACCGGCATGGCCTGGTGTACCCCCCGGACTTGATCCGGGGACATTTCGCTGTGGTGTTTCGCGACCGTCATGCGGGCTGTTTCTGAACGGCTTTCAGTAAGCCTGCTCACGCCATGCCAGCGACGCGGTCTCCGCAGCCGGTGCGCGTCCAAGCACGAAGCGATCCAGCAGCGGGGTGACTTCGGCAAGCACATCCTGTAGCGGCTCCGGCTCCTCAGCGGTCAGCTTTTCTGCCAGCGCGAAGAGCGCTTCGTACAGCTTCTCGCCTTCGACTTCGGCAGCCAGTTGCACGCTGTCTCGCTCGGCCAGCAGCTGATCCCAATATTCGCGCACGCGCTGCCAAAGCGCTGCCGTCTGCCGCCAGTAAGCATGCCCGGCGCTGAAATCATGATCCTCGATACGGGTGTATTTGTTGACACCGATTTCATGCGCGATGTAGGGCATGCCGGGGCTGTCGAGATCCAGCTTGCTGTTGTCCTGTTCGTGCACCCAGCCGTCCGGTGTGATGACGTGACGATTGGTGGCGACCATGACATGGTAGTCATCGCGCTTGGTGTATTCCCGCCGTGGCAACGGCCGCCAGCTGCGGTTTGAGGTCCAGGCGGCAAAGCTGCCATCATGCTGCCAACGTCCGACCCCGGAGTAACGCGGGCTGTCGTCCACCTGCCACACGGTCTGGCTCCAGGCAGCTTCGGCGTCCTCGGCTGCGACCGGCAGCTGTACCCAGCGCCGCTCGCCATTGAAGGTGAGCAGTTCCTTTGGCTGGTACTGCCAGTCCTGACGCCAGTGCTTGACCACAACCGGCTGCTCGTCATCGTCTGACATCACCAGGATATGCTGCAGGGAAATGAAATCGCCGCGATCCTCAATGACTTCAACGTACTCGGTCGCTTCGGCATGGTATGGCTCGGTCAACTGGTAACCAGGGCGCAGTGCCACCGTCTCACGAAAGTCGAAATCGACATGGTATTCGCCGGTCATGGCGAGGATGGCAGCGCGGTCACGGGCCAGACTGCCGGTATCAAAAGCGCTGACGTTGAAGGCCAGCAGGGCAAACATGGGCAAGCTCAGAAAACAGTGTTTCATGGGTTGACTCCTCAGTGGTTATGGCTGTTGTTGATGGGTATTTATGATGAATTGTTACTCTTCATGTCCGGTCAGAATCAGCTTGCCGCGCCGGGTCTGGCGCAGCAGATAGCGCTTGTCGCCATGTCTGATCAGCATGCGTTTGCGTGTGCCCAGCAGCAGGTTGCTGTCGATCTGTGGCAGACCGGGATTGCTGAAGTCCGCCTAGGACGTGTTCTGAGACACGTTGTGAGACGCGTTGTGGCCGGCATGCCCGGACAAGGAAAGCGTGTTGGATTTGGCTGTGGTCATGATCAGAATCCTGCAAAGGTTCGGGCCAGGGACAGGCGAAAGCTGCGTCCTGGCTGATTGATGCCGTTGGGGTGGATGCGAAAGTTTTTGTCCAGCAGATTGTCGACATTGAAACGCATTTCAAAGCCGCGCAACAGGCCGCTGGTCGGGGTCCAGCTGGTGAACAGGTCCAGCTTGCCGTAACCCGCCGTGACGATGGCATCGTCGGGTACGTTGTCGCGGTCTGAGGCCACGATCCACTCACCGCCCAGGGTCAGGCGGCGATCCAGCAGCCGCACACCGGCACGCAGGCTGGCCTGATCCGGTGGCGTGCTGGCCAGGCGATCGTCACCATTACGCTGTCTGGCATCCAGCAGCGACAGACTGAGTGCCGCGAACATGCGGCCGCTGTCATATCGCATTTCGGTTTCGATGCCGCGAAAACGGGCGTCGATGTTGCGGTTGGAGGTAATGCCGGGAAACACCAGCGTCTGGGTGAACGGGTCAAATGCCGGCTCGCCGCTGATGAACACTACAAATTGATCGACAAAATCGTCCACATCGCTGTGGAAAGCGGTGAATTCTATGCTGAATTCATCGCTACGGGTGAACAGACCCTGGTAGCGGTAACGTGCGCCCAGTTGCACCTGCTCGGCCGACTCAGGCTGCAGATCAGGTGTGGGCACGAACTCATTGACCACCACCTGCCCCGGTGCCAGCGGCACCACGAAGTGCACCCCATCGGCAAACAGCTCGGTCAGGCTGGGGGCACGAAAAGCCTGTGCGTACTCGCTCCAGAAGTACCAGTTGCGACTGGCTTCGAAACCCAGAGCCACTTTCGGAGTCACTTTGTTGTCATTGCGGTTGGCGGTGAAATTGTCAGCCTTGTAATCGAAGCTGTCGTAGCGCAGCCCCGGGATCAGGCTGAGTTTGCTGGTCAACTGCAGCTCGGCCTGCAGGTAGGCGGCACGGTAATCCACGCTGGCATCGGGAAACTGCAGCCGCGCGTCACCATCTCGGGTGCCGCGCTGCTTGTCCTGATAGAACTCCACGCCCCAGGTCAACGCCACTGGCGCGTAAAGCCCCAGGTCAAAGCGTGTGGTGTTGAACAGCTCGATGCCTTCGGTGACGAAGTCGGAACTGTCAAAACGGTTGTCGGCGAGCCGGAACTCATTGACATCGATTTCATTGCGATAGGCCACCGCCTGCAGATCCAGCCAGTCGTTATCCGCTGGGTTCCACTGATAACGCAAGCGATGGTTGCGACGTTCGGTGTCGCGATCCACCAGGTTGGTGGCGGTGGCAGCTTCGTTGGCGTTGGGCGGATTCAGTCCCTCGTTGTCAAACAGCTCAAAAGCATACTCCAGGCGCTGATCAGTACCTGGCTGCCAGCCCAGCTTGATGAATCCGTTGGTCAACTCATCCTGACTGGCAAGAATCGGATTGTTGTCGCCATCCTGCAGATCCTCGCCGACATCGCGGTAAACGAAGCTGCCGATGAAATCGAGTTCGCCATATTGCGCAAACAGCGTATTGAAGCTGCCGAATTCCTCACCATTGCTCTGGTAGGCCAGCTTGAACCGGGCACCGAAGCCGTCCTGGTCGGCGGTGAAGTCGCGACCGCTTTTGGTCTGGATGTCGAACACCCCGCCCAGTGCCCCACTGCCGTAAGCCGCCGATGCCGCACCGCGCTGCACTTCGATGGATTTGAGCAGATCCGGATCCAGCAGAAAGCGTCCGCGATGCGCCTGATTGAAGCTTTGTCGGGTACCGTCGATGCGGATCACCACCTGCTCGTCCTGAAAGCCGCGAATCGCCGGCTCCTCGGCAATGCGTCTGGGGCCACCCTGGACGACGATGCCGGGCAGCGTTTCGAACAGATCGTTGTAGCCGTAGGGCTGAATTTCGTCGATGTCGGCCGCATCCAGTCTGGAGACCGCCGCCGGGGTGGTGAACAGTTCACGTTCGGTGCGGGTGGCGACCACGGTCATGGTGTCCAGTCGCACCTGTTGCAGACCTGAAAGCGTTGGCGTACGTTGTTCGACCTGTGCTGGTGCCTGCTCATCGCTGTCCGCGCCAGTCTCCGCCTGCGGATTTGTCATCGGATTTGCCTGTGTCACTGCCTGCGTCTGGGCCGTCAGCACCTTGTGCAACGACGAACCCTCTGTTGCGCAAACAGCACCAGTGCACAGCAGCAGGCCGACCAGCAGCATGGCCTGACGCTGCCGCGTGAGTCCTGCCATGTCTTGTCGACACGGCTGCTCGTGCCGGGGCAAGCCGTTCCCGGCGCCTGCGCCGGTATGAAAATGGACTGGCCTGTGGCCTGCAGGTTGCATCCATGGGCAAAGATGTACAACGGTCTTGGTGCATGACATACCAATGGTTCCTTTCATCCAACAGGTTAAAGGAACCTCTGTATAACTCTGCGCGCAGCGCGTTTTGCTCGGAAAAGCCGCAGATTGTGTGCGGCGGCCCGAGTGACAGTAGCCTTAGCTACGGCCTCGGGGTGCCGTGCGCGAGCTGCGGTTTTTCCGGCGAAACCCTTTCGGGACGGACCCCGGATCAAGTCTGGGGCAGGCTCTTTACGGAGTTTCCGTCTCTTCCAGGTGCGCTCATATGGCCAACAAATTTAACCGCGGCCAAACCACAATTGCCCGAGTCAGGTCTGAACGTCTCGCTAAGCATTTCCCGAACTCCGATCCGGGGACACCGTCGCGCACGTGCAGAGCTATACAGAGGTTCCTTACATAAACCTGCCTGGCTGACGGGGCTACCGTTGGCTTGGCAGAACGTGGCGTTTGCTCAATCGTGCGGACATCTTAATACGGATGAGAATGATTATCAAGTGTATTTGAAAAAAGCGAGCAGTCCTGTCTCTGGCGAGGAAATATAAGTCAGTGATTGCCAATAAAAAAGGCAGCCCGCAGGCTGCCTGGTAAAGATAAAAGTGGGCAATCGCGCCGTCAGACACGACTGCGCATTGCCTCAGAAGTTGAAAAAGCGTCGTGCGGTCAGCCCAAACGTGCGTGCCTGGGCAACCAGAAAGCCGACCCGGGCCAATCGTCCGCGTTCCTGATCCAGTGCCAGTTTGGCGTTTTCATCCCAGATGTTGTTGGCAAACAGGGCGAACTCCCAGGCCGTGTTGCGAATGCCGGCACGGGCATTGCCCAACTGATAGGCGGGCAACTTGGGATCGAACTCAAACGTGGCCTGATCGACATTGCCGATGTTGTTGGGCAGACCGGTGGCGATATCGACCACACCGAAGCCTTCGGCCTGATCACCGATCTGGGTGAAGCGGGAGCCAACATGCTGCACACTGGTGTTGACGAAGCCTTCCCAGCCGTTGCCGATGCTCCAGTTGAAATTGGCGGCGGCATTCAGTTCAAAGCGAGGCGTGGTGGGCAACCGGTTGCCACGCTCGATGGCCTCGACCACGGACTCGCTGCCATCGGCGCCGACCGAAGTGATGGTGGAACGCAGCTCGGCATCCACCACGGTACCGGCCAGGCTCAGGTTGATGTTGCGGGTTGGCTGCAGGGCAAATTCGAAATCCACCCCCCGCACCCGCGAATTGGGCACATTGAAGATGATGCGCGACGAACAGGTGCCGGCGGTCAGGGTCGCCTGCAGGTCGTCGATGTCCATCCAGTAGGCTGCCACGTTAAAGCTGCCACGACCGCCGAAAAAGGTCGATTTGGCACCCACCTCATAGTTCCACAGTTCCTCGTCGTCAAACGATGGCCGTCCGCCGAAGGTCTCCAGATCCTGCGGTGTGCACAGCGGCGCGTTCAGCGGATCATTGATGCCGCCGAGACGAAAACCCTTGGACACCTGGGCGTTCAGGTTCAGCGTCTCGGTGGCGGCAAAGTTGACCATGAAGCGCGGCGAGAAGCCGTCCGAACTGGTTTCGCCGGGCTGGGCAATGGTCTGGTCGGCAAAAATGCCGTCGAAATTCAGCTCACGGGTTTCATCGAAATCGAAATAGCGTCCGCCGGCGGTGATGTCGAGCCGATCGGTGAGCGCATAGGTCAATTCGGCAAACAGCGCAATCTGTTCAAAATCATAGGGAATGCGCGAGAAAAACAGCACATCGCGAGGATTCAGCACACCCTCGGTGGGAATGCCGGACAAATCCTCGAATCCGCGCACCAGCAGATCCTGCGAGTAATCGCGCTGGATGTCGCTGTAGAAGGCACCACCAACCCAGCGCAAGCGCGCTTCCGGATCACTGGCAAGACGGATTTCCTGGGTGAACACTTCGATGTCGGTGGCATCGATCAGCGGTGCATCCAGGGTGAAAATCTCCTCGCCCAGACCAATTGAGCCGCCGGTGATGCTGCCGGTCAGCGCGGTGGCATCACGCACCTGGACAATTTCACGGTCGGTGTAGGAACTGATCGAGGTCAGCGTAACGTTGTTGTCGAACTGGTATTCGACATTCAGATCGAGCAGCAGAAACTCGTCGTCAAACTCTTCCTGCAACTGGGTGAACTGCTCACGCTCGCCAAGGAACACCCGCGGCCGCGTGGTGGTGAATGGGTTGGCGAGAATGTTGAACGCGTCCTGCCGGTTGAAGCCGTCGGCTGTGACCTGCTGGAACACCAGACGCGGAGTGACGACAAGACCTTCGCTCGGCTCAATGCGGAAGGCGGCACGGGCACCATAGCGTTCGCCATCGTTGACGTCCTGATTGATGCTGCCATCGGGCTGGATGGCATCGATAAAACCACCGCGACGGGTGAAATACGGCGTCATGCGAAAAGCAGCCTTGTCGCCAATGGGCACATTGAGTATGCCCTTGAAGCTACCGCCAAGATCGTCATCGCCGGCCAGGTTGCCTTCCACTGCCACCTCGCCCTCGCGCAGCCCCAACTGCGGCTGGGTGGTGATGTAGCGCACGGTTCCCGAGAGTGAACCGGACCCGAACAGGGTGCCCTGCGGGCCGCGCAGGACTTCCACCCGGTCAATGTCGATCAGTTCCAGATCGGGGGTAAACAGCGACAAGGAGATCACCGACTCATCCAGATAGATGCCTACCTGCTCCTTGACGCCGGGCTGATCACGTACGATCTGGCCAGCCGAAACACCACGCATGGTCACCTGGCTCTGGCCCGGACCGAGGTCCTGAATGGAGAATCCGGCGACATTGCGGGCAATGTCCTCGATGTTGTTGGCACCCAGACGAATCAGTTCCTCACCGGTTTTCGCCGCCACCGAAAAGGGAATGTCCTGAATGTCGTCGCTGCGTTTCTGCGAGGTCACCATGACCCGCTCCAGCGCCACCGATTCATCCTCCTGCTGTGCTGCCTGAGCTTCGCTGTCGTCCGTTTCGGACTGCTGCGCCATGACAGGCTGCAGCAGCAATATCGCCAGCAGCAACAACAGCCCGTAACGAAGTACGCTGTCTGCAGTCTGTGCGCGGCCGGACCGGCATATGAAAACCCTGTTGTCAGTGACGTTGTTCATGTTTTTGTCCTCAGTTCATGCAACCCGTTATAGCCATCCTTTGCCTGCGGGCAACCGCAGCATGTCACCGCCTGAGGCGATGCAATCAGGATTATTTAACAGAATCTGAACGTTTTGGCAACAAAAACTTTATCAGCGTTTGTCAAGACCTTGCCGATGAATCACTGGAAAAACGCGACAGCGCGTAGTGGGCAGGCAGCGGCTGTTCTTGCAACAGGGCCTGTGCCACCAGCTCGCCCAGCGCTGGCGCATGCTTGAATGCATGGCCGTTGCCAGCGCCGAGCAGGACCACGTTGCCGGCCTGTGGGTGTCGATCGACGATGAAGTCGCCATCGGGGGTATTGCTGTACTGACACACTCTCGATTCCAGCAATGGGGCCTGATCCAGGCCGGGAAAACGCTGTGCCAGATAGGTCTGCGCCCTGGCCAGCCCTGCCTCGCTCAGGCGGCGATCATCATGTTCGGCATCGAACACGCCACCACGGCTGTCATCGGCCAGTTTGAAGCCGCGCCGCTCACTACCGGGGATGCCATACCAGATCCGCTCGCCAAAATCTGCCCAGACCGGCAAGCTGGTCTGGTCATGCAGCCCATCGCCGGCGGGGGTGCCGAAATACATCACTTCCTGACGGCTGATGCTGAGGCGGTGCTGCAGCACATCAGGAAACAACTGCCGCAGCCATGGCCCACAGGCAAACACGATCTGATCAAACTGCGTATTGGCCTGCCCGTCGATCTGCACTGCCTGCATTGCGCCGTCACGAATCAGACCTGGCAAGACGCGTGCCCGCTGCGTCTGGCCGCCGGCTCGCCGGAACGCTTCGACCACCGCAGCGCAGGCACGGCGCGCCAGCAGATAGCCCGATTCAGGTTCCAGCACTGCCTGGACGATTCCGGCATGGTTGATCTGCGGATAGCGTTGCGCCAGTTGCGCTGTGCTGAGCAGTTCATGTGTCACCCCGACCTGTTGCAGATTGGCGATGGCCTGACGCAGAAAGTCCATGCCCTGGCTTTGTGCCATGAACAGCACACCGGTCTGCTGCAGCAGGGGTTGCTGCCAGTCGCGTGCAGCCTGCTGCCACAGTTGCAAAGACCTTGCTGCCAGTTGGACATGGTGCAGGGTGGTATAGGCATGGCGGATGACCCGCGTTTCACCACCAGAGGAGGAGCGCGGATGCCCTGGATCCCAGGCCTCGAACAGGCTCACCTCGGCACCCTGTCGCTGCAGCTGCAGGGCGGTCCAGCCGCCCAGTGCACCAGCACCGATCACGGCGATCCGTGGTCTCGTGCGCTGACGATTCAGGCCTGTGCGGGCAGGACCAGAATCCGGGTTGCGGGCGGCATCCGCATGCCTGTCGTCTAATGCAGGCTTGCTGCTCGGCGAGGCGGCACCCAGGCGCGGCAGGGAAGCCAGCCACGGCAGTGACAACAGCCTGTGCAGCAGCTGTCGGCGTTTCACCGCATTGATGCCGGTAGCGACGGCATGGCCTCACCGTCTGCCAGCGATTCCAGCAGCGCCAGTCGCTCACTGAACTGCGCCCGATCAGCGCCGCAAAGCGTGGCATGGCCGACCTTGCGCCCGGCGCGCGGCTGTTTGCCATAATCGTGCCAGTGCAGTCCCGGCACCTGCAACCAGCGCCGGACCTCGGGCAAGTCGCCAATGAAATTGATCATCAATGCCTCGGCACTGACCGTGACCGGCCCCAGCGGCAGGTCGGTCACCGCACGCAGGTGGTTCTCGAACTGGCAGCAGTCTGCAGCGTCAATGCTCCAGTGACCGGAATTGTGCACCCTGGGGGCAATTTCGTTGGCCAGCAGCCGGCCATCGCTGACAAACAGCTCCAGCGTGAGGACACCGACGTAGTTAAACTGTTCTGCAATCTGCTGCAGCCAGCGTTCCGCCTGCCGCTGCAGGCCGGCGTCTGCTGCCGCCAGACCGATGCGTGATGCGCGCAGGATGCCCTGCTCATGATGGTTGCGCGACAGTGGATAGCAGCGCATCTCACCGGCACGACTGCGCACGCCGATGATGGAGCACTCGAACTGGTAATCGATGAAAGCTTCCAGGATGAGATCATGATCGCCCAGCTGCTGCCAGGCGCGCTCCAGATCCTCCTGTCCTCGCAGCACCGCCTGGCCCTTGCCGTCGTAGCCCAGGCGGCGGGTTTTCAGCACCGCCGGATAGCCGGACTGATCGATCGCCGCGAGCAGATCGGTGCGGGAATTGACCGCGAAGAAATCCCCCACGGCAATGCCCAGTTCACGAAACAGGCGTTTTTCCAGCAGCCGGTCCTGGGCCACATGCAGCACCTCAACGCCGGGAGCCAGCCGCTCGCCTGCCTGCAGCGAAGACAGTGCGGCAGCCGGCACGTTTTCAAAGTCATAGGTGAGCACATCCACAGATTGCAGCAGTTGCTGCAAGGCAGTTTCATCGTCGTAATCGGCGACGATCTGCGGTGCCAGCTGTCCGGCACCGGCGTCTGCCTTGGGGTCCAGCACGGTGCAGCGGATGCCCAGCTCAGCTGCCTTCAGCACCAGCATGCGTGCCAGCTGGCCGCCGCCGATGATGCCCAGCGCGGTCATTGCCAGCGGCTGATCAATGCCGGCACCGGAAGCGCGGCATCAGCCGTGGTCACGCGGATCCCCCCAGTTGCTGATGCGCGCCGTCTGCTGTTCGCGATAGGCATCCAGTCGCGCCGCCAGCGCTGCATCCTTGAGGGCAAGAATCGACACCGCCTGCAGGCCGGCATTGCTGGCACCGCCAGCGCCGATGGACATGGTAGCCACCGGCACACCGGCCGGCATCTGCACGATCGACAGCAGCGAGTCCAGACCCTTGAGGGCGCGGCTTTTGACCGGCACGCCGAGTACCGGCAAGCGTGTCATGGCCGCCACCATGCCGGGCAGATGGGCCGCCCCGCCGGCACCGGCAATGATCACCTGCAGACCGCGTTCGGCGGCAGTGCGGGCATATTCGGCCATCAGCTCCGGCGTGCGGTGGGCTGAAACCACCCGCACTTCATGCGCCACGGCAAACTGCTCCAGCATGCTGACGGCGTTTTGCATGGTCTCCCAGTCGGATTGCGAGCCCATGATGACGCCGACCTGCGGCGTGTCTGGCATGGCATGGCTTGGCATTGGCATCGGTCTGCGGCACAGGATCAGCGGACATTATAAGCCGCCACACGGCAAACGAAAGCCGTGATCCTTTATAATGCCAGCCAACCCCCAGCCAAAGCAAAGCCATGACCATCAACGATCAACTATTGTCCCTGCTGTGCGATCCGGTGAGCCACGTTCCGCTGACCATGATCCGCAAGAAACAGCTGCAACTGGTCAACCGCCAGATCGACGCCGGCCAGGTGGAAACGGTGGATGGCATTGACGTCACCGAACCGCTGGAAGATGCGCTGATCACCCAGGACAACAAGGTCATTTATCCAATCCGCGACGGCATTCCGGTGCTGCTGTATGAACAGGGCATCGGCACCACACAGTTTGATTCATTTCCCAGCTGAGCCGCGACCTTGACCCGGTGTGCCGCAGCAATCCCAGGCTGGCGGAGGTGAGCCCGCAGGCGCCGGCAGACGGCGACATTCGCCGCCAGGTGCAGGCTGCGCTGACCGAAGACATCGGCAGTGGCGACCTGTCGGCCGAGTTGCTGCCGGCCGGGTTGAACCTGCATGCCAGGGTGATCTGCCGCGAAGCCGGCGTGCTGTGCGGCCAGCGCTGGTTCGAGCTGGCATTTGCCCTGCTCGATAAAGATGTACAAATAAGCTGGCAGCATCAGGATGGCGACCCGCTGATGCCGGATGATGTCGTCTGCACACTGCACGGCAATGCCAGATCAATGTTAACTTCTGAACGTACTGCATTGAATTTTCTGCAATGTTTGTCAGGTACCGCGACGCAGGCTCAAAGCTATGCCAAAGCGGTTGCCGATCTGGACGTGCTGCTGCTGGACACCCGCAAAACCCTGCCCGGCTTGCGCGCGGCGCAGAAATACGCGGTGACTTGCGGCGGCTGCAGCAACCATCGCATGGGCCTGTTTGATGCCATCATGCTGAAAGAAAATCACCTCGCTGGCGACAGCATCGCGCATCTGGTCAACCGCGCGCGGGCCAGCCATCCCGACGTCCCGGTGATTGTCGAAGTGGAAAACCTGCAGCAGCTGGAACAGGCCTGCCAGGCGGCAGCCGATCGCGCCCTGCTGGATAATTTCAGCCTGGACGACATGCGCACGGCAGCCAGCCGGTATGGCAACCGAATTCGTCTGGAAGCTTCCGGGAATGTGGATCTCGCCAGCCTGCGCGACATTGCCGAGACCGGTGTGCACTGTATCTCCATCGGCGCCATGACCAAACACGTGCAGGCTCTGGACTTCAGCCTGCGCCACACCAGCACGACCAGCAGTAGAACCTGACCGCAGACGGAACCACCCGCTGCCCTATCCTTGCAAAGACCAGCCGGAGCATGCCCCAGGTGCCGCTGCGCTTGCGCAGCCCACTTGCATGCATGTCCTGCGCATGCCTTGTGCCGGGCAGAATCAGGCAGCAACGTTGCGATCTGAGCCGCAACGGGACATATGTCCGATGGCCTCCGGCATCGGGATCCGCATAATCAACGCATGCCAACTGCGCGGGCCGATGACAGGTCGCTCTCGCAGCCAAATGAATGCACACAGAGGTCAAGCAGCATGCACGTCGCCGCGCCATCCGGCACCCGCTCCGACAGATACCACGGCAGCCACGTATTGCCAACCGTCATCATGGCCGACCCGCCATCGACCGGGTTCGGTGTTGACCTGCCTGATTATGCATCAGACCGCCGGATGCAGGCATGATGCACAGACTGCACTGGCTGGTTCTGCTGGGCTGCGCACTGACCAGCAGCGTTACGGCGGCACAAGCATTGCAGGCCAGCCAGCTGGATCTGCGCCTGCCTGCCGAGCTTCCCGCGCCCACGCATGTACATACCGGAGAGCCACTGCCCAGCAGCGACACTCTGACACTGCTGGGCGCGCTGGATGCCGCCCAATCCAGCCATCCTGACAGTCTGCTGCAGGCCGGTCGTGAACTTGCGGATGCTGAACTGACCCGCGGCGCCACGCGCCTGCTGGCGGCACCTGCGACCCTGTCCCTGCGCTACGAGAATGACACCGTCGGCAGCAATGTCGGCCTGCAGGAATGGGGCTCGACCATTGACTTCTCATTGTTCATGCCCGCTGAGCGCCAGGCGCGCAAAATCAGCGCCGAGCAACAGCAGCTGCTCACTGCTGCGCTGGCGGCAGCCTCCAGATTGCAGATTGCCGGGGAATTGCGCAACACCCTCTGGGACATCAGGGCCGCTGCCGTAGAAGTGGACATGGCACAGCTTGCCCTGGCCGCTGCCAGGCGCATGCAACAGACCGTGCAGAAAAGCGTTGCCGCAGGTGCCAGCGCTGCCGCAGAGTTGCCATTGCTGGCAGCGATCAGCCAGCAGCGTGAGGCCGACCTGCACAATGCACAGGTTGAGCTTGCCCACAGCCAGCGGCGCTATCTGGTACTGACCGGACTGGATGTGCTGCCAACAACAATTGCCGAACCACTGCTGCCACTCACCACCGAACAGGATGTCCTGCAGCAGCACCCCCTGTTGCAGCTGGTGGCGCAACAGCGGGAAGTGGCCGCGGCCGGACTGCAGCTGGCCGACCGCAGCTGGCAGCAAAAGCCCAGCATCGGTGTAGGCATGCGCGGCGAGCGCGGACGCAGTGATCAGCAGTACGTTGAAGTGGCCGGGCTGTTCGTCAGCATCCCGCTGGACTTTGGCGGTTACAACAGCACACAGAAAAGCCAGGCCCGGATCAGTCTGGCGCAAGCCGAGCGCGATCAGCAACAGGCCCTGCGACAGCTACAACTGAATCTGCACGATGCTGAATTGAATCAGCTCAGTGCCCAGCGTTCCAGCGAACTCGCCAGGCATCGTGCCGAGCTGGCGCAGCGCGCTCATGCGCTGGCGACACGCGCTTATGAACTCGGCGAAATCGGTCTGACCGCACTGCTGCGGGCCGCCGATGAACAGCGTCAGGCGGCGCTGGAGCTGGCGCTGCAGGAAGTCAGGCTACAGCGCAGCATCGCCATGCTGAATCAGGCCGCAGGACATCTACCACAATGAACCAGACCACCAGGAACCCCCACCATCAGTGCCTGCCTGCGCATCCGGACTGCGCGCGGCAAGCACTGCGCATTACCGCCCAACCACCACGGCTGTGGCCAGTGCCATGGCATTGGCTGTGGCTTGTGCTGCTGACGGCAGCCACGGCAGGCGCCGCCGAACTGGCACCACAGCTGCCACTGAGCACCGCACAGCGCGACAATCTCGGGCTGCAGTTTGCCTCACCTGAAGCCACGAGCATGGCCTATTCCGCCTATTATCCGGCGCGCGTCACCGTGCCCAACAGTCAGCGCGTGACGCTTGCGGCTCCGCTTGCCGGCGTGATCACAAGCCTGTCGCACAGCCCCGGTGCCAGCGTTTCGCAGGGACAGCTGCTGGTGCTGATGCACAGTCCGGAGCTGACCCGTTTGCAGCAGGACTGGTTGAGTGCCGAGGCCGAACGGCAGCTCGCCACAACGGCACATGAGCGTGACCGGCAACTGCTGGCGGAAGGCATCATCCCGGCACAGCGTGTGCAAGCCAGCCAGCGCGATCTGCGCACCGCCCAGGCTGCCGCCCAGCGCGCATGGTCTGCGCTGCGCATGGCCGGCATGGCGCCTGCTGCAATAAAGCAACTGCAGGCAGATCAGCAACTGGATGGCGAACTGCGACTGCCAGCCCCGCTGTCGGGCACAGTGCTGACTCAGCATGTCGATACCGGCGCCAGAGTCAGCCAGGGCGATGCGATTTACACCCTGCTGGCCAGCGATCAGTTGCTGCTGGAAATCCATGCGGCCAGCAGCGAATGCGCACAGTTCAGTCCAGGTCAGCCGGTCAGCCTGCAAGACAGCCAGGCCAGCGCATCACTGATCGAGGTCAGTTGCGTTGTGCATGAAGCGGATCAGGGCATTCTGCTGCGCGCCCGCATTGATGAAGGTGCCGCCTCGCTGCGGCCGGGCCAGATGGTACGCGCCAGCATCGGCAGTGCCATCAGCGAGCCCACCTGGAGCGTGCCGCCGGGTGCCGTGGTGCGGCTGCAGAATCAGACCTTCGTGTTCGTCGATCAGACCACGCATATTGAACTGCTGGCAGTCAGCATCAAGCATGCCGCGCCGGATCGCCTGCACGTTGCCGGTGCGCTTGACGCCAGCAGCCGCATTGTCGTGGTCGGCACTGCTGCGCTGAAAGGTCTGTGGACCGGCATCGGTGCTGAATGATGACCCCACAAGCTGTTGCCCGTCGCCATCATGCTTGATCGCCTGATCGAATTTTCCCTGCGCCAGCGCATTCTCGTGCTGCTGCTGGTGGTGCTGATCATCGCACTGGGCTGGCGGGCCTGGAACAACACCCCGATTGATGCCTTTCCGGACATTTCCACCACCCAGGTCAAGGTGATCATCAAGGCACCGGGGATGACACCCGAAGAGGTCGAAGCGCGCATCACCAATCCGGTGGAGGTGGAAATGCTGGGTCTGCCCAAGCTGACCATCATGCGCTCGACCACCAAATATGCGCTCACCGACATCACCCTGGATTTTAACGACAGCACCGACATCTACTGGGCCCGCAACCAGGTGAATGAACGTTTGAGTAACCTGTGGAGCGAGCTACCCGAAGGTATCAGCGGCGGCGTCGCACCGCTCACCACTCCGCTGGGTGAAATGTTCATGTTCACCATCGAGGGCGGAGACCTCACCCTGATGCAGCGTCGGGAGCTGCTGGACTGGGTCATCCGCCCGGCCTTGCGCAGCGTATCCGGCGTGGCCGATGTCAATGCCCTGGGCGGGCATGTGCGCAGCTACACCATCACGCCCAGAACCGAGCGCATGCAGGCGCTTGGCATCGGCATCGATGAGCTGCTCCAGGCCATTCGCAGCAACAATCGCAACGATGGTGCCGGACGGCTGCATGCCGGTGAAGAAACCCTGCTGGTGCGTACTCTGGGCAGCGTCACCGACCTGCAGGATCTGGGCAACATCGTGGTGCGTGCCGACACCCGCCAACCGGTGCGGGTCAATGACATCGCTACCCTGAGCTTTGCCGGCCTGACCCGCTATGGCGGCGTCACCCGCGATGGTCGTGCCGAAGCGGTGGAGGGGCTGGTGCTGGGCCTGCGTGGGGCCAACGCCCGCGCCGTGGTGGCGGGCGTTAAACAAAAGCTCGCAGAAATTTCTGACAGTCTGCCGGAAGCGGTGTCGGTACGGGTGTTTTACGACCGCAGCAGGCTGGTCGATACTGCAGTGGCCACCGTCAGCGATGCCCTGCTGCAGGCGATCGCGCTGGTCATTGTGCTGCTGCTGGTGTTCCTCGCCGACTGGCGATCAACGCTGGTGGTGGCCACGGTGCTGCCGCTGGCGGCGCTGATGACCTTCATCGGCATGCAATGGACCGGGCTGTCGGCCAATCTGATGTCGCTGGGTGGTCTTGCCATTGCCATCGGCCTGCTCGTGGATGGCGCCATCGTGGTGGTGGAAAACATTGCTGCACGCCTGCGCGAACAGGGCAGCGCGCAACTGCCCAGATTGCATGTCATTTATCGCGCCAGCAGCGAGGTGGCGGTGCCGGTCACGGCCGGGGTTGCCATCATCGTGATCGTGTTCCTGCCCTTGCTGAGCCTGCAGGGGCTGGAAGGCAAGCTGTTTGCACCGGTCGCGCAAACCCTGATCTATGCGCTGGTCAGCGCATGGATACTGGCGATGATGCTGATGCCGGTGCTGTCATCGCTGCTGCTGCGGCGCAAGCAGAACCACAGCGAGACCGCCATGATGCAGTGGCTGGCGCAACGTTATCGGACCGTGCTGCAGCGCAGCATGCAGAGTCACCGGCAACTGTTGCTAGCCGCTGCAGTGATGATGCTGCTCACCGTGCTGCTGTTTGTGCTGATCGGCAAAACCTTCATGCCCACCATGGACGAGGGCGACATCATCGTGCAACTGGAAAAAGTGCCCACGATCACCCTGGAGCAGTCACTGAAACTGGACATGCGGGTGCAGCGTGCGCTGCTGCAAGCGGTGGATGAAATCGAGGGCATCGTGGCCAGAGCCGGTTCCGATGAGATCGGTCTGGACCCGATGGGGCTGAATGAAACCGACAGCTTTCTGGTACTCAAACCGCGCCGGGAATGGCAGGCTGCCAGCAAAGCCGAGCTGATCAACAAAATCCGCGCCGTGCTGGACGGATTCCCTGGCATCGGCCATACCTTCACCCAGCCGATTCAGATGCGCGTCGATGAAATGCTCACCGGCGTACGTGGTGACCTCGCCATCAAGATCTTCGGTCCCGACCAGGACACACTCAATCGGCTGGCCGAACAGGCGGTGCAGGCTCTGCAGGACATACCGGGGGCGGCGGAGGTCTACACTCCCGCCAACGATGGGGCGCAGTATCTGCAGTTCAATGTTGACCGTCTCGCTGCCGGGCGTATGGGCGTGAGCGCCGATGAGATCAGTGCGCTACTCAAAAGCCAGCTTGAGGGGCTGCAGGCGGGGATCGTCTACGAGGGCAACAAACGCATTCCGGTACAGATTCGTTCCGGAGACGATGTGCGCGGCTCGGCACTGGCCCTGAAGAACATCCAGGTGACCGGCCATGCCGGTCAATGGCTGAGTCTGAACCAGCTGGTCTCCAGCACTCAGGTTGAAGGCCCGGTGTCCATCATCCGCGAGCATGGCACCAGACGTTCGGTGATCATTGCCAACGTCAGCGAGCGTGATCTGGTCGGCTTTGTCGATGAGGCCCGGGCCAGACTGGACGATGTGCTGCAACTGCCGGCCGGCTATTTCATTGAATATGGCGGTGAGTTCGAAAACCAGCAGCGTGCGGCACAGCGACTGCTGCTGGTGGTGCCGGTGGCGCTGGGACTGGTGTTTCTAATCCTGTTCACCGTGTTTCGCAGCGTCAGCCAGGCTGTGCTGATCATCTCCAACGTGCCACTGGCGCTGTTCGGCGGCATCCTGGCGCTGTATGTCTCCGGCCACTTTCTGTCGGTACCGGCCTCGGTAGGCTTTGTTGCGCTGATGGGCATTGCCGTGATGAACGGCATTGTGCTGGTCAGTCACTTCAACGAATTGCGGGCACTGGGCATGCCACTGGAGCGGCTCGTCATCGAGGGCGCACAAAGACGCCTGAAACCGGTGCTGATGACCGCCAGCATCACTGCCTTCGGTCTGCTGCCGCTGATGCTGGCCTCAGGCCCGGGCTCGGAAATCCAGAAACCACTGGCCATCGTGGTGATCGGCGGCGTGGTCAGCAGCACCCTGCTCACGCTGCTTATTCTGCCGGTCATGTTTGCCCGCCACCAGCGCTGAGGTGTCCATGAAAAACTGCGAACAGGTACTGCTGACGCTGGTGATTCCGCCAGCATTGCGTCATCAGATCATTGATGTGCTGCTGCAACTTGAACAGCAGGGTTTTCTGTCCATGCCAGTCGCCGGGCACAGCAGTGACCATCAGCATCTGAGTCTGACCGAACAGATTGCCGGTCGCCAGCAGCGCCTGATGCTGCAGACCCATGGCACTGCAGCTCAGCTGCAGCAACTGCTTGCGATTCTGGCCGAGCAGTTCGCCGATGCCGGCATCCACCACTGGATGAGCCCACTGCTGCAGGCGGGGCCGTTGCAGCCAGCACATTCCACCGCGCAGAGTGACGAAACAAGCTGAATTCAGTCGCGGTTTTTGTCCACCACGCGACCGGGCTTGAACACGGTCTGGTGCTGCTGCGCACCTTCGCCGTGGGCATAGGCCCTGTTCCACAGTCCGCGCGTATCGGCGCGGTCATCGAGATTGGCTTTGGCCTGCGCCTGCTGATGCTGTTGCGCATTCTGCTTGCGTCGTTCCGCCCATAGACGAAACTGGCTGACCAGCTCCGGGTCGTCCTCGAATTCGGCGATTTCAACCACCGTTTCTTCAAGCAAACCAAGTGGATAGGGAAATATTCTCGCAATCGGCTCACCAGCCTCGAAACGCACGCTGTGGTGGCGTCGGGTGATGCGCCAGTTCATCGTGAACGGATATGGCAGCCAGTCGGTACGGATGAAGCCATCCAGTGGCACGATGCCGGTCTTGTCACAGTTGGCCGGTCCGCACACCACCAGCCCGTAGCCCGGTTCGGTGCGAAACAAAAACGGCAGTTCCCACGTCACCACGCCACTGCCAAAGTGCGTGCGCGGTCGCCAGCGGTGGCCGTCCTCCAGCCACACCTGGACGTCTTCCTGCGCCGTCATGCCACCCCAGCGAAATTCGCAGGTGACCGGGTTCAGGTATTCCCAGCCCATGGTGTTGGCGGCGGTCAGCGGAATGCAGCGATAAGCATACTGGCCGGCGGTGGCATCCATCCACTGCCGTGTCGGCCGTGCCGGACGCAGCAGCGCCGCGCTGTCTTCCGGGGCTCCGGGCAGGCGGTAAGCCTTGATGCTGTGCCCGCTTCGGGTGTTCGCTTCAGTCATCGTCCTCAACGGCCTGCACCTGCGCCAGACCGACCAGCTGCTCATTCTCGTCCAGACGGATGACGCGCACACCCTGGGTGTTGCGACCCAGCACCGAGATTTCTGCCGCCGGTGTGCGCACCAGTGTGCCGCTGTTGCTGATCAGCATGACATCGTCGTCATCACCGGCCAGAATGGCCCCGACCAGGTCGCCGTTGCGGGCGCTGGTCTGAATGGCGATCACGCCCTGTCCACCACGCCCGTGCAGCGGAAATTCGCTGATCGGTGTACGCTTGCCATAGCCGTTGGCAGTCGCCAGCATCACCGAGGCATCGACCTCGGCGGCAACGATCTGCATGGACATGACCTGCTGATCCGGCTGCAGTCGCATGCCGCGCACGCCACGTGCAGTGCGGCCCATGGAGCGCACGGCACGCTCGTTGAAGCGCACGCATTTGCCGGAGTTGGCGAACAACATGATGTCCATGCTGCCACCGGTCAGCGCCACGTTGACCAGGCGATCATCGTCATCCAGCGAGATTGCCCAGATGCCGTTCGCGCGCGGGCGGGAATAATCCGACAGCGGGGTTTTCTTCACCGTGCCATTGGCGGTGGCGAATACCACAAACTGGTCGTCGGGAAAATCCCTGACCGGCAGCACGGCGTTGACCTGTTCGTCCTGATCAAGCGGCAGCAGATTGACAAAGGGCTTGCCGCGACTGGCGTGGCTGGCGTTGGGCAGCTCATACACCTTGATCCAGTAGACCTTGCCAGCGCTGGTAAAACACAACAGCGTGTCATGCGTGTTGGTGACCCACAGCCGTTCGATAAAGTCCTCGTCTTTCATGCGCGTGGCAGAGCGGCCACGGCCACCACGATGCTGCGCCTGGTAACGATCCAGGCTCTGCATCTTGGCGTAGCCGGCATGCGACAGCGTGACCACGACATCCTCCTCCGCGATCATGTCCTCCATGCTCAGATTCAGATGCTGATCAAGAATCACGGTGCGGCGATCATCGCCAAACTGATCCCGCACTTCGATCAGCTCATCCCTGATCACGCCGGTCATGACATCCGGTTCTGCCAGGACTTTCAACAGGTAACGGATGTTTTCAATAATTTCTTTATATTCATTGGTGAGCTTTTCCTGCTCCAGCCCGGTCAGCTTCTGCAGGCGCAGATCCAGAATCGCCTGCGCCTGAATGGCAGACAGCTGATAGCCGTCCTGGTGCAGACCGAACTCGGCCGTGAGCCCTTCCGGGCGTGAATCGCTGGCCCCCTCGCCGCCCAACAGTGCCGCCACCATGCCGGCATCCCAGCGTCGCTGCTGCAACTGCTCACGGGCTTCCGCCGGACTCGCCGCCGCCTTGATCAGGGCGATGATTTCATCCACATTGGCCAGCGCCACGGTGAGCCCTTCGAGGATGTGCGCACGATCACGCGCCTTGCGCAATTCATACAGGGTGCGACGGGTGACCACATCGCGGCGATGCTTGAGGAAAGCCTGAAGAATTTCCTTCAGGTTGAGCAGGCGCGGCCGGCCATCCACCAGCGCCACCATGTTGATGCCGAATACGGTTTGCAACTGGGTCATGCTGTAGAGTTTGTTCAGCGTCACCTCCGGCACTTCACCGCGCTTGAGCTCGATCACCATGCGCATGCCGTCCTTGTCGGATTCGTCGCGCAGGCCGTCGCTGGCAATGCTTTCGATTTTCTTTTCCCGCACCAGATCAGCGATCTTGATCAGCAGATTGGCCTTGTTCACCTGATACGGCAATTCGGTAACAATGATGCTCTGCCGACCGCTGTCGGTTTCCTCAATGTGCGAGGTGGCGCGCACATGGATGCGTCCACGGCCGGTCGCATACGCTTCACGAATACCACTCGCGCCATTGATGATGCCGGCGGTAGGGAAATCCGGTCCCGGCAGGTATTCCATCAGGCCGGGGATGTCCAGTGCAGGATCGGCCAGCAGGGCCAGCGTGGCGTTGATCACTTCGGTGAGGTTGTGCGGTGCCATGTTGGTGGCCATACCTACGGCAATGCCGGCCGAGCCGTTCACCAGCAGGTTGGGCACCCGCGTCGGCAGCACCACCGGCTCGGTTTCGGTTTCGTCGTAGTTCTCGATAAAATCGACGGTTTCCTTGTCGATGTCCTCCAACAGCTTGTGCGCCAGACGCGCCATGCGTATTTCGGTGTAACGCATGGCTGCCGGCGAGTCGCCGTCGACCGAACCGAAGTTGCCTTGGCCGTCAATCAGCATGTAGCGCATGGAAAAATCCTGCGCCATACGCACGATGGTGTCGTACACCGCCGTGTCGCCATGCGGATGGTATTTACCGATCACATCACCGACCACACGGGCCGATTTCTTGTATGCCTTGTTCCAGTCGTTGCCCAACTCCTGCATGGCATACAGCACGCGGCGATGTACCGGCTTGAGACCGTCCCGGACATCCGGCAGCGCCCGCCCCACGATCACACTCATGGCGTAATCGAGGTAGGATTGCTTCATCTCGTCTTCGAGATTGACAGAAAGAATTTCGCGGGCGATTTCAGCCATCTGTGAGCACCGTATTGGCATCCGCGACAGGCTCCTGAATGTTGTAATCAGGATGCCGCAGCGTCTGTGGTCATAAACGTGAAATTATAGCACGAATCCTAACCTGACGGCAGCCCGAGCCAGACCTGAAAACGAGCTGCCCGGGTCAGATATTATCCCTGCAGATCAGAAACTTGGATCAACATTTGCCGTCGCCGACAACACCCGGATGCAGGCCGATCAGGCCTGCGGCCGAGACGCTGGTCAGCACCCGAAGGAGAGCCCACCGTCGGCCAACTGCCAGCTCATGCAGACTGCTGCTGCATTGCCAGCAATTTCTGGCGATCCGGTGCCGCGATGACACCACGCTCGGTGACCAGGTAATCCACCAGCGCAGCGGGGGTGACATCGAACACCGGATTCCATGCCATGCTGCCGGCACGCGCCACCCGCTGCCCCTGAAACGCCAGCACCTCGTCGCTGTCGCGCAGCTCAATCTCGATTTCGGCACCACTGGCGGTATTCACATCCACCGTCGACCACGGCACCACAACCATGGTTTTGACGCCATGATGACGCGCCACCAGCATGGCCTGATAGGTGCCGATCTTGTTTGCCACATCGCCATTGGCGGCAACCCGGTCGGCACCGACAATCAGCCAGTCGACCTGCTTCGAGGCCATCAGCCAGGCAGCCGCAGCATCGATGATGACCTGGCACGGCACCCCAAGGCGATGCAATTCCCATTCAGTGAGCCGACTGCCCTGCAGCCAGGGCCGGGTCTCGTCGGCATACACCTGACGCAGTTTGCCCTGTGCATGCGCCTGCACTATCACCCCGATCGCTGTGCCCACCCCGGCGGTGGCCAGCGCACCGGTGTTGCAATGGGTCAATACCGTGCTGTCGGTGTCCAGCAGGGCGCTGCCCAGCTCGGCCAGACGCTGGTTGGCGGCGAGATCGTCCTGCTGGATCTGCACGGCACGCTGCGCCAGCGCGCTGAGCAGTGCCTCAACATCAACACCGGCCTGGATCTGATCGCCAATGCCGGCGGCGTCCAGCACCTGCTGCATGCTGGCAATGGCCCAGCGCAGATTCACCGCCGTCGGACGCGCTTGCAGCAGGCGCTGGCAATCCGCCCGCCAGTGCACTGGCCAATCCTGGTCTGTGCCAGCCGCCCGCTTTCTGGTCGCCCGCTTTCTGGCTGCCAGCACGCAGGCATAGGCGGCGGTGATGCCAATCGCCGGTGCGCCGCGCACCACCAGCGACTGGATGGCGGCAATCGCCTGCTGTAGATCGGTGATGTCCAGCCACACTTCTGCGTGTGGCAAGCGCCGCTGATCCAGCAGTTGCAGGTGCGTGCCGCACCAGCGCACTGCTGTAAAAACATCCAGCGTTGGTGTGGTATGAGCATTGCTGCCTGCTTGCATCGGGTTTCTCTTGATATCTCTACTAGGGGATCTGCTATATGACAGCCAGGGCAGTCATTCTATCAATGTCAGTGCAGCGGATTGTTCGTCAGCCGCAGCAATGCTGGCGATCCGTGTTGATGTCCACTAAAATGATTCGCCGGCATGAGCCGTGGCAGGAACCTCTGCCAGGCTCTGCACTCCATGACCCATAACCACGTACAGATTTTCGCTATGAACCACATCATCACGCTCATCCGGTCGCGCCAGGCGCGTCCTCTTCTGCTTGCTGCAATTTTACTGGCAACGTTTGGCAACAGCCCGGCCCAGACCCAGACCCAGACACAGACCGGCAATGAGGCCGCAGCAGCTGCGGCCAGCACGCTGCCCGAGGTCACCGCCACCAGACCGCAAGTCATCATACACACCAGCATGGGCGACATCCGCCTGCAGCTGTTCGCCGATCGCGCCCCGGCCACGGTGCGCAATTTCCTGCAGTATGCGCGCGACGATTTTTACAGCGGCACCATTTTTCATCGAGTCATCAGCGGCTTCATGATCCAGGGCGGCGGCTTCACCGTCGATCTCGAACGCAAGCGCACCAATGAGCCGATCCTCAACGAAGCCGACAACGGTCTGAAGAACACCCGCGGGACCGTGGCCATGGCGCGCACCAACAACCCGAATTCTGCCACCAGTCAGTTTTTCATCAATCATGTGACCAATCGGGCACTGGATCACCGCAACAAGAATTCTGCCGCCGACTGGGGTTATACAGTCTTTGGCGAAGTGATCCAGGGCATGGAGGTGGTGGATGCCATTGCCATGGTCGACACCGCACCGCAACCACCGCTGCCCCGCGACGTGCCGGTGGAGCCGGTGGTGATCAACAGCGTGGAAGTCATCACCGCAGACTGAGCACAGCCGTTGAGCGGTCACGCCAGCACGCTGCGCCGTGCCGACAATGCCCTGCTGTTGTCGGATGTGCACCTGAGTGCGGCGCGACCTGACATCAGCGAGCGTTTTCTGCACTGTCTGCACCAGCAGCTGCGGGGCGTCGATCAGCTGTTCATCCTTGGCGATCTGTTCGAGTTGTGGATCGGCGACGACGCGGCCGATGCGCTGGCTGATGAGCTCGGCAGCAGCCTGGCTGCGATCGCTGCCACCGGGGTGCAGATCCACTTTATGCACGGCAATCGTGATTTTCTGCTGGGCACACAGTATGCCGCTAAGGCCGGCATGCAACTGCTGCCTGATCCCAGCATCGTGGTATCCGGTCAGCGGCGGATACTGCTGGCGCATGGTGATGCGTGGTGTACCGACGACCTGCCCTATCAGGCACTGCGCAGACAGGTGCGAGATCCTGCCTGGCAGCGTGAGTTCCTGGCGCTGTCACCAGCGCAGCGGCTGGCCATGGCACAGCAGGCGCGTGATGCCAGTCGCAACCACACCAGCCAGGCCAGTGAGGACATCATGGATGTGAACCCGGATCAGGTGGTGCACGCGTTTGCGCAGCATCAGGTCGATTGCATCATTCATGGCCACACCCACCGACCGGCCGATCATCGGCATGCGGAAGGGCTGCGCCACGTACTGGGTGACTGGTATCAGCACAGCAGCTGGTTGCGCTTGCGCGCTGGCGAGTTAAGCCGGCACGGCAGGGTACTGACAAGCGCCGGATAAGCTGCCCTGATCAGCGCTCAGCCGGCGGCGGCGGTTTCCCTGATCACCAGCGCCAGTTGCTCGGCCAGCTCACCGGCACGATCCTGGCGATCATGCTCGACCATGACCCGGATCACCGGCTCGGTCCCGGAAGGCCGCAATACCAGTCGTCCATGGCCATCGAGTTCGGCGGTGATGGCGGTGACCGCATCAATAATTGGGCGCGCGGCACTGAGCACATCCCAGCGCTGCAGTGACAATGGCACGTTGATCAGCACCTGCGGCATCAGTTGCAGTCCGTTCAACGCATCGGCCAGACATCGCTCGCTGTCGGCCAGTGCTGCCAGCACCTGCAGTGCGGCAATGATGCCATCGCCAAACGGTGTCTTGTCCAGACACAGGATGTGTCCGGCGGTTTCTCCGCCAAGCTGCCAGCCCAGCGCCTCCAGGCGTTGCTGCACGTAGCGGTCGCCGACGCGTTCGCGCACGAATGCGACGCGGCGCTGCTTGAGCACCCTGGCCAGCGCCTCATTGCTCATCAGGGTACCCACCACACCGCGCTGTTCGTCCAGCATGCCGCGCTGCTGATAATGACAGGCAAGCACGTAGAGCATGCCGTCGCCGTCCACCAGTCGCCCCAGATGATCGACCATCTGCACCCGATCGGCATCGCCGTCAAAAGCGATGCCCAGATCGGCCGAGTGCTGCAATACTGCCTGCTGCAGGCTGCTGATGGCGGTGGAGCCACAGTCACGATTGATGTTGCTGCCATCCGGACGATTGTGAATCGCAATCACGTTTGCGCCGAGTTCGCGGAACACCGCCGGGGCCGCCTGATACGCCGCACCGTTGGCACAATCGACCACCATGGTGATGCCATCCAGGCTGCGACCGCCGGGAAACGTGGACTTGCAGAATTCCACATAGCGTCCCACCGCATCGTCGATGCGACGGGCCTTGCCGATGGCATCGTCGGCCGACATGGGCAGATAATCCTGCGCCTGCAGCTGCATCAGCATGGTGCTGATGGCCTGCTGTTGCGCATCGCTGAGTTTTTCACCACGCCGGCCGAACAGCTTGATGCCATTGTCGTGATAGGGATTGTGCGAGGCGGAGATGACCAGTCCGGCGCAGGCGTTCAGTGTGCGCGTCAGATAGGCAGTGGCCGGGGTTGGCAGGGGACCGAGCATGGCGATGTCGGCACCGGCAGCGGCGAGGCCGGCTTCCAGCGCCGACTCGAACATGTAGCCGGAGCGTCGCGTGTCCTTGCCGATGACCACTTCCGGGTGCTGGGCGTCGCGCATCACCTTGCCCACCGCATAACCCAGTCGCAGCACAAAATCAGGGGTGATCGGCGGTGTGCCTACACGGCCGCGGATGCCGTCGGTGCCGAAAAAGGCAATGTCCTGATGGTCGCTGGCTGTGGATGGGCTGTTTGCTGTCATGGTGTGTCTGTGGTCTGCTGCTGTGGCTCTGTGCCGCCTGGCACAGCCGTCCGGGAGCGATCGGCAGACGCCCACACTCAGTGAGCGTTGTCGTGATCGCGGTCAGGCTGACGCAGCGCCGTGAGCACTGCCAGCGCGTCGCGCATGGGCGTCACATCATGCGTTCTGATGATGCTGGCACCATGCATCACCGCCACGCTCGCCGCCACCGTGCCCGCCACAATGCGCTGCGGC
Organism: Gammaproteobacteria bacterium; assembly: GCA_018819105.1. Classification (GTDB taxonomy): domain Bacteria; phylum Pseudomonadota; class Gammaproteobacteria; order Xanthomonadales; family Wenzhouxiangellaceae; genus JAHJQV01. The sequence goes on from JAHJQV010000033.1 coordinate 53,305, forward strand.
GGTGCAATGGCTGCGCTGGCGCTGCTGGCGGATGTCCCGCTGTAGGCTGCGAGCAGGCCGGCCAGCATGGATTTGCGCGAGATGCCCACCAGCATCGGCAGCTCACCCGACTGGCGGCGTGCCAGTTCATGCTGCAGCTGCGGCAGCTGTGCAAGTAGCCGGGTATTATGCGCCAAAGTCTTGCCGAATCCAAATCCGGGATCCACCACCAGACGTTTGCGGGCCACGCCCTGCTGCATGCAGGCCTGCACCCGTGCGGCCAGGAATTCCGCGACTTCATTGATCACATCGCTGTAGACAGGTGCCTGTTGCATGCTGCGCGGCTGACCCTGCATGTGCATCAGGCAGATGCCGCAGCCGCTGTCAGCGGCGGTCTGCAGCATGCCGGTTTCGCGCAGGGCGCGCACATCATTGATGATGTCGATGTGCTCCCGGGCAGCAGCCAGCACAACAGCTTTGCTCGTGTCCAGGCTGATGAATGCAGCGGGGAAAGCACTGCGCAAGGCTGCCAGCACCGGCAGCACGCGATCGATTTCCTCCTCTGCGCTGACCTCGGCTGCGCCGGGCCGGGTTGACTCGCCGCCGACATCGATGATGTGCGCACCCTGCTCCAGCATCGTCCCGGCATGGTCAACCGCCTGCTGCAACTGCAGCCAGCGGCCGCCGTCGGAAAAGGAGTCGGGGGTAACATTGAGCACCCCCATGATGCGCGGCTGGCTCAGATCGAGCCAGCGCTCACGACATTGCCAGCGGCTCACCAGCCAGCCACCATGGCCATCCTGTGCACGGCTTGCTTCGCAGCGCGTAGCGGGCTCAGGTGGCTTGCGGGCTCTCGTCCAGTCCGCTGACCTTGCCGGTGGATGACTTCTTGCCGCCGCCACGCTTTCCAGGTGGCTCTGCCGGCGGCTGATCGTTCCAGTCTGCCGGCGGATCCACCGGCTCTCTGGCCATCAGCTGGGCGATCTGCTTGCTGTCGATGGTTTCATACTTCAGCAATGCCTCGGTCATGCTGTGCAGGATGTCCATGTTGTCTTCGAGAATTTTCTTCGCCCGCGCATAGGATTCATCAATCAGACGCCGCACTTCCTTGTCGATCTGTCGCGCGGTCTCATCCGACACACTCTTGTGCTGGGTCACCGAACGACCGAGAAACACCTCGTCCTCGTCCTCACTGTAGGACAGCGGCCCCATGGAATCAGACAGCCCCCATTTGGTCACCATGTTGCGGGCGATCTTGGTGGCCCGTTCGATGTCGTTGCTGGCACCGGTGGTGACCTGGTCGCTGCCAAAAATCAGTTCTTCGGCGATGCGCCCCCCGAACAGACTGCACAGCTGGCTCTGCAGATGCCGCTTGCTGTGACTGTACTTGTCTTCTTCCGGCAGGAACATGGTCACGCCCAGCGCACGGCCACGCGGAATGATGCTGACCTTGTACACCGGATCGTGTTCCGGCATCAGCCGGCCGACGATGGCATGGCCTGATTCGTGGTAGGCGGTGAGCTTTTTCTCCTTCTCGGACATCACCATGGAGCGCCGCTCGGCACCCATCATGATCTTGTCCTTGGCGCGTTCAAAATGCTCCATGGTCACCTTGCGACGGTTGCCGCGGGCGGCAAATAGCGCTGCCTCATTGACCAGATTGGCCAGATCGGCACCGGAAAATCCAGGCGTTCCACGGGCAATATCACGCGGCTTGACATCGTCATCCAGCGGCACCTTGCGCATGTGCACCTTGAGGATCTGTTCACGACCGCGCAGATCCGGCAGCGGGACCACCACCTGGCGGTCAAAACGCCCCGGTCGCAGCAGCGCCGGATCAAGCACGTCCGGACGGTTGGTGGCCGCGATCACGATCACACCCTCTCCGCCTTCAAAGCCATCCATTTCCACCAGCAGCTGATTCAATGTCTGCTCGCGTTCATCGTGACCACCACCAAGACCGGCACCACGATGGCGACCGACGGCATCGATTTCGTCGATGAAAATGATGCATGGAGCATGCTTTTTCGCCTGCTCGAACATGTCGCGCACGCGCGATGCACCGACGCCGACGAACATTTCCACGAAGTCAGAACCGGAGATGGAGAAAAACGGCACCTTGGCCTCGCCGGCGATGGCCTTGGCCAGCAGCGTCTTACCGGTACCGGGCGGGCCCACCATGAGCAGACCGCGCGGAATGTGCCCACCCAGATTGGTGAACTTGCCCGGTTCACGCAGAAACTCGACCAGTTCCTGCACCTCGTCCTTGGCCTCTTCGGCACCGGCCACGTCGGCGAAGGTCACGTTGACCTGGTCCTCGCCCTGCATCAGCTTGGCCCGGCTTTTGCCGAAGGACATCGCCCCACGACCGCCACCACCTTGCATCTGGCGCATGAAATACACCCACAGGCCAATCAGCAGCAGCACCGGGAAAGCACCGAGGAACAATTCCAGCAGCACCGAACGGCTTTCCGGCTCGGAGCCGTGGATTTCCACGTCATGATCCAGCAGATCCTTGATCAGGCCGTCGTCCTGCACGCCGAACGTCAGAAACGGCGTGCCGTCCTGCAGCGTGCCGGTGATTTTCTTGCCGGTGTTGGTTTCCTGAATGTCCACATCCTGCACCCGGCCGCTCTTGACCTGCTCCAGAAATGCGGAATAACTCAGCTCCTGCTGTTGTCTGGTGTCCTGAGTGTAGTGCTGAAACACTGACATCAGTACCACCGCGATAAATACCCACAGGATGAGATTCTTGACCATGTCGTTCAAAACGTATTCCTCATTTCGTCGTTGTCAGTCAGGCTGATCATGCAGCCGCAGCCCTGGCCGTGGCCAGGCAGCAGGCAGGTAAATCTGTCGTCGTTCATTGCAGCAACCCGGTCGCCACCATGTATTGTTCGCGACTGCGGTCACGAGAAGATTCGGGCTTGTGCATGCGCACCTGGGCAAATTCACTGCGCGCCTGCTGCAGCAGGGCATCAAAGCCTTCGCCCTGAAACACTTTGCACACCCAGTGACCACCAGGTGTCAGCTGCTCACGGGCAAAATCCAGTGCCAGTTCAGCCAGGTACATCGCCTGGGTCTGATCGACACTGCGCACACCACTGATATTGGGCGCCATGTCGGATAAGACAACATCCACAGCGCGACCCTTCAAAGCAGCCTGCAGCGCCTGCAGCACATCTGACTCGCGAAAATCACCCTGGATGAAGGTCACTTCCGGCAGTGGCTCCATGGCCAGCAGATCGAGTGCAATCACCCGTCCGCTGCGGCCCACCACAGTGCTGGCATACTGGCTCCAGCTGCCCGGTGCGGCACCCAGATCCACCACCAGCTGACCCGGTCGCAGCAGGCGCAGTCGCTGATCCAGCTGCTGCAGTTTGAACGCCGCACGCGAGCGCCAGCCCTGTGCCCGTGCCTGCTGCACCCAGTGATCATCGAAATGTTCCTGCAGCCAGGCGCGGCTGCTTTTACTTCGTGCCATAATGAGCATCTTTACGCCAGCTGTCGGCAACCCGGCTGACAACAACCGATTGACGACCAGCTTGTTTCAGTTCTCATCATAGCATCGAATCCATGCCAAAACGTCTCACCAATGAACAAATCAGGCAGCTGCGCGGCCGCTGTCATGCCCTGCAGCCGGTGGTCATGATTGCCGGCGATGGTCTCACCGACAACATCCGCAACGCCATCAGCGAAGCCCTGCTGGCGCATGAACTGATCAAGATCCGCATCCGCGCCGATCGAGCACAGCGTGACGAAATTGCCGCACGCATTCTGGAGGACACCGGGGCCGAGGCGGTCATGCGCATTGGTCAGGTGCTGTGCATTTACCAGCGCCACCCGACCCGGCCGGTTTTGCTCCAGCCGGCCTGATTGGTTACCATGCCCTCGAACCATCGACAGGATCTGCGCGCATGCAACTGAATCTGCATCAGAACCGTCACCGCAACGCCATCACCGCCTGCGACCGCCACGGCATCGCTGTGGATCAGCAGGTCTATGCACACAGCCTGATCATCGGCCCGGAAGCGCTGCACCGCGACTGGCCGGTCAGCGCACTGGAACAGATCACTCTGGCTTCGTTGCAACCGGTGCTCGATGCCCGGCCGGAGATTCTGCTCATCGGCACCGGTGCCCGCCAGCAACTGCCGGATGTGCAGCTGCTGCAGGCGCTGCTAGAGCATGGTGTGGTGGCCGAATTCATGCACACCGCAGCCGCCTGCAGAACCTTCAACGTGCTGCTGGACGAGCAGCGCGAAGTGATGGCGGCACTTATCTGGCAGGCAGATATTGCATAGGATCCTGCGGCACACCGTCGCGCCGGATCTGCACATACACCTCATCCTCGCCCCGAGGTGACTGACCCAGCTCGGCGATCTGCTGACCGGCCTTGACCCTGTCCCCCTCGGCCACCAGACGCCGTCGATTGTGCGCATAGGCGCTGAGCAGGCTGTCATTGTGTTTGATGATGATGAGTCCGGCATAGCCGACGAAACCGGCACCACTGTAAACCACCTCGCCATCGGCAGCGGCCACCACCGGCTGACCAGCCATGCCGGCGATGTCAATGCCCTGCCGGTCGGTGTTGCCGGCGACAAAGCCACGGTTCAGACGACCACCAGCCACCGGCCAGACCCAGCGTAGATTGGCCGCCACGCGCTCGGATGCGGTGGCGGCTTTACGCTCTGGCTGTGGCTGCACCGCCGGCCGGGATTGCTGTCTGGCAGGTGCGGCAGGCGGTGCATCGCGGCGCGCGTCAGCAGTTCCAGTTGCCGGCGCGGAACTGCCGGCGACAGGTGGCCTGTTGGCGGCAGCCGCTGGCGCTTGGGGTGATGTCGTGCGGGCACGCTGCTGCTGCTGCGGTGGCCGCAACCAAAGTACCTGATCGGGATAGATGGTGTATGGCGGACCAATCGCATTCCAGGCTGCCAGGGTGCGATGATCCATGTTGTAGCGAAAAGCTATCGAGTACAGCGTGTCGCCGCGCCTGACCAGATGCACTTCCGGCGCTCCGGCGGCAATGCGCGCTGACCCACGGGCACCGCTGCTGCGATCCAGCACCGGTGCCGGCGGTCCACTGGCGCAGGCGGTCAGCAGCAACGCCAGCAGCCACAGCGGCCACTGTCGCATCAGTGTACGACGACGAACCACAGCACCAACAACGCCAGCAGCGCGAGCAGGATTATGGTGATGCGCCCCAGCCAGGGACGCAGATTGGCGGCCAGCTCCGGCCCACCCAGCGCCAGCAGGGCCATGAGCAGATAAAAGCGACCGCCGCGACCGATCAGACTGGCCAGCACAAACACCGGCAGGTTCAGCGCCGCCAGGCCTGCGGTCACGGCGAATATCTTGTAGGGAATCGGCAGAAAGCCGACCGCTATGATGATCCACAAATCCCACTCCCGGTACAGGCTCACCGCCTGGCTATAGCCTGCCGACCACGACGACTGCAACAGCCAGCGCTGCAGCGGCTGACCGCCGAAATAGCCCAGCGCATAGCCAAGCACCGCTCCGGCCACACTGCAGAGAGTGCACAGCAGCGCCAGCCGCCAGATCCGCTCCGGTCTGGCCAGCCCCATCGGAATCAGCATCACATCCGGTGGCACCGGAAACACGATGGCTTCAGTGAAGCTGACCGCACACATATAGCGCAGCGCGTGGCGGGAGTCGGCCAGCACCAGCACCCGGTCATAAATGCGCTGCAGCAGCATCATCCTACTCAGCCCGCCGACATCATGGCGCTAGCCCGCATTATTCATGAGGCGACGTGGCGAGATGCTGCCAGAGCCTGCCCCGGACTTGATCCGGGGGCCAGTAGCTGTGGTGTTTCGCGACCGAACGAACCGCAAGCGTACTTGAACAGTACGTTGAGGATTCGTGACCGAGCGAAACGCCGCAGATGCGGGCCTGGAGGCATCGCAGTAGTCGGTTTCATGAATCATGCGGGCCAGTGTGCGCCACCGGCAGCGCGGGCAGCGCTGGCGGCGGCAGATGACAGCAGACCGGGACGTGCCACATGCACACTCAGGCCAGACCAGGCAGCAATGGTACAAAGCTGACATCTTCCAGTTGCTGGCGTTCAAATCCGTCTTCGCTGCGGGTAATCACCAGCAATTCCTGCACGCTGGCCTGATCCAGCCGGCGCAGCGCATTCACTGGTGCAATCAGGCGGGCACCGACAGCCAGCTGCTGCAGCAAAGCCTCGGGCACTTCCGGGCAGGCTGCGGTCACCATGATGCCGTCAAACGGTGCCTGGCTGAGCCAGCCGTTCTGACCATCGGCGTAGCGGGTAAACACATTGTGCAGACCAAGACTGTGAAACCGTCGCCGCGCCTGACGCAGCAGCGGCTCGATGCGCTCGACGGTGAACACCCGCTGACACAGCAGCGACAGCACCGCCGCCTGATAACCGGAGCCGGTACCGATTTCCAGCACCTTGTCCAGCCGGTCGGCGGCACCCAGCAGTGCCTCGCTCATGCGTGCGACGATGTAGGGCTGGGAGATGGTCTGGCCCAGACCGATCGGCAGCGAGGTGTTTTCATAGGCGTGACTGGACATGGCCTCGTCGATGAACAGGTGGCGCGGCGTGGCCGCGATCGCCTCCAGCACCGCCGCATGCCGGATGCCCTGCTCGCGCAGGCGGCTGACCAGACGGTCGCGGCTGCTTTGCGAGGTCATGCCAACACCATGTCCGTGCTTGTGCTTCATCGCCTTACCGGGTTATCGCTGACTCAGACACTGAGTTTACCCACCCACTGTGCGACCTGTTCCAGCGCCTGGTAGCGGGTCAGATCGACATGAATCGGCGTGATGGAAACCTTGCCGCGTCTGATGGCGTGAAAATCGGTACCCGGACCGGCATCCTGCTCCTCACCCGGCGGGCCGATCCAGTACAGCGTGCGGCCGCGCGGGTCAGTCAGTGGAATGATCTTCTCGGCGCGGTGACGATGCCCCAGCCGGGTGACCTCGAAACCGCTGATCTCAGCCCAGGGCAGATCGGGCACATTGACATTGAGGATGGTGTCGGCTGGCAGCGGGTCATCACACAAGCGCCGCATCAGCACCGCTGCAGCGTGCGCCGCACTGGCGTAGTTGGGCTCACCGGGACGCCGGCACAGCGACACCGCCATTGCCGGCAGGCCCAGAAACCGGCCCTCCATCGCCGCCGCCACGGTGCCTGAGTAGATCACATCATCACCCAGATTGGCTTCCGCATTGATGCCGGAGATGACCATGTCCGGCTCGTCATCCAGCATGCCGGTGATGGCCAGATGGACACAGTCGGTCGGGGTGCCCCCCACCGCATACTCATTGTCGCTGCGGCGGGAGAAACGAATCGGCCTTTCCAGTGTCAACGAATTGCTGGCACCGCTGTGATCACGCGTCGGTGCCACCACGGTGATGCGGGCATGCTGGCTGATTTCTTGGGCAAGAATGCGAATGCCGGGCGCATCAATGCCGTCATCATTGCTGATGAGAATGTGCAGGTTGTCTTGCAATGGAAATCCTCTTTGCTGCATGGATGGGGGTGACCCGGGAACGTGTCATAATACTTGAATAACCCGGACTGATCAGCAGACATGAGCAAATCAGATCGAGAACTTTTCCTGCAGGCACTGGGCGAGGTGCGCATACTCAAGCACGACCGCATTGAGGATCGACCGCCTCCGCCGCCGCCCACCCCCAGACAGACCCGCCTGGACGAGGCCAGAGTGCTTGGCGAACTGTTGCTGCATGATGCCGAGTGCCTGGATGTGCAAACCGGCGAAGAACTGTCCTGGCTGCGCGCCGGACTGCCGCAGAAGATTCTGCGCCAGCTCAGGCGCGGGCAGTTCGCCGTCGCCGATGAACTCGACCTGCACCACCTGCGCGAATCCACCGCGCGCCAGTGTGTACTGGATTTTATCGCCACCTGCGTCAGTGACCAGCAACGCTGCGTGCGCATCATTCACGGCAAGGGCCAGCGCTCGCGGCATGGGCCGGTGTTGAAAAACATGACCGCACACCTGTTGCCGAGAATCCCTGCGGTGCAGGCGTTCTGCTCCGCCCGCCAGGTAGACGGCGGTACCGGCGCGGTCTACGTGCTGTTGCACCAGCGATGAACTTCGCCTGGCTGCTGCCCATCTTGCTGCTGCTGTGGAGCATCTGGCGGCTGCTGCATCAGCGCGACCTGGCATTGCTGCATGTGCGCCGCTGGTGTGCGCGAGAACGGTTGCAACTGCTGGACGACAATGTCAGCTTCATGGGCTGGCGACGCTGGCCGATGGACAATGATGCGGGTGCCACCACGCGTACTCCACTGCAACGTTTTCGTCTGGTGCAGCAGTTTCGCTTTGAGGTCAGCGGTGATGGCCGCGAGCGCCGCGCCGGTCGACTGCTGATGCATGCCGCGACCGTGCTGCGACTGCAGGTCGAAACCGCCGACGGTCATCAGCTGATCGAGCCAGCTCCAGCCGAGCGGCAGCCGGGGTGAGCGCAGATGATTGGAGTTCTATAGTATGAAACACTACACAAGTGTTATCAGGGCGCTTTATTTGACCAGCTGCAGGTGCGAGCGGTCGCGGTTTTTGCCATCCGGTTCATCGTCATCCGGTTCGGCAGCAGTGGCCGCCTGCTGCATGTCCTCGGCGAACATCATGCCCTGACCGTTTTCCTGGGCATAGATCGCCAGTATGGTTGCCATCGGCACCAGCACCTGCATGGCCTGACCGGAGAACCTGGCAGAGCAGCTCAGACTGTCGCTGCTCATGTCCAGTTGCTGCACCGCAGTCGGGCTGATGTTCAGCACCAGCTTGCCATTGCGCACCGCGTGGGCGGGAATCTGCACCCCGGCCAACTCGGCGTTGACCAGAATGTGCGGGGTCAGTCCATTGTCGACAATCCACTCATACAAGGCCCGCAACAGATACGGACGGTTGGATGTCATGCTGATGTGGGTATCTTTAGACATGGCCAGATTGTAACAGGGTCAACGGTGCCGGGGTCAAGTCGCAGCCGTGTGCAAACCGGCCGCTCGCGCGGCCAGTCGGCGGCTGCGCCTGTCAGGCCGCAAGCAGGGTCTTTTCGGCGCTGGTCAGGCTCTTGCGAAACGCCTTGCGGTTGAACATGCGCTGGGCATAGTCGTTCAGATGTCTGGCCTGCTTGGTGTATTCAACCCCCAGCGAAGGCAACCGCCACAGAAACGGCACCAGCATGCAGTCAACCAGGCTCAAGTCTTCGTTGAGCAGGTACTTGGCCATGCCGAAAAGTTCATCGGAGGCGATAATGGCTTCCTGCAGATCCTTGGTCAGCTTGTTCACACCTTTGGTGTTGCGCCGCTGTTTGGCCATGCGCAGGTCATCGGCAAGGCTGAACCAGTCGCGCTCGATGCGATAATGCACCAGCCGCAGGCGTGCCCTGGAAATCGGATCGATCGGCATCAGTGGCGGATGCGGGTAACGCTCATCGACGTAATTGAAGATGACGTTGTAACCGTACAGCAGGATGTCACGATCCACCAGCGTCGGGGTGTCGCCGTAGGGGGTAAGCTGGGCCAGATCCTCCTGTGCCTTGGGATTGTCATCCACCTCGATGATGGTGACGTTAATGCCTTTTTCGGCAAGCAGGTACCTGACCTGATGACATTTCAAACAGTCAGACGCGGTGTATAGCTGCATAATGCTTTCCATTCCTTCAAACATTGCTACCAGACGCCTCCTGTCCAGCTCTCTGTCGAATCATTGTTGTTTTCATACGCAAAATTGCCAGTCATGACGGCACCTGGGAGTCAGTGAACATCCCGCCAGTATTCTTTTTTCAGCACCCACGCCAGCACCGAAAACAGCACCAGAAACAGGATCGCCCAGGGACCGATCGCAGCACGCTTCAGCTGTGCCGGTTCGCTCAGATAGACCATGAATGTAACCAGATCCTTCACCGTCTGACGATATTCCTCGGGAGACTGCAGGCCTGCTTCAACCAGTTCGAACGAGTCGGTGATGTCGGCGTGGCCGTGATCGCCGCCGTCATCGGCACTGTCGTGCGCATCGGCCTGCTCCTGAATGCCCTGCAGTTCCCACATGGCATGCGGCATGGCCGCGTTCGGAAACACCAGATTGTTCCAGCCACTGGCGGTGGTGTCATCGGGATAGAACGCCAGCATGTAGGTGTACAGCCAGTCGGCTCCGCGTGATCTGGCGCTCAGTGAAAGATTCGGCGGCACCGCACCGAACAGCTCCTGCGCATCTTCCGGCGTGATGGCTGATTTCAGTGCATCGGCCATCTCGCGTCCCGGTGGCAGCAAGCGCGTCTCGACCTGATCTTCAGCATAACCCAGATCGCTGGCAATGCGCTTGTAGCGCATGTAGTCGGCACCATGGCAGCCCAGGCAGTAGTCGTTGAAGGTGCGCACACCGCGCTGCAGCGCCGCCTTGTCCTTGACGTTGATGTCCACGCTGAGCAGGTCGCTGCCACCAGCGGCCAGTGCCGCCCCGCTGCCCAGACCAAGACCGGCCAGCAGCAGCAGGCCGAGCAGACGGTTGGCGGTGGCCCGGCGCAGATCGTTGCTGTGATGTTGTTTGTTCATGGCAAATCCATCAATGGCTTGTAGTGACACGTTCCGGCACCGGCTTGGTTTTTTCCAGCCTGGGAATGAACAGCAGACTGACGAAATAGCCGAAGTAGACAATGGTCCAGATCTGCGATTCCAGCAGCTGCGCGGGGGTGCCCTCACCCATGCCCAGCATGCCCAGACGCACAAAGCTGATCACGAACAGCGCCAGCGCCAGCTTGGACAGCCAGCCTTTGTAACGAATCGACTTCACCGGGCTGCGATCCAGCCAGGGCAGGAAAAACAGCACCATCACCGCCGCGCCCATGACAATGACACCGCCGAGTTTGTCCGGCACCGCCTTGAGGATGGCAAAGAACGGGGTGAAATACCACACCGGCTTGATGTGTGCCGGGGTGACCAGTGGATTGGCCGGGACAAAATTGTCATGCTCAAGCAGCAGGCCACCACCGTCGGGGGCAAAGAAGATGATGAAGGCAAACAGGGTCAGAAACACACCCACGCCGACCAGATCCTTGACCGTGTAGTAAGGGTGGAAGGCGATGCCATCCACCGGCTTGCCGGTGGCGTCCTTGTTCTTCTTGATTTCGATGCCGTCAGGGTTGTTTGAGCCGACCTGATGCAAGGCAGTGATGTGCAGCAGCACCAGCATCACCAGCGCCAGCGGCAGGGCCACCACGTGCAGGGCAAAAAAGCGGTTCAGGGTGGCATCGGACACGGTGAAGTCACCACGAATCCATTCCACCAGCGCGTCACCGCTGATGATGCCGAGATCGGGGATCGCCCCGAACAGGGAAATGATCACCTGTGCTCCCCAGTAACTCATCTGGCCCCACGGCAACACATAGCCCATGAAAGCCTCGGCCATCAGCACCAGATAGATCAGCATGCCGAAGATCCAGATCAGCTCGCGCGGCGAGCGATAGGAGCCATACAGCATGGCGCGAAACATGTGCAGGTAAACCACCAGAAAGAATGCCGAAGCACCGGTGGAGTGTATGTAACGGATCAGCCAGCCAAACGGCACATCACGCATGATGTACTCGACCGAGGCAAAAGCCTGGGCAGCATCCGGTTTGTAGTGCATGGTGAGAAAAATGCCGCTGACCAGCTGAATCACCAGCACGAGCAGTGACAGCGAGCCGAAAAAGTACCAGAAATTGAGGTTTTTGGCGGCATAGTACTGCGACATGTGGTCGCGCCAGAAACTCGAAATCGGCAGTCTTTGATCTACCCAGTAACCGACCTTGGAAGCGGTACTGCGCATGCTGTTAGCAGGTGTTGCCATCGATAAACTCCAAATCTAGACCAGATTACGACAATTGTTCGGGATCGGCACCGACTTCAATGGTGCGGTCGTCTATATATCGATACGGTGGTATCTTCAGATTTATCGGCGCCGGCACGCCCTTGTACACGCGACCGGCAAGGTCAAACTTGGATTTGTGACAGGGGCAGTAGAAGCCGCCAAGCCAGTCCTCGTCATACGGCTGTGGCCCGACTTCCGGCACCAGCTCGGGAATACAGCCCAAGTGGGTGCAGATCATGATCAGCACCAGATATTCCGGATTCAGCGCCCGCGACTGGTTCTGCGCATACGCCGGCTGCTGGTCGACCAGCGACTCAGGATCCGACAGCCGGTCTTCCACCCGCTGCAGATTCTGTAACATGGTTTCATCACGGCGCAGTATGCCAATGGTCTGGCCACGCCATGTGCCACGCAGAATCTGGCCAGGCTCCAGCGGTGCAATGTTGAAGCTGACTGGTCCGCCCACCACACGCGCCTTGGCGCTGGGCTGCCAGGACTGAATGAATGGTATCGCAGCCAGACCAGCTCCAGCGGCTCCGACCACAGCGGTGGTGGCCGTCAGGAACCGCCTGCGGCCTTGATTGACTTCATGCTCTGACATGCTATCTCCGACGATCAAACAATGAACGTAACCAATGGCTAGGGTTTACCGGCAGCCATGCGAGGCATTGCGCCGCATGCTGGCAGACACGGTGTTGTGACTGCAGCCCGTGCCGTTCCAGCACATCCTGACCCGCAGCAACTAGTCTGCTGTGGGTTTGGCCCGGATGGTGTCTGGAAGCGCTGGCCAGAATGGAAAATGTGTACAGTCTCGATTAACGATATTGTAATACAAGATCCGCCGTTTAGAAACCTCTGATTCACGGTCACAGCCTGAATCAGCGCTGCTGCCGGCGCTCCCGTGCAGACTTGATTCAGAGGTTGCCTAAGCCAACGCTGCTGTCACAGTGCGTTATTCGCGCAATCCCGCGTGCCGGGATTCACTTGAACTGCTGCCAGTTGCCCACCTCACCCTGGAACACAATGCTGCCCTCGTGGGCACCGAACCAGACCGTGGCCACCGGCTCATCAAAGTGGCGGTACTGGTTAGTGGCCACCGGCACCAGGGTTTTCCAGCGCTGTGGTGACCAGTCATCCAGCTGATACTGCAAACGCGCTGCCGACAACCGCACACGCATGCGCCGATCCTGCCAGCCGGGACGGTTGAAACGCGTGGTCAGCGGCCGATAATAACCGGTCAGAGGGTACAGATCCTGCGGATCGGCCGTGTAAGGTGGCGCCTCGGCGGGCGGCAGATCCGCCACCAGCCAGTTCTCCAGCAACTTGCGCATCTTGCCCAGCGGGGCATGATCGAACATGGTAATGACAACAAAGAAGCCGCGGCCACTCTCGGGGCTGTAGGCAAACCGGGTCAGGTAGCCATCGGCATCACCGCCGTGCCCATAGATCACGTGACCGTCGCGGATATCGGCATAAATACCCAGACCATAGCCATACTGCATGCCATCGCGGGCGGCCAGCGTGGTGGTGGGCGTGTGCATCCGCGCCATCTGTGCCGGGGTGAAAACCTGCTTGCCCTGCAAGGTGCCGCGATTGAGCAGCAGGTGCAGGAAGTTGGCCATTTCCACCGGCCGCACGTTCATGGCACCGGCCGGACGATAAAGAAAGTGCCAGTAGCGGATCGGCTCTTTCGGATCAGTGTTGTAGCCGCCGACCAGATGCTGCCTGACTTCGTCGTTGCGAGCAAACGTGGCGCTGGGCATCTGCAGTGGCACAAACACCTGTTGCGCAATGAATGCCTCGAAATCCACATCGCAGGCCTGCTCCAGCACCCAGGCGGCCACTCCCGGCCCGCTGCTGGAATAGCTCTGGTGGCGACCCGGCGGCCACTGGCTGATGCGGGAAACCGGATTCACCCGGAACGCCCGCTCCAGACTCACCGGCTGGTTGTATTTGAACTCCTTCCAGCTCATGTCGAACCAGCCGGCGGTATGCTCCATGAGCATGGCCAGCGTGATCGGCTGCTGCCAGGGATTGATGTAGGGCAGCTGCGCGGCATGCTTGCGCACAGTGTCATCCAGGCGCAGACAACCCTGCTCTTCAGCTCGCAGCAGGGCCAGTCCGGTAAATGCCTTGGAAATCGACCCGAGCCGGTAATAGTCCTGCTCGGTCACTGGCCGCGGATCCTCCCAGCTGCGCACGCCCAGCCCCTGCTGCACCAGAATCTTGTCGCGATCGACCATCAGCACATACGCCGAGGCCATGCCGGACTGTTCGCGAATGGCATCCAGACGGGCCACAATGTCGTCGCTGGCCTGGTCGGCGACGGCAGTCACAGCAGCCGCCAGCAATGCGCCGGTGAGCAGCAGGTTTCTCATAATTTTTTTCTCATAATTTGTTCAGCACCGCACGCAAGGGATGCAGTACGGCGGCCCCAAGCTGGCGACAGCGCTCCGGCGACCAGCCGGTTTCGTCATCCGGCAGATCGGCATTGTCCTTGAATGGCATCTCCAGCGTCATCGACAGGCACTGGTGGTGATGAGCGATGTACTCGGTGGCCTTGCGCAGATCCGAGCTGGCCGGTGGATCCAGCGGATAGCCATGCTGCTGCTGGAAATCCGGGTTGGCCTGGGCATAGGCATCAAGAAACTGCTGCTGCCGTGCCGCCATCGTCTCGTTCCAGCCAACGATGTTTTCGGCCCCGGCGACAAAATTGTAGGGCAGCGCTTCATCGCCGTGTACATCGAGCGCGAAGTCGACGCCGATGGCAGCCATTTTCTCGCGCACCAGATACACTTCGGGTGACTGTTCCATGCTCGCGTCACGCCACTCGCGATTCAGGTTTCTGCCCACCGCATTGGTGCGCAGATGGCCGCGCCGGCTGCCATCCGGGTTCATGTTCGGCACGACATAAAACACCACATCATCCAGCAGTGTCCGGGCCAGGGCGTTGTCGGCATCCAGCAGCGCGTTGACGAAACCCTCCATCCACCACTCGGCCATGGTCTCGCCGGGGTGCTGACGGCCGATGAACCAGCAACGCTTCTTGTCTGCCGCAGGCTCGCCGATGATCAGCAGGTCCATGTCCTGGCCATCCAGCGTGTGACCCAGGCATGCATGCCGTACCAGCGGCGACTGCAGGCAGTGGGCAATGAAGTCGGCATGCCGCTCCATGCTGTAAGGGGCAAAGTAGGCAAAGTACAGCGCATCCAGCTCGGCCTGATGTTCAATCAGCAGCGCGCCGTCGCGGTAACTGGTCGGCACCCGGAACCAGTCCTCGCGGTTGTATGAGGCCACCGCCTGATAGCCGTCCCAGCCTTCCGGATAGGCCGAAGCGCCGGCATTGCTGATGCGCAGCCGGCAATGCTCGCCGGCCACGCCGCTGAGGCGAAAATAAAACCACTGGTAGAACTGTGAGCCGTTGTCGGTGACGATCTCCAATTCGATGTCTGCGGCCGCATCGGCACGGACAACACGGATGTTGCCGCCATCGAACGCACTGGATACTGCTGGCATGAATGACTCCTGCAAAATGTCGGGATCGGTGGATCAGCATCACGGCCAACACAAACTGTGACAGTGTTGCCACATGCTGCAGTTGTGCCGCTTTCCGCCGGGTGGCAGAATACCGCTCATTGTAACAACAACGGGTATCAGAACATGGGCATGCTGTCAGAATTCAAGGATTTCGCCGTCAAAGGCAATATGGTGGACATGGCGGTCGGCATCATCATCGGTGCGGCGTTCGGCAAGATCGTCTCGTCGCTGGTGAACGACGTCATCATGCCACCGCTGGGACTGGCCATTGGCGGGGTCGATTTTTCCGATCTGGCGGTGGTGCTGCAGGAGGCTTCCGCTGATGTGGCGGCGGTCACGCTCAACTACGGCGCTTTCATCCAGACCATCATCGACTTCCTCATCGTTGCGCTGGCCATTTTTGTCGCGGTCAAGGTGATCAACCGCATGAAGCGGCAGGAAGAGGAAAAGCCGGCCGCACCGCCCGAGCCCAGCGAGGAAGTGCTGCTGCTGCGTGACATCCGCGCTGCCCTGCAGAAAAAAACTGATACCGATTGACTGCCCAGGCAAACTCGGCGCCACGGCGGTGAGCAACTCGTCGCCATGAGCGAACAGGCGCACTGGCCAACAGCGGCCGAACATGATGCTGGTGTTCATGCAGCGGTTGCACAGCTGCGCGATCGCGTGCATGTCACCCCGATCATGCGCTCTGCCAGTCTTGATCGCCTGCTCGGCTGCACGGCGCTGTTCAAATGCGAACAACTGCAGCGCACCGGCGCGTTCAAGTACCGTGGTGCCAGCAATGCACTGGCCAGCCTGCCACCCGGCACCACCTCGGTGTGCACGCATTCTTCTGGCAACCACGGTGCGGCACTGGCCGCGGCAGCGCTGGCGCTGGGCATCGATGCGCACATCGTCATGCCGGAAAACGCCGTGCCGACCAAAGTCAACGCCGTGCGCGCCTATCAGGGCACGGTGCATTTCTGCGCCCCCACACAGCAGGCGCGCGAGCAGGCTTTTGCCGCATTGCAGGTGCAGGGGCACCATGCGGTACCGCCATATGACGACTGGCGGGTGATCTACGGCCAGGCCACAGCCAGCGTGGAGCTGATCGAACAGACCGATGGCCTGGACATGCTGCTGGCACCGGTTGGTGGCGGCGGCCTCATCAGCGGTGCCTGTCTGGCCGTACAGGCTGTGCAGGCCGACATCCGCGTACTGGCCGCAGAACCGGAAGGGGCGGCCGATGCGCACGCTTCCCTGCTGGCCGGCCGGCGCATTGTCGATCAGCCGGTCGACACCATCGCCGACGGTCTGCGAGCCACCATCGGGGTGCGCAATTTTCATGTTCTGCAGCAGCAGCTGGAGTCCGTGCTGCTGGTCAGTGACGATGAGATTCTGCAAGCCACAGAACGCGTCTGGCGGCACATGAAGCAACTCATCGAGCCGTCCTGCGCCACCGTGGTGGCCGCGATCACGCGCTATCCCGAGCTGTTTGCCGGCCAGCGCGTCGGCATCATTCTCAGCGGCGGCAATGTCGACACCAGCAAACTGCTTGCCGCTTTGCGCTGAACCGGAGGCATAACGCGCGGCGGAAGTTGTCGCGAGACTGTCATAATCTGCGACTACCTTGGTACCCTGCAAGCACCCGCCTGTGGCAGACTCACTATAAAATGATCCACATGCCAGCATCCAGCCCCGCCGCAAAGACCGATGGCCAGTCCCCCAGGCAGGCCACCATCGTGTTGTTTGATTTCGATGGCACGCTGGTCAGCGGCGACAACGGCACGCGCATGATCTTCCACATTGCCGCCGAGCGCTGGTGGCCGTTTGTGCCCATGGTGCTGGCCGCACCGCTGCTGTTGCCGCTCGTGTTTCTCCCCGGCACCAAGAACATCGGTGCTTCCGGTTTTCTCTGGCTGTGTACCGTGGGGCTGGACAAAAAACGCCTGAACAGAACGCTGAAGCGGCTTGCCGCCAGCATCGCCAGCCGCTCCGACCAGGTGCGCATCGACGCCAGCTGGCAGCGCCTTCTGGAACACCAGCGCCAGGGTGACCGCATCGTCATCGTCACCGGATGCTGGGTAAAAATGGCGAAAAAGATTCTGCACGCCATGGGCCTGCGCGACATCACCGTCATCGGCAGCCGCAAGCACCGCTTCCTCGGCGGCTACATCAGCAAGCCGCACTGCTATGCCCGCCACAAGCTGAGCTGTCTGGCCGAACATGGCATCCATCCGCCGTTCATCATCGCCTACACCGATTCCGCCTCCGATCGCCATCTGCTGGCGAACTCTACCCGGCAAGTGCTGGTCAGACCCTCTTTGTACACGCGCAAAATCATCAGCCAGCAGTATCCCAACGTGGAAATTCTGCTCTGATTCTTTGCTGACGTGGCCGCAGGGTTCATGCGGGCTATAATGCTGACAGGATGATGCCAGCGCCAGCACGCAGCCAGCCTGCCGACATTTCAAGGAACCGTCATGACCCAATCCCTCAGCACTGACCACAACGCCGACAACCTTGCCGATCTGTCGACCACCACCGCGACAGCGCGCGACGACGGCAATCAGGCAGTGCTGGCCCGTCTGGCAGCGGCCATGGACCAGGTCAATGCCGTGGTGCTGGGCAACCCCCAGGCAATCAAGCTCACCTTCTGCAGCATGCTCGCCGGTGGCCATCTGCTGATTGAGGATCTGCCCGGGGTCGGCAAGACCACCCTGGCCAACGCCATGGCGGGCACGCTGGGTCTGGATTACCGCCGCATCCAGTTCACCAGCGACCTGCTGCCGGCAGATGTCGTGGGCATCTCCATTTACAGCCAGAACCATGAGCAGTTCAGCTTCCAGCATGGCCCCATTTTCAGTCAGCTGGTGCTGGCCGATGAAATCAACCGTGCGCCACCGCGCACGCAGAGCGCGCTGCTGGAAGCCATGGCCGAAAACCAGGTCACCGTGGATGGCCAGCATTACCGGCTGCCGCAGCCGTTTTTTGTCATCGCCACGCAGAACCCGCTGGATCTGGCCGGCACCTGGCTGTTGCCGGATTCACAGCTGGACCGTTTCCTGCTGAAAATATCGCTCGGCTATCCGCCACGCGATGCCGAACGTGCACTGCTGCGCGCACCCGACCGACAGGCCATTCTGGGCAACTGTGATCGCCTGCTCGACAGCGGCGATGTCATCGCCCTGCGCAAGCTGGCAACCCGGGTGCATTGCAGCGAGGCACTGCTGGATTACATTCACGCCCTCATCGAGCACAGCCGCAACCACGCCGGCATCGCCATCGGGCTCAGCCCGCGCGCCGGACTCGCCCTGCTGGCAGCAAGTCGCGCCCACGCCATCCTGGAAGGCCGCATGCATGCCGAGCCCGACGACGTCAAGGCCGTGTTCACCGCGCTGGCCGCGCATCGCCTGAAGCTGCTCGACGAACCCGGCCAGCACAGCAAAGACGCCACCCGGGTCGCCAGTGAGCTGCTGGAAGCCACCGCCATACCCTGATCATGGCGCTCGCTGACAGTTTGCGCCGGCACGGCTGGCAACAGCGCTTCGAATCGTTCCTGCAGCGCCGCGGCCCCATGCAGCCGCCGCTGGTGATCGGTTATCGCCAGGTCTACATCCTGCCAACGCGTTTCGGCATCACATTTGGCGTGCTGCTGTTCGCCATGCTGTTCGGGGCGCTGAACTACAACAACAACGCCGCCCTGTTCATGAGCTTTCTGCTCGCCACCGCAGCGCAGATTTCCACTTTCCGCAGCTGGCGCAATCTGTCCGGTCTGCACATCGAGCGCATCGGCGTGCAGCCGGTGTTCGCCGGTGAGCCGGCGCTGCTGCAGATCCACTGCCGCGAGCAGCAGGGGCTGGAGCGTCCCAGCATGGCCTTTTCCAGCGCCGGCAGCAAAACCGAACAACGCTTCAGCCTGCGCCCCTGGCAGTCCATCAGCTGCGAGCTGGCGGTGGCCACCAGTCAGCGCGGCTGGCTGAGCCTGCCACGGCTGACGCTGGCAACCAGTTATCCCCTGGGGCTGTTTCGCGCCTGGTCATATGTTCAGCCGGACCAGCCCTGTCTGGTGTATCCGGCACCGGCACAGCAGCCACCGCCGCTGCCGGCGCCAACGCAGAGCGAACAGCAGCGCCAGCGGCGGCTGCAAAGCGACAACGAGTTCGAGGGTCTGCGCGACTATCGCTTTGGCGACAACCTGAAAGCGATTGCCTGGAAGGCCAGCGCCAGAAACCGGCAGCTGATCAGCCGCGACGAGCCGCCCAGCAGTCACAGCGAACACATGCTGCGACTGCAAGACACCGGCGCAGCGGGGGTCGAGCAACAGCTGTCCATCCTCACCAGCTGGGTGCTGCTGGCGGAGCGACGTCAGCACCACTATGGCCTGGATCTGCCCGGCCTGAACATCGCCCCGGACAATGGCCCGGCGCATCTGCATCAATGCCTGCGCGAGCTGGCGCTGTGGCAGGCATGACCGCCAGCGCCACCGACTTGCAGCGGCACATGGTCGCCTGGGTCATGGGCGCGTCGCTGTTCAGCATCCTGCCCCACCTGACGCGCATGTCGCCGGCGCTGTCGATTCTGTTGCTGCTGCTGATTGCCTGGCGCCTGCATGCCGGATTCAAGCCACCGCACTGGAGCATCCGCACCGCGCTGGTGATCGGGCTGGTGATTCTGGTGTTCTGGCTCAACGGCGGCATCTGGGGCCGACTGCCCGGCAGCCAGCTGCTGTGCACCATGCTGGTGCTGAAAAGCATCGAGCTGCAACGCCGCCGCGACGCCCTGCTGATCGTTTCGCTGGGCTTCTTCGTCATGGCCACCTGGTTTCTGTTTGACCAGTCCATGCTGACATTCCTCTACCTGGTGGCCGGCACCTGGCTGGGACTGACCACGATGATCGTGATTCAGCGCGAGCAGGTGCTGAGCAGCGATGTGCCGCGCCTGTTCCGCCAGGGTGCCATGCTGGCAGCACCCGCAGTGCCCATTGCCATTGCGCTGTTTTTCCTGTTTCCGCGTCTGTCGACTCCGATCTGGGGCATCCAGGGCGGCGAACTGGAAGGCCGCACCGGTCTTTCCGACAGCATGAGTCCAGGCGACATCAGCTCATTGTTCCTGGACGACTCGCCGGCTTTCCGCGTACGCTTCGACGGCCCGGTACCGGAAATGTCCGAGCGCTACTGGCGCGGTCCGGTGCTGTGGCAGTTCGATGGCCGCCGCTGGTCGCAGATCTTTTACGGTGGCGTCAACGCGCGCGAGAAGCCGGCGGTCAACGACGCCGATCTGCGCTATGAGGTGGAACTGGAACCACACCGGCAGAAATGGATTTACGCCCTGGACTACCCGGCGGTGTATCCGGAGGAAGCGCGCCTGACGCTGGATTATCTGTTACGCACCAAACACCCGGTGAGCAGCCTGAAGCGCTATGTCATCGCCAGCGACACCGACTTTGTCGACAATTCCGCCAACTCGCGCACGCTGAGCCTGCAGGCACTGCAACTGCCCGCCGAGGTGGCCCCGCAGGCGCGCGCGCTGGCGGCACAATGGGAGCGTGAGGCGGCGCAGTCACATGCACCGCAAAGCGCCGAGCAACACCGTGCCATCGTCAATGCGGCACTGGCGTACTTTCGCAACGAACCGTTTTATTACCGTCTGGAGGGGCTGCCGACACTGCAGGATCCGATCGACGATTTCCTGTTTTCCAGCCGCACCGGCTACTGTGAACACTATGCCAGCGCGTTCACTTTCCTGATGCGCGCAGCGGGCGTGCCGGCGCGCGTGGTCACTGGCTATCAGGGCGGCATCGACAACGGTGAGTATTACCTGATCCGCCAGTCCGACGCCCACGCCTGGGCCGAAGTGTGGCTGCCCGGGAGCGGCTGGATGCGCGTCGATCCAACCAGCGCGGTGGCACCACAGCGGGTGATCACCGGCTCGCGATCGGTGATTGACGCGCCCGGCTGGCTGCACGCCGAATGGCTGGTGGACCTGCGCAATCGCGTCGATGTGCTGCGTTACTGGTGGAACCGCAACGTGGTCAGCTTCGATGCCAAGAGCCAGAGTCGCCTGCTGCAGCCGCTGGGCATCGAATACACCAGCCACACGCGCCTGCTGCTGATCATGCTGGTGACCACCGCAGTGATCGGCCTGGCGCTGTTTCTCTGGCTGCGCCGCAGTGAGCTGACGCGCAGCAACGACCCGCTGCAGAACGCCTGGCGTCAGCTGCTGCGCAGGCTGCAGCGGGCCGGCATCGATTGCCGCCACAGCAGCGCACCGGGCGAACTGCTGGCGCTGGCGGTGCCGGCTCTGGAAACCGAATCCGCGCAGCAGTTGCGGCAACTGGTACAACGCTACCGCCAGCTGCGCTATGCGCGCACGCTGCCTGGCAGTCAGCTGCAGCAGGCCAGCACCAGACTGCAGCGCGCACTGCGCCGCTATCGGCCCAGACCACAACAGCGACCGACTTTTAATCTGCAACGGATACGCACATGAACCTGCCGGAACAATTCCAAGCCCTACGCATCAGCCAGGACAACGGCGAACATGCCGCCGCCTGGCAGGCCATGCCCAGCGCCGAGCTCAGTCCCGGCGATGTGACCATCGAGGTGCACCACTCCAGCGTCAACTACAAGGACGCACTGGCGGTCACCGGCAAAGGCAAAATCCTGCGCCGGTTTCCGCTCAATGCCGGCATCGATGTGGCCGGCGTGGTCATTGCCAGCAGCAGCGATGCGTTCGATGTCGGAGATCAGGTGCTGGCCACCGGCTGTGATCTCAGCGAAACCCGTGATGGCGGTTACAGCGAGTATCTGCACCTGGACAGCGCCTGGACCATCCCGCTGCCGTCATCGCTGACCCTGCTGGAAGCCATGCAGATCGGCACCGCCGGGTTCACCGCCGCGCTGTCGCTGTATCGCATGGAGGTCAATGGCCAGACGCCGGAACAGGGGCCGGTGGTGGTCACCGGTGCCAGCGGCGGCGTGGGCAGTCTGGCGATCAACATTCTCAGCGCCGCCGGCTACGAAGTGCATGCCATCAGCGGCAAGACCGAGCAGTTTGACTGGCTGCATCAACTGGGCGCGGTGTCGTGCAGTGACCGCAACAACCTGTATCTGGGCGAGCGGCCGCTGGAATCCACCATCTGGGCCGGTGCCATCGACACCGTCGGCGACCACATGCTGGCCGGGCTCACCCGCGTGATTGCGCCCTGGGGCAACATCGCCAGCTGCGGACTGGCCGGCGGCACTGCCCTGCACACCACGGTGATGCCCTTCATCCTGCGCGGCATCAGCCTTTTGGGCATCAACTCAGCGCAATGCCCGACCAGCCTGCGTCAGCAGCTGTGGCAGCGCCTGGCCGGGCCATGGAAACCGCAGCAGTTGCAGCAGATTGCGCACACCAATCTGCAACGTGATGATTTGTTTGACTATTGTGAAGAGATGCTGGCAGGCAAAATTCACGGCCGCGCCAGCGTGCAGATCAAGCGCTGATGGCGGCCGATGCAACGGCGTGCGGTGGTTTGGAGTTGTCTGCTATCATCATAAAGAATGAATGACAAAAGTCTGCCGACAGTGTAATCTTCACCGCGATGATTTCATGTTTGCAGGGAGTGCATAAACACATGGCCAAAATTCTCATTGTTGACGATTCCAGCGCCCAGCTCTACAGCATGTCCAAGCTGATGAAGAGCCAGGGTCACGAAGTTGTGGTGGCCGAAAACGGCGAAGCCGCGATCACCACGGCAAAAGCCGAGATGCCCGATCTGATCCTGATGGATGTGGTAATGCCGGGCATGAGTGGCTTTCAGGCCACCCGTCAACTGAGCCGGGACAGTCAGACCAAGGACATTCCGATCATTTTCGTCACCTCCAAGGATCAGGAAACCGACCGCATCTGGGGCATGCGCCAGGGCGGTGCCGACTACATCACCAAGCCGGTCAACGAAAAAGACCTGCTGCAGGCGGTCAACAACTCGCTCGCTGCAGCCTGATCATCATGGCCTGATCGCCATGGGCTGATCTCTGCCGGCGACTGGCGCTGTGCCCCGCCCAGCCCCGCCCCGCCCAGCGGTGTCAAGCGTCGCCCAATGCTGCCCTACCCGAGTGTCGCTCTGCAGGTCGCGCAACAGTGATGTCACATTGCCGGTGCATTACTGTGGCCAGCATGCCCATGGCATAGTAAAATAACCATCGATCCCGCATACACCCGCGCTTCCATCAGCAATCAAATTGGCATAAGGCAATCATCTTGGGCGAATCGCTGCAATCCAAATACGCCAGTTCCCATCTTGGCGCACCCAACGCGGCTTACGTAGAGTCGCTGTACGAAACCTGGCTGGACAACCCTGACGCCGTCGGTGAGGTCTGGCAACAGCTGTTCCGCGAACAGGACGCAGGCGACGGCATCAGCCACGCGCAGGTGCTGGAGCGGTTCCGAGCGCTGGCGGCCAATGGGCATTATCGCCACAGCGGCGGCAGCGACGTGGCCGCCAGTGACCACAAGCAGGCCGGCGTACTGAAAATGATCAACGCCTACCGGGTGCGCGGTCATCAACAGGCCACGCTGGATCCGCTGGGTCTGCGCGAGCGTCCCGGCGCCCCGGATCTGAACCTGGCCGCGCACGATCTGGATGACAGCGACCTGACCACCGAATTCGACACCGGCTCGCTGGCGGCCCCCAAGCGCATGCCGCTGCGTGACATCGTCGAACTGGTGGAAAAGGTCTACTGCGGCAACATCGGCAGCGAGATCATGCACATCACCGACACCAGCCAACGGCGCTGGCTGCAGCAGCGGCTGGAAGGCAGTCGCGGTGATTTTAGTCAGGACGAGGCCACGCGCCGGCGCATTCTGGAAAAACTCACCGCCGCCGAAGGCTGGGAGCAGTTTCTGCATCGCAAATACGTCGGCCAGAAGCGCTTCTCGCTGGAAGGCGGCGACAGCCTGATTCCGCTGCTCAACGAACTGATCCTGCACAGCGGCAGCAACGGCACCCGCGAAGTGGTCATCGGCATGGCCCATCGCGGCCGTCTAAACGTGCTGGTGAACATCCTCGGCAAAACCAGTTCGCGGCTGTTCGAGGAGTTCGAAGGCAAGCTGGACAAGGGCAGCAGCAACCACGCCGGCGACGTCAAATACCACCTCGGCTACAGTTCCGATCTGCAGCTGGACAGCGGCAAGATGCATCTGGCGCTGGCGTTCAACCCGTCGCATCTGGAAATCGTTGATCCGGTGGTGGCCGGCTCAGCGCGGGCACGACAGATTCTGCGCCACAACGACGAGCAGCAGAAAGTGCTGCCGGTGCTGATTCACGGCGACGCCGCCATTGCCGGCCAGGGCGTGGTGATGGAGCTGTTCAACATGTCCCAGGCGCGCGGTTTCGCGGTGGGCGGCACGCTGCACGTGGTGGTCAACAACCAGGTCGGCTTCACCACCTCCAATCCGATCGACGCCCGCTCCACGCTTTACTGCACGGAAGTGGCGAAGATGGTGCAGGCTCCGATTTTCCACGTCAACGCTGACGACGCCGAAGCGGTGGTGTTTGTCACCCGGCTGGCCGACGATTTTCGCAAGGCGTTCAAAAAAGACGTGGTCATCGATCTGGTCTGCTACCGCCGTCACGGCCACAACGAGGCCGACGAGCCCTCGGCCACGCAGCCGCTGATGTATCAGAAAATCCGTGAGCACGACACCCCGCGCGCGCTGCTGGCGCAGCGGCTGATCGAAGACGGCCTCATTGATCAGGCCAGCGCCGATGCGCTGAGCACGGAATATCGCGACCGCCTGGACGCCGGCGAGCGTCTGGTCGATGCGGTGGAAAGCAAGCCCGGCGACACCGAGGAAGTCGACTGGAGCGTGTTCATCGACCAGTCCTGGCGCGCGGAAGCCGACACCAGCATGAGCGCAGAGCAGATCCAAAGCCTGTCCGATCAACTGCATGAACTGCCGGAAGGCTTTGAACTGCATCCGCGGGTGGACAAGGTGATCAGCGATCGCCGCAAGATGGCCGCCGGCAAGATCCCGATGGACTGGGGCTTTGCCGAGACCATGGCCTACGCCGGTCTCATCAGCAGCGGTCACGGACTGCGTCTGGTGGGGCAGGATTCCGGTCGCGGCACCTTCTTCCACCGCCACGCCATTCTGCACGACCAGAACAGCGGCCAGACCATCCTGCCGCTGGACAAGGTGGCGGCCAAACCCGAACACGTCACTGTGATCGACTCGCTGCTGTCGGAAGAAGCAGTGCTGGGTTTCGAGTACGGCTTTGCCACCACCGACCCGAACACGCTGGTGATCTGGGAAGCCCAGTTCGGCGACTTTGCCAACGGTGCCCAGGTGGTGATCGACCAGTTCATCACCTCCGGCGAGACCAAATGGGGCCGGCTGTGTGGCCTGACCCTGTTTCTGCCGCACGGCTACGAGGGCCAGGGGCCGGAACACTCATCGGCACGGCTGGAACGGTTTTTGCAGATGTGTGCGCAGGAAAACATCCAGGTCTGTGTGCCCAGCCTGCCGTCGCAGTTTTTCCACATGATCCGGCGCCAGGTGCTGCGCCCCTACCGCAAGCCGCTGGTGGTGATGACGCCGAAAAGCCTGTTGCGCCATCGCGCCTCGGTGTCCCATCTCAGCGAGCTCACCGACGGCAGCTATCAGCTGGTCATCGATGACGTCAGTGACGGCCTGGATAAAGACCAGGTCAAACGCGTGGTGCTGTGTGCCGGCAAGGTCTATTTTGATCTTGCCGCCGCGCGCGAGGAAGCCGGCATCACCGACATCGCCATCTGCCGCATCGAACAGTTCTACCCGTTTCCGGCCGAAGAGCTGCAGCAGCTGCTGCAGGCCTACAGTCACTGCCACGACATCATCTGGTGTCAGGAAGAACCGTCCAACCAGGGTGCCTGGCGCATGATCCGGCATCGGCTTACCGAATGCCTGGCCGAGGGCCAGCAACTGGATTACGTCGGCCGCGATGAACTCGCCTCCCCGGCGGTCGGCTATGCCAGCGTGCACGCACGCGAGCAAAAGCAGCTGGTCGCCAGCGCCCTTCTGAACAACCCGTTATTGACTGGAGTCAATCCAACATGAGCACTGAAATCAAAGTCCCGGCCCTGCCCGAGTCGGTCAGCGACGCCACCATCGCCACCTGGCACAAAAAGGAAGGCGACAGCATTCGCCGCGACGAGAATCTGGTGGATCTGGAAACCGACAAGGTGGTGCTGGAAGTGCCGGCACCGGTGTCTGGCATCATCAAGAGCATCAAGTATCAGCAGGGCGACACGGTCAAGGCCGACGATGTGCTGGGCATCATGGAACAGCAGGAAGTCGAGGAAGAAGCCAAAGCGGAGACCTCAGACGCTGCCGAGCCCCCACAGGCTGACCAGTCCGACACAGATAATTCTGCCGACAGCAAGAACGATGACCAGGACGAGGATCAGGACAAGCAAAGCGGCAGCAAAGGTGGTGCGCCCTCACCTTCTGCGCGCAAACTGGCGGCCGACAACGACGTCGACACCAGCGCGGTCAGCGGCAGCGGCCGTGGCGGTCGCATCACCAAACCCGATGTGCAGCAGTTTATGCAGTCGGCCGGCGAACGCCCGGAAGAACGCGTGAAAATGAGCCGCCTGCGCAATCGCATCGCCGAGCGCATGAAGGAGGCGCAGAACACTGCCGCCATCCTCACCTCGTTCAACGAAGTGGACCTGCAGGCGGTCAGCGACATGCGCTCGCGCTACAAGGATCTGTTTGCCGAAACCCACGACGTGCGGCTGGGCTTCATGTCGTTCTTCGTGCGCGCCTGCTGCGTGGCGCTGCAGCGCCATCCCATCGTCAATGCCTCGGTGGAAGGTGATGAAATCGTCTACCACGGTTACCAGGACATCGGCGTGGCCGTGTCCATCGAGCGTGGCCTGGTGGTGCCGGTGCTGCGCAATGCCCACCTGCTGTCACTGGCCGAGATCGAAAAACAGATCCGCAACTACGCCAAAAAAGCCCACGATGGCAGCCTGGCTATGGAAGACCTGCAGGGTGGCACCTTCACCGTCACCAATGGCGGCGTGTTCGGCTCGCTGTTGTCCACACCACTGCTGAACCCGCCGCAGAGCGCCATTCTGGGCATGCACACCATCAAGCAGCGGCCGGTGGTCATCGATGGTGAAATCACCGTGCGGCCGATGATGTACATCGCGCTGAGCTACGATCACCGCATCATCGACGGCAAGGACGCGGTGCAGTTTCTGGTCACCGTCAAGGAGCTGCTGGAAGACCCGGCGCGCCTGCTGCTGGACATCTGACCAGGCACCCTGTCGCACCCCAAGCATGCAAAAACCTTGAGTACACCGCAATCATGAGCAAAACATTCGACGTTATCGTCATCGGTGGCGGTCCCGGCGGCTATGTCGCCGCGATCCGCGCCGCCCAGTTGGGTCTGAGCACCGCCTGCATCGACGACCGCAGCAACGCCGACGGCAAACCCGCCCCCGGCGGCACCTGTCTGAACATCGGCTGCATCCCGTCCAAGGCGCTGCTGGATTCCAGCAAGCACTTCCATCATGTGCAGCACCAGTACGCCGATCACGGCATTCGCGTCGATGGTTCCGTCAGCATGGACATCGCCACCATGCAGCAGCGCAAGGACAAGGTGGTCAAACAGCTCACCGGCGGCGTTGGTCAGTTGCTGAAAGTCAACAAGGTGGAATTTTTCCACGGTTTTGGCAAACTGCATGCCGATCGCGTGGTCACGGTCACTGGCCACGACGGCGACGAACAGCACCTGCAGGGCAAACACATCATACTTGCCTCCGGCTCGGTGCCGATCGAGCTGCCGGGCATGGCCTTCGATGGCCAGCACATCCTCGACAACGCCGGCGCACTGGCACTGGAAGCCGTGCCGCAACGCCTGGGCGTCATCGGCGCTGGCGTCATCGGCCTGGAACTGGGCAGTGTATGGAAGCGGCTGGGTGCCGAGGTGACCCTGTTCGAAGCCATGGACAACCTGCTGGAAGCGGTGGATCGCGACATCGCCAAAGCCGCCGGACGTGAGTTCAAGAAACAGGGCCTGGACATCCGCCTCGGCTGCAAGGTGAAAGCGGCCGAAGTCGCCGATGACGAAGTCAGACTGACCATCGAAAACAAGGACGGCGAACAGCAGCTGGTGGTGGACAAGCTGCTGGTGGCCGTGGGACGCCGCGCCAACACCGAGGGCCTGCTTGGCGACGACACCGGCGTTGCCGTCAATCAGCGCGGCCAGATCGAAGTGGATGCGCACTGCCGCACCGCAGCCGACAACGTCTGGGCCATCGGCGACGCCGTACGCGGCCCGATGCTGGCACACAAGGCCTCGGAAGAAGGCATCGCCGTGGCCGAACTGATCGCTGGCGAATCCGGACATTGCAACCTCGACACCATCCCCTGGGTTATCTATACCGACCCGGAAATTGCCTGGGTGGGCAAAACCGAACAGGAACTGCAGCAGGCCGGCGTCGAGTACAAAACCGGCAGCTTCCCGTTTGCCGCCACCGGTCGCGGGCTGGCCATGGGCGAAGCCGCCGGCCTGGTGAAAATCATCGCCGATGCCGAAACCGACACCCTGCTCGGTGCCCACATCGTCGGCCCCGGTGCATCCGAGCTGATCGCCGAATGTGTGGTCACCATGGAATTTGCCGGCTGCGCCGAAGACCTGGCCCGCATCGTCCACGCCCACCCCACCCTATCAGAAGCCGTGCACGAAGCCGCCCTGCATGTGGACAAGCGGGCCATTCATCGGGCTAATTGATCGGTTGGTTTGGATTTGGGTTAGGTTTTGCTGGTGAAGGCTTGTAATGGGCACTTCAGCACATAAGCTGATGAGCGGGTAAAGTCGGTCGAGATTACGGAGCAGTTCCTTGTTGTGGGCCTCTTGGACGGACGCCGCATATCGGTTCCCATCGAGTGGTATCCCCGGCTTGCGCGAGCCACAACGAAACAGCTTCATAACTGGCGGATCTGTGGTGGCGGCTACGGCATCCACTGACCATATCTAGACGAGGACCTTAGCACTGAAGGGCTACTCCGGGGCGCGCCAGCACCTGACCGGCCGCTCAACCCGGACGCCGGTAAAACCAGCGCCGCCTAGCTCTGTCGTTGGCCTGTGTTGATGTATATGCATAATATATGTATGCTTGTCGCATGGAGATCGACTTTGATCCAGAGAAGGCGGCATCAAACCTGCGCAAACACCGCGTCAGCTTTGCCCATGCCGAGCAAGCGCTCCGGGATCCACTCGGCAGCACGATCGAGGATCCTGATGCGGAAGGTGAGCCCCGGTTCGTAACGCTTGGAGCTGATTCCCTGGGTCGAATTCTGGTCGTAGTCCACACACCGCGAGGAGAACGAGTCCGGATCATCTCCGCGCGCAAGGCCAGCCGAAATGAGGCAAGGAACTATCATGCGTAAAGAGTACGATTTCAGCAAAGGCAAACGAGGCCCAGCCATCGAATCCCCCGGAAAGACCCGGATCACGATCATGCTGGATAGCGACATAATCGAGGATTTCAGGGAGCGCGCTGAAGCAAGAGGAATCGGCTATCAAACTGCGATTAATGAGGCATTGCGGGCGTCGCTTAAGGATGAGACTGTTCCGTTAACGGCCGGTAAACTTCGGGAGATTCTCCGGGAAGAGCTGCATCATGCAGACTAGGCGCCCAACAAAATGCTCAAGCAGACGCGAGCAAAAATTAGACACCCACATCACTGTTAGGCAACGATGGGTTACTTTGGGGCGCGCCAACGCCCTGAGCGGTCGTGGTATATGGATGCAAGTGGAGCCAGCGGAGGTTAACCAGTCATTGATAAGATTGGACATGATGATGCCCTATGCTGTGACCGATATACACGTTGAACTGCAAAAGCTTTGGTGATTGGCTGGAAATGTTGCAGGATGATTGGTGTGGATGATGGGTGTTCTGAAATACCCCAAGTGGTTACAAGCGCGTATCACATCACGAAGCTGATCGAGAAGTTTTTAGGGTATTTTATGTCTTATATTCAGGTGCGTTGTTTTGTAGGTCATTGATTAGCAAGGATTGATAGGATATGATTATTTCTTATACACCAATCTTTCATTTTTATCAACGATTTTTTGGTGTATAATTGTAGTTATATGAAGGGAAATATGGACCAAATAAAAGAGAATGATCGAAGCAATAAATGGAAGCCCCTTTCCTTTATTCTTGCTATGTCGGCACTCGTTGGGTTTATCGAGTCAGACTTTTTTATCAACAATATATTTTCAAGGGTGCCTTGGATACTGACCAACGTACTTCTTGGTATAGGGTTTCTATGGTGGCTAGAATTGGATGCTAAAAAGCTAGGTCTTCAATACGGTAAGGTCCTAACCTTTTTCGGATTGATCTTCCCCCAGTTCACGGTTTTCTATTACTGCTATAAAAGTAGAGGGCTGAAAAATGGTAGTTTGCAAGCCTTGAAGGCCATTGGCTTTATTGTTATTGCAATTCTGTCTTTGGCTGGCAGTTTACTTTTAACCGATAAATTGCTGATGAGTTAAGCGTCAAGCATGTAATCAGTAAGTGAAGCCGACCGGTACTACGCTGCGCTCCGTACCGGCGGCTCACCATGGCGTTATACAGCATATCGGCCAAAGGAGATGGCATGAAGAATGTAACCACATCGCTTCGGGTAATCTTGAGTGCAACCTTGAGCGTCATCTGCGTCACCGCACACTCCCAGGAGTGCTTTGATTCGACGGTAGCTATTGGACACCCATACTCCTACCGCTGACAACTATCATTACCCAGAATAGGTGTTGGACACCCATCCTCCTACCGCTGACAACTATCAGTACCCAGCAAACGCGATGTCAATTAATTTCAGATATGGAATACGCTGGTGCCCGTCTGAACGGAGCAATTGTCTGCAATTCACAAAAACCAGGCACGCCAAACCTCGGCCAACGCCGATATCATCGAAGAAGGGAGATTCAGCTAGATCCGCTGCGGAAACAATCGCTCAGCAGCAGCAATGCCCTGCAGAAACTTCTTGCCAAGCTTTGCCGCTGCCTCCCGGATAGAGCTTTTGCTGCCAATGACATGATGGAACTTGTCTTCCTTGTGACTGAGATAGCTCAGCAGCGCCGTTGGCTCTATCTTCAGCCGTTGCAGAATCTTCGGCTGATGATCTGCAATCTTTCCCCTTTTGTCTGGATGAATCGCACGTCCTGACCAGTCCACGAGTTCCAGATAGTCTTTCAAGTCGCAGGGCAAGCCTTGATCGTCATCCAGCCTGCCGGAAAAACCCATCAGCTTTGGTATCACCGCTGACAGGTCGTCAGGCTCATCTGGTGTTTCGGTACGGGCATTGTCAATCCGCTGAACACCTGCAACCCGCTGTTGAATGGAGGTGTATTCAGACTCTTCCGGTGTATCGGCCATACCCGCTCTGATCGGGTTCAGATCCACATACGCCATGCAGGCTATCAGTGCTGCTTCATCTAGCAAAGCCTGTGACTTGAATCTTCCTTCCCAAAAACGTCCTGTGCAGTTATCCTCTTCATTGGCCATTCTGGCAATGGCCTCGTTCAGACAGCGCATGAACCAGGACAGATCAGCCAGCCTGCTGCGATAAAGCTCAACAAACTCATTGGCCTTGGCCAGTTCAGCGGCATGCATGGCTGGGTTGGCCAAGTATCTCTGCACTATTGGATTGCCAGCAAACAGACTACACCAGCGACGAAGCACTTCATGCACAGACCAGGATGCAGCCAGATCGGCATTGATCCGCAGCACCA
>JAHJQV010000034.1 GCA_018819105.1 Gammaproteobacteria bacterium
CCGCAGTTTTACTTCCGCACCACCGACGTCACCGGCGCCGTGGACCTGCCTGAGGGCGTGGAGATGGTGATGCCGGGTGACAACATCCAGATGACGGTGGAACTGATTGCGCCGATCGCGATGGAAGACGGCGTGCGCTTTGCGATTCGTGAAGGCGGTCGTACCGTGGGCGCCGGCGTGGTCAGCAAGATCATCGCCTGAGGCGAGGATCTGCTGACTGACGGTCATCCATGACCATGGCCATTTGACAATGGGCAACAGAAGTCAGTCCACCTGAGTATAGGCGAGTAGCTCAACTGGCAGAGCAGCGGTCTCCAAAACCGCAGGTTGGGGGTTCGAGTCCCTCCTCGCCTGCCATCAGGTGGCCGCCAGGCGGCAGGACTGACATAACGCACAGCTCGGCAATACTGTCGAGCTTGCTGCGTTTTAGGCTGTTGCTGTGATAAGCCGGTGTCAGGCTGATGCCGACCGGTAAACTGGACAAGACTTAGAGACTTATGAAACAGACCGAAAAACAACAATCAGCGATGGACACAGTGCTTCTGGGCCTGTCCCTGCTGATACTGATCGGCAGCATTTTTGGCTTCTACTATTTCGAAGGCCAGGCGCTGCCGGTGGTGCGCGTTGTGGGTTTGTTTGCCGCCATTGCCATTGCCATCGTGGTGGCCGCGTTGACGGTCCAGGGTCGCGCCCTGCTGCAGTTCTTCCGCAATGCGGACATCGAGCGGCGCAAAGTGGTGTGGCCGACGCGACCGGAAACGGTGCAGACCACGCTGATGGTGCTGGTGGTGACGATCATCGTGGCGGCAATACTGTTCATGTTCGACAGCCTGCTCGGTGTCATTGTGCGCGCACTGATGTCGGGAGGCTGAGCCCATGGCAATGCGTTGGTATGTGGTACAGGCCTATTCCGGCTTCGAGAACACGGTACGCAAGTCCCTGCTTGAGCGCATTGAGCGCTCCGGGCTGAAAGACTGTTTCGAAGAAGTGCTGGTGCCCACGGAAGAAATCGTGGAAATGAAGCAGGGCCAGAAAAAGCGCACTGAGCGCAAGTTT
The DNA here is from genome assembly GCA_018819105.1 of Gammaproteobacteria bacterium. Taxonomy (GTDB): domain Bacteria; phylum Pseudomonadota; class Gammaproteobacteria; order Xanthomonadales; family Wenzhouxiangellaceae; genus JAHJQV01. The sequence goes on from JAHJQV010000034.1 coordinate 1,057, forward strand.
TTCCCCGGCTATGTGCTGGTGAAAATGGACATGAACGACGACAGCTGGCACCTGGTCAAGGACGTGCCGAAAGTGCTGGGATTCATTGGCGGCACTTCGGATCGCCCGGCGCCGATCACCGATGCAGAGGCCAACGCCATTCTGCAGCGGGTGCAGGAAAGCGCGGACAAGCCGAAACCGAAGGTGCTGTTCGAACCGGGCGAGATGGTGCGTGTCACCGATGGCCCGTTCAACGATTTCAACGGTGTGGTAGAAGAAGTCAACTACGAAAAAAGCCGGCTGCGAGTGGCCGTGCTTATTTTCGGACGCTCCACACCGGTCGATCTGGAGTTTACCCAGGTTGAAAAGGCCTGAACAGGCCGCGACTGGATCGCACGCAACACTGAGTTAGAAACCCGTCGGCATTGTTGCCGGCAACATGTAACCGGGGAGTCAGCCACAGCTGACGCTTGCACCCACGAGGAGTTGAAATGGCAAAGAAGATTGACGGCTACATCAAGCTGCAAATACCAGCTGGTCAGGCCAACCCGAGTCCACCGGTCGGCCCTGCACTGGGTCAGAAAGGTGTCAACATCATGGAGTTCTGCAAGGCGTTCAATGCCGCCACGCAGGAAACCGAGCCAGGGCTGCCGCTGCCTGTGGTCATCACAGTGTACAGCGACCGCAGCTTCACCTTTGTCACCAAGACGCCACCGGCTGCTGTGCTGCTGAAAAAGGCCGCAGGCATCAAGAAAGGCAGTGGTGAGCCGAACACGGTCAAGGTTGGCAACGTGACCCGTGCCCAGTTGGAAGAGATTGCCCGGCAGAAAGAGCCCGATCTTTCCGCCAACGATCTGGAGGCTGCGGTGCGCACCATCGCCGGCAGCGCGCGCAGTATGGGCCTGACCGTGGAGGGCATGTAATCATGGCAACGAGCAAACGCAAGCAGGCCTGGGCCGACAAGGTACAGCGCGGCAAACCCTATCCGCTGGATGAAGCGCTGAAACTGATCAGGGAAACCGCCAGCGCGAAGTTTTCCGAATCCGTTGATGTGGCGATTCGTCTCGGTGTCGATGCGAAGAAATCCGATCAGGCCGTACGCGGCTCAACCGTGCTGCCGAACGGCACCGGCAAGACCGTGCGTGTCGCGGTGTTCGCCCAGAACGAGAATGCCGACAAGGCCCGTGAAGCCGGTGCAGACATCGTTGGTTTTGACGATCTCGCCGAGCAGATTCTCGGTGGCATGATGGACTTTGACGTGGTCATTGCCACCCCCGACGCCATGCGCGTGGTGGGCAAGCTGGGTCAGGTGCTGGGGCCGCGTGGATTGATGCCAAACCCCAAAGTCGGCACGGTGACCACCGATGTTGCCGGTGCGGTGAACAATGCCAAATCCGGTCAGATCCGTTATCGCACCGACAAGGCCGGCATCATTCACGGCTCCATCGGCAAGGTCGATTTCGAGCCGGATGCGCTGGCTGGCAATCTGCGTGCTTTGCTGCAGGACCTGGTCAAGGCCAAGCCGGCCTCTGCCAAAGGTCAGTATCTGCAGAAAGTGGCACTGTCCACCACGATGGGCCCGGGCATTACTGTCGACAACAGTACGCTGGGTCTGTAACGACGGTTTGTAGCGACAAATTAATTTTGCCGCTGAGCCACTGGTTCAGCAGCACGATGCCGGCATAGCCGGCGAGTCGGGCGCGTGTCTGGGAACAGACACAACCCCGTCCAAGACCGCAGGTTGCAAACGTTGCCGCTGCGGCAACCGATGCAGTAATCGCCAGGCAGTGATGCCTGATGGCCTGCGCAGATGGTGTTGCCCGCTAGACATGATTGATCATGCCACGGCCAGCACGTTAACGCGATAGCAATATCGCACAAGCTGGTGCCGGTGACGGCACCGATTTGACAGGAGGTAGCAAATGGCGCTCAACATTGAGCAGAAAAAGGCAGTGGTAGCGGATGTGGCCATGGCGGCTGCGTCAGCACACTCTGCGATTGCTGCCGAGTATCGCGGCATGACCGTTGCTGAACTGACCGCATTGCGTGACAAGGCGCGCAAGAGTGGGGTCATCATCAAGGTCGCCAAAAATACTCTGGTACGTCGCGCCATTGCGGACACTGACTTCGAGTGCATGTCGTCCGAACTGACCGGTCCATTGCTGTATGCATTTTCAATGGAAGATCCGGGTTCGGCGGCACGCATCGTCAAGGAGTTTACCAAGGACAACCCGAAACTGGTCACCCGACTGGTCGCCATCGGTGGCACTCTGCACGGCGCTGAAGAACTCGGCCGTCTGGCGGAAATGCCAACCCTGGACCAGGCACTGGCCATGTTGATGGGGGTCATGCGTGCTCCGATAGAGAAGTTTGTACGCACACTGGCAGAACCGCATACCAAGCTGGTTCGCGTGGTGGCTGCAGTTCGCGACAGCAAAGAGGCTGCCTAATCGTTGGCATGCAGGGTCGGTATCTGCGGATGCGGGCCAACGTGCTGCTGTAGTGTATTTTTTATTTATTTTTTGGAGATTTGACCAATGGCCGTTTCAAAAGAAGACATTCTTGAAACCATTTCAAACATGACCGTCATGGAGGTCGTAGACCTGATTGACGCCATGGAAGAGAAATTCGGTGTATCTGCTGCAGCCCCGGTTGCCGTGGCTGCTGCCGGCGCTGGCGGTGGTGAAGCCGCTGCTGCTGAAGAAAAGACCGAATTCGACGTCATTCTGGCTGGTTTCGGTGACAACAAGGTTGCCGTGATCAAGGCGGTACGCGGCATCACCGGACTTGGCCTGAAAGAAGCCAAGGACATGGTGGAAAGCGCACCGGCAGCTCTGAAGGAAGGCATCGAAAAAGCAGAAGCCGAGGAACTCAAGAAGCAGCTCGAAGAAGCTGGCGCTACTGTAGAGATCAAGTAATCATTGATTCTGCATTGGCTTTAGCAATCTGAAAGTCACAGGTTGGGCTGGGGACGCTGGCGTCTCCGGCCCGCTTGTGCTGTTGAGAAAAAGCTTAAAGCCAGCCGCGCGTGCTGCAGATCGACTGATCTCGGTTGCGCCCGGCAAGCATGGTGGCGATGACAGATGGTGTCCGGCCCTGGGGCCGGATCATGCAGGCATTCCGGCGTTGATTATCGCTGGATTGTGCCTCTTTGCCGACAGCGGGAACCGGCTTCCCGGCATGTCGGCAGACAGCGCAACACCGACATCTGCCAGCAAGACCAGAACACGGGTATGGCGACATACTGACAAACAATGGCAAACAAGGCAACCCCGACCGGTTGCCGTCGCGGCAGACGCGATCATCAAGCAGGTGGCACAGCATGACATATTCATTCACTGAAAAGAAACGTATACGCAAAGACTTCGGCCGCTATGAACGCGTCCTCGATGTCCCCTATCTGCTGGAAACCCAGATCAAATCATACAGCAAGTTTCTGCAGCTGGAATCGGGCGATACCGATCTCAGCGGCAACGGCCTGCATGGTGCCTTGTCATCGGTGTTTCCGATTGTCAGCTACAACAACAATGCCATGCTTGAATACGTCAGCTACCGGCTGGAAAAGCCGGTGTTCGATGTGCGTGAATGCCAGCAGCGTGGTGCCTCCTATGGTGCCGCACTGAAAGTGATGGTGCGGCTGGTCATTTTTGACAAGGACGCGCCGGCAAAAAACCGCAAGCCCAAACAGGTCAAGGAGCAGGAAGTGTACATGGGCGAAATTCCGCTCATGACCGAGAACGGCACCTTCATCGTCAACGGCACCGAGCGCGTCATCGTCAGTCAGATGCACCGCTCCCCTGGGGTGTTTTTTGATCACGACAAGGGCAAGAGCCATTCCTCCGGCAAGCTGCTGTTTTCTGCAAGGGTGATTCCCTATCGTGGCTCCTGGCTGGATTTTGAGTTCGACCCCAAAGACTGCATCTTTACCCGCATCGACCGTCGCCGCAAACTCCCGGTGACCATTCTGCTGCGCGCGCTGGGCATGCACACCCAGGAAATTCTGGAAACCTTTTTCGAGTTCACCACCATCACCCTGCGCAAGAAAGACATCAAGGTGGAAGTGGTGCCGGAACGCCTGCGCGGTGAAAACGCGCTCACCGACATTGCCACGAGCAATGGCGAGCTGATCGTCGCTGCCGGCAAGCGCATCACCATGCGTCATGTCAAACAGATGCAGGATGCCGGCATCAAATCGCTGGATCTGCCGTACGATTATCTGGTCGGCCGAATCATGGCGCGCGACATCGTCGACGAGGAAACCGGCGAGGTGATTTTTGCCGCCAACAGCGAGATCACCGATGAGGTGCTGGAAGCGCTGCGCGAACGCGATCTGAAGAAAATCGAGATCCTCTACGTGAATGATCTTGATCAGGGTCCCTACATGTCGGACACGCTGCGGCTGGATCCGACCCCCGGTGAGCTCGAAGCCCTGTACGAAATCTACAAGATGATGCGTCCGGGCGAACCGCCGAGCAAGGATGCCGCACAGAACCTGTTCAACAACCTGTTTTTCTCAGAAGATCGTTACGACCTGTCCACCGTCGGTCGCATGAAGTTCAATCGCCGTCTGGGACGTGAGGAAATTGAAGGTTCCGGTGTGCTGGATCGCGACGACATCATCGCGGTACTGAAGGAACTGATCAACATCCGCAACGGCCGGGGCAACGTCGACGACATTGATCACCTCGGCAATCGTCGTGTGCGCTCGGTGGGTGAAATGGCCGAGAACGCCTTCCGCATCGGTCTGGTGCGGGTCGAGCGGGCGGTGAAAGAGCGTCTGAATGTCGCCGAAAGCGAAGGGCTGGCCCCACAGGATCTGATCAATGCCAAGCCGGTGGCGGCATCGATGAAGGAGTTTTTCGGCTCCTCGCAGCTGTCCCAGTTCATGGACCAGAACAACCCGCTGTCGGAAGTCACCCACAAGCGCCGTGTTTCTGCACTGGGCCCGGGTGGTCTGACCCGCGAACGCGCCGGCTTTGAGGTGCGTGACGTGCATCCGACCCATTATGGCCGCGTCTGCCCGATCGAAACGCCGGAAGGCCCGAACATCGGTCTGATCAACTCGCTGGCGGTGTATGCACGCACCAACGACTATGGTTTCCTGGAAACCCCGTACCGGCGCGTCGTCAACGGCAAGATCACCGATGAGGTGCATTACCTGTCGGCAATCGAGGAAGGTGAGTTCGTCATCGCCCAGGCCAATGCCGAAGTGAACAAGCAGGGCAGGCTGACCGATGAAATGGTCACCTGTCGTTATCAGGGCGAATTCAATCTGCATGCAGTCACCGATGTCCAGTATATGGACGTGTCACCGCGTCAGATCGTGTCCGTGGCGGCCGCACTGGTGCCGTTTCTGGAGCATGATGATGCCAACCGCGCCCTCATGGGTTCGAACATGCAGCGCCAGGCAGTGCCGACACTGCGTGCCGAGAAGCCGCTGGTGGGCACCGGCATGGAGCGTGCGGTGGCGCGTGACTCCGGTACCGTGGTCAAAGCCGAACGCGGCGGCACCATCGATCAGATCGATGCCGGTCGTATCGTCGTGCGCGTCAACGATGATGAAACCCCGGTCGGTGATCCCGGTGTGGACATCTACAATCTGACCAAGTACACCCGTTCTAACCAGAACACCTGCATCAACCAGCGTCCGCTGGTGCGCGTGGGTGACCGCATCAGCGTAGGCGACATTCTCGCTGACGGCTCCTCCACCGACCTCGGTGAGCTGGCGCTGGGGCAGAATCTGCTGGTCGCGTTCATGCCGTGGAACGGCTACAACTTCGAGGATTCCATTCTGCTGTCGGAACGACTGGTCAAGGACGATCGACTGACCAGCATCCACATCGAAGAGCTGACCTGCGTGGCGCGTGACACCAAGCTTGGCTCGGAAGAAATCTCTGCCGACATTCCCAACGTCTCCGGCGCCAACCTGGGCCGGCTGGACGGCTCTGGCATTGTCTACATCGGTGCCGAGGTCAAGGCCGGTGACATCCTTGTCGGCAAGGTCACGCCCAAGGGCGAGACCCAGCTGACACCGGAAGAAAAACTGCTGCGTGCGATCTTTGGTGAAAAGGCGTCCGACGTCAAGGACACCTCTCTGCGGGTGCCGTCCGGTATGGACGGAACCGTGATCGATGTGCAGGTATTCACCCGTGACGGCGTGGAAAAGGATGCCCGTGCACTGTCCATCGAGCAGGATGAAATCGCCGAGGTGAAGAAAGATCTGAATGACCAGCTGCGCATCGTCGAGCAGGCCATTTTCGCCCGTCTGCGCAGCGCCCTGCTGGGCAAGGTGGCCGCCAAGGGCCCGAAAGGCCTGAAGAAAGGCAACAAGATCACCGCCGATTATCTGGACGGGCTGGGCCATGACGAGTGGTTCAAGCTGCGCATGGCCAACGATGATCTCAATGATCTGCTGGACAAGGCCGGCGACCAGCTGCAGTCGCAGCGCAAGAATTTTGAAGAGCGGCTGGAAGAAAAACGCCGCAAGATCACCCAGGGTGACGATCTCGCCCCGGGTGTGCTGAAGATGGTGAAGGTTTACCTGGCGGTCAGACGCCGCATCCAGCCCGGCGACAAGATGGCCGGACGGCACGGCAACAAGGGTGTGATTTCCATGATCGCACCGGAAGAAGACATGCCGTTCATGGCCGATGGCACGCCGGTTGATGTGGTGCTGAACCCGCTGGGTGTGCCATCACGCATGAACATCGGCCAGATCCTGGAAATCCATCTGGGCTGGGCGGCAGCCGGTCTGGGCAAGAAGATCGATGCCATGCTCAACGAGCAGCGCAAGCTGGCCGAATTGCGCCAGTACCTGTCTGACATCTACAACCATGACCGCGATGGCCGCGTGCTGCTGAGCGAGTTCAGCGACGATGAAGTGCTGGAAATGGCCAACAATCTGCGCCAGGGCGTACCCATGGCAACACCGGTTTTTGACGGTGCCGATGAAGCCGGTCTGAACCGCATGCTGGAGCTTGCCGAGCTGCCGCAGAGCGGCCAGACCACGCTGTATGACGGCCGTACCGGCAATGCATTTGACCGCCCGGTAACGGTGGGTTACATGTACATGCTCAAACTCAACCACCTGGTGGATGACAAGATGCATGCACGTTCCACCGGCCCGTATTCGCTGGTCACCCAGCAACCGCTGGGCGGCAAGGCACAGTTCGGCGGCCAGCGTTTCGGCGAAATGGAAGTGTGGGCGCTGGAAGCCTATGGCGCTGCCTACACCCTGCAGGAAATGCTGACGGTCAAGTCCGACGATGTTGACGGCCGCAACGAGATGTACAAGAACCTGGTTGCCGGCAACCACCAGATGTCTGCGGGTATGCCGGAATCGTTCAATGTGCTGCTGCGCGAAATCCGTTCGCTTGGCATCAACATTGAAACCATTGAATCCTGATCACGGAGGCTGCTGTGAAAGACCTAATACATTTTTTCAATCGCCAGCGTGAGCAGCAGGATTTTGACGCCATCAAAATCGGGCTGTCCTCACCGGAGCAGATCCGTTCCTGGTCGTATGGTGAAGTAAAGAAGCCTGAAACGATCAATTACCGCACCTTCAAACCGGAGCGCGACGGCCTGTTCTGCGCAGCCATTTTTGGTCCGATCAAGGATTATGAATGCCTCTGCGGCAAATACAAGCGCATGAAGCATCGTGGCGTGGTGTGTGAAAAATGCGGCACCGAAGTCACCCGCACCAAAGTGCGTCGTGAGCGCATGGGTCACATTGATCTGGCCAGCCCGGTGGCACACATCTGGTTCCTCAAGTCGCTGCCTTCGCGCATCGGCCTGCTGCTGGACATGACCCTGCGCGAGATCGAGCGGGTGCTCTATTTCGAGTCCTACATTGTGGTCGATCCGGGCATGACCGAACTGGAAAAAGGCACCATCCTGACCGAAGAGCAGTATCTGGAAGCCTACAGCGAGCACGCCGACGAGTTTGAAGTCAAGATGGGCGCGGAAGCGATCTATGAGCTGATCAAAAACATCGACCTGAACGCCGAACTCACCCGCCTGCGTGAGGAAATCGATGGCACGCGTTCGGAAACCAAACTCAAGCGCCTGACCAAGCGGCTCAAGCTGGTGGAATCGTTCCTGTCATCCGGCAATCGTCCGGAGCACATGATTTTGACCATTCTGCCGGTGCTGCCGCCGGACCTGCGGCCGCTGGTGCCGCTGGACGGTGGCCGCTTCGCGACCTCGGATCTGAACGATCTGTATCGCCGCGTGATCAACCGTAACAACCGCCTGCGCCGGCTGCTCGACCTGAGCGCGCCGGACATCATCGTGCGCAACGAAAAGCGCATGCTGCAGGAATCGGTCGATGCGTTGCTGGACAACGGTCGGCGCGGACGCGCCATCACCGGCTCCAACAAGCGACCGCTGAAATCGCTGGCCGACATGATCAAAGGCAAGCAGGGCCGTTTCCGTCAGAATCTGCTCGGCAAGCGCGTCGATTTTTCCGGTCGTTCGGTGATCGTGGTGGGGCCGACACTGAAACTGCATCAGTGTGGCCTGCCCAAGAAAATGGCGCTGGAACTGTTCAAGCCGTTTATTTTCTCCAAGCTGCAGCTGCGTGGCATCACCAGCACGATCAAGGCATCGAAAAAGCTGGTGGAGCAGGAAACCGCCGAAGTCTGGGACATTCTGGAACAGGTCATCCGCGAACATCCGGTGATGCTGAACCGTGCCCCGACGCTGCATCGTCTCGGCATCCAGGCGTTCGAGCCGGTACTGATCGAAGGCAAGGCGATCCAGCTGCATCCGCTGGTCTGTACCGCATTCAATGCCGACTTTGACGGCGACCAGATGGCGGTACATGTGCCGTTGTCGATTGAGGCACAGCTGGAAGCACGCGCGCTGATGATGTCGTCCAACAACATCCTCAGCCCGGCCAATGGCGAGCCCATCATCGTGCCGACCCAGGACGTGGTGCTGGGACTGTATTACATGACCCGTGAACTGGCCGGTGCCAAGGGCGAGGGCATGCTGTTCGCCGATGTCGATGAAGTGCATCGTGCCTACGAAAACCAGGCGGTGGCATTGCACGCTGCCATTCGCGTGCGCATCAAACAGTACCAACGTGCCGAGGACGGCAGTTGGGAGAGCCGGACGATGCTGGTGAAAACCACCGCCGGGCGTGCCCTGCTGTCGAACATCATGCCGAAAGGTCTGCCGTTTGAGCTGATCAACCAGATTCTGAAGAAAAAGCAGATCTCCCGGCTGATCAACAACTGCTACCGCACGCTGGGCCTGAAGGCCACCGCCGTGTTTGCCGACCAGTTGATGTACACCGGCTTCCACTACGCCACCAAAGCAGGCGTATCCATTGGCCTCAACGACCTGCACATCCCCAGTGAAAAGGAGCACATCCTGAAGCTGGCGGAGAAGGAAGTGCTGGATATCCAGAACCAGTATTCATCCGGTCTGGTTACCTCAGGCGAGCGCTACAACAAGGTGGTGGACATCTGGTCGCGCACCAACGAGCAGGTCGCGCAGGCGATGATGAAGCGCATCGGCAAGGAAAAGCGGGTTGATACCGACGGCAATGAGGTGGAGCAGGATTCGATGAATTCCGTCTACATCATGGCCGACTCCGGTGCCCGTGGTTCGGCCGCACAGATTCGCCAGCTGGCAGGCATGCGCGGACTCATGGCGAAGCCGGACGGCTCCATCATCGAGACCCCGATCACGGCGAATTTCCGCGAAGGCCTGAATGTACTGCAGTACTTCATCTCCACCCACGGCGCGCGCAAGGGTCTGGCCGATACCGCGCTGAAAACCGCCAACTCCGGTTATCTGACCCGGCGTCTCGTTGATGTGGCCCAAGACATGGTTATCACCGAGCATGACTGCGGCACCCGCCAGGGCATCACCATGACCTCCATCATCGAAGGTGGTGATGTGGTGGAGCCGCTGGGACAGCGCATACTCGGTCGTGTTACCGCCGAGGACATCATCAGTCGCGACAGCGATGACGTGATCTGCCCGGCCAGCACGCTGATTGATGAGGCCATGGTCGAGCTGCTGGAATCATCCGGCATCGACAAGGTGCTGGTGCGTTCAGCAATCACCTGTGAGGCCGAGTTTGGCGTCTGCGCACGCTGTTACGGACGAGATCTGGGCCGTGGTGACATGGTCAACATGGGTGAGGCGGTCGGCGTGGTGGCAGCACAGTCCATCGGTGAGCCGGGTACCCAGCTGACCATGCGTACTTTCCACATCGGTGGTGCCGCATCCAGAGCTGCCGCGGTGGACAATATCCGCGCCAAGTCGGATGGCCGTCTGCGCCTGCACAACGTGAAAACGGTCACCAACAGCGACAACAAGCTGGTCGCGGTATCGCGTTCCGGTGAGCTGTCGGTGATTGATGAACAGGGGCGCGAGCGGGAACGCTACAAGCTGGCTTATGGCGCCACCATCCATTTCAGTGAGGAAGACCGTATCAAGGCCGGTGATGTGCTGGCCAACTGGGATCCGCATACCCATCCGATCGTTGCCGAGGTTGCCGGTCGCATCCGTTTCGAGGACTTCGTTGACGGTGTCACCATGACCCAGGATGTGGATGAGATCACCGGCCTGTCCAGCATCGTCGTCACCGACCCGAAACAGCGTGGCGCTTCCGGCAAGGACCTGCGACCACTGGTGCGGCTGACCGACGGTCGTGGCAAGGACCTCAAGCTGCCCGGCACCGAAGTGCCGGCCCACTACATGCTGCCGGCCGGTGCGATCGTGTCGCTGGCGGACAAGGACAAGGTGGAAATCGGTGACGTGCTGGCGCGCATTCCGCAGGAGTCCAGCAAAACCCGTGACATCACCGGTGGTCTGCCACGTGTGGCGGATCTGTTCGAGGCACGCAAGCCGAAAGAACCGGCCATTCTTGCCGAAATCAGTGGCATTGTCTCGCTGGGCAAGGAAACCAAAGGCAAGCAGCGTATCGTCATCACTCCCAACAGTGGTGACAACTTCGAGCTGCTGGTGCCGAAATGGCGCCAGATGATCGTGTTCGAAGGCGAGCATGTGGAGAAGGGTGAGGTGCTGGTCGACGGCGAGCTAAACCCACAGGACATCCTCCGTCTGCTCGGTGTGGAGGCGATGGCCGCCTATGTGGTCAAGGAAATCCAGGACGTGTATCGGCTGCAGGGTGTGGGCATCAATGACAAGCACATTGAGGTCATCATCCGGCAGATGATGCGCAAGGCGCGCGTGCTGGATCCGGGTGAGACCACCCTGTTGCATGGTGAACAGCTGGAGCTGAGCAAACTGGAGGCAATCAACAAGCGTGCCATCAGCAACGATCAGCAGCCGGCGACCTACGAGCATCTGCTGCTGGGCATCACCAAGGCATCGCTGGCCACCGAGTCGTTCATTTCGGCGGCGTCGTTCCAGGAAACCACTCGTGTGCTCACCGAGGCGGCCGTGACCGGCACCGTGGATGATCTGCGCGGACTGAAGGAAAACGTCATCGTCGGCCGGCTGATTCCGGCCGGTACCGGTCTGGCCTATCATGCCGAGCGCAAGAAGCATCGTTTTGGTGATGCCGAGGCGGAAATGGCCGAGTACATGAACAAGTCCGACGCCGATGAGCTTGCTGCGGAGCAGGCCCTTGCCGCCGAAGAGTTGGCCGCCGAAGAGCTGGCCGCCGAAAAGATGGCAGCCGGCGAACTACAGCAGGATGAGCCCGAAGCGCAGGAACAGGTCGACGAATCGGTCTGATCAGCGGCCTGTGCCAGGCACAGGCCTCGTCACTGTCAGGCATGGGCCGGTCTCCGGTCCATGCTTTTTTTATGCCAGCTGGTATGAGACTGTTTGCACTGCGGTCGCTTGAAATACGTAGACTTTCATAGTAAATTGTCATGCATTGTTTCCAGCGAAGCGGATCATGAGAAAAGCAAACGATAAAAAATCACAGTCAGCGCCCCGTCCAACCCCGGCCGAACTGGCCATATTGCGGGTGTTGTGGGCACATCAGCCGGCCACCGTGCGCGAAGTGCATGAACTGCTCAACCCTGATGGTGGCGGCAACAGTTACACCACCACTCTGAAAATGTTGCAGATCATGACCGACAAGGGACTAGTGCAGCGTGATACCGGGCAGCGGGCACACATCTACCGCGCCAACTGCACCCAGCAGAACGAGCGGCGGGCATTTGTCACCGATCTGGCCAACCGTTTGTTCGATGGCTCCGCCACACAACTGGCATTGCAGGCGCTGGGTCAGTCAGGTCGGGTCGACCCGGATGAGCTGGCTGAAATCAAGAAACTGATCCAGCGCCTGGAAGCTGACTGAGCAGCAGGAGACTCAGGCGATGCTGGCAGACACACTGGCCTGGACACTGATCCACTTCCTCTGGCAGGGCGTGTTGATCGCTGCGTTGCTGCTGTTGGCTCTGTGGCTGGCACCGCAGGACGATGATGTGGCGCGCTCCAACCATCGCTATGGAGCAGCCATGCTGGCGCTGGCTTTGTTGTTGCTGGCACCGGTGCTGACATTTGCCTGGCAGTGGCTGGGGGATGGCAGCTCGGCTGCGATTGCAGCAGGGTCCACCGGCTTCGCGGTGCAGGCGGCCATAGACAGTGTAACCGGTTGGCAACTGCCACCCTTGATGCTGCGCTCCTTGCTGGCGCTGTGGGCGGCAGGGGTGAGCTGGTATGCCATGAAAATGCTGTTGGCATGGATTGCGCTGCAATACCTGCAACGCACCCAGGTGCATGCCACACCTGCCTGGCTGGCCAGTCAGGTGGCGACACTGGTCGAGCAGATGTCGATCAGCCGCCCGGTACGCATCATTGTCTCAGGTGTGATTCACACGCCAATGACCACAGGCTGGCTGCGACCGGTCATCCTGCTACCAGCCGCCCTGCTGACCAGCATGCAGATGGATCAGCTGCGTCTGCTGCTGGCCCACGAACTGGCCCACATCCGACGCCATGATTACCTGGTCAACATGGTGCAGAACATTGTGCGCATACTGTTCTTCTACCATCCTCTGGTGCATTGGGTTTGCAGCATTCTGGACGAAGAGCGGGAATTGTGCTGTGACCACATTGCCATGGCCTGTGCCGGCGACCGTCTGCAATATGCAAAAGCGTTGCTCAGTCTGCAGGATCAGCCGCACCCATTGCCGGCGCTGGCTGCCGCCAGCACCTGCAAGCATGCCCTGCTGCGGCGCATTCAGCGTATCCTCGGCGAGCCGGAAGTGGATTCGCCACATGATTTGCGGCAGCGGCCGCTGCTGTGTCTGACCAGCCTGCTGGTGAGCATGGCCGTGTTCATCTCCGGTTTCAGCAGCATCGAGCACAGTCGTGCGGCCATGCATGTGCTGCCTGAGCAGGCGCAAGAGCTCTTGCTGACACCATCGCAGCAGCAGGCTCGGCATCTGCTCGATGAGCTCTATCTGCGTGCCGCGCGCTTTGAGTATCCGCCGCGCAGTGCAAGTGACCAGCCGCGCCATATCGCAGATGGCTGGTCGGCTACAGCCAGCCAGCAAGCCCCAGTATCCGGCTATCCCATTGATCTGCAGACTGCATCCACACCGCAGCACCAAGAGCTGGATGCAGCGCCTGGCGAAGTGATGCCCAGCCTGGACAGTCTGCATCAGCAACACCTGCAGCGCCAGCAACTGGTTCGGGAGCTGGATCGGCATACCTTTAGGGGCGATGCAGGCAGGGCCGATGCAGCCAGTGTCAATTTTACCCAGGCATCGTTCAATGACATCAGCGCTCACGTTGAGCAGCTGTCCACGGCGCTGAACACAGACAATTATTCTCTGCGTGCCGACACATTGCCGGAGCCGGTGTATCAGGTTTCCCCGCAGTTGCCATCCAGGCTCTACGACGACGATGCCATCGTCATTGTCAATCTGATTTATAGCATTGATGCAGCGGGAAAGCCGGTGGACATACTGGTTGCCGCAGATTCAGACGATGTGCGAGCATTCGTCAATGCCGCGGAAAACGCCCTGCGTCAGTGGCAGTACCCCCCGGTATCAAAACAGCTGCAGCAGATGCGCATCAAGCAGCAGTTTGTGTTCATGCAAACGACTTCTGCATCGCGCTGTGTCACCGGCAGTCGTATCTGTGCCCGTGACAATTATGCCGTCGAACAGGTTTACATCAATACGGGTTCTGGTTGATCTCACAAGGTTTCCCCGCCGCGTTGTGGATGGCGCGACAGCAGTCTGCTTATCCTGCTATCCTATAGCGCTTTTTTCGCAATCACAGGCAGGCAGCCATTGAACTCGATCAGTACCCAGATTTACCCCGCCGGCATCCTCAATACGCTTTCGCAACAGGAAGTTGCCCGCCTTACCGACGCCAGTCTTGGCAAGCTTAATGAACGCATGCGCCGATGCGTGCTGGCAGTGCTCAACAGCGGTAACCCCAGTGATGACGCCGATCGCGTTCTGCAGCAGTTTCAGCATTTTCAGGTTGAGGTGGTGCCGGTCAATCGTGGCATCCGTCTGGACATCCAGAATGCACCGGCCACGGCTTTTGTCGATGGCAAGATCATTCGCGGTATCCGCGAACTGATGTCGGCGGTAATTCGTGATCTGATCTATTTTCATACCGAAATCGAGGGCAACCCGAACAACGATCTGACAGACAGCGATGGCATCACCAACGCCGTGTTCGAGATCATGCGCAATGCCAAGGCGTTCCGCCCGGAGGCCGATCCGGACGTGGTGGTGTGCTGGGGCGGTCATTCGATTTCCGGAGCGGAATACGATTACAGCAAGGAAGTCGGCTATCAACTCGGCCTGCGCGGCATGAACATCTGCACCGGCTGCGGTGCCGGCGCGATGAAAGGCCCGATGAAGGGCGCCACCATCGCGCACGCCAAGCAGAGAACATTGCCCGGTCGTTATCTGGGTTTGTCCGAACCTGGCATCATCGCTGTGGAATCACCCAATCCGATTGTCAATGAACTGGTCATCCTGCCGGACATCGAGAAGCGCCTGGAGGCGTTCGTGCGCACCGGTCATGCCATGCTGGTGTTTCCAGGTGGTGCCGGTACGGCGGAGGAGATCATGTTTCTGCTCGGCGTGCTGCTGCATCCCGATAACCGCGACATGCCCCTGCCGGTGGTGTTTACCGGGCCTGAATCGGCGCGTGAATACTTCGCCCACATCGACCGTTTTCTGACTTTTGCCATCGGTCCTGAAGTGCGTGACAAGTACCGCATCATCATCAATGACCCGGTGGCGGTGGCGCAGTTGATGAGCAGGGGGCTGGAAGAGGTCCGCGACTACCGTACCAAACACAATGATGCCTATTATTTCAACTGGTTGCTGAAGATCCCGCACCCATTGCAAATGCGCTTCAAGCCCACCCACGAGAACATGAACAGTCTCAATCTCAGTCGCGAGCGCCCGCAACACGAGTTGATCACCGATCTGCGCCGGGCGTTTTCCGGGATTGTCTCCGGCAACATCAAGCCGGATGGGGTGGCAGCGATCAGGGCTCAGGGCCCGTTTCAGATCCGTGGCGAGCGAGCGTTGATGAGTGCTGTGGATGAGCTGCTGGGTGCCTTCAATGCGCAGCAGCGCATGAAACTGCCCGGCAGTCATTACGAACCCTGTTACCGCATCGTAAGCTAGAGAATCTATGAACAACGCTTCGCGGAGCGCGTTTATTTCAGAAATTTTCTAGTATTTGCCGCCACGGCCGGCACGGCTCAGGTTGTCGCGACCGATCAGATCCTTGACATGGCGTATATGGATACCACGGGTGTATTTCACGCCGCGCTCATCGACCACACCGTCGACCTGTTCGGCCAGCTTTTGCTTGCGGCCGGGGGTCAGTTCCGGTTCACCGGCAAACGCAGCCGGATCGCTGAAATCAAAGTTTTCTATCCACTGTGCATGCTCGTCGGCAAGCCTGACGTTGCCTTCCAGCGGATACCGCAGCACATACTGATGATCGCTGCTGACCAGCACCGATTGCTTGCAACCCATCGGGTGGCCGACATATTCGCGCAAACCGGCGTCGTTGTTTTCCGCAGCGGCGAGAAACACCAGATATCTGGGGCCCTCATCACCAAGAAAGGTGCGCGGAAAGTAGCAGCTGTTTTCGCGCAGGCCTGACTCGCGCACCCGGATCAGTTCGCTGCCGACATCCTGCTTGTACGGGATCATGATGCGCAGATCGGCATAGCCGTCGATCTCGAATCCGCGCCGGTACTGGTATTGGGTCTGTTCCACCTGCACCAGCGCAACCAGATCCACGGCCGCTGCCAGATCGCTGATCTGCCATTGTGGTTGAGTGTCGGTCTGTTCGCCAGTCTGGCTATGGCCGGTCAGCTGCAACAGCAGCAGCATGGCGCAGAGCACATGCCGACAGGCGGATCCGCCGCGGTTGCGGATGCTGTCTGCAAGACGGCTGGTTATGGTAATCGGGGTTGGCATAAGCGATATCCAGGCGATGAGTTTACGCAGCCGTTGACCATGCCCTGGATGATTGGTTCGCCGGGTTGGGCGGTCACAGTGACAATGGCTGGTGCAGGCGGATGCTGCCGGATACGGCCGGGTTCGGGGCAAACGGCGCCAGCACGATCACTGTTGAGCCCATCAGAAAGCGGCCCATTTCGTCACCCTGTTCTAGTTGCACCGCCTGTCTCAGCACTTCCTGTTGCACAGCGGGCCCGTTGCGATGACCATAGCGTCCGTGCCAGACAGTGGCAATGCTGCCCACCATCATGGCCCCGACCAGCACCATCACCCAGGGACGCTGCTGGGCATCGGCAAACCAGCACACGACCCGCTCGTTGCGACAAAAAATGCCAGCCAGGGCAGTGGTGCTGGCTGGTGCGACGGAAAACAGCCGACCCGGCACATGGCAGCATTGCTGCAGCCGACCCGCCAGCGGCATGTGCACACGATGGTAATTGTGTGGTGCCAGATACAGCGTGTAATAGTGATGTCCGCTCAGGCTGCTGCTGAGCTCTTCCGGGCAGCCCAGCAACTGCGGCAATGGATACGTGATGTGCTTGGCCTGCAGCAACTGCTGGCTGGAGTCAATGCGGCCACAGGCACCGATGAGGCCGTCACAGGGGCTCAACAGCTGCTCGGCAGACCGCTGCAGCAAACGCGCGTCTGCGCGCAATGGCCGGCAGAAAAAATCGTTGAAACTGGCGAAATCGTTGGCCTCACTGGCCTCGGTTTCTTCCCAGTTCACCGCATAGGCCGAGCTGAACAGTCGGATCATGGTGTTTTTCAGCCAGCCGATGCGCGATTCGGCCAGCACACCGGCGACCCGCGTCAGCAGCATGGTCGGCAGCACAATTTGCAATCTTGCCAGCAGGGACTTGAACATCGCTTGGGGAGGGGCAGAGTATGTTGGCTATAATAAACCGCTCGCACCCGCATTGTGCACCAATCTTGCAATCCCCCGACTTGTGCTCGTAGTCACGTCGGATATTGCTGCCACCAGAGTCAACGTCAGATGTCCGCCAGCATTTCCTTGCATGCCTTGATTGCCACCATCGTCAAGCAATTTGAGCAGGCCGGGCTGGTGTTCGGCCACGGAACCGCGACTGCACACGACGAAGCCTGCTGGCTCGTTGCCCATGTGCTCGGTCTGGATGTAACCGCCACACTGCCTGATATGGCGCTGGACACCGCAGCACAGGCGGCGGTTGCCAGTGTGGTCGAGGCGCGGCTGGCACAGCGACAACCACTGGCCTATCTGCTGGGAGAAGCCTGGTTCTGTGGTTTGCCGTTTCGCGTCAATCAGCACACACTGGTGCCCAGATCGCCTCTGGCGGAACTGATCCACGAGCAGTTTCGCCCGTGGCTGGACGCCCGCGAGCACCAAACCCTGCTGGATATCGGTACCGGTTCCGGCTGTATCGCCATCGCCTGTGCCGTGCACATGCCCTGGCTTGAGGTCACCGGTTCTGATATCGATGCGGACGCCCTGAGCATGGCCGCAGAAAACGCCAGTCGGCATAGCGTGGCGCAGCGCTGCAACTGGTGCCTGGCGGACGTGTATGACGGCCTGCAGCAGCGCTTTGACATCATCATCAGCAACCCGCCCTATGTGCCGGATGCCGCGGCCGCGACCATGCCAGAGGAATACCGACATGAGCCTGCGCATGCACTCTACAGCGGCACCGACGGGCTGCAGCACGTGGCGCGCATACTGCTGCATGCCCGCGAGCATCTGAGCGCCGGTGGCATGCTGATCCTTGAACTGGGTGAGACCGCTGCCGAGCTGCAACAGCAGTTGCCCGAGCTGCCGTGGATATGGCCGGAGCTGGAACACGGCGGTGAAGGTGTGCTGCTCGCCGCTGCCGATGTGCTGCAGCGGCACGATCATGCTATAAAGCAGTGGTATCAACAACGTCTGCAGAGTTCCTGATCATGTCCAGCAATACCTTTGGCAAACTGTTTGCGGTCACCACATTCGGTGAGAGTCACGGCCCCGCAATCGGTTGCGTGATTGACGGCTGTCCACCGGGACTGCCGATTGACGCTGCCCGCATCGAGCAGGCGCTGAAGCGCCGGGCCACCGGCCGCAGCCGGCACACCTCGCAACGCCATGAGGCCGATGCCGTGGAAATTTTGTCCGGGGTGTTCGAAGGACACAGCACTGGTGCCCCGATCGCGCTGCTGGTGCGCAACACCGACGCGCGCAGCAAGGACTACACAAAAATCGCCGAACAGTTTCGTCCCGGGCATGCGGACTGGACCTATCACAAGAAATACGGTATCCGTGATTATCGCGGTGGTGGCCGTTCCTCGGCCCGTGAAACCACCATGCGCGTGGCCGCAGGTGTTATCGCCCGTGATTATCTGGCCACGCTGGGCATTCAGATTCGCGGTTACCTGGCACAGCTCGGCCCCATTCGCACCGACACCAGGCTGTTGCTGGACAGCGTCGATGACAACCCGTTTTTCTGCCCCGATCCGGAACGGGTGGCGGAACTGGAAACATTCATGGATCAGCTGCGCAAAAGCGGCGATTCTGTGGGAGCCCGGGTCAATGTCATCGCCAGCGGTGTTCCGGCCGGTCTGGGCGAGCCGGTGTATGGGAAGCTGGATGCCGAGATTGCTGCTGCGATGATGAGCATCAACGCGGTGAAAGGGGTAGAGATTGGTGCCGGTTTTGCTGCGGTGGAGCAGCCGGGCACCGTGCATCGGGACGAAATCACCCCGCAGGGTTTTCTCAGCAACCATGCCGGCGGCATACTGGGCGGCATTTCCAGTGGCCAGGATATTCTCGTCAGCATGGTGTACAAGCCCACCTCCAGTCTGCGGCTGCCGGGGCGAACGCTGAACACCGCAGGCGAAGAGGTGGACATCGTTACCACCGGCCGGCACGATCCCTGCGTCGGCATACGTGCCACACCGATCGCTGAGGCGATGCTTGCGCTGGTGCTCATGGACCAATACCTCAGACATCGTGCACAATGCGGCGATGTTGGTATAATCGGGCCAGATATATCCCAATAATACAGACATATAGAGTTAACTCTAAAAAACTTTCTCACTTTATCGACAAGACTGCAGGCGACCACAGACCAAGCCATGATCAAGCACATCAACATCGCCGTACTCGGTGCCACCGGACTGGTCGGAGAGACCATGCTGGAATTGCTGGCCGACCTGCAGCTGCCCGCAGCGCGGGTGTTTGCCCTGGCCAGTGCGGAGTCTCACGGCAAGCGCTTGCGTTATGGCAATGATAAGCTGGTCGTGTGCGCTGCCGACGATTTCGATTTCAGCACCGTGCAGGTGGTGCTGTGCTCCGCCGGCAGCGCGGTGGCCGCCGCCCTGGCACCCCGGGCGCAGGCGGCTGGTTGTCTGGTGATCGACAATTCTTCCGCTTTTCGCAACGATCCAGACAAACTGCTGCTGGTGCCGGAAATCAACGGCCACCTGCTTGATCAACTCACGCCTGGAGTCGGTGCCATAGTCGCCAACCCAAACTGTTCCACCATTCAGATGCTGATGGTGCTGGCACCGCTGCATCAGCAGTTCGGTCTGCGCCGCATCCATGTCAGCACCTATCAGGCGGTCTCCGGTGCGGGCCGGGCACCGATGGAAGATCTGGGTCGGCACAGCCTGGATCGACTGTCCCTGCGCGAACCGCACCCCCAGGCTGGCCAGCATTGCATGGCATTCGATCTGTGGCCGCAGATCGATACGCTGCAGGAGAATGGCTACAGCGGTGAGGAGATGAAAATGCTCAACGAGAGCCGCAAGATACTGGCCGCGCCGGATTTGCAGGTCAATGCAACCGCAGTGCGGGTGCCGGTGTTTAACGGCCATGCGATGACCGTGCACGCTCAATTCAGTGCCGCCGTGTCGCTGCAAGATGTGCACGCACTGCTGCAGCAGGCAGACGGCGTGCGGGTGATGGATCGACCCCAGGCCTGGCCGTCACCGGTGCAGGTCTCGGGCACTGACGAGGTCTGTGTCGGGCGTCTGCGCCATGATCTGGATGACCCCGCAGCCATCAACTGCTGGATCGTCGCCGACAACATCCGCAAGGGTGCAGCATTGAATGCCGTGCAGATTATGCAGCGCTGGCTGCAGCGTCCTGCGCTGCATGGCACCGCGACACAACGGCTGGCAACGGCATGACTGCGGCTCGGCGACAACACCACGGGATGGAAAACATGAACAGGCATGTCGGCCAGAACAGGCACTGCAGAGGGTCTTGCCGGTTGCAGCATTGGCTTGCACTGACCGTGCTGCTGTGGCTTAACGCTGCCACTGCGGCGCAGCTGGGTGCGCCCGAGATCAGGTCTTATCTGGGTGAGCCGCTGCAGGCCCGCATCGCGCTGGACAATGCCGACCAGGAGGTCATGGCAGCGGCCAAAACCAGTCTGGCGCCGCCGCTGGAGTGGGCCCGCCAGGGTGCCGGTGCCTATCCCGAAGCCCTGCAGCTCAGCGTGGCCATCGAACAGGATGAGGCCGGCTATTTTGTTGCTGTGCGTTCTGAACAGCCGGTCAATGAACCGGTCTTGCAACTGGTGGTGGATCTGCAACTGCCTGAACGCGAGTTGATCAGCAAGCCGTATATTCTGTTTCTTGATCCCAAACCCAGTCCGGGCGATCTCGCGCGCCGCAGCCTGGCCATGCGTCGATCCGAGCGCATTGCGACAGAATCCGGCAACACAGCAGACGCCGGCGCGGCGAACACGGCCGCAGCATCCGTGGCCCAGTCTGTGCCACAGCCGCGTGTGACCGGCAACGCGGGCGGTGATGGCAGCTATGGTCCGGTGCAGCCGGGTGAGACACTGTGGAGCATTGCCCAGCGCTATGCCGCCAGCACGCCGATGACTGCGCAACAGTGGTTGGTCGCGTTTCAGAATGCCAACCCGCAGGCGCTGCAGGACCCCGACAATGTCAACACATTGCGCAGCGGGGTGATGCTGAACATCCCGGACAGTCTGACCGTGGCAGGCATCACCCATTACGATGCTGTGGTCAGACTGCGCGAGCAGAACATGGCCTGGAGCAACAGCGGTGGTCGCCTGCAGCTGCTGGGCAACAACGCCGACGCTGGCGGGCGCAGCGCTGCCAATGACAGCGTGGCCGCATTGCGTATTGCGCGACTGCAGGAAGAGTTGCTGACCGTGAAGCGGGAAAATGCGGCGTTGCGGGAGCAGGTTGATCTGCTCAACACCGAGATCGATCTGCGTGATCAGGAAATCAGCAGTCTCAAGGCGGCATCGACCGCTGATGCCAATGATCCCGCTGCTGAATCGGGTCGGCTGGACTTGGACTATTCACTGAACAACGGTGCCAATCCGTCCGCGACCGGCAACAGCACAACCGTTGGATCGGATGGGCAAAGTGCGCCGGACAGTGCCCCGCGCAGCGACGATGACAGGCAGACAGACAGGACTGACCCGATGAATACCAATACCATGCAGGCCAACCCTCAGATTACGGACAAGGCTGCGACCAAGGCCGCCCTGGCCGCGCAAATGCCCGAGTCAGGCGCAACCTGGTTTCAGCAGATCGAATGGCTGCCGGACTCGCTCAGTGGTTTGGTGCTGTTTGCGGCATTGCTGGTGTTGATGCTGGCCGCCCTGTACTGGGCGTTGCGCTCCATGTTCAGCCGCAGCAGTGATGATTCCGAATATCAGAACATGCTTAACGAGCTGAACCGCCATCGGCAGCAACCCGGCGAGTCCGAGACCAGCGACTCTGAGATCATTGGGCCTAATGAGACCAGTGGGCCTGAGACCAGTGAGCCTGACTCGCCTGTGTCTGCAAGCAGTGCCGAACAGGGCACTGTGGGCGCGGCGGCATTGGCCCGCGGTGATGAACACAGACTGGAGGCAGCGTTGCAGGGACAGTCTGCAGCAGATGAACTGCCTGCATCCAGGCTTGCAGCTGACACTGACTCGGCACAGTCCGGGCGCGATTCTGCGGCGACTGCAGCAGTCGAGCAATTCACCGCTGAGCAGCCGGATAGCTTGCCGGAAGCTGCGGTATCGGAGCATGCAGAGCAGGGCTCTGACGATACTGAAGCTGCGCGTGACGACGACTGGCGTGAACAGATCAACGCCATCATGGATGAGATGGACGTCGATAACACAGACGCCGAAGCGCACGCAAATGTGCAGCCGCAATCGCCGCAGGATGACCACGCCGCAGAGCATGCCTGGACTGCCACTGGCCATGTTTTCGGCCAGGATGTCGACCAGGATGACGGTCAGGAAAGCGACCAGGCCGGTAGTGACCACGTCGGTGACGATCAGTCTGATGCTGCCTGGAGCGAGCCCACGCGCAGTGATGGCCATACTCCGGATGACAATGCGTCGGATCAGCCATTGGTTCCGGGCGGGCTTGCGGCTGAGCCGTTCCCGCAGGACCAGCAGGGCAGTGCGGTGGTTGCTCCTGAGTCAGCCGTCGCCGATCAGCACAGTGACGATTTCGATGTCGATCTGGCCAGTGAAGAGGCCGCAGATAGCATGGCAGACGCGACTGAGGATGCGGCAGAACAGGATAAGGCAGCGGATGAGTTGCTGGCACCACTCAAGTTTGAGCTGGCCAGTGAGTCGGCTGCTGCTGAGCCTGACGGTTCTACCGACAGCGAGGACCTAAGCGACGACAGCTATGACGATTGGCGCAGCACGAGCAGCGCAGAGGTCGCCATCACTGCGCCGCTGGCCTTCGACACTGCCAGCCTGAGTGCAGCGGCAGACCGCGATGTCGAAGCAGAGTCAGGCAGCGAAGATGATTTGGCCTCAGCAGACACCGAAGCTGAGTCTGCGGCCAGTTCAGCATCGTCGGGCGATGAACTGCTACCCCCACTGTCGTTTGATGCCTTTGCCGCCGATCTGGATGCAGAGCATGATGCGGAGCAAACTGATCAGCCAGCCGCGGCAGCCACCACAGCGACAGCGACCGCTTCGGTGGAGAGCATGGAAAGCAATTTCGATCCATTTGCCGAAAGCATTCCCGACCCGCAGGCAAACCTTGATGACGACTGGTTGCAGCAACAAGAGGACACTGGCGCCGCTCAGGATTCCGCGCTGACGCCAGACCCCATACCATCGCAGGCCGATAGCAGTGAACCAACCGTGCTGTCAGAGGCTGAAGCAGTGGACGATGAAGACGCTGCTGCCACCACCGCGCGCTGGCCGATTGACTCTGTTTCTGCTGTAGACTCTGACTCTGAATCCTCTGACTCTGAAGCCTCTGACTCTGAAGCCTCTGACTCTGAAGCCTCTGACTCTGAAGCCTCTGACTCTGAAGCCTCTGACTCTGAAGCCTCTGACTCTGAAGCCTCTGACTCTGAAGCCCATGGCTCTGATGACTCTGGCTTTGCTGATGACGAGCTGTTTGACGGCATCGAAATCAAACTGGATCTGGCACGTGCCTACCTCGCCATGGGCGATCATCAGGCGATGCGCATCCTGCTGGATGAAATCGGCGATCAGGGCAGCCCCGCCCAGCGTGAGGAAATGGCCTCGTTGCTGCAGCAGGCGCAGGCGCAAGCCTGATTGCAGCAGAGGCTGTTGATTTGTCAGTGCAGCTTCGGCGCCTGGCGCTGGGCGTAGAATACGACGGTCACGGTTTTTTTGGCTGGCAGCGACAGCGACAATCGCCCACCGTGCAGGAAGTGCTGGAGACCGCCATCGCCAGTGTGGCCAACGAGCATTGCAGCGTGCATGGTGCCGGTCGCACCGACACCGGCGTGCATGCGCGCTGCCAGGTGGCACATTTTGACAGCAGCGCGCAACGCAGTGCGAGACAGTGGCTGCTGGGCATCAACAGTCAACTTCCAGACAGCGTGGTGGTGTTGTGGGTGCGGCCGGTGAGCATGGATTTTCACGCCCGCTTCAGCGCAGTGACGCGCAGCTATGAATACCTTATCTGCAATCGACTCACGCGGCCGGCACTGCAACGACAGCGCCAGGCCTGGGTGCGGCAGGCGCTGGATGTATCCAGCATGCATGCGGCGGCACAGTGTTTGCTGGGTGAGCACGACTTCAGCAGTCTGCGGGCGCGCGGTTGCCAGGCCGCGTCACCTTGCCGAAGGATTGAACAGATCGGCGTCGTGCGCAGAGATGATCTGGTGTGTCTGCATGTGCGCGCCGATGGCTTTCTTTATCACATGGTGCGCAACATCGCCGGCACCCTGATCGAGATCGGCACCGGGGCGCGTGCGGTGGCGGACATGCCGGCCCTGCTGGCTGGTCGCGATCGCAACCGTGCCGGGGTGACCGCGCCGGCGCACGGCCTGTATTTTCAGCGGGCGTGTTATCCGTCTGAGTTTGGCTTGCCAGCAGAGTGCTGCCTCAGCGATACTGACAGCCATACTGGCAATGGCCCTTAAGACTGGTAAGACGGGCATCGCCAGTAACGCCTGGGCTGTCATAAAGGTCTATATCTGTAACCCATGCTGGCAACGGCCAACACCATTACATTCATCCGCTTATGCCACAGCAGCGAACGCACAGGACAAGAATTAAATTCTGCGGGATGACCCGGCCACATGACGTGGAGTGTGCCCTGGCGTTGGGGGTCGATGAGATCGGCCTGGTGTTTGCCGGACAGCGTCGCAACATTGATCTGGATACAGCCAGAAAACTGGCAGAGATGGTGCACGATCGGGCCCAGCTGACCGGTCTGTTCATGAATCACAGTGCTGCGGCAGTGACAGACGTGCTGGCACAGGTGAAGCTGGACCGGCTGCAGTTTCACGGCAATGAGCGCGCAGATTTTTGCGCCGCCTTCGGCAGACCCTGGATCAAGGCCGTGGCAGTCGGCACAGATGCTGAGCTGGGCAGGTGCATGCGGCAATGGGCGGACTGCGGGCAGCAGCGACTGCTGGCGCTGTTGCTGGATGCCCATGCTGGCGATCAGGCCGGTGGCAGTGGCGAGGCGTTTGACTGGTCGATGATTCCGCCACAGCGCCCGCTGCCAATCTATCTCGCCGGCGGCCTGTCGGCCGCCAACGTGGCTGCGGCCATTCGCCAGGTGAGGCCAGAGACGGTGGATGTGTCCACCGGTATAGAAACAAGTCCCGGACACAAATGTCCGGATAAAATGCAAGCCTTCGTCAATGAGGTCAACCATGTCTTTGAAAGCGGTCAGCCATGAATCACCAACGCCTGTGACGCCTGCAGCCGGGGAGATACCGCCAATGTGGCGGTTCGCCGATGCCGTGGCTGGACAGGGTGCGGTGAGCGTACCCGATGCACACGGGCACTTCGGGGACTACGGCGGCAGCTATGTGTCAGAAACCCTGATGACGGCGCTGCAGGAACTGACCGGGCAATATCAGCGCTGGCGCCATGACCCCGGTTTCATGGCAGAGTTTGCCCGCGATCTGAAACATTATGTCGGCCGGCCGTCGCCCATTTATGTGGCGGAGCGTCTGACCGAGCACGTTGGTGGCGCGCGCATTCTGCTCAAGCGTGAAGACCTCAATCACACCGGGGCGCACAAGATCAACAACACCGTGGGCCAGGCGCTGCTGGCCAAGTACGCCGGCAAGCAGCGGGTCATTGCGGAAACCGGGGCGGGGCAGCACGGTGTGGCTTCGGCCACGGTGGCCGCCCGACTGGGCATGAAGTGCGTGGTTTATATGGGCGAAGTGGACATCCAGCGCCAGTCCATCAACGTGTTTCGCATGCGCCTGCTCGGTGCCGAGGTGCGCTCGGTCGACAGCGGATCGAAAACATTGAAAGACGCCATGAACGAGGCGCTGCGCGACTGGATCACCAACGTTGACGACACTTTTTACATCATCGGCACCGTGGCCGGACCGCATCCGTATCCAATGCTGGTGCGCGATTTCAATTCTGTGGTCGGGCGCGAGGCGCGTGAGCAGATGCTGTCCGATCACGGCTGTCTGCCCGATGCCCTGGTGGCCTGTGTTGGCGGCGGTTCCAATGCACTCGGCCTGTTTCATGCATTTGTCAACGACAAGGATGTGGACATTTATGGCGTCGAGGCCGGTGGTGACGGGATTGAATCCGGCCAGCATGCGGCCAGCCTGGTCGGTGGCCGTCCCGGCGTGCTGCATGGCAGCAAAACCTACCTGCTGGACAATGATGACGGCCAGATCACCGAAACCCACTCCATTTCCGCCGGCCTGGATTATCCCGGCGTCGGGCCCGAACATGCCTGGCTGAAGGACAGCGGACGCGCCAGCTATGTCAGCGTGACCGATACCGAAACCATGACTGCATTTCATCAGCTGACAAGGCTGGAAGGCATTCTGCCGGCGCTGGAAAGCGCTCATGCGATCGCCTACGGCATGCGGCTGGCCGCCACCATGCGGCCGGATCAGACCGTGCTGATCAATCTGTCCGGACGCGGTGACAAGGACGTGCAAACGGTGGCCACGCTGGAAGGAATCAAATTGTGAATCGCATCGATCATGTGTTCGCCCGGGCGCGCGAGCAGGGCCGCAAACTGCTGATCCCCTACATCACCGCCGGCGACGGTGGTGCCGGGTTTAGCGGTCAGGTCCTGCAGGCGCTGGTGGCACATGGTGCCGACATCATCGAGCTCGGCATGCCGTTTTCCGACCCGATGGCAGATGGCCCGGTGATCCAGAAAGCCTGTGAGCGTGCTCTGGCGGCCGGCATGAACCTGCATGGCGTGCTGGATCTTGTGCGGCAGTTCCGCCGCAGCGACCAGCGCACGCCACTGGTGCTGATGGGTTACCTGAACCCGATCTGGCGCTATGGTCTGCAGGCTTTTGCCACCGATGCGGCCACAGCCGGGGTCGACGCTTTGCTGATCGTGGATGCGCCACCGGAAGAATCGGCCGACATCCACGCTGTGCTGCAGCCACTTGACCTGCATCAGATCATGCTGGCGGCACCGACCTCCAGCGATCAGCGCCTGCAGCTGATTTCGGGTGTGGCCGGCGGTTTCGTTTACTACGTGGCGTTGAAAGGTGTCACCGGCGCTGCCAGTCTGGATGGTGCCGCCATGGCCGCACCGGTGGCGCGTTTGCGCCGTTACACCAGCTTGCCCATAGCGGTTGGTTTCGGGATAAAAAATGCTGCCGATGCGGCTGCCGTCGCTGAGCATGCCGATGCCGTGGTGATCGGATCGGCGCTGGTGCAGGCACTGGCCGAATGCCAGCAGCAGCAAGTGGATGCCGTGGCGGTGGTGGCGGATTTCATGGGGCCGCTGCGCGCTGCACTGGATCAGTACAGCAAGGTGACTGCAGCGATGTCGTGATGGCCACAGCTAGTGTACCCCGCCGGAAATACTGTGACATTCAGAGCGCGTCCTGAGGCTGCAGTACCAGGCGTAATCCGTAGTGAATGGCAAGCCCTTGACAAGGATTGCAACGCCGTAATGCAGCCTCAGGTGCGCTCCCGCAGGGCGAGCCGGAAAGCACTCATCCGCTGTGTTATGGCTCTTGGCCATGGAATGGCCATGACCTGCGAGCCATGCCTTGCGGCTAAGC